>CAYZZW010000004.1:0-121111 GCA_964482955.1 uncultured Treponemataceae bacterium | reverse complement strand
GGAGGCGGTGTTCCCCTACCTCGGCTCCGACGTGAAGGGAGACCAGCTCTGGAAGACGGCGGACGACGCGGCCAAGACCGCGCTCGGCGTGGGCCTGGACGAGCTCCTCTTCTCATGGACCGGCGACGAAGCCGGCGTGTTCGGCGTCGAGGGCCGGGCCCAGCCCGTCTACTTCATCGAAGTGGGCGACGAACGGAAACGCAAGGACGTCTTCGAAAAGGCCTTCAACTCCTTCGCGCTCGCCACGGACGACACGACGCTCGTGGACGGCAACCGCGTCCTCCGCATGGATTTCCCCTGGTACATCAAGTCCATCCTCGAAGTCGCCGGCGTCGCGGCCCCCCGGCCGTACTTCGCGGCGGAACGCGGCTTCCTCTTCGCGTCCGAATCGCTCGACGCCCTCTCGGACGTCGTGAAGGCCGCGCGCTCGGGCGCGCTCCTCGCGCGCACCGAGCGCTGGAAGACGGTTTCGAAGAACGTGTCGGGCGCCTCGTCGGCGTCGATCTACTACTCGCTCGACCGGAGCGTGCCCTTCTTCCTCCGCGGTTCCGGCGCGGTGACCCAGGCGCTCGCTCGCTACGGCCGCGGCTACGCGACCGTCCGCGTCGAGAACGGAGAACTCGTGCTGTCGCTGTCCGCGGTCGCCGCCGGCGGCAAGGGCGTCGGCGCGCTGCCGGGCTTCCCGCTCAAGGCGGGCGGCCGCCTCTCGCCGGTCGTGGTCGCGCGGCAACAGCCGGGCGCGCCGACCGCTCGCCTCCTGTGGATCGAGCGCGGCTCGACCCTCGTCTCCTATGATCCTTCCTCGGGCGACCGGCGCGAAGCCGAGCTGGACGCCGACGTGCTCATCGCCACGGGCGATTACGACGGGCTGTGGGCCGTGTCGAAGCGCGGCACCGTGTACCGCTCGGACGCCCGCCTCGACGCGGCGCAGGGCTTCCCGCTCGTGACGGGCGAAGCTCCCTCGAGCGCGCCGCTCGCCGTCGGCGCCCTGCTCTACGTGCCGCTGTCGGACGGCTCCCTGCTGGAAGTCGCCGAAGACGGCACGACGCGCAAATCCGCAACCGCCTTCGATTCGCCGCTCCTCTCGCCGCCCGTGGCGCGAAAGGGGCTCGTCGCCGCCTATCCGAAGAGCTTCGACGGCGCCGTATACCTGCTCGGCGCCGACGGCGCGGTCGCGGAAGGCTGGCCGCAGACCGTCGACGGCATCGGCTTCGGATCGCCCCTCCTCGGCGCGGTCGGCGGCCATGAGGCGGTCGGTTTCCTCACGCAGGCGGGCACGCTCTCGCTCTGGGCGACGACGGGCGAAACGCTCGGCGACTTCCCGATCGCGCTCGACGGGGCGTTCACCGCGCAAGCCCTCGTCTCGGGCGGCTCGGTCTTCGCGCTCTCCGAGCGCGGCGTCGTGCACCGGGTGTCGGGCAACGCGGACGTGGCCACGCTCGAGCTGAAGGGGCTGTCCGCGAAGACCGGGCGCGTGGCGGCCTTCGACGCGAACCGCGACGGCGCCGAGGAGCTCTTCCTCACGGGCGACGGCAACGCGCTCTTCGCCCTCACCTCCGATCTCCGCCCCCTCGAGGGCTTCCCGCTCGCCGGCTCAGGCGTCGTCGCCTTCGCCGACCTGAACGCGGACGGCCGAGCGGAACTCGTCGCGACCACGGTGGACGACACGATCGCCGCCTACATCCTCAAATGATCCGGAGCGATAAGATGCGCCACGCCGCCATAGCCCTCGCCGCCCTGTTCGCCGTGCTCGCCCTCTCGTGCAAGTCCGTCCAGCGGGACAAGCTCGTGGAGACGGTGGAACCCGAAGCCTACCGGGAGCTCGACTCTTACGAGCTCGGCCTCGTGGAGGCCGAGACGGCCTCGCTCGCCGCGGGCCTCAACGAAGACGGCCGCGCGCTCGTGGAAGCCCTCGGCAGGGAACTCGCCGCCGCCGAGACGCGTGGCATCGTCGACGAGGGCTTCGAAGCCAGGCGGCGCGCCCTCATGGGGCGGGCCGCCTTCATCCTGGGAGACAAGACCGGCGCGAAGGCGGAACTCCAGCGCTCGCTCAAGGCGAAGAAGACCGACGAGCTCGCGGTCGTGCTGGCGGCCCTCCTCTCGCCGACGGACGCGGACGCGCTTGCCGCCCTCGATTCGGCGCCCGAAAGCGAGGAAGGGAACCGCCGCGTGAAAGCCGAACGGGGCTACCGCCTCCTCGCCCTCGGCCGCGCGCGCGACGCCATCGTCGCGTTCGACGACTCCCTGCCCTTCCTGCCGCAGGAATATTCGCGCCGCTACGGCGACTACCGCGAACGCGCGGTGGCCCTCCGCGACGCCCCCGCTCCGGCTTCGTCGGCCTCGGGCGCCCGCCTGGCCGCGGCCGCGCTCACCCTCGCCGACCTCTGCGCCATCGCCCAGGAAAACACGACCCTGCTCGACGGCGTCACGGGAGGCCGGCGCTGGGAAGCAGCCTTGCTCTTCGACCGCCTCAAGACCGCCGGCTATTTCGCCGGCGAGGCGCCGACGACGAAGGACGGCGCCACGCGCGCCGACGCCGCGCTCTTCCTCTGGAACGCGCTCGCCTCGTACCGCGGCGACTCGAAGCTCCTCACGAAGTACACGATGAAGTACTCGTCGCGCGCGAATCCCGCGAGTCCGGTGCCGGACGTCCCCATCGGCTCGAGCTACTTCGACGCGGTCCTCGGCTGCGTCGAGCTCGAGATCATGAAGCTCGTCGACGGGCGCAACTTCGCGCCGGACGCCGCCATCGACGGCGCCGCCTTCTTCGCCGCCCTCGGCGAGGCCGACCGCCGCAAGTGACGCGCCCGTGTTCCTGAGGGAGCTCGTCCATCCCGTCTCGTCGCTCCGCGGGGCGGGACGCTCGGCGGAAGCCAAACTGACCCGGCTCGGCATATCGAGCGTCGCGGACCTCCTCCTCCACGTCCCGCGCGAATACGACGACCGCACGGTCCCGATCCCCTTCCGCGACGCGCCCGCGCGCGGCAGGGCCAACGCGGCCGCGGTCGTCGTCGCGCACGAGTGGTTCGGTTTCGGGCGACGCCAGACCCTCAAGCTCCGCGTCGACGACGGGAGCGCGGAAGCGGTGCTCGTGTGCTTCAACCGCTCCTTCCTCGAGACGAAGTTCCCCGTGGGGACGCGCGTCCGCGTCGTCGGGACCTTCGAACGCCGCTACGGCGAAATCCAGTCGTCCGCCTTCGAGCTCGAGCCCGAAACCGAAGGCTGGAAGCCGGAAGTGCTCCCCGTCTACCCGCTCACCGAGGGCGTGGCGCAGGCGGGGCTCCGCAAGCTCGTGCGCGCCGCCCTCGAGGGCTACGGCCGCATGGTGGAGGACGAAGTGCCGCCCGCCCTGGCGGAAAGGCGCGGACTCGTCGGCAAGGCCGACGCGTTGCGCGATCTCCACTTCCCGGCCAAGATGGCGGACGCGGACGCCGCCAGGCGCACCCTCGCGTACGAGGAGCTCTTCTACCTGCAGCTGGCGGTGCGCCGCCGCGCCGCCGCCAGAAGCGCGGTCCGGATCGAGCGGAAACCGGCCCCGACCTCCGGCCCCCGGCTCGCGGACCGCCTCCGCGAGCGCCTCCCGTTCGCGCTCACGCCCGACCAGGAAGCCGCCATCGAGGACATCCGCCGGGACCTCGCCTCGCCGCGGCAGATGGCCCGCCTCCTCCAGGGCGACGTCGGCTCGGGCAAGACCCTCGTGGCTTTCTTCGCGGTCCTCGAGGCGGTGTCGTCGGGTTCGCAGGCGGCCCTCCTCGCGCCGACCGAGCTCCTCGCCCGCCAGCACGCCGACACCGCCGCGCGGCTTCTCGAGCCGGTCGGCGTGCGCCTCGCGTTCCTCTCGGGCAAGGTCGACGAAGGGTCGCGGAAGCCGCTCCTCAAGGCGCTCCGCGCGGGCGAGATCGATTTCGTCGTGGGCACGCACGCGCTCTTTTCCGAGGGCGTCGAATTCAAGGACCTCTCGCTCGTCGTCGTGGACGAACAGCACCGCTTCGGCGTCCGCGAGCGGACGGCCATGTCGCGTAAGGGGCGGGCTCCGGACTTGCTCATGATGAGCGCGACGCCGATCCCGCGCACCCTGGCGCTCACTGTGTACGGGGACCTCGACGTCTCCACGATCAAGACGATGCCCGCGGGCCGCATCCCCGTGACGACGCACCTCGCGCGCCACGGCAACGAGGGCAAAGTGTACGACTTCGTGCGCCGCGAACTCGAATCCGGCGGCCAGGCGTATTTCGTCTATCCGCTCGTCGGCGAGTCGGAGGCGCTCGGGCTCAGGAACGCCGAAGCGATGCGGACGCGCCTGGCCGAGGAGATCTATCCCGGCATGATGGTCGGACTCGTCCACTCGCGGATACCCGACGACGAAAAACGCGCGACGATGGCCGCGTTCACGAAGGGCGAACTGTCCATCCTCGTCGCCACGAGCGTGGTGGAAGTCGGCGTCGACGTCCCGAACGCCACGTGCATGGTCGTCGAGCACGCGGAGCGCTTCGGCCTCGCCGCCCTCCACCAGCTCCGCGGCCGCGTCGGGCGCGGCACCAGGCGCTCCTGGTGCTTCCTCGTGTACTCCGAACAGATCACCGAGGACGGCAAACGCCGCCTCATGGCCCTCAAGGACTCGAACGACGGCTTCCTCATCGCGGAAGAGGATTTGAAGATCCGCGGCCCCGGCGAGATCGCCGGCATCGCGCAATCCGGCGCCCTCCGCCTCGCGATCGCCGATCCCGCCTCCGACGCGGAGCTCATGGCCGACGCGCGCGAAGACGCGGAGGCGATCATGACGAGCGACCCCGGACTGACGCTCGACGAGCATCGCGTGATACGCGCGGTACTCGAACGCGCGCCGCCCTTCGCGGACGCGTGAGCAGTGTCGGACCAGGTTGACCGTAGGCGGGGCATACAAGTACCCATGACGAATAGGCGAGAGTACTCGCAATATTCGTCATGGGTACTTGTATGCCCCACCCGGCGGTCGCACGCGCTTCGACACTGGGTATCGTATGCCGCGATCGCATCGCACGACAACATGCAAGCTCGACAAACGCGAAGGGCTTTCGTTTGCTAGTCCCCGGCCTGAGTTTGCCTATCTTAATCCCTCTCACCTCTCTTCTCCGTGATCTCCGTGGCACAATCCTCCGTGCCTCCGTGGTTGCCTCTTGTGCGGGATGGCCTCTTCGTGTCGAAGCCGTGACGGCCTCAACCGGCGCGGTGGCGGGGGTAGGCGCGGAGGAAGGCGAGGCGGGATGCGAACCAGTGGCGGATGTCGCGGGCGGTGACGAGCTTGTCGGCGAGCGTGACGATCCACGCGGCGACGTGGTGCGGCGGCACGGCCGAGATGGGCCACATGTGGTTGCGGATCGCGTCGCGCTCGGCCTTGCTCAGGGGGCCGAAAGTCCGCTCCGCGTTGGCCAGCGCGATGGATCCGTGCTCGAAGGCGTGCCACTTGCCTTTCTTGAAGCGATGCGTGCGCCAATCGTAATGGAAGAAATCGTGGAGGAGCGCGGCCCGCACCGCAGGTCTCGGGTCGGCCCGGAAAAAGCGCGCGATGCGGTACGCCGTCATCGCCACGTCGACGCTGTGCTCGAGCAGGCTGTCGTTGTGGTGGTGGAAATCCGCGAGTTTGCGGAATTCCGGATGACGTCGAATGGCTTTCGAGATGCGGTGAAAACCGCCGTCGCGCCTTTTTCGGTCAACGCGCGCCATGGTTGCGCCCCTTCTTCCGGTCCCGGGCCGCCTTCTTGAGCTTCGATGGCAGGTTGATCTTGAGGAAATCGGTCACGTGGTCGGGCAGCACGCCGAGGCTCTGCATGATCTCGCGGCGGAGGCGCGGGAACGATTTGAGCGGCTTCAGGAAGCGCCTCAGTTCGACGGGAATCCGATTGCCGATGACGTCCGACAACGGCAGGGCTTCGGCTTTCCGCGCCACGGCGTCGCGTATCCGCCTCAGCGCCGACGCGAAGTTCAAGTAGAGCCGCCCGGAAATCCAGACGTCCGCCGCCAGGTACATCACGCCCATGCCGCATGCGAAATAGCGAGCTTCGTCGGGCCACGACCGGATCCAGCCCGTCATCGCGGGCTCGGCGAAGGACCGCGCGGAGGCCGCGAGGACCGCCCAATAGAGCGAGTAGCGCAAGCACACGCGACCGCGCAGGTTGAAGGGTTCGTCGCTGTAGTCCCAGAGCTTCGTCGAGAAGATCCGTTCCATGACCAACGAAGCGAGGTACTCCACGATGGTCGGGGCGATCATCACCGCGACGTAGGCGACCCAGCGCGGGAATGTCGAGCACGCGGCCCCGATGACCAGCACGGCGGCGCCGCCGAAGCCGTACACGGGCACGAGAGGACCGTGCAGGAAGCCCGGATTCACGAATCGTCGTTCTTCCGCGCTCTTGTAAACGGCCTCGACAAGCCAGCCCACGAACGCGCACGCGAGGAAGTATAAAAAAAGATTCACGAGCGCGCCGATCATGGCCGATGATACCTTCCGCCCGGTGTCGCGGGCACCCGCGTTCGGACGTGAAATAAAGCTTCGTAGGACTACCTTAAAGATAGCCTTCCGCGGGCATGCGGTCAAACCGCCGGACGCCCGGTGCGATGCCCTTTGCCGCTCCGGGCGTCGAACGGGTATACTCGCTCCGATGCGCGCGATCCTCGTCCAATTGCCGGTGCCGTCTTTTTTTCCGGAACGGTCGGCTCCGTCCTCGAACATTCCGCTCGCGGCGGCCGCCCTCGCGGCAGCCGCCCCCGCGGCAGGTCTCGTCGGTCGCGATTCGGGACTCGGGTTCAGGCGCCCCGCGACGCCGGCCGCGGATCGTCGCAACGCCGTGGGCGCGGAAGGCAACGGGATCGAACTCCTCTCGCTCGACCCGGCAGTGGCGGATTTCGGGGGCGACGCCGCCGTGGCGGCCGCCGTCGCCGACGCGCGCCCGGACCTCGTCGCCTTCACGCTCTACCTCTGGAACGTCGAGCGATCCTTCGCGATCGCCGGTCGCGTCCGCGCGCTTCTCCCCGACTGCGCCATCGTCGCGGGCGGTCCCGAACTCGCGGAGGGCTCGATCGCCTGGGAGCACGCGCGGGCCGGTTCGGCTATCGACGTCTTCGTCGTCGGGGAAGGCGAAGAGCCCTTCGAACGGCTGCTCGCCGCGCTCGCCTCCGAAGCCGGACGGAGCCCCCCGCGCGACGCGGCGCTCGCCCGCGCGACCGCCGTCGCGTCGTCGTTCGCTGCGGACCGCCCCGTCCTCAGGGCGACGGCGTCGCTCGATCTCTCGCGCGTCCGGAATCCCTATCTCGCCGGCATCCTCGCGCCGGAACGCAGCGGCCAGCTCCTCCTCGAGACGACGCGGGGCTGTCCCTTCCGCTGTTCGTACTGCTTTTACGGAAAGGCGTCGGGCCCGGTCCGCCGTTTTCCCGAGTCGACGGAGAGCGCGGCCTTCCGCGCCGCCGCCGAACTCGGCGCGGGCGAAGTCTACGTGATGGATCCGTCGTTCAACGCGTCCGCCGGGCTGGAAAGCCGCCTCGAGGCGATCGCCTCGGCAAACGTCGCGCGCCTGCCCGTCCACGCCGAACTCAAGCCGGAGAGCGTGACGCCGCGGATCGCCGGGCTCATGCGCGAAGCGGGTTTCCGTTCGGCCGAGATCGGGCTCCAGTCGTCGAACCAGGCGGCGCTCGACGCCGTGAACCGCCCCTTCGAGCGCGAACGGTTTTCCCGCGGCGTTGAAGCCCTCCTCGACGCCGGCGTCCGCGCCACCACCGGCCTCATCCTCGGCCTCCCGCGCGACGGTCTCGCGGACGTGGAAGCGACGCTGGATTTCGTCGACTCGCTCGGCCTCGCGGACGGCGCCGAGCTGTATCCGCTTTCCCTGTTGCCGGGCACGACCCTCCGCGGGCGCGCCGCCGAATTCGGCCTCCGCTTCGACCCGAAGCCGCCCTACTGGGTGCGCTCGACGCCCGATCTCGACGAAGCCGCCCTGGCCGACGCCATCGCGCGCTTCGAGGAACGATTCGGCGTCGAATATCGCCCGCCGCTCGTGCCGCGCTTCGACCCGCCGCTCGACCCGCCGGACGGCCGGCGGCTCGCGTCGACGGTGGACGCGCGCTCGAAAGCGACAGGCGGCGATACGCGGACCGCGTTGCGCGACGCCGTCGAACGGCCCGAGCGATTCGCGTCCTCGATCGCGTTCCTGTTCGACGCCACGGGCGATTTCGACGCGGCCGCGGCCCTGCCGCTCCGCGCGGCGCACCCGTCGGCCGCGTTCGCCTTCGTCCTCGACGCGCGCGCCCGCTCCGGACCCCTTTCGTCCGCCGTCGCGGCGCTCGATCGCCTCGCCGCGCGGCACGCCGATCCGGAGGCGTGGCTCGCGCGCGAGCGCCGGCTCTCGCCCGACGCGCAGGGACGGCCGTCGTCCCGCGCCTTCGTCGTCGCCTCCGACGGACGCCGCGCCCTCGAAGTCCTCGCCGACGAACGCCGCTGCGATCTCATCCTCGCGCCGCTCGTTCCGCCGGGCGCCGACCCCGACCTGGACGAAGCCGCGTCCTTCTATCCGCCCATCGTACTCGACCCGAAGGAACTCGGCGGGCCATCGCCGGATCCGGACTGCGCCGCCGCGTGGCGCTCGTTCTACGCCGACTTTCCGTCCCTCGTCATCTGAGCGACGGCTCACGACGACGAGCGCCAGGGATTGGAGCGCAAAGCCCGCAGCGTTTACCGAACATCGACGAAGCTCCTTGTAAAAAAAAGGAGCTTCGTCGCCGCGAACGCGGCCCTACCGCGTTCGCGAGGACTTGGAGCGCAAAGCCCGACCCGCCGCGAACGCGGCGGGAGGCGCCCGAATTCCTTCTTTTAAAAACCCGGGAAGCCGTGCTACACTTCGCGCCCGGACATCCCCCCGGACGGAGGACAGCCGATGATCCAAGTGACGGAAGCGACGATAGACGCGATGGCCGCGAACGCGCAGGCCGCGGCGAACGGCAAGGGACTCGTGAAGAAACGTTCGTTCTCCGCGTGCGCGATCGATCCGGACGGCACGATCCTTTCGGCCGCCTGCGCGGGCTCAGGCGCCGAACCCTACCGCGTGTCGGTGGACTTCATCGATCCGGCGAAACCGGTGGCCCGCTGTTCCTGCCCGAGCCGCCAACAGCCGTGCAAGCACGCGCTCGGCCTCCTCTACCACTACGCGTCCGGCGCGAAGTTCGGCTCTTCGCCCGTGCCCGCGGACGTGCTCGAAAAGCGCGCCAAGCTCGAGGCGAAGGAAGAGAAGGCGAAGAAGGCCGCGACGGAACCGGCCGCGCCGAAAAAGACGAACACGAAGGCGCTCGGCAAGAAGATCGAAGCGCAGCGGGAAGGGCTCGACGCGTTGCGCGCCACCGTCCTCGAGATCGGGGTGTCCGGTTTCGCGTCGCTCACGCCCGAGCGGCTCGAGGCGCTCGAAGCGCAAGCCGCCCGGCTCGGCGACACCTACCTGCCGGGGCCGGAAGCCTTCCTCCGCGGCTTCGTCCGCGCCGTCGAACGCGCGCGCGAAACGGACGGGACGAAGGGCGACCCGGAACGCGACGCCGCGGCGCGACGGGCGATGGCCGAGGAACTCGCGCGCCTCCGCTCGCTCTGCGCGAAGGGACTCGAACGCCTCGCCGCGCGGCTGGCCGACCCCGAGCACAAGCTCGATCCGGAATCGACGATCGACGAGCTCCTCGGGCACGCGTGGCAGCTGTCGGAGCTCGCGGACGCGGGGCTCGCGCGGAAGGACGCGCGCCTCGTACAGCTGTCGTTCGACCGCTACCTCGACGAAGACCGGAAAGAGTACGTCGATTCCGGCTTGTGGGTGGACGTGAGCTCGACCGAGCGAGCGCGGACGATCCTCGAGACGCGGAACCTCCGGCCCGTGAAGGCCGCGAAACATCTCAAAGAGGACGACTCGTGCTTCACCGCGAAGCTCGTGCCGGAGCTCGCGGTGTATCCGGGCGGGCTCAACCCGCGCGCGCGCTGGGACGGCGCGACGGACGACGGGGTGTCGGCGGCCGACCGGTCCGTCGTGCTCGAAAGCGCGGCGCTCTCCCTGCCGGACGCGCTCAAGGCCGCGCGCGCGCAGTTCAAGAACGCGCTCCTTCCGAGGCAACCCGTCCTCCTCGTGCGCTTTTCCGAACTCGAGCGTCTCGGCGATTCGGCGCTCCTCCTCGACTCGGGCGACGGCAACGTCCTCGTGCTGGACGACCGCTCGGGCGTACGCGGTCCCGCCGCGGCCGCCCTCGCCGACTTCGTTTCGCCGCGCGACGCCCGCGACGGCGCGGCGCTCGTCCGCTTCGGGCTCGACGCCGCATCGCGCCGCGTCGAGGGTCGCCTCCTCTCCATCGTCAACGCGGACCGCGTCGTCCGCCTGGCTTACTGACGCCCGGGAGTCCGTATGGAATTGCTGCATGAAACCGTGGACGAAATCGACCGCCTCCTCGACGCGGGAGCGCGTCTGGCGAAAGGCGACTACCGCGTCGGTCGCGTCCTGCCGTCGCTCAGGGAAGCCGCGCGAACGGCTCCCGTCCTCGGCCGCGTCGCGGACGCGCTCGACCGCGCGGTATCCGCGCCGCCGGAAGACGCCGCCGACGCCCTCCTCGAAGCGCGCACCCTCGCGGTGGCCGCGCTCCGCGTGCAAGCCGGCTTCGCCGCGCCGGACGACGGCGTTACACCCAAGCCGCTTCAAGGGCTCGACCTCGCCGGGGACGCGAACCAGGGCTGCCGCGCGCTTTCGGAACTGTCGTCGGCGCTCACCGAGCGCGGCGCGGGACGCTACCGCGTCGTCGAGGCAGGCGCCGCGGACGGCCGCCTCCGCGACTTCAGGCTGATCCCCGCGCTCGTGACGGCGCTCGGCGACCCCTACGAGGAGATCGCGCTCGCGGCGAAGACGGCGCTCGCCGCGTTCGGCGCCAAGGCCGCGCCCGCAGTGCGCGCGGGACTCCACGAAAGCCAGAAGGACTGGATGTGCCTGCGCTTCCTCGTCGAGACGGAATCCACTGACGCTGACGAGCTCGAGGCCATCGCGCTCGACGCGAAGCGTTCGCCGCGCTGCCGCGAAGAAGCCGTCCGCGCCCTCGAGTCCTTCCCCGGGGCGATCCCCTTCCTGGTCGACCAGGTCGCGGGGCGAAACCGCGCGCTGGCCGCCGCCGCCGCCGAGGCGTTGAGCGCCTTCGACGACGCGGCGGCCCTCGACGCGCTCGTCGCCTACGTCGATCGCGAAAAGGATCCGGGCGATTTGGTCGCGGTGCTTCGCGCGCGGACGAATCCGTCGCTGCTCGAATGGGTCGGCCGGAGCGCGGACGCCTCGCTCCAGGCTTACGCGCAGACGCGCGAGGACGCGGCCCTCGCGCGCGCGACCTTCTTCCTCGGCGCGCTCACCCCCGAGCATCCGTGGCGGACACGCGTCGTCCGGCGTTTCGCGTCCGAGCTCGACGCGTTGGCCGGTCTCGACGGTCCCCGCGACGACAAACGCGTCCGCGCGGTCATGGCCCTGACCCGCGCCCTGTACTACGACAAGACTCCGGAGGACGCCGCGTCCTTCCTCCGGTGGCGTGGTTCGATGGCGGCCGATTACGTTCCCGCGGCGTTCCAGCTCTCGTACCTGACGGAAAACCACGACGAGTTCCTCAAGCGCTTCCTGCCCCTCGTCCGCCTGCCCGCGGACGACAAACGACGAGTCGCCTTCGTCGACACCTTCAGGCGCCTGTGCGAATCGCCGCACGAAGAATGGTCGGATCGCGTCGCCGCGATGTTCGGGCGCGTGCGCCGCTCCTTTTCGGCGCGCTGGAAGGACGCGTTATGCGACGCGGGTCACCCCTCGCTCGCCTCGTTCTTCCCCCCTGACGCGGACGACGCGTCCTTCCTCAAGGTCCTCGAAAAGGGCGACTTTTCCGATCCGGAAGTCCTGGCCGCCTTCGACCGCGCCGTCGAGGGCTTGTGCGCCCTCGGGCGCCGCGGCGTCGTTGAACGGGTCGTCGAATACCTCGCCTTCGCGAAATCGAAGGGGGCGCGGTTTTTCGGCGGCAGGCACTACGCCGCGGGGCGCGCCCTCGCCGCCCTGCCCGCGTCCCGGCTCGGCGACCTCAAGAAGGCGTCGGACCGCGCCTTCAAGTCGGGAGACCAGGATATCGCGGAGGCGCTCGCGAGCGCCGTGCTTGAACTGGAGAAAAAGGAGAACGCATGAACCCGAAAGACGTGCTGCGGCTGGCCGCCGAGGAACAGTTCGCCGAAGAGCTGACCGCGCTCAAGACCGCCGACAAGGGCGACAAGCCGAGCGGCTGGGCCCTGAGCCCGAAGGCGGTGCTGACCTACGTCACCGGCGGCCAGGCGGACGGCGTCGCCATCACGCCGAAATACGTGGGCGACAAGCGCATCGTCGAGATCGCCATCGCGACGCTCCTCACCGACCGCGCGCTCCTCCTCATCGGCGAGCCGGGCACCGCGAAGTCGTGGCTGTCGGAGCACCTGTCCGCGGCCATCTCGGGCAATTCGAAGCTCGTCGTGCAGGGCACCGCGGGCACGAGCGAGGAACAGATCCGCTACTCGTGGAACTACGCGCTCCTCCTCGCGGACGGCCCGTCGGAAAAGGCGCTCGTGAAGAGCCCGGTCTACCAGGCGATGGAACAGGGCAAGATCGCGCGCTTCGAGGAAGTGTCGCGCTGCGCGAGCGAAGTGCAGGACGCGCTCATCTCCATCCTCTCGGAAAAGCGCCTGGCCGTGCCGGAGCTCGGCATCGACGCGCCGGCGCGCCGCGGCTTCTCGATCATCGCCACGGCGAACACCCGCGACCGCGGCGTGAACGAGATGTCCTCCGCCTTGAAGCGGCGCTTCAACATCGTCGTCCTGCCGTCGCCACCCGACTTCGAGACCGAGGCCGCCATCGTGAACAAGCGCGTCGCGGAGCTGTCGAAGAACCTCGAGCTCAAGGCGCCCCTCCCCTCGAAGGACGCGGTGGCGCGCGTCGTCACCATCTTCCGCGAGCTCAGGCACGGGCAGACGCTCGACGGCAAGGAAAAGGTGAAACCGACCTCAGGCGTGCTGTCGGCGGCCGAGGCCATCTCGCTCCTCGCCGGCGGCATGGCCCTGGCCGCGAGCTTCGGCACGGGCGAACTCAAGGACGCGGACCTAGCCGCCGCGCTCCAGGGCAGCGTCGTCAAGAACGACGACAAGGACGCCGTCGTCTGGAAGGAATACCTCGAGAACGTGATGAAAAAACGCGGCTCCGAGTGGAGTGGGCTCTACAAGAGCTGCCGGGAACTGAACCCGTGAGCGGACCGGGACCCGCGATCTTCGGGGTCCGCCACCTCTCGCCGGCGGCCGCCCGGGAACTCCTCCGCGAGCTCGACGGGCGCAAGCCCGCCTGCGTGCTCGTGGAGGGCCCGCGCGACGCGGACGACTTCATCCCCCACCTCGTCTCGGAGAAGTCGAAGCCGCCCCTCGCGCTCCTCTGCTACACCGCCCAGAGTCCCGTGCGCTCGCTCCTCTATCCCTTCGCCGAATACTCGCCGGAGTACGTCGCGCTCTCGTGGGCCGTCCGGCACGGCGCGCGGGCGGCGTTCATGGACCTGCCCGCCTCGGTCTTCCTGTCGATGGAGGACTCGGACGAAAAAAGCGCGCTCGACTACGACGCGCTCGCGCGGGCCCAGGGCTACGGCGACTACGAATCCTGGTGGGAGCACGCGTTCGAGGCGAATCCGGCGGCCTACCGCGACGCGGCCTTCGCCTTCGGCGCGGGCGCCCGCGAGCTCGACGCCGCCGGTCCCGGCCTCGGCGGCCGCAACCTCCTCCGCGAGGCGGCGATGCGGGAGCGCATAACGCGCGTCATTACCGACGGAATCGAACCTGAGCGTATCGCCGTCGTGTGCGGCGCCTACCACGCGCCGGCCATCGACCCCCTCGCGCCCGGGGCGGAAGCCCCCCTGACGGCGGACGAGCTCGCCGCCCTGCCCCGCGCCGAGACGCGCATGGCCGCGATGCCGTACTCGTACTATCGCCTGTCGTCCCGGTCGGGCTACGGCGCGGGCAACCGCGCGCCGGCCTACTACGGCCTCCTCTGGCGCGCCGCCGTCGGGAAGCTGCCCGAAGGCGTCCCGACGGCGTACCTCACCCGCGTGGCGCGCGCGATGCGCGACAAAGGCGACCACCGCTCGAGCGCCGACGTCATCGAGGCGGTGCGCCTGGCCGAAACCCTGGCCGCCCTCAAGGACGCCCCGGCGCCCTCGCTCTCCGACCTGCACGACGCGGCCACCGCCACGCTCGGCCGCGGCTCGGAAGCGTCGCTCGCGGACGCCTTCGCGCGCATCGACATCGGCTCGGAGATCGGCTCGGTTCCCGAAGGCGCCGGCCTCACCGCGATACAGGAGGATTTCCGCAGGCAGCTTTCGGCGCTCAAGCTCGAGCGCTTCCTCAAGGCCGAAGCCGCGCTCCTCGAACTCGACCTCCGCGAAAACCGCCGCGTGCAGAGCGAGGACGCCGCCTTCCTCGACCTCGCGCGCTCGCGCTTCCTCATGCGGCTCGCGACGATCGGCGTCGGCTTCGGCAGCCTGGAACGGCGCGCAGACGACGCCCCGACCTACTCCGAGCGCTGGACGCTCCGCTGGACCCCGGAATCGGAAGTGTCCCTCGCGGAGGGCTCGCTCTTGGGCGACACGGTGGAACTCGCGGCGGCCTACCGCCTGGCAGAACGCCTCCGCCCCGACGCGGCCGCAGCCTCCGGAGTGGACGCGTGCGCCGACGTGGCGCGCGACGCCTGCCTTTGCGGCCTCGAGGGCGCGTTGGCCGACGCCATCGCCGCCGCGCAGGGCGCGGGAGCCGCCGGCGCGGGCTTCGTCGAGCTGGCCGACGCCGCGTGGGCCCTGTCGCAGGTCGTCGAAGCCGCCCAGATACGGCGCGTCGACGCGGCGATGGCCGGCCCGCTCGTCGCGGAGTTCTTCCTCGGCGCGGCCCTGCGGCTCGTCGACGCCGCTTCGTGCGACGACGCGGCCGCCCGGGAGTTGGCCCGACGCATCGCGCTCCTCGACTATCTCGCGCTTTCCAAATGGAAGGAACTCGACGTCTCGTCGTGGGAGTCCGCGCTCGCGTCGCTTTCGGACCGCGACGACCGTTCGCCCTACCTCTCGGGCTACGCCCTCGCCACCCTGCTCGAACGCTCCGGCGCGTCGGGCGCGGTCGACGACGACACCCTCGCGCGCGAACTCTCGCGTCGGCTGTCGCCGGGCACGCCCGCCGACCTCGGCGCGTCGTGGTTCGAGGGACTCGCGTCGAAAAACCGCGCGGGTCTCCTCTCCCGTCTCCCCGTGTGGAAAGCCATCGACGACTACCTGGCCGCCCTCGACGGCGAGTCCTTCCCGCGCGCGCTCGTGTCCCTCAGGCGCGCGCTTTCGGCCTTCGGCCCCGCGGAAAAGCGGGTCGTCGCTGAGAATCTCGGATCGCTTTGGGGCCTCGACCGCGACCAGGCCGAACACGCGGTGCGCTCGGCCCTCGGCGAAGCCGAGAAAGCGAAGCTCGCGTCGCTCGCCGACGTCGACTTCGACGATATCTAACGGAGCTACGATGGACGCGGACACGCAGGAACGGATCAAGCGATGGCGGCTCGCGCTCGGGAACGACGCGGACGCGACCTTCAAGAGCCTTGGCGGCGCGGGCCTCGACGGGCGCTACGACCTCATGGACCGCGCGCTCGACGCGCTCTACGGCGGCGAGTCCTTCCTCGACGGCGCGGGATCGACGAAGCGCTCGGCCGGCTCGGGTCCCTCGGCGCCCACCGTCGCGAAGTGGCTCGGCGACGTGCGCTCGCTCTTCCCGCCCGACGCGGTGAGCGTCATCCAGGCGGACGCCATCGAGCGCAAGGGCCTCAAGAGCATCCTCTTCGAGCCCGAGGTCCTCGCGACGGTCGAGCCGGACCTCTCGCTCGCGGCCACCATCCTCGCGCTCAAGGACATGATTCCCGAAAAGTCGCGCGACGCCGCCCGCGCCTTCATGCGCGCCATCGTCGCGGAGATCGAGCGCCGCCTCGCGTCGGACCTCCGGAGCGCGGTGCGCGGCGCGATGAACCGCGCGCGCCACTCGCCCCTGCCCGACCTCAAGGCCCTCGACTGGAAGCGCACCATATCGCGGAACCTGAGCGGCTGGGACTCGAAGCGCAAGCGCCTCGTGCCCGAGCGCTTTCACTTTTGGGAACGCGCCGAGCGCGGCATGGGCTGGGACGTCATCCTGGACATGGACCAGTCCGGGTCGATGGGCACCTCGGTGATCTACGGCTCCGTGATGGGCTGCATCCTCGCGTCGCTGCCGGCCGTGAACGCCCGCCTCGTCGCCTTCGACACCGAGGTCGTCGACCTCTCCGAGCGCTACGGCGAGGATCCGGTGGAGATGCTCTTCGGCATCCAGCTCGGCGGCGGCACCGACATCGAAAAGTCGATCCGCTATTGCGAACAGTTCATCCGCAACCCGGAGCGCACCATCTTCGTGCTCCTCTCCGACCTCTTCGAAGGCGGCAACGAGGCGGGTCTCGTGCGCCGCATGGAGGCGCTGCGCGAGTCCGGCGTGAAGACCGTCTGTCTCCTCGCGCTCGACGACTCGGGCCGCCCGTCCTACGACGAGGCGCTGGCCCGGCGCTTCGCGGCGGTCGGCGTCCCGAGTTTCGCGTGCCCGCCGGAGCGTCTGCCGGAGTTCCTGGAAGGGGCGATCAAAGGGTACGACCTCGCGGCGCTCGCGGCATCGATCACGAAGGGCGCGCAGTGATTCATGGGGCTGTAGTCGAACGTGAAGCAACCGGGGAAAGGTGCGGCGGGCTGGTGTAGGACCGGATGGGCCGGGACCTGGGGCATGCCAGTACCCATGGCAAATAGGCGAGAGTACTCGCAATATTTGCCATGGGTACTGGCATGCCCCACCCGGCGGTCGCATCCGTTTCGTCATCAGGCGCCGATTGTCCCCAGTAGCGCCATACGGCGGCTATCACACCGAACGAATCGCGGCGGGCTTTATTCGGCTATGAACCGGCGATGAGGGCCCGGGGCAATCTGAATCGCCCGAGCAGGCAAAACACAGGTTGACGAAGCTCGGCAGGCTAAGCTTCCTAAAAACCGTTCAGAGTCTTCCGATCGAAAATTCCCTTTCCCCTCTTCCTTCGCTTCCTTCGCCTTCTTCGTGCCCTAACGCTCGGGTACTCGCTAAGCTTCGCTCGTGGCCATAGCTTCGTGTTCTTCGTGGTAAAAAAACCTTGTCGTCTCACGGTAAGCCGAGAAGGCACCGGACGGCGAGGCTGGCGAGGATGTGGCCGGCGGCTTGGGGGACGAAGGGGGAAGAGCCCTGCACGGCGCGGACGCGGCCGAGGGCGCCCATCGTGCCGGGCATCGAGCCGTCTTCGGGCGGCGCGGGCTTTACGGGCGGTTCGTCGGACCAGACGACGGTGAAGTCTTCGGGCGTACCGATCCGCCTGAGCCGCTGGCGGACTTTCGCGGCGAGCGGGCAACCGATCGTATCGCTCAGCTTCCCCACCTTGAGGAACTCCGGGCGGAGCCGGCCGGCGGTGCCCATGCTCGACGCGAAGGGCTTTCCGGAAGCGCGCAACGCGGCGATAGCGAACACCTTCGAGTTGAGCGTGTCGATGGCGTCGACGTAAAAGCCGCAGTCGGGCGGAATGGCTTCCGCGGCGTCCGCGCCGCGCAGGAGCCCGCCGACCGCCTCGATGGCGACCGCCGGATTCACGTCGCGGGCGGCTTCGGCGAAGGCGTCGATCTTGCGCTTGCCGACGCGCGCGCGTGTGCCGTAAACGAGGCGGTTCAGGTTCGTCTCGGAGACTTCGTCGAAGTCCATCACGAACAGGCGGCCCACGCCCGCGCGCACGAGATCCAGCGCGCACGCGCCGCCGACGCCGCCCAAACCGAGCACGCAAACCGTCGCGTCGGCGAGCAGCTCGGCTCCCTCGTCGCCCCAGATGATGCGGGAACGCGCGTCAAAACCCATAGACCTTCCCGAAGTTCGCCCTGGCCGTCGCGAACACCGCTTCCTTCGGGGAAAACCGCGCGCCCGCCACGGACGCGGCGATGTCGTCGATGTGCTCGAGCCTGCAGAACCCGCTGTCGGTCGGAGCCTGCCACGGCGCGTCGGTTTCGAGGAGGATGCGGTCCTCAGGCAGCGCGTAACAGGATTTGAACGCCTTCTTGTTGCCGTTCAGGATGGACGCGCCGAACGAAAAATACCCGTTCACGCCGCGCGCGAGCAGGTCCTGCGCCTGCGTCGGGTGCCCGCCCCACGAGTGGAACACGACGGCCTCGAGCTTCGAAAGCCGCTTCGCGTAGCCGAGAAGGACGTCGAAGCCGCGGAGGCAGTGCACGACGAGGGGCACGCCGAGCCGCTCCGCCGCGTCCAGCTGGAACTCGAACGCGCGGCGCTGGGCGGCTTCGTTCTCCGGCGTGCGGACGCAGCCCTCGTATTTGCCGAAAAAGTCGAAGCCGCATTCCCCCACCGCGACGACGCGGTCCGACAGCGGGCTGTCCCCTCCGGTCAGGCGCCCGAAGGTTTCGTACGCGTCGCGCGCGACGTATTGCGGATGGATGCCGGCGGACACGCGGAACGGCACGCCCCGCGCGGCGAGCGCCGAAAGGGCGGCTTCGCCTTCCGTATCGTGGACCGAACTCACGAGCGGCCAGGGGTCGCGGAGGAAGCGTTCTGGAAAACCGGGATCGCGGCCGAGGAGGGCGTCGAGGTGGACGTGGGCGTCGGTTCTCATGCGTGTCGCGTTCGCGCGGGTCTGGAGCGCCCGGAGGGAGGTCAGCGGGGGACGAGCGGCCGGGGCGCGGCGAACACGTAGCCCTGGCCGTAGTCGACGCCGATCTCGCGCAGCTTCTGGGTGATCGCGTCGCGCTTGACGAACTCGGCCACCGTCTTGAGTCCCATCACCGACACGAGGTCGTGGATCGACTTCACCATCGTGTAGCTCACGATGTTCTCGTCGATGCCCTGCACGAAGGAGCCGTCGATCTTCACGTAGTCGACCTCGAAGTTCTGGAGGTAACCGAACGACGCGGAGCCCGACCCGAAATCGTCGAGCGCGAACGTGAAGCCGTGCTCCCGCAGGCGCTTGATGAAGCGCGACGCGTACGAGAGGTTCTGGATGGCCGCGGTCTCGGTGATCTCGAAGCAGAACGACGCGGGTGACAGCTGGTTCCGCTGGATCTCGGCGAGGATCAGGTCGATGAGGGTCTCGTCGAGGAGCGACTGGCCGGAGAGGTTCACGCAGAAGATGGACGAGGCGAGCGGCGATCCCCGGTCCTGGAGGAGCCGGAACCCCTTCATCGCGTTCCGCACGACCCACTTGTCGATCACCGGCATGAGGTTGTAGCGCTCCGCGGCGGGGATGAAATCCACCGGGCCCGCGATCGAGCCGTCCTCGTTGACGAGGCGGATGAGCACCTCGAGCTTGTCGCCGAGGCCCCGCGTGGCGTCGAGCGGCACGATGGGCTGATAGTAGAGGACGAAGCGGTCTTCGGCGACGGCCCGGTTGAGCTTGGCGAGCCACTCCATCTGCCCGCGGCGCTGGAGGAACATCGTGTCGTCGCGGTTGAAGACCGTGATCTTGTTCCCGCCCTCCTCCTTGGAGACGCGGCAGGCGTCGTCGGCGGACGCGAGCACGGAATGGATGTCGCCCGCCATTCCGTCGAGCGGCACGATGCCGACGCTCAGCGACACCGGGAACATGGGCGCCCCGTCCGAAGAGGGCCCCGTGGCGGCTTCCTGGATGCGCTTCGCGACGCTCACGGCGTCGTCCGGCGTGCAGTCGTAGAGCAGCACCGCGAATTCGTCGCCGCCGAGGCGCGCGGCCACGTCCTGGCGCTGGATGTGGGCGCTCATGGTGCGCGACACGCTCACGAGGAGGTCGTCGCCCGTCGTCGAGCCGTAGGCGTCGTTGACGGCCTTGAAGCGGTCGATGTCGATGACCGCGAGGGCGTGCGACGACTGGCCGGAGGTCTTGAGGATTTCCGCCAGCTTGAAGGAAAACACGTCGCGCGTGGCGAGACCCGTGAGCTTGTCGTGGCTCGTCTGGTGCTCGAGCTTTTCGGAGAGGCTCTTGAGTTCCGTCATGTCGCGGAAGGCGATCACGAAGCCGTCCGTGGCGTTGTCCGCCTCGTGGAGCCTCGTGACCGAGCCGTCCGCGATGATCGACGCGCCCTTGCGGCTCTTGATCACCACGTCGTGGAAATAGAGCGGCCGCTCGTCGATGAGCGGGATGCCGCCGCCGAAGAGATCCTTGCCCTGCTTGGGATCGAAGAGGCTCAGCACCTGGGTGATGTTCGTCCCGCAGAGCTCGGACTCCTCGAAGCCGAGGGCCTCTTCCGCCACCGGATTCATGAACTCGATCCCGAGCGAGGTGTCCACCGAGATGATCGCGTCGCCGATGGTGTGGAGGATGGCCGAGAAGAGCCGCTCCTGCTTGCGGAGGCGCTTTTCGATGGCGTGCTTGTACAGGGCGATGTCGATCGTCGTGTAGAGCTCGCGTTCCTTGAAGGGCTTCAGGATGTAGCCGGCGGGCTCGACGTGCTTGGCCTGGTTGATGAAGTTGTCGCTGGCGTGGGCCGTCAGGAAGATGATGGGGATGCCGAGGCTCTTCTTGATGAGCGCGGCGACCTCGATGCCCTCGGTGTTCCAGCTCTCCTGCCCAGCGAGCGAGATGTCCATGAGGACGATGTCCGGACGCGTCTTCGCGGCCAGCTCGAGGGCTTCCTCTCGCTGACCGGCCATGCCGACCACGGAAAAGCCGAAGCGTTCGAGTCGGCGCTGGAGGTCCAGCGCGATGATTTTTTCGTCTTCGACGATCAGTATCTTCTCGTTGCCCATACGCTTGCCACCAGTATCGCCGTGGAGCGGGCAAAAAGCAAGCGTCCCACGCCGCCGTCGTCGCCTGGCGACGACGAGGCGCCGTTCAGCGGGCGAAAAGCGACAGCGCCGCTTCGGCCGCCCCGGCGCCCAGGATGACCCACAGCGGATTCCATTTCGTGAACGCCGCGACCGCGAAGGCCGCCACCGCCCAGAGCGCGGACGACGGCGACGAGACGGCCACCGGCGCGAAGGACCAGAGGGTCAGGGCGACGAGCGCGAAGGTACCGGTCCGGAAGGATTCGTCCAGGCGCTTTTGCCCCCGCTCGCCGAGTTTCCCCATGAGGAAACCGGCCGCCAGCACGAATACGGTCGGCGCGGCCACCACCGCGAGCGACGCCGTGATCGAGCCGGGGACGCCGTACAACTTGAAGCCGACGAGGGTGGCCGCGTTGAGCGCCACCGGGCCCGGCGTAACCTGCGCGAGACCCACGAGCTCCGAAAAGCCCCGCTCGTCCAGCCAGCCCCTCGCCAATACTTCCGTCTTGATGACGCCGACGACGGTCCAACCGCCGCCGTACGACACCGCGCCGATCTTGAGGAACACGAAAAGGAGCGACAGGAAGCCGATCATTCCGCGCCCCCCCCTGAACCGGGCGCTCCGGCTTTCCCGGCGCCGGGACCGTCGAAGACGCGCCCCTCGAGGACGAAAGACAGCGCCGTCACCGCGAAGAAGATCGGGATGGCCCAAAGCGGCAGGACGATCATTGCGCAGGCGGCGCCTGCCGAGACGACGGCGCGCGCGGCGGTCCAGCGGCGCTTCGTCCCCATGCGGAGGAGGAGCGCCGCGACGAGGCCCGGCACGGTGGCTTCCGCGCCGCGGAGGAAGGCCAGCAGCGTCGGATCGCTTCCCGCGCCGGCGACGAGGGCGGCCGCGGCCATGACGATGGCGACGGGCGGCACGAGCGTGCCGGCGCCGGCGGCGAACGCCCCGCGCAGCCCCGCCACGCGGCGACCCACGACGAGGGCCGTGTTGTAGGCCATCGGTCCCGGCAGTGACTGCGCCGTCGCGAACAGGCCGTAGAACTCGCTTTCGTCGAGCCAGCCCTTCGCGCACACCTTCCGCGCGATGACCGGCACCATCGCGTACCCCCCGCCTATCGTCAGCGCGGAAATCCCGGCGAAGGTCGCGAACACCCCGCCGATCCCCGGCTTCATTCCTGCATCCATACCGTCATGCTACCGATTTTTACCACGAAGGTCACGAAGGTGGAAACACGAGCGTAGCTTGGCGAGTACCCGAGCGTTAGGTCACGAAGGAAGAGAAAAAATAGAAATGAAAAACCGGAATGCTCGCCCACTATCTTCCCTACTTCTCTCTTCTTTCTTCGCTACCTTCGTTCTCTTCGTGTCCTTCGTGGTCTTTCCTTCGTGTCCTTCGTGGTAATGATTTCGCGTATGTGCTACAATCATCCCCGGACGCGGCGAGCCGGAGCCTTCCGCAAGGCACGGAGAACGCCCCGTCACGAGAACCGTCCCCGGGTGGAAACACGGCCGGGCGCGGACAAGGAGACACACATGTGCGGAATCGTCGGCTACACGGGGCCCAAGCAGGCCTCGCGCGTCCTCGTCGAAGGACTCAAGCGCCTCGAGTACCGGGGCTACGACTCGGCGGGCATCGCGGTCCAGGATCGCGGCGCGCTCGCGGTCATCAAGAAAAAGGGCAAGATCGTCGAGCTCAGGAACGCGGTCCCCAAGGACCTGCCGGGCTCCTGCGGTATCGGCCACACGCGCTGGGCGACCCACGGCGCCGTCACGGACGCCAACGCCCATCCCCACCTGGACTCGACCGGCAAGGTCGCCATCGTCCACAACGGCATCATCGAGAACTACCAGGCCCTCAAGGACCACCTGCTCAAGGAAGGCACCCGTTTCCTGAGCGACACGGACAGCGAAGTCATCGCCCACCTCGTCTCCAAGTTCTATACGGGAGACCTCGAACGCGCCGTGAAGACGGCCCTCCGACACCTGAAGGGCACCTACGGCATCGCGGCGATCCACGCGGACGAACCGGGCCGCGTCGTCGGCGCGCGGAACGGCAGTCCCCTCGTCGTGGGCGTCGGCGAGGGCGAGATGTTCCTCGCGTCCGACGTCACGGCCATGCTGGCGCACACGAAACAGGTCGTCTACCTGAACGACGGCGAGGTCGTCTCCATGACCCCGACCGAGTTCCGCGTGAGCGACGCGGACGACAACCCCGTCGATCCGAAGATCGACCAAGTGGCGTGGGACGCCGAAGCCATCGAAAAGGAGGGCTTCCCCTGCTTCATGGAAAAGGAAATCTTCGAGCAGCCGGCTTCGATCGAGCGCGCCTTCGGCGGCCGCCTCGACGCCGAATACGGCACGGCCAAGCTCGGGGGCCTCAACCTGTCCCGCAAGGAGCTCCATGCCGTCGAGCGCGTCCGCATCATCGCGGCGGGCACCAGCTGGCACGCGGGCCTCGTCGGCGCGTGGCTGCTCGAAAGCCTCGCGCGCATCCCCGCCGTCTCCGAGTTGGCCAGCGAGCTCCGCTACCGCAACCCGGTCGTGGAGCCCGGCAGCCTCTTCCTGGCCGTCTCCCAGTCCGGCGAGACGGCCGACACCCTCTACGCCATGCGCGAGATCAAGCGCCGCGGCGGCACGGTGCTCGGCGTCTGCAACGTCGTCGGCTCCACCATCGCGCGGGAATCGGACGGCGGCGTCTACGTCCACTCGGGACCGGAGATCGCCGTGGCGTCCACCAAGGCCTTCACGAGCCAGCTCACGGCCTTCTACCTCATCACCCTGAGCCTGGCCCGCATGCACGACCTGTCGCACCACGAGGGGCTCCGGTTCATCGAACAGCTCAAGGCGATCCCGGAAGCGGTTTCCGGAGCGCTCGGTCTCCGCGACAAGGTCCAGGCCATCGCCAAGAAATACGCGAAGCACGACGACTTCCTGTTCCTCGGGCGCGGCATCCTGTACCCGATCGCCCTCGAGGGCGCGCTCAAGCTCAAGGAAATCTCGTACGTCCACGCCGAAGGCTACGCGGCCGGCGAGATCAAGCACGGCCCCATCGCCCTCGTCTGCCCGGAGGCGCCGAGCGTGTTCCTCGTCCCGAACGACCACCTCCGGGAGAAGACCATCTCCAACATGAAGGAGATCAAGGCGCGCGGAGGCCCCATCATCGCCATCGCGGACGAAGGCGACGCCGAGATCGCCTCCATCGCCGACGATTACATCCCCGTGCCGAAGGTTGACGCCCGCTTCCAGCCCTTCACGATGGTGGTGCCCTGCCAGCTCTTCGCCTACTTCGTGGCCCTGGAGCGCGGCTGCGACGTCGACCAGCCGAGGAACCTCGCCAAAAGCGTGACGGTGGAATAAGGACGCTTGCCGCAAAGAGAGACATACCACGAAGGACACGAAGGTTCAGCCACGAAGAGCACGAAGGAAGAGAAGATGGAGTTAGGGATATAAGATGTTGTTTCTTTATCCCTTTTCCCTCTTCTTCGTGAACTTCGTGGTCTTTCTTCGTGTCCTTCGTGGTGAAAATCCGCGACAGGTCCGCGCGGCGCGCCCCATTGACCAAGGGGCGTTTTGACGGGTATTCTCGTCATCCGGCGCGTTCCACCGACGCGCCGATATAGGGTTTTCCTATTTCTCGCGTACCCAGAGAAAGAGCCGGATTATGCTGAAATCCGGCGCAAACAGGAGTCAGAGCGTACAATGCCTACGATCAACCAGCTTATACGGTTGGGCCGCAAGCAGAACACGTGGCGGAAGAAGTCGCCGGCCTTGCAGGAGTGCCCCCAGAAGCGCGGTATCTGTACCCGCGTCATGACGGTCACCCCCAAGAAGCCGAACTCGGCGCTTCGCAAGGTCGCCCGTGTCCGCCTCAGTAACGGGATCGAGGTCACGGCCTACATCCCGGGCGTCGGCCACAACCTCCAGGAACACTCCGTCGTGCTCATCCGCGGCGGCCGTGTAAAGGACCTTCCGGGCGTTCGCTACCACATCGTGCGCGGCGCCAAGGATACCCTCGGCGTCACCGACCGCAAGCAGGCCCGTTCCAAGTACGGCGCCAAGCGGCCGAAGGCGTAAGGGAGGGCGAATATGGGTCGAAAGAAGAAATCCATCGATCGCGGCCACCTGCCCGATCCCAAGTACAACAGCGTCATCGTCACGAAGTTCATCTGCCGCATGATGTGGCAGGGCAAGAAGAGCATCTGCGCCGCCATCATGAACGACGCCATGGCCATCCTGCAGGAAAAAGCGGGCGTTCCCGCGCTCGACGCCTTCCTCAAGGCCATGGACAACGTGAAGCCGGCCGTCGAGGTCAAGTCCCGCCGCGTCGGCGGCGCCACCTACCAGGTGCCGATCGAGATCCGCGACATCCGCCGCGAAGCCCTGGCCATGCGCTGGGTCATCAGCGCCGCGCGGGCCCGCTCCGGCAAGTCCATGGCGGAGCGCCTCTCGTCCGAGCTTCTCGATGCCTTCAACAACACGGGCACCGCCGTGAAGAAGCGGGAAGACACGCACAAGATGGCCGAAGCCAACAAGGCCTTCGCCCACTACCGCTGGTAAGAGCTTCGTTTCCGCGGTCCGGGAAGCCGGGCCGCCAGACCTTCCGGGACCCGCCCAGCGGGCTTTCCCGGGAGTCCGGCCCTTGCGCACGTCGCGGACGCCGGACTATAATGCGCGCGATCCGCGAGGACGCGCACGATCGTTTTGTATTAGACGCCAAGGAGGAGTTTCATGGCTAAAGAGAAATTCGAGCGTACCAAGCCGCACATGAACGTCGGTACGATCGGCCACATCGACCACGGCAAGACCACCCTCAGCGCCGCGATCACCATCTACTGCGCGACGAAGTTCGGCGACAAGGTGATGAAGTACGAAGACATCGACAACGCGCCGGAAGAGAAAGCCCGCGGCATCACCATCAACACCCGGCACCTCGAGTACCAGTCGACCAAGCGCCACTACGCGCACATCGACTGCCCGGGCCACGCCGACTACATCAAGAACATGATCACCGGCGCCGCCCAGATGGACGGTTCCATCCTCGTCGTGTCCGCCCCGGACTCGGTCATGCCCCAGACCCGCGAGCACGTCCTCCTCGCCCGCCAGGTCGGCGTCCCCTCCGTCCTCGTCTTCCTCAACAAGGTCGACCTCGTGGACGACGCCGAGCTCATCGAGCTCGTCGAGCAGGAAGTCCGCGACCTCCTCACCTTCTACGGCTTCCCCGGCGAGACGACCCCGATCATCAAGGGTTCGGCCTTCAAGGCCATGTCCGAGCCGACCAACGCCGAGGCGACCAAGTGCATCCAGGACCTCCTGGACGCCATGGACAGCTTCTTCCCCGATCCCGAGCGCCTCACCGACAAGCCCTTCCTCATGCCGGTCGAAGACGTCTTCTCGATCTCCGGCCGCGGCACCGTCGTGACCGGCCGTATCGAGCGCGGCATCATCAAGGTCAACGAGACGGTCGAGATCGTCGGCATCAAGCCGACCAAGTCCACCGTCGTCACCGGCGTCGAGATGTTCAACAAGCTCCTCGACGAAGGTCAGGCCGGCGACAACATCGGCGCCCTGCTCCGCGGCATCGACAAGAAGGAAGTGGAGCGCGGACAGGTTCTCGCCAAGCCGGGCACCATCACCCCGCACGCCAAGTTCAAGGGCCAGATCTACTGCCTCAGCAAGGAAGAAGGCGGACGCCACAGCCCGTTCTTCTCCGGCTACCGCCCGCAGTTCTACTTCCGCACGACCGACATCACCGGCAACGTCACCCTCCCCGCCGGCAAGGAAATGGTCATGCCCGGCGACAACACGGAGATCAACGTCGAGCTGATCTACCCGATCGCCATGGAAAAGGGACTCAAGTTCGCCATCCGCGAGGGCGGCCGCACGGTCGCGTCCGGTCAGGTGACCGAGGTTCAGGCTTAAGCCAGACTTCATTGAAGTCCAAAGGCCGTCCTTCACCGGACGGCCTTTTTTTCATCGCCCTCGCGGTTCTCTAGTGGAATTTTATTGTAGTGGTCGCTCGCGCGACCGGTCGATCCGTGAAGGTGGCCGCACCGTGGCGGAGTCCCTGCGGGACTAAAAAAGCCGCCCCTCGCGGGACGGCTTGTTCGATCGACGTGGAAACCGCGATCTTCGCGCCCGACCCCTCTCAGACGGCCGCGAGGGGCGCGGCGCCGGCCTTGAGGAACGCTCGGGCTGCCGCGCCGCCCCAATACCGCTTGTACACGACGATTCCCATGACGACGTAGGCGACGGTCTTCGGGATCATGAGGAGGCCGAGGATCGGGAACGCGGCGGCGAAGAGGATCACGGGGACATAGCAGGCGTACGACGCGACCATCGCCCAGCCGATGCCGGACCACGCGCGGTCGTCCGAGCGGCGCCCTTCGGCGATGAAGAGGACGGCCATGACGATGCCGGCGAGGGCGAGGGGCGCGTTCCTGACTATCCCCATGAACACCGGGGGCACGGCCGCTTCCCACGCGTTTCCGGGCAGGGCCATGATGACGAGGCGCGCGCCGAGCAAGACTTCCATGACCCAGAACGCGGCGTCGCGGCGACCGTCGTTCCGGGCCGCGCGCGCGTCGGCGAGCAGCATGTAAAAGCCGGTCATCGTGTAGGCCGTCGCGAGCATGCCGAGCCCGATGGCGGCGGTTTCGATCCCGTTGAGAAAGAACGTCGCGCCGCCGAGCATCGCCTCGATCACGCGGGCGCCGACATGGAACGTGTCGCCGAAAGCCAGGAGCGCGAACGCCGCCAGGAATCGCCCGGCGAGGGGTGAATCCGCCTTGGTCACCCGCTTTCGTCCGGCGATCATCAGCGCGACGAGCGTCCATACCGTACCGAGATAGGCGACGTTGAAGACGCTTTCGAAAACGCGTACAATGCTCTTGTTCATGGTCATACTCCTTGCACTATATAGTGCGTGTTTGCACTTTCAAGTGCAATTTAATCAGATACGGGTATGCCGTCAAGCGCTTTCGAGGAAAATCGGAGTCATATGGAAGTCGGAAGAACGGAACAGAAAAAGCGGGAAGTCCGGCAGCGCATCGTCGAGGCGGCCACCGGCTTGTTCATCGAGCGCGGGAGCCGCGCGGTCCTCATGGACGATATAGCGGTCGTCGCGGACGTGGCGCGCCGGACCCTCTTCAACCACTTCGCGACCAAGGACGACCTGGTCCGCGCGGTGTCCGAACCGGTCCTCCAAGAAGCCGTCCGGCTCGCGGACGAGGCTGCCGCGCTTCCGGGCGATCCGACCGACCGCGTGATCGCCCTGTGCCTGGCGCTCTGGAAATCGTGCGGACGGCGGCTCGGCCTCATCTACGCCACCGACTTCGCCGATTCTCCGGAACTCGGCGCGCTCCACAAGCGCTTCCTGGCGTCCTTCCGCAAACTGGCCGCTCCGACGGGCTCGGACAGACCGACGACGGGCGGGTTGTCGTCGAAGATAGTCTACCGATGCTTCGTCCCCCTGCTCCTGGCGCTCGACGGCGCCGCCGATCTCGAACCGCGCTTCGAACGGGGCATGCGGGGTCTTCTCGAGGGAGCGTCGTCGTGAGCGCCGCGTCGACCGGAAAACTCCGCTATTCCACGCTCGAACGCGTACCCGTCGACCGGCTCTACGCCGCGTTCCTGGACGCGTTCTCCGACTACGCGGTCCCGATCCAGCTGTCCCTGGACGGACTTCGGACGATGCACGCGCGCCGCGGCATCGACTACGCGGTGTCCGTCGGCGCCTTCGACGGCGAACGGCTCGTCGGCTTCATCTTCAACGGCGACGGGACCTGGAAGGGCGGCCGCTGCGCCTACGACGGCGGCACCGGAGTCCTTCCCTCGCACCGGGGACTCGGTTTGTCGGGCGCCCTCGCCGCCGAGTCCGAACGCGTCTTGCGCGCCGCGGGCTTCGAGCGCTGGCTGCTCGAAGTCCTCGTCGGCAACGACAAGGCGATCTCCACCTACCGGAAGGCCGGCTTCGAGCCGACGCGGCGCTTTTCCTGTCCCGACGGACTGGTGCCCGACGCGGCGGCGCTCGCGGCCGACGCCGCGCGGAAAGCCGGCGTCGCGATCGTCCCCCTGGATCCGCGCGAAGTCGCTTCTCTGGCCGCCTTCCGCGACTGGGAACCGTCCTGGCAGAACTCCGACGACTCGCTCCGCCGCACACCCGAAGCCCTCGTTTCGCTCGCCGCCCGGTCGGCCAACGATCCGGCGGGCGCGCCGCTCGGCTATGCCGTCGCCACGGACTCGGGCAGCGTTTTCCAGCTGGCCGTCAAGCCGGACGCGCGTCGCCGCGGCATCGGCCGCGCCCTGACCGCCGCCATCGCCTCCCGCGTTCCGGACGGCCGCCTGCGCTACGTCAACGTGCAAGCCGACGACGCCGAAACGCTCGGCCTCCTCGCCTCTCTCGGCGCCGTGAGCGACATCGACCAGTGGGAGATGATCAAGGAATTCCGCGCCTGAATCCACCCTGTTCGGACCGATTCCCGGGCTTCGATCGACCGTCCTGCCGTTCGCATTCCTCAGAATATGAAAAACGCCGCCCTCTCGGGCGGCGTCGTCGTGCGATGCGGCTTTTGGAGCCGCGGAAACTCAGTCGACCGGCAGTTCGATGGTGCCGATGTCCCAGGGCGACGCCTGGCTGGCGCTGACGGTGATGCCGTCGTCCGCGCCGATGCCCGCGCCGTTTTCGTGGGCGATGATCACCGAGTACTTCTTGCCGCGGGCCAACGCCGGGGCGGTCGCGAAGTAGCCGTTCGCGTCGGCCACGCCGGAGGCGGCGATGGAGCTCTGCGAGCCGGTCTTGAGGAACTCGGCCAGCTTGACGCCCGGCTTCAGGATGATGATGAACGCCTTGGCGGCGGCCTTTCCCGTGTCCGCCCAGATGATGCGGCCCTTGCAGACCACGCCGTCGGAGGGACTCGACGCGGCGGCCAGGGTCGCGGAGCCTTCGAGCTTCTTGGAGCCGTCGACGTAGAGCTCGGCCTTGTAGGCGCCGTAGGGCAGGTTCGACCCGTCGTTCGTCTCGATCTTGAACCGGTAGGTGCCCGAGGCGCCGCCGGACCAGTTGAACGAGGCTTCGGCGATCTTCTGCCCGTCGAGGAGCCACGAGAGGCGGCAGCTCGTGCCGTTCGTCATGCCGTTGTAGTCGAAGTAGAAATAGAGCACGCTCGTGTCGCCGAAGCGGGTGCCGGGATTCCCCGGACCGTCGTTCGACGCGACCTGGGTCGCGAACACGGGGTTGGACATGGCCACCGAGGCCGAAGCCTTGGCCTTCTGCGCCCAGGACGGGCCCTTGCCGGACACGAGGTCGTCGGCCAGGTCCACGGCGCGGAGGAGCCCCATGTTGCTGGCCACGTGGCCGGCGAGCACGCCCGTCGGCACGCCGACGAAGCGGCCGGAGCCGTCCACCGCGGTGCCGCCCGAGTTGCCGCTCGACAGCTTCGCGTCGGTCTTGATCCACGCGCGGGGGAAGCTGATCGACGCGTCGTCGTTCGAGAAGCCGGCGACGTTGCCCTTGGTGATGGTGACGGTGCCCATGCCGTAATCGGGGTACCCGATGATGGTGAGCTCTTCGGACAGCTTGAGGTCCTTGGCGCTCTTCCAGGTCTTCGTGCCCTTCCAGTCGAGCGCGTTCATCATCGCCAGCGTGATCTTCGACTTCGGGTAGTCCTGCTTGTACTTCAGGACGGCCAGGTCGAGCTTCGAGTCGCCGTTGATGAATTCCGCGAAGAAGGCGGGCTGGGGATCCGCGTCGGGCGTGAGCGACACGCAGATGATCGCGTAGGGGAACGGGGTGCCGTCGCCCTTGTCCACGACGTGGAAGTTCGTGAGGATGAGGCCCTGCTTCTTGTCGATGAGGGTTCCCGAGCCCGACTGGGACACCTGGACCTTGCCGGCCAGGGCGTCCTTTTCGACGGGGAGTACGAGCACGACGCCCGTGACGATCTTCTCGAGCGAGTCGGCGTCGAGGGCGAAGGCCGCGGAGCCGGCCAGCGTGAGGAGGAGGCAGGCAACTGCCGTGATTCGGTTGAATTTCATCTCGCCCACCTCACTTTCCGGCCTTGAGCTTCAGGGACGCCATGAGCTCCCCGAAGACCGCGGCGGTGTCCGGCGTGCGGCTCTCGTCGTAGCGGAGGCGCACTACCATGACCTTGTTCTTGCCGGCGACGGGCACGATGAGCTCCGAAGCCTCGACGACGACCGGCGCGAACGGCGAATCCGGGTTCGGGTCCGCGACGAAGGCGTAGCGGAGGACGACGCACTCGACGTCGCCGACCTTCACTTTTTCCGTCCCGAGCACCTTGAACTCGCCGAGCTCGCCCGCGTAGGCGAACTGCAGGCGGGCCAGCGCCATGCGGACGGGATCGGTCGCGTCGCCGCCCATGTCGAGCGCCAGCACGCCGATCTCGGACTTGTAGGCCGAGCGGGCGCGCAGGTCGCGGACGCCGTACAGCGAGACGAGCTCGCCCGCGGTCAGGTCCGCGCCGGAGGCCGACGTGGCGCCGAAGGTCGTGTTGCGGTTCCAGCCCGCGGGATGCGAGAAGGAGAGCACGTCGTTTTCATAGGCGACTTTCTGCCCGGTGACGGCGGTCATCATGAAGAAGCCGGCCGCGAGGAGCGCGACGACGAGCAGGACGACGACCCACTCGGGCTCCTGTTTGCCGACGGCCGAACCGGCGGCGCGGGGTCCCAATGCGCTCATGCCTTCACCTCCTGACGGGCGGTCTTGATGGTCTGGCTGTTCGCCTTGCGGATGAGGAAGAACAGGAGCCAGAACGCGCCGGCGGCCACGACCGCGGCGAGGGCGAGCCCGTAGATGGGCTGGAACGAGAGGCCTACCTGCGACACTTCCATGGTGAGGACGCGCACGAGGCCGTTGACGGACGCGGCGCAGAGCACGCCGAGCGGCAGCCACCAGAACGGCATTTCCTCGAGCTTGGCGCGGCCGAGGAAGTAGCCGGAGATGCCGCCCGCGCAGGCGTGGGACAGCGTCGTGATGGCGACGCGGGAGACCGCGACGCTCAGGTCCATGCCGTCGAGCCCGAGCAGGTAACCCAGGTTGATCATGAACGCGAAGCCGAGGCCGGCGGCGGAGCCGTAGACGATGCCGTCGGAGCGCTCGTCGAATTCCTGGCTGCCGTAGACCGTGAAGCGGACCGCGGCGTACTTGAGGTACTCCTGCACGGCGCCGTAGGTCAGGATGGCCGCGATGATCTCGGGCAACAGTCCGAGCTTCGACAGCCAGGCGTTCCCCTTGAAGACCGTGTCGATGAACGGCACGGCGACGCCCTGCGCGAGCACGGCGCCGAGCACCACGAGGCCGATCACGAAGCCCTTGGGCTCCGGTTCCACCGAGTCGAGCCGGTAGAACACGAGCAGCCAGATGAGCGCGGGCAAGAGGGCCAGCACGACGCTTTCCACGATCTTGCCGGTTCCGCCGGAGCGGATGAGCGGCGCGAGGGCCGGCTCGAGGAGCGTGACGAGCACGACGAGGGCGACGGATCCGACGATGCCGAACAACGTGGACAGCCACACGCCCTTGCGCTCGTACGCGGCTTTTTTCAGGTGCCGTTCGCAGAAATACCGGCCACCGACGAGCTGAACGGCGTCGTCGAGCGGGGTATCGCAGACACAGCAGCGCTTTTCCTGCATACTTCCTCCTTTTCCTGCATTCCCAGTCGTAGCGAAACCGCCGAGCCGGCTCCCGGTTACTGAACCGGACCCAAAAGCTCCCGTCGGCGTCGAAACGGACTGTAAACGTCCGAAAAACCGCCGGAATTCGTCCCGGCGACAGGATGGAAGTATAGTGACCGGAGGAGAAATTAGCCAGAGAGCCCGGGTCGATCCGGACGGTTTTCTTCCATGGTATACCGGTTAAGTCGCACGGAACGGCCGGTCGGCGAATCGTCGCGGGAAGGCCGTTCCGGACACGGGGAATGAAAAAAGCGCCCCGTTGACGGGGCGCCCTTCGTTCCGGCGAAAGCGGACTTAGACGTGCTTGACGAGCTTGTTCGCCTTGAGGCAGCGGGTGCAGACCTTCACCTTGAGGACCGTTCCCTCGATCATCGTCCGCATGGAGACGAGGTTCGGAACCCACGTGCGCCGGGTCCGGTTTTTGGCGTGGGAAACGTTGTTCCCGAACATGGTGCCTTTGCCGCAGATATCGCATTTCCTGGACATATCGCTAACTCTCCACAAGTGTTCGATTCGTGGCGGGAGTATACCCGCCGCGCACGCGCGTGTAAAGGGGGCGAATCCGATCCGCGTCGAACCGCCCCTAGCCGACATCGCCGCAATTTCCCGCGCCCAAACCCTCCTAAACCCTTTCTCTCTTCCTTCGTGTTCTTCGTGGCTCGACCTTCGTGCCCTTCGTGGTAAGTCTTCGACTGATCGGTTCTTCCGCGGCGTACGCCCCTACCGCGGCATCGGCATCTGGCCGCCCTGGAAGCGCTTGTCCTTGGCCATCTTCTTCATCATGGTGCGTGACTTTTCGAACTTCTTGATGAGGCGCGCCACCTCGGCCACCGAGCTGCCTGAGCCGCGGGCGATGCGGGCGCGGCGCGTGGGGCCGATGATGAGGTGGTTGGAGCGTTCCTTTTTCGTCATCGAGAGGATGATCGCCTCCTCGCGCTTCATCTCGCCCTCGTCGATCTGGCTTTCGTCGAACTGCCCCTGCATGCCGGGGATCATGTCGGCGATGCTCTTGAGCGAGCCCATCTTGCGCACGCGGCGGATCTGGTCGAGGTAGTCCTGCAGGTTCAGGGTCTCGTTCGACATCTTCTTCTGGAGTTCCTGCGCCTCCGCGACGTCGATCGTCTCCTGCGCCTTTTCGACGAGGCTGACGATGTCGCCCATGCCGAGGATGCGGCCGGCGACGCGCTCAGGGTAGAAGGGTTCGAGGCCGTCGGGCTTTTCGCTCGTGCCGACGAACTTGACGGGCTTGCCCGTGACGCTCTTGAGCGACAGGGCCGCGCCGCCGCGGGTGTCGGAATCGAACTTGGAGAGGATGACGCCGGAGATGCCGATCTTCTCGTCGAAGGTCTTGGCGATATCCACGGCCGCCTGACCGGTCATGGCGTCCGCCACGAGCAGGGACTCGTCCGGCTTCACGGCGTCGCGGACGCGCGCGAGCTCGGCCATCATGCCTTCGTCGATCTGGAGCCGGCCCGTCGTGTCGACGATGAGGAGGTCGTAGAGCTCGCGCTTGGCCTTGTCGCGGGCGGCGGCCGCCACCTTCACGGGATCCTTGGCGCCCTCTTCCTTGTAGACGTCCACGCCGATCTGGGCGCCGAGCACGGACAGCTGCTCGACGGCGGCCGGGCGCACGAGGTCGCACGCCGCGACGAGCACCTTGCGTCCCTTCCCCTTGAGGAGGTGCGCGAGCTTGGCGGCGGTCGTGGTCTTGCCGGAGCCCTGGAGGCCGAGGAGGAGGATCACGCTCGTCGTGTCCGGTCCCTTGAGGGCGAGGTCCTGCTTCGCGTCGCCGAGGAGCGACACGAGCTTGTCGTGGACGAGCTTGACGAACTGCTGCCCCGGCGAGACGGAGCGGAGGACTTTTTCGCCCTTGGCTTCCTCGATGGTGGAGTTGACGAAGCGCCTGACGACGCGGAGGTTCACGTCCGCCTCGAGGAGCGCGAGCTTGATCTGCTCGACGGCGTCCTCGATGTTCTTTTCGGAAATGGCGGCCTTGCCGCTCAGGGTTTTGACTATGTCGCCGAATTTCTGGCTGAGTTTCTCGAACATGCGCGTCGTACCTCTATCGTGGAAGTGCGCCAGTATTCCCCGCCCCGCCCCCCTTCGTCAACCGCGATCCGGGCTTCGGAACGCGTCAGTCGAGGGAACGGGGGGCGGGGATGGAGGCCAGGCGGGGCGCGGCGGGCTTGCCGGTCTTGGCCGCCACATGCACTTCGAAGAGGGCTTCGAGGTTGGCGCGGTACGCGAGGATCCGCGAGATGTAGTCGAGCGTGGAGCGCGGCGTGCCGCCCTTCGTCACCCGCGTGAGGCCCGCGTTGTACATGGCGAGCGCCGCCACGTCGGTGCGCCCCTGGTCCAGGCAGAACGAGAGGTGCGCGACGCCGAGCCGGATGTTGTTGTCGGGATCCATCAGATAGTCGACTTTCTTGTCGGGAAAGGTCTTCGTGTTGAGCTGGAAGACGCCGATGTCCACCGAGCCGTGCGCGCGGTTCCGGTTGATGCAGACGACCGTGTAGTCGCTCTCCTCGTGGGCGAGGGCGAAGGCCAGGCTCGGCGGGACGTTGAACGCCTCCGACTGGTCCAGGATCGCCTTGGCCACGACGCCGGATCTCGTCAAATCGGCGAAAAAGTCGAGGACGAGCTGGCGCGTGGCCGGATCGCGGTAGCGGGCGCTCACCATGTCCGCGCGGTCGCTCGTCTCGAGCGCGAGCGGATACTGCGCGCTGTCGAGGGAGGCGAAGCGCTCCCAATCCGAGGGGACGTAGTCGCGGGACGGCGCGCAGGACGAAAACGCGATCAGGGTCGCGCCGACGATCAAGGCGCGCAAGGCATGAGTACGATAGGTATGTATCATCGGGAAGTGAATGCTCCTGAAAGTGGAGGGAATGGAGGTTTTGCGTATAACGACGCTGAATGCCATATTCGCAAGTTCCCAGAATGTCGTCAAGCCCACTGGCGCACTACACAGGCGTATAGTATGATGATCGCATGGCATCGGACATCGAACGGAAACTCGGCACGCTGGGCGAGGCGGCCAAATTCGACGCGTCGTGTTCCACGGCGGGCAGTACCCGCCAGAACGGCGGCCGCGGATTCGGGAGCGGCGTCGCGGCGGGCATCTGCCATTCGTGGTCGGAGGACGGCCGCTGCGTGGCCCTGCTCAAGGTGCTGTTCACCAACGCCTGTTCGTGGGATTGCGCCTACTGCCGGAACCGGCGCTCGAACGACATCACCCGGGAAACCTTCACGGTGGAGGAGCTCGTCAAGCTGACGGTCGACCTGTATCGCCGCAATTATATAGAAGGTTTGTTCCTGTCGTCGGGGGTGATGGGCACGCCGGACGGCTCCATGGAAAAGCTCGTGACCGTCGCGAAGACCCTGAGGCTCCGCGAAGGCTACGCGGGCTACATCCACATGAAGGCGATACCGGGCTGCGATCCCGCCCTCGTGCTCGAGGGCGCGCGCTGGGCCGACCGCCTCTCGGTCAACATCGAACTGCCCTCGTCGGCGTCGCTCGCGCGCATCGCCCCGGACAAGAGCGCGGCGATGGTGTTCGGGCCGATGAAGACGCTGGCCGCCCTGTCGCGCGGGACGCTCGCCCTGCCGGGAACGGCGCGCACGGCCTTGCCGGCGCCGGGCTCCGACCGTCCGGCGGGCGGAGCCCCCCACGCGCCCGCTCTCGACCCGCGGGGCGCGCCCGCATTCCGTCCGCGCGGGACCTCGGCGCGCGGCCGCGTGCTGGAGGCGGGGCAGACGACCCAGATGATCGTCGGCGCCAGCCCCGAATCTGACCTCGTCATCCTGAACCTGGCCGAGCGCCTCTACCGCGCCTACGACGTGCGCCGCGTCTACTATTCCGCCTACGTGCCGATCAACGCCGACGCGCGCCTGCCCGCGCTGTCCGCCCCGCCCCTCCTCCGCGAGCACCGCCTGTACCAGGCCGACTGGCTCTTCCGCAAGTACGGCTTCAGCGCCTCGGAAATCGTGGACGAGGAGTCGCCCGACCTGGATCCGGCGCTCGACCCGAAAACCGCGTGGGCGCTCCGCCACCTCGAATGCTTCCCGGTGGAGCTCGAGACGGCCGACCGCGAGCGCATCCTGCGCGTGCCCGGCATCGGCCCGTTGTCCGCCGAGCGCATCCTCCGCGCGCGCCGCGGGGGCCGCCTGACGGAGCCCGTCCTCAAGCGGCTCGGGGTGGTCATCAAGCGCGCGCGCTGGTTCGTGACGGCGGGCGGTCGACGACTCGAGCGCGCGCCCGATCCCGACGAACGGCTCCGTCATCGCCTCATCGAGGGAAACGCGTGGACGGGTCAGCTCGAGTTCGACTGGGGACAGACGCCTCTCCCGGCCGCGGCCGCGACGCGGCTGACTTCCGGCGACGCCGCGGCGTGCGCCTGCGCGGCGGAAGCCGCGCAGGCCTACGGCGGGGAGCTCCTCCCGTGACGCTCGAATTCGACGGCAGCCTGGCGGGCTTTTTCACCGCGGCCGCTTGCGTGTTTGGGCTCGACCCGATCGGCCGCTGCGCGGGCGTGCCCGCCTCCGAACTCCGGCTGGCGCGGCGCGGCGCCGCCGACGCGGGCTTGTTCGACGACGGCGCCTTCGTGCCCACGGAGCGTCCGCTCGCGCTCCGCTTTTACGCGAAACTGCGCGCGCGGCTCCAGGGCGAGGCGCTCCGCGCGGTGTCGGAAGCCTTCCTGTCGGAGACGCCCGGCATCGAGGCGGACCTGCTCGATTACTGCCGCATCGCGCTCCGCGAGGGGATGCGGATCCGCTCCCTGCTGTCCGAGCCCTCCGTGGCGGCGGTGGAAAAAGCGGCGCGCCGGACACGCATGGAAGTCCACCGCTTCCACGGCTTCGTCCGCTTTTCGGAGCTGGCGGACGGCTCGCTCTACTCGGCCATCGAACCCGCGTGCGACATCCTGCCGCTCCTCGGCGCGCACTTCGCGTCGCGCTTCCCGAACGAGCGTTGGGTGATCCGGGACGTCCTCCGCGACGCCGCCCTCGTCCACGACGCGCGCCGGAAGCCCGCCCTGGTGTCCGGCCTCCGGCTGGACGGCGAAGAGGCGCCCGGCTCGGTTGCGCGCGCGAGCCGAAGTCCCGGCGCCGAACGCGAAGTCTGCGGCGAGGCGCCCGACGCCATCCTGTCGGCCGACGAGCTCGCGGTCCGCGCCGCCTGGCGCCGCTACTTCGCCGACATCGCTATCAAGGAGCGCACGAACCCGAAGCTCCAGCAGTCCCGCGTGCCGTTCAAGTACCGCGGGCATTTGACGGAATTTAATTGAGAAGATTGGCCGAGGATTATGGACGGGCGAAGCGCCTTTAAATTGGGCCGCGCTCAGGTCTTCTTGATGCGGGAAACGACGAAAGCCGCGTCCTTGGCGAGGTCGTCGACGTCTTCCTTGCCGAGAACGACGATGCGGAAGATGGCGGCTTCGATGAGAGCGTAGAGCGTGTCGACGGTTTCCTTGACCGGCAGCTTTTCGAGCTCGCCGCGCTTGATCCCCTCGATGATCATGGTCGACAGGATGTGCCGGAGGCGGATGGTCCGCCTGCGGACGCGCTCGCCCGCGTCGCCGCCCGATTTCCGGATGTGGCTCAGGTAGTCGAAGACGATGCCGAGCATCTTGCGCTGGGTGACCGTGCTCCGGAGGATGAGGGCGACGGTAGCCACGATCCGCTCGACGGATCCTCCCGTCGTGTCGGCCTGCAGCGCCTTGATCGACTGCTCGAGGCCTTCCATGAATTGCTTGATGCTGTAGATGAAGATTTCGCGCTTGTTCTTGAAATAGAGGTACAGGATGGTCCGGGTGATGGCGCAGCGTTCGGCGATCTTCCGGAAGGTGGTGTCCTCGTAGCCTTCGTCGATGAAGACATCCAGGGCCTTTTCGAGGATTTCCTTCTTCCGCTTATCGTGCTCGACGGGGACCGACACATTGACCTCCGATGTCAGAGTTATAACACACGATTCCCGTTTCGTTAAGACTCATTCGGGGACAGACCCGTTGTCGCGGGGACTGGTCTCTCGGTGTCTGACACCGTGGTGTCTCCGAGGTGTCTGACACCTCGGTGTCTGACCACGGCAGCTAATCCGGTTTACTTGTACCCTGGACGCCTATAGGCTATGATCGCGGATAGAAAGTCCGGAGAGGGAGGCCGCGCATGCCGGTCGAAACCACGCGTATCGTCGCTCGTCTCAGCGCCTTGGAAGGAACCGGGCCGACCCTGCCCCGACCGGGGATCGCGGTCATGGAATTCCACGTCAGCCGGGAAGCGCGCGAGCGCTTCGGCGTCGACGAGCGCCTGTGCGCCAGCTCCGGCAACGTCATCATGCCCGATTTCCGCGCCATCCGACTCCTCGCCCAGTCGATGAACGAAAAGCTCGGCGTCGCCACGCATCCGGAGCGCGCCGTCAAGGCCGGCCAGCTCAACGCGATGGTCTTGCTCGACGAAATCTTCCATTATGTATGCGCGCTCTACCGCTCGCAGCGGGAAAGCCGCGCCCTCGAGCTCGCCCTCGACGCGGCGCGGAAAGCCGTCGGCGCGGAAAACCTCGACGCCCTCCTCCTCGACTTCACCGAGCGCTTTCCGCCCGTCGACGTGTGGAAAGGCAGGATTCCCGCCGCGGCCTGGCTCGACGGCTCGGAGGGCGGCGTGCCGAACCGCGCGCTCGCCCTCGAAGAGCTCATGCTCCTCAAGCTCGCGCACGACAATCCGGCGCTCGGCCAGTTCGGCTCGCTCTTCGACGATACGGCGCTCGCGAAAGGCGGCGCCTACGCCGCGGTCGTGACGGCGGTGGAAAGCCTCTTCGAAAAGCTGCCGCCCTTCGGCCCGGACAACCAGGACCTCTTCGGCATGCTCCGCTCGCCCGTGGCGGCGTCGCCGTTTTCCCTCGCGGGCCAGCTCGAGTACATCCGCTCCCGCTGGGGGCTCGTCCTCGGCTCGTGGCTTACCCGGCTCCTCTCCGGACTCGACTTCATCCGCGAGGAGGACAAGCCGCACTTCCCCGGCCCCGGCCCCGCGCGCGTCCTCGTCTACGAAGGCCTCGAGCGCGAGTACGAACGCTTCACGCCGGACAAGGACTGGATGCCGCGCGTGGTGATGATGGCGAAGTCCACCCTCGTGTGGCTGTCGCAGCTGTCCGCCGCCTACGGCCGCGACATCCGCAGGCTCGACCAGATCCCCGACGAAGAGCTCGACCGGCTGGCCGCGCGCGGTTTCAACTCGCTGTGGCTCATCGGGCTCTGGGAACGGAGCGACGCGAGCGCCCGCATCAAGCACCTTTGCGGGAATCCGGAGGCGGCGGCCTCCGCATACTCGCTCTTCGGCTACGAGATCGCCGGGGAGCTCGGCGGCTGGCCCGCCCTCGAAAACCTCCGGGAGCGCTGCGGATGGCGCGGCATCAAGCTGGCCTCCGACATGGTGCCGAACCACACGGGCATCGACTCCGACTGGGTGCGGAACCGCCCGGACCTGTTCATCAGCTCGCCCTATCCGCCCTTCCCCGGCTACGCGTATTCGGGCGAGAACCTCTCGGGCGATCCGAACGTCGGCGTCTGGCTCGAGGACCACTACTACTCGCGGAGCGACGCCGCCGTCACCTTCAAGCGCCACGACTTCCGCTCCGGCGACACGCGCTACGTCTACCACGGCAACGACGGCACGAGCATGCCGTGGAACGACACCGCGCAGATCGACTTCCTGAATCCCGCGGCGCGCGAGGCGGTCATCCAGCAGATCCTGCACGTGGCGCGCGCCTTCCCCGTCATCCGCTTCGACGCCGCCATGGTGCTCGCGAAAAAGCACATCCGGCGCCTGTGGTACCCCGAGCCCGGCCAGGGCGGCGACATTCCGAGCCGCGCCGAGCGCGCCCTGTCGCGCGAGGAGTTCGACGCGCGCATCCCGGAGGAGTTCTGGCGCGAGGTGGTGGACCGCTGCGCGGCGGAGGCCCCGGACACCCTCCTCCTCGCGGAGGCGTTCTGGATGCTCGAGGGCTACTTCGTGCGCACGCTCGGCATGCACCGCGTGTACAACTCGGCGTTCATGAACATGCTCAAGCGCGAGGAGAACGACAAGTACCGCGCCACGATCAAGAACACGCAGGAGTTCGACAAGGACATCCTCAAGCGCTTCGTGAACTTCATGAACAACCCTGACGAGGAAACCGCCGTCGCGCAGTTCGGCTCCGGCGACAAGTACTTCGGCGTCTGCACGATGATGGTGACGATGCCGGGCCTGCCGATGTTCGGCCACGGACAGGTCGAGGGCTTCGCCGAAAAGTACGGCATGGAGTACCGCCGCGCCTACTACGACGAAAAGCCCGATTCCGCCCTCGTCGAGCGCCACGAGCGCGAGATCTTCCCGCTCATGAAGCGGCGCCACGTCTTCTCCGGCGTCGAGCGCTTCGTCCTGTACGATCTGTACGCCCCGGACGGCTCGGTGAACGAGAACGTCTTCGCCTATTCGAACGAGTGGATCCGCGACCGCGCCCTCGTGCTCTTCAACAACGCCTACGGGCGCGCGTCCGGCTGGATCCGCGAATCGGCCGCCTGGCGCGACAAGGAGGCGAACGCCCTCGCGCGCACGACGGTCGGCGCGGCACTCGGCCTCTCCGACGCGCATGGCCGCTTCCTCCTCATGCGCGAACAGCGCTCGGACCTCTGGTTCCTCCGCCGCTCGTCGGACGTCGTCTCGAAGGGCCTCTTCGTCCAGCTGGACGGCTACCAGTGCCAGGTCTTCCTCGACGCCGTGGAGATCGCCGACAACGCCCACGGCCAGTACGGCGCGTTGTGCGACATCCTGAACGGCGCCGGCGTCCGCGACGTCGCGGCCGCCATGCAGGACGTCTTCCTCAAGGACCTCTACGACGCGCTGCGGACCCTCGCCTCGCCGGAACGCTTCAAGGCGGAGCGGGAACGCGCCGTGGCCCTCCTCGCTCCGCCGGCCGCGGCCGCGAAAACCGCCGCCCCGGCCGCGGCGCCGGAAACGGCAGCCGTCGAGGCCAAAGCCGGGCTCGCCGACGTCGAACGCGCGGCGACGGCGCTCCACGAAACGGTCCGCCTCTTCATCGAAGGCACCTCGTACTACGCCGCCTTCGCCCCGGAGACGCCGAAACGGCCGGCCCGCTCGGCCACGGCCGCGGCTCAGGCCGCGGCTCAGGCCGCGGCTTCGGCCGAGCCCTCCGCCCGCGCCGGTACCGCGTTCGCCGGACGCCTCGAAGCCCTCCGGTCGCTCGTCGCCGAGGCGGCGAAGCCCAGATCCGGCCTGCCGCTCCTCGCCCGCGGCTTCCGGGACCACCCCCACGCGCCCGAGTTCGCCCTGGCCTACCTCGTCATGTCGTGGCTCCGCCTGGCCGTGGGAGACGCCGCCGACGGCGCCGACGCGCGCGCCCTCGTCGACCACTTCCGCCTGGACCGCAAGCTCCGCGAGATCCTCGAGGAATGCGGCGTGCCGGGCTCCCTCGCGTGGGAGACCTTCGGCGTCCTCAAGGTCGTCCTCCCGCGCTCGGGCGCCGTCACGATCGCCGCCGAATCCGCGCCGGGCCGGGCCGCGTCGGGCCACGACGAAGCCGCGTCGGCCGCCGAGCTCCGCGACGCCATCGGCGTGAACATCTACGACGGCGTGGTCTGGTTCAACAAGGAACGCTTCGAAGCCCTCTCGTTCTACGCCGCGCTCGCCCTGGCCCTCGACGCCCCCGAACCGGACGCGCGCAAGGCGGAACGCTTCCTCCGCGCCATGCTCGACGCCGCGGCCGAAAGCGGTTACCGCTTCGAGGAACTCGGCCGCCTCCTCTCGGCAGGCGACCGTCCCTCGACCGCCCCGGCCGCGAAGACCGAACGGGCCGCACCCGCGAAACGGGCCGCGCGAGCGAAAGCGGACGAACCGCGCTCCGACGCCGCGCCCGCCGGCGGCGCCGCGCCGAAAGCCGGCGTGAAACCGAAAGATGGCGCACAGTCGCCAACGCCCGAAACCGTCGCGAAGCCCTCGGCGCCCAAAAGGAAGAAACCGTGAACTTCGAATCCCTCGATCCCGAAACCCTCGACCTCAACGCCTGGAAAGCCATCGGCTCGGACTGGATGCTCCTCACCGCCGGAGGCATGGGCGCGTGGAACACGATGACCGCCAGCTGGGGCGGCTTCGGCGTGCTGTGGAACCGCGACGTCGTCTTCGCCTTCGTGCGCCCCACTCGCCACACCTTCGGCTTCATGGAACGCTCGAGCGCCTTCACCTGCTCGTTCTTCGACCCCGACCGCAAGGCCGCCCTGTCGTACTGCGGCTCGGTGTCCGGCCGCGACGAAGACAAGGCCGCGGGCGCCGGCATCACCCCCTTCGAGTGCGCCCCGGGCCTCGTCGCCTTCGAGGAAGCCCGCCTCGTCCTCGGCTGCCGCGTCGTGCACGCGCAGGACCTCGACCCCGCCGGCTTCAAGGACCCCGCCATCCACGATCACTACACTGACGACTGGCACCGACTCTACGTCGGAGAGATCACGGTCGCGCTCGAACGCAAAGGCTGAACCGCGCGCGATGGGCGCCCCCGCCGCGCGGACGCGGCGGGCCGGGTGCTCCGTTCCAAGTCCTCGGCGCGCGCCATCGCGCCGAAGGCGGCCGATCGACGGCGCCCCCTTCCCCGAACCGCGACGGAACCGCGTGCGCCTCCGGGCTTTTCGCTGCGCCCCCTGGCGCTCGTCGGCGGAATGCCGCCCGGCATCCGTATGGCGACTCGCCCGTCTTCCGTGATATGCTGGCGCCGGCATGAACATCGCGTTCTACAAACTGCACGTCGCGGGCGACGACCGCGTCCTCGTGGACGCCGCGCCGGGCTCGCCCGCCCCGGACGGCCTCAGGCTGTCCGCCGCCCTGCTCAAGCGGCGGCGCGGCGCCGGCGCGGCGGGGCTCGTGGTCCTCGAGCGGACGGAGCGCGCGCTCTGGCTCCGGCCTTATTCGCGCCGCGGCGAACCCTGCGCCGCCGGTCCCGTGGACGCGTTGTGCGCCGCCCGCTACCTCTTCGACTCCGGCCGCGTCCCGGGCGACTCCGTCGAGCTCGAGACCGCGGAGGGGCGCCTGCTCGTCGACGCCATCGATTCGTCCACCTTCGCGCTCACCCTCCACCCGCCCCTCGCGCGCTCGGGCGAGGAATTCCGACCCGAACGCGCCGCCCGCGCCGCCCGCCGCGTCGAGGCGGGCGGCCGCGCCCTCGACATCGTGCCGCTCAAGGCGGGGGGCCGTTCCTTCGCCGTGCTGTTCCCCGGCGATTCCGTCGCCGCGCCCTCGGGCGCCCGCCGCCCCCGCATCGGAACGGTCTCGGGAGATCTGGCCGTCGTGGAGGCGCGCGTCGCGTCGCGCTCGCGGCTCCGCGTCCGGACGCGCGGCGCCGACGTCTGCTCTGCCGCGTGCGCCGCCACCGCCGCCGCGGCAGCCTTCGGCCTCTGCGACCGCGAGACGACCGTCGCCTTCGGCAAGCGCGAATCCGACACGCCCCTCCGCGAAGCCGTCTTCGTCAAATGGCTCGACGACGGCCGCCTCTACGTCGCCGCGCGCCCCGAATACTGCTACTCAGGCGAATACTGGCTCCCCGATCCCGAGGCCGCCTCGTGACGCGCGGCCCTTCGCGCGGCAGCGCGCGGCCCGGCTCCCGCCGTCCGGGCGCGCCCCGTACCGCGCGACCCGACTCCGAAAGCGCCCAGACGCGAAACCGCGGCCCGTCGGAACCGCGCGGTCCCGCGCGTGACCGCGAACGGTCCGACGCGCGGCGGCCGGGCGGCGGGCGCTTTCACGTGGAGTTCATCTACGAGGACGACGAGATCGTCGTGATCGACAAGCCGTCGGGTCTGCCGGTGATCGCGCCGGACAACGGCCGCGGCAAGAGCGCGCAAGATTACGTGACGGCCCATATCCAGCGCACGAACAAGCGCGGGCGAGCCGCCGTGCTCCACCGCATCGACCGCGACACCTCGGGCATCGTCGTCTTCGGGAAAAGCGCGGACGCCAAGCGCCGCATCATGGGAGACTGGAGCGAACTCGTGGAGGAACGGCGCTACGTCGCGCTCGTCGAAGGCCGCCTGCCGGCGGAGGAGGACACGCTCGAATCCTGGCTCGTCGAGAACCGCGCGGGCACGGTCTACGAATGCCGCCCCGGCACCCGCGGCGCCCTCGAGGCGATCACCCATTATCGCGTGCTCGCCGAAGGCCGGACGCACAGCCTGGTCGAGCTGGAGCTGGAAACCGGCCGCAAGCACCAGATCCGCGTCCAGCTGGCCGCGCTCGGACACCCCGTGGCCGGCGACTCCCGCTACGGCGCCCGCACCGACCCCGCAGGCCGCCTCTGCCTGCACGCCGCCACCATCGCCCTCAGGAAATGCAAAGGCGGGGAGCTTCTCAGGTTCGAGAGCCCCCCGCCCGCGGAATTCGGGAAGATGGCCGGCGCGAAACGCCCGCGTTGAGCGGACGCCCGAGTTTTGTTACTCTGCCGGATTGAAACCGACTTCAATGACTTCCGCGCGAAGCGTATACCCGGGGTCGAGATCAATGCTGGCGAGCGGGATTGAAACCGTACTGTCGACGGATTGGCCGACCGCCAAGTCATACGAAGCGGTCATGCCGTTGTCTTGATATGTCGTACCAGCTCCATTGTCCGCCAGGAATTTGATGGTCAATGTCGCTTTTTCCATATCTTTTGAACCGGTGTTTTCCATATGGAAATTAACGGCGACCGTGCCTGAAGTTGTCGTTTCATAGGGATCTGCCAGATAAAACTCCAAGAAATAATCCGGCAGCACGCAGCCGCCCAAGGTCAGGAACAGCGCCACGGCGGCGAAGAGCCAGAGAGACCGCTTCATATCGTACCTCCACTTGTTTCCACGTTCGAATGCGCCGACCCGGCTTGCCGGTGGCGCCATGGGTATCAGTATAACCCGTTTTGTGCGAAATACCAGATTTTCGCCCAAAAGTTGTTCACGGAATGAACGAAAAAGTCGAATGCCAGTACCGGGACTGCGCCAAGGATCGAAGCGTAAAGCCCGGAGGGGCTGCGAAGCAGGCCCCGAGGACTTGGAGCGGAGAGCCCTAGTCCGGAATCTACATCCTTGCAGATTCCGGACATCGCCGAACGCGAAACGTTCGGCGGGTGTAGTTCGCGCATCCCTGCGCGAACCTGCCAGACTGGCGCTTCGCGCGAACAAACGCGCCAGCGGCTGGGGCGCCTGAAACCGAATTTTCCTTCCCTTCGCGGCCTTCCGGAACGCGGGGTTTTCTTTTACAATGGAAGGGTACAGAAGGCAAAAAGGGAATCATGGAACAAACGCGACCGACCGTAGCCGACGACCTCTCAGAATGCGATCTGCTCAAGAGCCGGATCGCCGAAACCTTCCTGAACCGACAGCTCGAGGAAAACCTGCTGGCCCACGGGGACATCCCCGAGGCGCCGGGGGTGTCGTGCGTCGGGGTCGGGTTCGCGGACATCGTGGACTATTCGTACGTGTCGGCGTGGCTGTCGCCGCGCGAAAACCAGCGGCTGTTGAACGGGCTCTTCACGGCGTTCCTCCTCGTGCTCAAGAAGCGCGGGGGCTATCTCAACAAGATCTCCGGCGATTCGATCCTGTTCCACTTCGGCGGATTCATCGACCCGCTGTGCCGCGGCCTGTCGCCCGAGCAATCGGAATCGCTCATCGCGCGGCTGCTCTTCGAGACCTGCGTGGAGATCCAGGAGTCGTGCCGCCTCTTCAACCGGGCCGACGTGGATTTCATCCCGCCGGACGCGGACCCCGACGCGCGCGAGGCGCTGTCGCAGGCGTTCCTCATCATCCGCTCGCTCCGCGAGAACATGTCGCTCGCGAACAGCGTGTCGAGCATGTTCCAGGTGCGCATCCGGGTGGGCGCGGCGCTCGGCGACGTGTGCGTGGGCAGCTTCGGTCCGCGCGGCGCCAAGCAGTGGGACGTGATCGGCATACCGGTCATCGAGGCGCGCCGCATGGAGGCGTCGGCGCCGGCGGACGGAATCCGCATCTCGAAGCGGCTCATGGACGTGCTCGAGCGCACGAACCTCGTCTCCGAGTACCACCACAGCTTCCGGAACAAGGCTTCCGGCTTCTACCAGACGATCAAGCGCGACGAGCTCTTCGCCTACCGCGAAGTGGTGCTGAGCGACAAGAAGTCGGCCAAGTTCGAATCGTGGTCCGTGCAGGCGAACCCGGACCTGCCCGAGGACGCGTGGCGCGTGGCCGAGGCGTGCCTCGCGAAGGGCGAGGAGGGGATTCCGCCCATCATCGAGCAGTTCCGCTACTACCGGGGCAACCGGCTCGTCATCAACGCGTTCGAAGAGCTCTTCCGCGAGCACGAGATCGTGGTGCGGAAGGCGGCCATCTTCAGGTTCATCCTGCCGCGGAAGTACCGCTCGCTCGTCAAGGAACGCGGGGGCGACGAGGCGGGGGTCGACGGGGTCATCGAGTCGTCCGTGACGCTCTACCAGCTCTTCGCGGCGCTCGGGCGCCTGCAGGACTCGGTGAAGGCGCCTGAAAACGGCGCGAAGGCGTCGAACGCCTTCGACGGGCACGACGAATGGGTCGGGGGCCGCGTCGCCCTGCTCCGATCGCACCACGAGGAATCGCGCCGGCGCGGCGAACAGCAGCGCTACTTCCTCGAAGTGCTCCTGCCCGGCTTCCTCGCCTACGTCGAGGCGGCGCTCCGCGAATACCTGCACCGGGTGGGCGCGCCGGACGCAGACCACGAAGACCGCATCGAGCTCGTGCCGGCCCTCGATGAGGTCGGCGCCGAGGGCGAAACGGAACCGACGGACTTCGACTGAACGGGGGCGGACCGTTTCGCTTCTCGCTTGCGAATCCGTCCGATGCGGCGTATCCTTTACGGCATGTCGATCAACCTACACTCCGAAGGGGGCGCCGGCGAAGTGACCGGTTCCCGTCACATCCTGACCGTCGACGGTCGGCGCTTCCTCATCGACTGCGGCGCGGTCCAGGGGAAGCGCGAAGTCGCCGAAAAGAAGAACCAGGCGCTCGTGAAGGATCCGGCGGGGCTCGAAGCCTGCGTCCTCACGCACGCGCACTACGACCACTGCGGCATGCTGCCCCTCCTGGCCAAGCGCGGCTATACGGGCAACATCTTCGCCACGCCCGCCACGCGCGACCTGGCGGGCATCATCATGATGGACAGCGCGAACATCATGGCCCGCGACGCCGAATACCTGGCCAAGCAGGCCAAGAAGCGCGGCGAGGTCTTCACGTGGAAACCGCTCTTCGACGAGAAGGACGTGATCCAGGCCACGAGCCAGTTCGTCACGGTGTCGTACAACCGCCCCCTCCCGATCGGCGACGGCGTCACCATCGAGCTGTTCGACGCGGGGCACATCCTCGGCTCGGCCATGGTCCGCGCGGAAGTGCGCGATTCGTCCGGCAAGACGGTCAGCATCGCCTTCACCGGGGACCTTGGCCGCAAGAACAAGCCGATCATCCGCGATCCGCAGGTCATGCCCGCGGCGGACTACGTGATGCTCGAAAGCACCTACGGCGACCGCCTCCACGAATCCGCGGACGACGCCACGTCCAGGCTGGCCGCGATCGTGAAGGACGCGGCCGCGCGCGGCGGCAAGATCATCATCCCCTCCTTCGCCATCGAGCGCACGCAGGAGCTCGTGTACCACTTCCACCTGCTGTCCGAGGCCGGGGAGATCCCGAACATCCCCATCTACGTGGATTCGCCGATGGCGATCAACGCGACGAGCATCTTCCAGATCCACCCCGAGTGCTACGACACGGAGACCTACGACGCCTTCCTCAAGCACCACAAGAATCCCTTCGGCTTCAACCAGCTCCGCTTCACCCAGAGCGCGGACGAATCGAAGGCGATCAACGACTTGAAGGGACCGGCGGTCATCATCTCCGCCGACGGCATGTGCGAAGCCGGGCGCATCCAGCACCACCTCAAGAACCACATCTCGGACCCGAACACGACCATCCTGATCGTCGGCTACATGGCGGACGGCACGCTCGGGCGCCGCATCCGCGACGGGGAAAAAGAGGTGCGCATCCACGGCGAGTTCTTCAAGGTGAACGCGCGCGTCGAGCAGATCAACGCCTTCAGCGCGCACGCGGACTACCAGGAGGCGTGGGACTGGCTGTCCACGATGGACCTCTCGAAGCTCAAGCGCGTGTTCCTGGTCCACGGCGAAAGCGACGCCATCGCGGCCTTCCAGAAATTCCTCACGGGCAAGGGCCTCAAGGACGTGCGCGTCGTCAAGTACGGCGAGACGTACGAGCTTTGACCCGATGATGGAGCCCCCGTCGTTTTCCGGCCTTCGGTAAAAAACCCCCTTGATGGCCGGCGGCGCGTCCGCCGGCCGGAGGAACACGATCATGAAACGTTGCGCGATCCTGCTTTTCTCCGCCCTCGTCTCCGCGTCCGCGCTTTCCGCGCAAACCCCGGGCGGCCAGTCGGGCCAGACCGGCGCGGCGCCCGGCGCCCAGCCGGCGTCGACCGGCGCGAACCTCGTCGTCATCCTCGACGTCTCCACGTCGATGCGGCACGAGTTCGAGGAGATGCGCGCCTACCTCCGCGACAGCATCATCGGGAAGGCCGTCAAGGACGGCGACTGGCTGTGCATATACACCTTCGGCGTGCGGGTCGACAAGGCCTTCGAGGGCGCCGTCGCGACGGCCGCCGACCGCGCCCGCGCGCTCGCGGTCGTGGACGCCATCAAGCCGATCGAAAAAGGCACGGACATCGGGCTCATGCTCGAACAGCTGGACGCCCTCCTCAAGGCCGCCAAGCTCCCCAAACCGCGCACGACCATCTTCTGGGTGACCGACGGCAAGAACGACCCGGCGTGGGGCTCCAAGTACTACGGCAAGGACGTCTACGACCCGAAAGCCTTCGACGCCTACACGATCGTGAAGAGCGCCGCCTACAAGGTGCTGCTCCTGTCCATCGGCGACGACACCGCGGCGCAGGATCTCGGCGGCCCGCTCGGCGGGTCCGTCGTCGAGGCGAAGCCGGGCGCCACCGCGGAGGAACTCGACGCGCTCCTCGGCGACGTGCGCGGCGCGATCGAGTTCGTCGTGCCCGAAAGCCTGGGGCGCGCGTCCGCCCGCTCGCTGTCGGTTCCCCTCGGTTTCAAGTCCACGTACGCGGACGCCCGCAACGTCGTGATCGAACGGCTCACGACCGCCATCGACGGCGGTTCTCCCGTCGCCCTCTTCGTGGCCGAGCCGAAGCTGTCCGTGAAGGGCAACGACACGGCCTACGCCTCCGTGACCGTCGAACTGCCCGACGCCCTGGAAAACGGCGAACACGCGCTCCGCTTCGAGCTCGCGACGGAAAACAACCAGGTAAGCTTCCCGTCGCGCGTCGCGAAGTTCGAATACCGCAAGGCCGTGAACCCGCTCGTCGTCCTCGGCATCGCGGGCGGCGTCGCGCTCCTCGGGGCCGCGGTCTTCTTCATCCTCGCCTTCTGGAGGCGCAAGAAGCGCGAAGACGAGGAACGCGCCGAAACCGCGCGCCGCAAGGCGGAGGAAGACAAACCGAAAGATCTGTACTGATCTCGCGCACATCGTAGAACGCCCGGCCGGAAGGTCGGGCGTTTTTTATCGCTGGATCACTTCAAGACGAGGCGATTGCGGAAGAACGACACGACGGCGTCGGCCCAGGCGTCTCCCACGGGCACGGGGCAGACGTGCATGCCCGCGGCCATGAGCGGCTCGAAGGATTCGAGGGCCAGTTCGCGGAGGGCCCGTCCCGCCTCCGCCCGGCGCTCGCGGCTGTCGGCGTAAATGACGCCCTTCGGCGTGGCCACTTCGATCGGGCCGGCCGCGCGCGCGAACTTCGCCTCGTAGTCGGTGGACAGCGCGAAGAAGATCACGTCGTTCGTGAGCGAAAAGCTCCGCATCGACTCGAGGAAGTCGGTCCGGCCCTCGAACTCGAAGGCGCGCTCGTCTGCGACGACGCACACGACCGTATGCCGCGCGCGCTTCCGCTTCATGCGCTCGAAGGCGGACAAGGGCGGCGCGGGCGGCGGCGCCCGACGCTCGAACATCCCGGAGAACGGCGCGCAGCCGCGGCGTTTCGCGTCGACGGGCATGGCATCGCCGTCCCCGCCGGGGAAATACGAGATCGACAGCGACGCGTCGTAGTCGCGCGCCAGCGAGCGAATTAGCGCCTGGAGGAGCGCGCTCACGGCCGCTTTCGACCGAAGCGGATCCTCGACGCCGGCGACGAGGTCGCGCGGGTAGAGCGCCTCGGAGTTCTCCACCACGAGCTCGATGGCCAGGCGGCGGTCGTCGCGGAACGAGTCGATGACGATGGACTCCGCCGGGTTGTCGGGCCGGAAGCCCGCGATGGTGGCGCGCACGTTCACCTTGGTGATGGGCTTGCCCGGCGCCCACTTCTCGACGCTCTCCTTGTCCTTGCCGGCGGTGGTGAGGAACACCGAGCGGTTCGTCCCGAACACGAGGTTCCGCATCACCTTGTAGAAGGCGAGCTCCGCCTCGACGGCGCGCGTCTCGAGCTCGTCCTTCCGCCGCCAGAGCGCCTCGCGGTAGGCGTCGATCACCGTCCGTGGGGGCACGGCGTCCTCACTCGATGCCGGAGAAGCGCGGGTCGTTCTTCGCGCTCCGGAGGATGTCGTCGACGAGCTGCCGAGTCGTGTAGCCCTTGGCCTGCGTCTCGTAGCTCAGCGACACGCGGTGCGGCAGCATGTTGCGGGCGCACGCGTTGATGTCCTCCTTCGCGATGAAGAGCTCGTCCGGGTCCAGGGCGTCGTCGCCGCGGCGCAGGGCTTCCTTGAAGGTGCGGAACACGCAGTGCGCCTTGGCCACCGAGAGGATCGTGTCGCACACGCGCGGCGACACCTTCATCGCGAAATCCTCGGACACGCGGATGCGCTCGATGACGTGGGACACGTACTCGTAGTAGAGCGGGCTTCCCACGCCGACGCCGAGCGCCATGCTCCGCCTGATGTCGATCACCTTCGCAGGGTCGAGCGTGCCCTTCCGCTCGAGCTTCTTGAGGAAGTCCCGCTTTTCGAAGACGAGCTTCTTCGTCTCGTCGCGCACGCAGGCGGCGTCGCGTTCGTCGCGGAGATCCAGGTCGTACATCCGAGAAAGACGCGGTTCGAGTTCGGCGATGAAGGCGGTCTGCGCCTTCGCGAGCGCGTCGTCGAGATTCGGCAGGCCCGGGACCAGGGCCTCGACGCCCTTGACCGCGGCCGATTCCTTCGCCATCGCCTCGTAGTACGAGCGTAGGTACTGCCCGACGGCCGCCTTGCGCTTGAGGATCTCGCGGACGGTCGATTCTTCCGGATAGTCGAGGTCCATCTTGAAGAGGAAGCGGTCGAGCTGCGCCTCGGGCAGGCGGTAGGTGCCCTCGTTCTCGATCGGGTTCTGCGTCGCGAACACGTAGAAGAGCGCGGAGGGCGCGGGCTTCGTCCACGGGCCGGTCTCGTAGAGTTCCCGGATGCGCTCGTTGTACGCGTCGCCGCGGAGGGCGTCGAGTTCGCCCATCTCGTGGCCGAGGTAATAGGTCTTGCCGCCGTAGGTCGTCTCGCACTCGGCCATGGGCTGGAGGATGGACGACTGCGTGCGCGGCGGCGTGCGGTTGATCTCGTCCGCGAGCAGGATGTTCGTGAAGACGGGGCCGAAGACCTGCTTCGTGCGCATGCCGCCTTCCTGCATCTCGAGTTCCTGCGTCATCACGATCTCGCCGGGCTGCATGTCGGGCGTCAGCTGGATGCGCTTGAAGGTGAGGTTGCAGAATCGCGCGATCGTCTTGCAGAGCACCGTCTTGCCCATGCCCGGCGGCGCCTCGAGGAGGAAGTGCGAATAGCGCCCGTCGGGCGACGCGAAGATCGTGAGGACGGCCATCTTGATGGTGTCCTCGACGTTGAAGAGTTCCTTGCCGATCTCGTCGGCCAGCGCCACCATCTGCGCGCCGCATTCCTTGAGCCTGGTCATGCCGTCCCCCTATTTCGCCCTGAGCCGGAACGTGAAGAACGCCCACGACAACGCCGCCGTCGCGGCCGCGAGGCCGAGCGAGAGCCCGAGCCCCGGCGCGGACGAAAGGAAGTCGCGCAGGGCGCGCGCGTCGACGACCGCGAACCAGCCGGCCACCGCGGTTCCGACGGACACGGCCGCGAGGCTCCACGCGTAGACGAGGCACTGCGCGTTCTTCGAAAGGCCGATCACCTGCGCCAGGTAGTAGAGCGTCGCGAGGGCCATCGCGCCGATCGCGAGCGTGCCGTCCCAGCCCGCGAAGAACCAGGGCGGGAGGCTCGCGCCGGGGAAGGGCTGGCCGTTCGTGGCGACGAGCGAAAGCGCCGCCGGCAAGAGCGCCACGGCGCCCGCGAGCGCCATGAGAAGGCGTTGCCGCGCCGTGGTGGACGAGAGGAGGGCGAAGAGCGCGAAGGCGACGACCGCGAACGCGACGCGCGTCGCGACGAAGGCGCCCCGGTCGACGGGATCTTCCGCCTTGGGCTTCCGCGCCGCGAAAAAGTCCTCTTCGAGGAAGGCGTCGAGGTCGGAATCCATCGTGAGGTACGCCTGGTCGAGCGCGAGCACGCCGAAGCGGCCGGCATTGGCGATGCCCGCTCGCGCCGCGCCACCACCCGGGAGGACGTAGACGAACGCGTTGCACGATCCGGCGCGGACGGGATCCGCCACCGGATACGCCACGACGTTGAGCGGCGAAAAGAGGGCGTCGCGTTCCGGATCGCCCTCCTGACCCGCGGCCGTCTCCTTCGGCGAAAAGTCGTAGTAGTACTCGACGTTCATGCTGCGGAGCTGTTCGACCTTCATGTCCTGCGCGCGACGGAGTCCCTTGATCTGCTCGAGGATCTGCTTGCCGGTCGTCTCGTCGGGCAGGAAGAAGAGCTTCGCGTCGGTCTTCCTGCCGCCGGGCAGGGTCAGACGGTCGGGCAGGTAGCCGAGGCCGAGGGGGCCGCGTTCGTCGACGCAGCCGACCACCGTCATCCGCTCGAGGGCGGGAAAGCCCTCGAAGGCTGCGGGCCGCGCGTAGCGGAAGGGATACATGAACACGAGGTCGAGGTCCCGCGCCGCGCCGGACGCCTTCCAGCGGCGGACGAGCTCGACGAGGAAGGGATCGTACTCGAACACCTCGGGCCGGTAGTCGTCGATGCCGGGCCGGTTCGGCGCCACGGCGAAGAGGATCTTCGCGTAGGCGTCGAAGCCGGAGAGGAACGCGTCGAGCGCGGCCGGATCGCCCTTCCGGGAAGCGACGTCCGCGTTGAGCCGGGCGACCGACGCGCGGACGAGCCTATAGCGCGACGCGAGCCCCTTGTCGAGGATGAAGTTCTCCATGAAGGGATCGGGCCGCGTGTTCTCCACCGATTCCGCGTTGGTGACGTAGAGGATGGGCTCGCGCACGAAGGGCTCGCGCGACCAGTGGACGAGTTCCGAGGCGAAGCCGAAGACGACGAGGAACGAGAGCGCGTTGACGCCGACGAAGAAGAGCAGGTTGCGCGAGCGCAGCTTCGAGACGCCGCGGCCGAGGGCGCGGGCGGCGGTGCCGGCGATCCAGTACGCGAGGTAGCCGAGGAAGAGGACCGCGCCGACCGCGAGCGCCCAGCCGAGCGCGCCCGCCTTGGCCCCGTCGAGCGCCAGGATGGACCGGACGAGCGCGTCCACGCCCTTCCCGAGCCACGGCACGGTCTGCGCGAGCAGGTCGGGGTCGCGCTTCCCGAGCGCGAGCGCGGCGACGAGCGAGAGCGCGAGGCCGACCGCGTACAGCGCCAGGCCGAACGCGGCGAACGAGCCGAGCCGCGAGCGGAGCGTTCGCCGCCCCCGGCCGCGCCCGCCGCGGAAGGCGTCCTCCGCCACGACGAGGCGGTTCATGAAGGACGAGACGTAGGTGAAGCGGTTGAGCGTGGCCGCGCGCTCGGCGTCCGTGACCGAGGCGCGCCCGGGGCGCGGGTAACCGGCTTCGAAGCGGGAGAACGCGAACACGCGGTAGAAGAGGAAGTAATCGCGCGACGAGGAAAGGTAGCCCGAGTCGATCATGCGGCGGAAGACGCCGAAGATGTCCTCGTAGGACTTCCGCTCGAACAGGAAGAGCGTCCGCTCGTAGAGGCGATACGCCTCGCCGCTCGTGGTCGCCATGGCGGCCTTGAGGTCGGCCACGATGGTGGAGGCGAAGGCGGAGGCCAGGTTCGATTCCATGAACGCGCTTATGCCCGACGACCGCGCGCGCAGTTCGCGGTCGGCCTCGGGATCGCCCTCCTCGTACGCGACGGCCTTCCGCACGAACGCCTCGACGTCCTGCGCCTTCTGGCGCTTCAGGTTGAGCGAGAAGAGCGCGCACCCCGCCCACGCCTCGAGGAAATCCTCCTCGGTGCGCATGCGCCCCGCCAGGCGCGCGAGGTTGTCCGAGTAGGCGGCGCGGAGCGCCGAGTGCGCGGTGTTGAAGCGGTAGAAGAACTTCGCGGCGGCGCGCCGGATGCCCGAGGGCTCGGCCAGGAGGCCGTCGTCGGATTCGTAGGCGCGGTAGTAGAGCGCGTCCATCATGCACCGCACGGCGACGTTGTCCTCGTCGTCGGGGCCGCCCTTTTCTTCGAGCACCGCGTCCGCGAGGGCGATGAACAGCGCGATCTTGATGCGCCTGAGGCGGAGCGCGGGCGCCTGGTTCGCCGCATCGCCTTCGTAATCGGACAGGAAGACGAAGCGGAGCACGTCCGCGTCCTCGCGCCGGGCGCCTGCCGCCGCGCGGGAGAGCGAGACGAAGCCGTCGTCGCCGACCGACAGCGAGAGAGCGCGCGCGAGCGGGCCGCCGCGCAGCGCGAGGGTCGGCTTTCCGCCCGGACGGTACTTGAGCGGCGTGCGCACCGCTTCGCCCTTGGCCTTCCGCGCGAGCGGCGCAAGCAGCGCGTGGAGCGCCCGCTCGGCCCTGCGGATCTCCCTCGAGGCGGTTTTCGCGTAGCGCCGCGAAAACGCGGCTTCCGCCGTGACCAGCTCCATCGTGAATCCCTTCAGCATGCGATCCTCCCCGCGCCTTACGCTATCCTGATCTTGATCGAATCGAACCACGCCTGCGCCACGAGCGCGGCTAGAAGCCCGGCTATGAGCGCCCAGCCCGCCATCGCGGTCTCCGAGCGGTCGAGCCCGAAATTGATTTCCATCTTGGACAAGTCCGGCTTGTTCTCGGCCTTGAGCACGCTCTCGACGAAGCGGTCGAGGCGCGCGGCTTCCGAAGCCGACAGCGCCCCCGAATCCTCGAAGAGCACGTACGTGGAATACCGGTTGCCCGTCGCGAGCCGTCTCGGCTCCTCGCTCCGCGGGACGTTTTCGGCGCCGTCGAGGCAGGTGCGCACGTTCATGTTGCGCTTCGAGAGCGTGACGACGAAGACGTCAGCCTTCACGGTCTTCCGTTCGCCGGTCTTGTACGCGCGGACTTCCTCGATCTTGTCGAGGATGGACACGAGCCCGTCCACTTCGCCGAAGGCCGATCCGACCAGGCGGTAGTAGAAGGCGGCCGTGAAGAGGCTGTCGCGCACGTTCTTGTACGCCTGGCTCGCGGCCGCGGCGCCGAAGTAGCGCCCCGCGAGCGAGTCCGGCGCCTCGCGCTTGCCGCTTTTATAATAGAAGGAACTCGACGAGCGGACTTCGTTCATCGAAAAGGCGACGAGCTTCATGTCCGCCCCGGTGGCCGCGAGCCGCGCGACGATCCGCCGTACGTTGGCCGCCATCGAAGGATTCTGCGACAGCGCGAGTCCCATGTACCAGTTCGCGTCCACGTTCACGACGAGGATGGGCCGGCGGTCGTCCAGCTCGGGATTCTTCTTCGAGAGCGTGCGGGTCGGGAAGAAGAAGTACGAAAAGCCCGCGAGCGGAAGGAGGGCGACGAGGACGAAGCGCGTCCAGGTCTGGCGGGCGCGGAGCCTGAGTCCCGCGCCCCCGGACGCGGCGAGCGCCCTGGCCCGCGACGCCCCCGCGACCCAGGCGACGACCAGGGCGCACAGGATGGCGATCGCCGAGGCGGCGTACGTGACGATCGCGGCGCGGAGCGGCGTCATCGGCCTAACCCTCCACCTTGCGGTACGCGAGCGTCCGCAAAATCATGATCGTCACCCAGAGCGCGAAGGGCGCCATGACGATCGCCGCGATCTCGTCGTAGCGGAAGATGAGCCCTTCCCGCTCGACGCGCGAAAGGGCGTCCGCGGGGGCCGAGACGAGGTCGATGCCGAGCCCTTCCGCGAGCAGCGACTCCACGAAGGGTTCGAGGCCTTCGTGCAGGGCGTCCACCGCCTTCTTGAGGTCCTTGCGCCCGACGGCCGGGTCGGCGAAGCGGATGGCGGGCAGCTCGACGCGCTCCGCCGCCGAGAAGTAGCGCTCGACGCCGAGGTTCGTGCGAATGGTCTTTCCGCGCACTTCCGCGTTTTCGTATTGCTGGAGTCCCGTCATCTGGATGAAGAGCCGCTTGCCGAAGAAGCGGCCGAAGAGCGCGTTCTCGACCGCGCCCTCGCTCCGCAGGGTCGGATCGGCCGGGTCGCGGAAGCCCGGGTAGTCCGGATAGCGCTCGAGCCGGTCGGGTTCGTAGCAGTCGTCGGAAAACCACACGAGCACGGGACGCGTCGACGGCTCGGCGAAGCCGTCCGCCAAGCGCGCGTAATCGAACGAATCCTTCGGGAAGGCGTCGCGGTACAGGCCGAGCGCGTAGAAACTCCGGAGGAAATTGTAGCTGTCCGGCATCGACCCGAAGCGCGACCAGTCGCGCGGCAGCTCGAGCAGGCGCGTGTCGTCCTCCTCGAGACCGTCGCGCAGGGTGACGACACGGCCGACGTATGGCGGCAGGCGGTAACTCTCGAACGACACGCCGGAGCGCACCATCGACGCCGGCAGCGGGCTGCCCGTGTAGTTCACGACGCGGATGCCGTAGAGCAGGATGGGCGGCTTGCCGCTCCAGCGCACGCGGGTGACGACGCTCGAAAGGAGATCGCGGAGCGAGAACTTCCGGAGCGCCTCGAGGATTTCCTTCCAGCGCGCGGCCTTCTTCTCCTTCACGAACTTGGACGCGGTCTTCGACGCGATGTCCGACACCGACTCCTTGAGGCCGATCACGGTGTGGAGGAGCAGGTCGGAGCCCGCCTGGTCCGCGAAGGGATAGCCGCGGTTGTCGGCCATCTTGTGGTTCGTCTTGGCGATCACGAGGATCTGCCCGCGCACGATCGGGTACACCTCCATCGTGGGGCTCGCCATCACGTTCATGAAGGCGAAGAGCCCGGCGACCGAGACGACGAGCGGGGCGTGGAAATTGCACGCGAAGTGCCGGAGGTCGAAGGCGCGGCGCGGCGCGGCGCCCGCGGCCTCGAAGCGCGGCGGGAGGTAGCCGTGGAGCGGCTTTCGGAAGCGCGACGAGACGAAGGACGCGAAGGCGTAGACCGCGAGCGCGGCCGCGACGGCCTCGGGCTCGCCGACGCCGCTTCGCGGGAAGACGCCGCCGAGGACCAGGCAGGCCAGCGCGGCGACGAGGGCGTTCAGGACGAAGTAGACCGGCGCGCCGTTCATTTGCCGCCCCCGAAGCCGTCGAACGCGTACCAGCGCGACACCGCCTCGCCGATTTCTCGGCGGTAACGTTCCGCGGATTCGTACATGATGAAGCGGTTGAAGATGCCGAGGAAGTAGACGTCGCCGTAGGCGGGCGTCACCGCGTAGCGGCCGGCGGTCGCCGTCACGAAGGCGCTCCGCCCGCGCGGGTCCTCGGGCACCGCGTAACGCACGAAGACGTTGCGCGACGCCGGCATGGCGGAGAGGCCCGCGCGGTCGAGGGCGGCGAAGAGCTCGGGCTGGATCGCGACCGCGCCCCCGACCAGGCGGCCGGAGTCCGCATCGGTGGAACCGGGCTTGAGCCAACCGGGGTATTCGCGCTTCGGCAGGACCTTGTCGCGCACGATCACCGCCTTCGTCTCCTTCGGCAGGGGCGCGTCGAAGGCGATCTCGGTCTTCACGCCGACGAGCTTTTCCCAGGTGCGCACGCGGCCCGTCGCCGGGTCCACGCCGACGCAGAACGCGTCGGGCACGGCCGAGTCGGCGTCGGAGCGGACGATGGCGAAGGAGATGGCGACGTCCTCGACGGGCGGCGGCGCCTTCTTCGTCCCGAAGCGCGAAAAGCGGAACTTCACCGAGTTGTAGCCTTCCGTCACGATCTCGATCGGCCAGCACTCGGCTTCCGACGCGCCTTCGAGCCGGCGGAAGACGAACCGGAATTTCGATCCGGCCGCGGCCAGTTCGACCAGCCCGAGTTGTCCCTTCTTCTCGATCGCGGCGAAGTACACCGTGTCGAAGGTCTTTTTACGGTCGAGCGCGATCACGGGATTCTTCGCGAGCGGGACGCGCCTGGCGCCCGCGAACGCGGAGAGCGCGTCGGTCCGGTCGACGGTTCCGTTCAGGCTGAACACGTCGTCCATCGACGTGAAGCCGTCCATGCGGAAACGCTCGGCGTCGACCCGGAGCCAGCGTCCCTCGGAAAAGAGCGTGAGCGACGCGGGATCCGCCGCCGCGCCGGGCGCCGCGACGACGAGGTCCGCGTTGCGCTTGAGGTTGCGGTAGACCGCGTCGCCCGGCGCGAAGACGACGCCCGCGAGGTACGCCCCGAGGTCGCCCGCGCCGCCCGAGCCGGACGCGATGCCGGCCGTGCTCACGGCGGTGCCCGAGCGGTCGTTCTGGAGGTAGGTGAACTCGTAGCGGACGGAACTCGTCGCGTTCGGCGCGGCGATCGCCCAACGCGGCGCGTCGCCCTGCTCGGTCGCGGTTTCCGGAGGCTCCGCGGTTTCGTCCGCGGGCGCCGCACCCTCCGGCGCCAGATCCGGCGCCGTTCCCTCGGGCGGCGCCTCCGCTTCCCCAGGCGGCGCGGGCTCGACCGGATCGGACAGCAGGACGACTTCGTTCACGTTGCCGGGGAAACGCAGGAAGCCCGGGACGGAGATCGAGGTCCGTTCTTCCTCGGAGACGGGCACGTCGATGCGATGGAGATAGAAGCCCCAGCTCGCTCGCGCGGGATCGAAGTTGCCGTTCCGCCGGGTTCCCGCCGTCAGCTGCTCGTCGCGCAGGATGAGGGCGGGCATGAGCTCGAAGAAACGCGCGTTGTCCGGCGCGAAGCGGTACCACGCCGAGAGGCTTTCCTTGAGGCGGTCGCCGCCGCGGAGGTTCCAGAGGTAATTGTAGCGGCCGTAGTTGAAGCGCCGGTCGACGTAGAGCGGCTTGCAGGGATCCGCGAAGAAATCCTCTTGCTTCGGGTAGATGCCGCCGGCCACCGGGCCGTAGTCGAACTTGCCGCCCTCCACCGTCCGCAGGAAGAGCGGCAGGAGGGTCTTGTCAAGGAAAGCCTGGCTATAGTCGACGCTGATGCCCCTGACCGCCGACTCGAAGAAGGTGGCCATCATCGCGGTGAAGCGCCGGGCCATGATCGGCTGCAGCGCGCCGAGCTCCTCGCGGATCCAGCTCACGTAGAGCGACTCGAGGAGGAAATGCGTGCCGTCGTAGCGGGAGCCCGACGCGAAGCGGATGTTGCGGAGCCCGTCGTACTTTTCGTACGAGTAATCCCGCCCGTCGAAGATCCGCCCGCGCAGCACCGGGTCGAAGATGCCGGCGACCACCTTGCCGTTCCACACGCGGTCGGCCTCCTCCCGCTTGCCCGCGCGCTCGAGGTCGATGATGGCGCGCGTCGCGACGTAGATGGCGTGGTTCGCGTAGACGAGGCCGGAGGCGAAGTCGCGGACGCCGAAGCGCGGCTCGAGGCCGAAGTAGAACGCCATGCCGTCCGCGAGGAAATCGAACCACGAGGCGGCTCCCCCGATCGGGCGCGCCGCCTCGACCGCGCGCTCCCAGGCGGCGGGGGCGTCGATGAACTTCCGCATGGGCCGGGGGAAATAGAAGATGTCCGAATCGAGGAACTCGCCCGAGAGCACGCGCGCCTCGTTCACGAAAAAGCCGAAGAGCGCCGCGCCCGTCTCCCGGGCGGCGTCGGCCGTCTTTTGATCGAGCTCGCCGCGCCTCGAAAAGTGCGCGAGGCCCTTCATCGAGACCGACCACGCGTCGTAGCACTCGGCGACGAGTTCCCGCACGCGCGCGTCGATGGCGCGGGCGGTCGCGTCGGCCTGGTCCGCGCGGAGGCGTCGCCAGCAGTCCTCGAAGACCTTTTTCACCGCGGGCGCGAACGCGACGAAGTCCGCGAGGAAGGCGTCGCGGAATTCCGGCTTCGCGGCGAGCGCGGCGTAATCGGCCGGCCCGAGCACGCGGTAGACGAAAAGCGATTCCTCCGGCGTGAAGCCGATCGACGCGCGGAACCCCGGATCCTCCGCGAGTACCTTCGCGATGCCCTCGCGCATGCGCGGATCGTCGGCGAAGACGAGCATGGCCTCCACGTAGTGCCCGCCGCGCTCGGGCGATTCGCGGTAGCGGCGGTACAGGTTGTCGAAGGCGTCTGCCAGGAGCTTCCGGTCGTCGCGGAACGAGAAGAAGCAGATGCGCGCGTAATCGCCGTAGAGCTCCGGGGGGATGGCCCCCGCCCCGCCGAACAGCTTCACGAATTCCGCGGCCACGAGCGTGGATACGCGCGGATCCGGATGGTAGTAGACGATCTTGACGAGCGCCTTGACCACGGCGGCGTACGCGCCCGCGTCGTCGAGGATGAGCGCGGTTTCGCGGATCGAGGCGGCCAGCTCGGGCGTCGCCAGCTTGTACATGAAGTCCTCGAGCCCGGCCACGAGCCCGACGAAGTCGCGGACGCACGTCGCCCGGGCTTCCGATTCCCCCGCGGGCAGGGCGGCCGCCTGGTCGCGCAGTTCCTTCATGCGCGCCGCGACGGGCTTGCCGTCGATGGCCACCGCGACGCCGAGGAGGCGCGAGAGTTTCCCGACGACCTCTTCCTCGCTGCCCGCGGCGAACTCCTCCGGGTCGTAGCCCTGTTCGCCGCCGAGGAGGATCATCGCATACTCGAAGGCGCGGCGCGCGAGGAGCTTGGGCTTCTGGCCGCCCACGAGCGTCTCGATGCCGCCCTCGCCGCCGGGCACCGCCCGCATCACGGACACCGTCGCTTCCATGCAGCTCCTCGACGCGACGGGATCGCGCAACGCGGAAATCCGCCTGAGCGCCCCTTTCGCGACGAGCGCCAGGGTCTCTTCGGCCTTGTCGTCGCGGTCCGGAGGCGCCGCGGTCGTCCCGTCGGACAGGAAGCGGTAGTCGAGGCCCGCGGGCGGCGCGTGGCGGCGTTCGCCGAAGAATTCCTTTTCGACCGTCTCCTCCTCGAGCTTCCGCTCCGCGACGAAGGGATCGAACAGGCGGTAGCGGCCGAGCGCCCAGCCGACGGACGCGGGCACGACGCCCGGGTTCGCGTTCGCGAAAGCCGGGGCCAGTTCGCAGAGCGCGGCCCGCGTCCGGAAATCCGACCACGCGTCGAAGTCCGGCGCGGCGACGCGCTCCGCCAGGCGCGCGGCGTACCCGGCGTAGAATTCGCGGAACGGCCCGAAGGCGTCCCGGGCGTTCGCGTCGCGGATCGCCTCGAGCGCGGGGACGGTCTTCGTGAGGATGCGGTTCTTTTCGGACGCGGGGACGTCCGGCTTCACGTAGCGGTTTTCCACGAGATGGAGGAAGAGGCGCGCCCCCGCGGACCCGTCCTCCCAGGGGCCGCGGAAGATCCGCTCCGCGAGGAACGCGAGCGCCTCGTCCGTCATGAAACCCGACAGCTCGAGCCGTTCGGCCGTGTCGGCGAGGAAGGCGGCGAACGCCTCGAGCTTCGCGCCGTCCGGCCCGAAGTCGAAGGCGCGCCACAGCGCATCGGAATACCTGACGAACGCGGTCGTCTCGACGTCGCGGTGGTACGAGAGGAAGAACGCGAGGAACTGCGCTCCGACGGTGGTCGCGGGTTCCCCGGGCGCGACGAAGCCCGCGTCGCCCCGGGCGGGAGCCTTGCCGTCCCACGAGCCGACGACGCCCTCGAAAAAGCGCCGGTAGAGGGTGCGTTGCGCGGGCGGGTACAGGCCGCGCGAGAGCTGCGCGAGAAGGAGCTTCACGATTTCGGGACGGCGGAGGAGCGCGTCGAGCTCGTCCTGCAGGGCGCTCGGACCCGCGTCGGGAAAGAGCGCCGCGCCCACGAGACGCGACGCGTTGCGCGACACGAAGCCGTCGACTTCGTCGCCGAGCGCCAGGCGCAGTTCGAGCGCCGCGCCGGCGGAAAAATCGGCGTTCGCCGAAACGGTTCCCGACTCGGGCGGCGCGGTCGGGGCGCCAGTCGGAGGGCCGGCCAGGCGAGCTTCCATCCCCGCGTCGAGGCGGGCGCGGAGAACGGCCGGATCGTGCCGCTTTTTCGGCCGCGAGCCGCCGCGCCCGCTGCCCGAGTCCGCGAACAGTCTCGAAAGCGCCGCGCCGACCGAGGCGAGCTCCTCGAAGCACGCGCGCGAGGCGAAGGCCCCCTTGGAGAGCAGCGTTCCGTCGGCGCCGTAGCGCGTGGATCCGAACGCCGACAGCCACGCGTACAGGGGCTCGGGCGTCTCGATCTTCGGCGCGAGGGGCTGGAGCTCGCGGAACGTCGAGAGGGCTACCGGCTTGTCCGACAGCCACGCCGCGAGGGTCTCCGGCGAGATCGGGTTTTCGATGGCGATGCCGATGTCCTTGCCGCGGACGAGGAAATCGCGCAGCTCCTCCCAGCCCGGCCAGCCGGAGAAGTAGGTTTCGAGCTCCGTGTAGTTTTCCATGGCCGCGGCCATGTCCTTGCCGGAGAGACCGATCCGTTCCGCGAAGGAAGAAGAGGCGCGCAACGCGTCGGCGACCAGGTAGCGGCGGTCGCGGCCGACCGTCACCGGCACGCCGTCGCAGGGCACGCCGGGGCCGCCGCGCATCGCGTCGATCCGGGCCATGAGCGAGAGGACTTCGCGGAAGTCGGGGAATTCGGCCCCGTCGAGCAGGGTCGTGACTCCGGCGCCGTCGCCCAGCTTGACGAGGACGGCGAAGCGGAGCTCGCGATTCAGCTTGAGCGAGGCGTGCCCCTTCGCGAACGCGTCGCGAAACGCGGGATAGCCTTCGACGGTTTCGAGCTCGGCGCCCGAGTCGGTTTCCGGCAGGTGCTTCACGACGCGCTTGAACCAGGTTTCGTCGACGCCGTCGCCGGAGACTATGTAGTCGTTGATTTTCGCGACGGCCTTGGCGAACTGCGCGAGGTCGATCCCTTCGGCCGCCGCCGCGACCGCGACGACGAACGCCGCGGCGACGAGGCACGTGAGCGCGGCCTTTCCGCGCCGCGCGGACGGTCCGCCCATCAGAGTCCCAATCCGATCGCGTCCACGAGCTGGACGAGATCGACGGCGTTCTTGCGCGCCTCCCCGAACCGCTCCTTCGTGAGGACGCCTTTGTACTCCCAGTCGGCGAAGGCCTCGAGGGCGTCGCGCGCGTCGGCGTCCGCGCCCTTGGCGCCCGAGTCCACCCAGTCGACGACGACTTCCACGAGCCTGTACGCGTACGATCCCGTCACCGGCGCCCCGCGTCCGCGCGGTATCGACGCGTCCCAGAGGACGACGACCGCGGCGGCCAGGTCGAGCACGGCTTCGGCGTTCGCGGCGTTCACGGCGGGCGCCGCGAGGTCACCCTCGGCCCCGCGCATCGCCGCGATGTAGGCGAGCAGCTCCTTCGCCGGCGGCCGGAATCCGGAATCGGCCGCCCGCGCGGCGGTCAGGTATTCGCTCACCGAATCCATGCGCGCCTTGAGCTCCGCGTTGCGCGACCCGAGGCGGACCAGCGCGGACGCGTCCCGTCCCGACAGGGCCATGCGGTACTGGAGCACCTGGAGCGGCAGGTCGGCCGCGACGAGGACGCCCGCGTCGTCGAGGGCGAGCACGGCGACGACCTCGTCGAAGCGGCCGGTTTCCATGAAGAGGCGGCCGAGCGAGCGCGACGGGAGCCCGCCCCGGAGGTAGTCGAGCGTTTCGTGCGCCGGATCGGAGGCGGCGAAGACCGCGAAGGGCAGGTAGAAATCGCGGCGCTCGGGCGCGCGTTTCCGCCTGAGCGCGAAGATCGAATCGCAGGCTTTCGCGAACTCGGGGGCGACCGGCCCGTGCGCGACGGCGTTCGCGAACAGGAAGCCCGGTTCGCCGCCGTCGAAGGGCTGGACCGAGGACGGGCGCGCCGAGTCGACGAGGGCCGCCGTCCTGGCCGCGAGGGCGGCGAGCGCGGGCGCGAGCGTCGCCTTGTCCGCCGGCAGGGCGGTCTCGGGCAGGGCCGCGGCGCGGTCGCGGAGGAAAACGAGCGCGAAATACCCGGGATACGACTGGATCGCGTAACGCGCCGCCTTGGTTGCGTCCGGATCGAGCCGGTCGTAGAGTTTCCGGAGGAGCGGGTACGGATTGACGCCGCCCGCCGGGGCCGGCGCCTTGTCGAGAAGCGCGACCAGATCCCTGACCGCGGGAGCGCCGAGTCGGCCGTCCGCGGCGGCGAGCGCATAGCCGGTTTCCGCGCGCAAGCCGGCGAGGAGCTCGCCTGCCTTCGCCGAACCCGAGCGCTTGAGCTGGTCCAGGGCGGCGGCGGCGAACGCGGCGGCGCCCTCGAAATCGGCGGCGACGAGCGCGTTGAGCGAATCGGCGTCGAGCTTCTGGTAGAAGGCCTTGAGCGGCGCGGCGCCCTTGACGGCCGCTGCCGCGGCGTCGGCCCAGGCGGCCTTGTCCGACAGCACCCACGCCCGGTACTTGTTCTCCGCGGAAAGCGAGGCCGACGCGACGGCGAGCGCCGCCTTCACGTCCGCCTCCGAGAGCGCGAGCGTGCCCGCGATCCGCCGGTCGAAGAGCGCCGAGAGAAGGCCGGCGAACTCCTCTTCGGCGGGCTGAGCGGAGAACGAGAGGTATTCGCCGTAGATCTTGAGGAAGGCGCGGACCTTGCCCACGGCGTCCTTCGCGTCGAGCGCGCGGTCGAAGTGGCGCTTCACCGCCTCGCGCGAAAAGCTCATGAGCCCGATCAGGGCCTTGCGGTCGTCGTAGGACAGTTTTTCCTTGGCGCGGTACGAGGCGACGAACGCGGCGATGTCCGGCTGCCGGCCGGAAAAGCGCTTGTCCGCCTCAGCGCCGAACGCGCGCGCTGCGGCGACGAAGCGGTCCACCGCCGGCTTTTCCGCGAACAGCGCGAGCCCCGGGAGTCCTCCCGCCGGGAGAATCCCCGAAACCAGGGCCGGCGACTTCTTGAACTCCTCGAAGACGAGCGAGAGCGACAGGAGCTCGAAGCCGCACGCGGCCTTCGCGTCCGCCTCCGCCATGCCCGCGTCGATCCGTTCGAGGACGGAGGCGTACTGTTCACCCAGGGCGTCGAGGTCGGACGCGCCCTCGGAAAAATGGAGCATAAGCTCGTCGACCGACAGCCCGTTCGTGTCCGGCGCCGGACGGAGCGCGTACGCCTTGAGGCGCGCCGGATCGCCGAGCTCGGACACGAAGCGCTCGGACAGGCGCGAGTACGCGTCGCCCGGCGCGGCGCCGCCCTGCGGAAACGCGGGCGACGCGGCGAGGAGGCAGGCAGCGGCGAGCGCCGCGCGGATCTTGGACATGGCCTGAAACACCGGGCGGCTCCGTTCAGTACACGGTCTTCATGCGGACCTGCGGGATGCGGAGCGAGTCCTTGCCCTTGCTCAGGTTCGGCGCGATGTAGGTGTCGAGGAAGGCCAGCCACTCGAGCGCCGCCTGCTTCGACAGCTTCGAGGCGATCACGAAATCGGTGATCTGGTCGACCCCGGTCAGCGTGAACACGGCGACGAGGGCGTCGCGCCGCTTGCCGTATTCCGCGTCGGCCGGCTTCCCGTTCTTCTTCCAGTACTCGGCGAACCACTTGTCCACCGGCGGGAACGAGGAGCGCGGCTGTTCGGCCTGGTCGGGGACGAACGTCTTGACCTTCTCCTTCTTCCACCGCTCTTCCTCGGGCCCGCCCGAAACGCCCGAGTTGGAGTCGAGCACCTTGGATTCCTTCGCGCCCTCCATCTTCTCCTCTTCGCTCGCGTCCTTCTTCGGCTGGGACACCATGATGCCGAGGGGACTCGCGTCCGTCGTCTCGCCGCCCGGATCGCGCACGAGCCCCTCGATCTCCTTCTCCACGGTGTTGTTCCAGTTCTTGCGCTCGGCCTTGGAGAGCGCGTCGCGCACCTGCTGCTCGAAGCGCTTGGGATCGGGACCGACGCGGAAGGCGTCGAGGCCGAAGAAGTTGGAAACGACGAAGAGCCGGAGCTTGAGCGGCATCTGGTTGAAGTAGGTGCCGTTCTCCCGGATCCAGTCCCAGAGGATCTTGAGGTCGCAGTAGTCGGCGAAGGGCGCGCAGTACTGCTCGCGCTTGAGCGCCGCGCCGTCCAGGTACGCGATCTTGAACGCCTCCTTGAACGCGGCGGCGCGCGTCGGGTCGAGGGCGGGCGTGCCGCCCCGCACGTCGCGGATGGCCGACAGCTTCGCCGCCATGCTCTCGGCGAACGCGGCGTCGGCGTTCGGCTTGCCGCGCGTGTACCACTCGAGCAGTCCCTGGGGATCGATCGAAAAGAGCAGCGACGCCATGAAGACGCCGCCCGGGTACGCGAAGACGTCGATGAAGTCCTCGTAGCCGGCGGAGAACCAGTGCGCGGCGCGGAGCGCGAGCAACTCGGTCACGCCCTCGAAAAGCCTGCGGTCGTTCTCCTCGAAACCCTGCCCCCGGGAGAACTGGAGCACCGCGTGCGTGCCCTCGTGGAGGAAGACCTGCACGATCGGCATGCGCTCCGCCACGCCGGCCTTCTGCATCGCGCCGAAAACCGAGGAATACGGATCGGCGTACTTCCAGCCCGGATCCTGCGCCTTCACGGCCTTCAGAACCGCGTCCTGCTGGAAGGTGTCGAAGAGCGACAGCTGGATGATCCCGCCCTGGCTCGGCCCCGAGTCGATGTAGAGGCCGTTCACCTTGCCCTGGTCCGTCCACGGCCAGAAGGTGAATTCGATCGCGCGGGGGAAATGCCGCTGCGCCATGACGAGCGCGGCGTAATCGGCGTTGAGCCTGAGCTTACCCTGCGAGGGTTCCTGGAAGGTATAGGCGTAATAGAAGGAATCGTCGAAGCGGTCCGTCACGTCCTTGTCGAAGAGGAACTCGATCACCGTGCCCATGGCCTTGCCGAGGTGCTTCTTGTACTCCTCGAGGTACTTCACCTGCTCTTCGGGCAGCTGGATGCAGTCCTCGCGGAGGATGACGTTGTTCGGGAGGTCGTAGAATTCCTTGCTGCCGACGATCTCGTAGGAACCTTTCGGCCGCATGAGCGCGGAGAGCGGCGTCGGTTGGCCGGCCAGCAGCTTCGCGAACGCGTCGTACCCGAGCTCCACCGGTTTTTGCGCGGACACCGTCGCGACCGCGACGAGGACCATCGCGGCGAGCGCCGCGGCTTTCGCGATTCGGTTCATGCTTTCCTCCATATAAACGTCTCGCCGCCCGCGCGGTAGCAATAGAGCGCGTCGTCGCGGCTCGCGACGTAGAGCGATCCGGGCTCGACGGCGGTCGCCGGGCGCCCGTCCTCGCCGGTCAGGATCCCCGAAAGGTCGACATACGAGGCGGCCGCCTCCGTGAGGACGAGTCCGTATCGCCTGAAGCCCGTGTCGGCGGCCCCGGAGGCCGCGGGCACCGGCGCGCGCTCGAGCAAGGAGCCGGCCCGCGCCAGCTCGCGCTCGGCGTCGAAGGGGACGATGTCCCGGCGGAGGTTGAACCAGCGCTCGGGATCGTCGTAGAGCGGCCCGACCGCGTCGATGCGCTTGCGGTCGATGACGACGCGAACGCGGCGGAAAAACCGCGCGAGGTCGGCGAAGGCGTGGAACGGCGACAGCGAACTGCGGCCTTCGCCGTCGTCCAGATCGGACGTCTCCACGATGCCCGCGAACATGCCCGGCGAGTACGAGCGGAAAAACATGCCGCTCCGCACGAGCGCCTCGATGGCGTAGCCGTCGAGCAGGGCGAGCGCGCGCGGCCCGAACAGGTCCGGGCGCAAGCCTTCGTCGACGAGGGCGCGCAGGTCGGCGAGGAAGCGCTCTTCCCGGCTTTCCGGATTGGGCGGGAAGAAACCGCGCTCGAAGAGCTGGGGATCGCCTACGTTGTCGTAATAATAGGAAAGATCGCACGCGAAGGTGATCGCGTCGGCCTGGCGGCGGCGCATGTTCCAGACGTGGACCGGAATCTCGTCGCAGACGGAGCCGGCGACGGGCAGTCCGTATTTCCGGAACAGGGCGATCACGGCCGTGTGGAGGGCGTAGCGCGGGTGCAAGCGCAGCGCCGGCGAAAAGAAGCCGATCGGCACGTACTCGAGGTTGCGGTACTCGAGGAAGGAGTCGTCGTCGGTTTCGACGACCAGCTTGAGGAAGACCGCCGCGTAGAGCGTCGGGACCCCGGCGGCGTCGTCCCACGCCGAATAGAGGACGTGCGGCGGCTCGGAAAACGGCTCGAGGCGCACGGCGTTCCCCGCGCGCGCGGCGTCCATGCCGAAGTCGCGGAGGAGGTCGTCGAGGAGCCGGCGTATCGAAAAGCCCGAGCCTGGCAGCGCGGCGGCGAGCGCCCGATCGAGCGCCGCGTCCCAGCCCGGGCCGGACCGGAGGGCGGCGAGCGCCGCGTCGCGGGCGGCGAGGAAGGCGTCGCGCCCCGCGGGGACGGGCACGCGGACGCTTTCGACGTTGTAGCCCGACCAGCCCGCCCCGCCGGGCTTCATGAGGAGCGTGTCGACGCGGTTGATCCGGACCCGGAGCAACGGGATGAACTGGAGCCCGAAGGCGCGCGGCTCGAAGCCGGCCGGAATGTCGTCGATCCGCCCGTCGTTCGGGACGATGAAGGTGTCGTTGGCGAATTTTTCCATGGTCGGACGCTTCCTCTCGGGTCGGGATCGGGGGCGGGCGACCGGATCCCCGCCCGGTTTCCAGCATAAGCGATGCGCCCGAAAACGCAAGCGCGGCGGCCCGCGGCGATGGCGGCGGGGCGACCTCGGCGGACGCGAAACTTGACGCTTTCGGCTAACTTGCTATACTTCCCGGCGACGGAAAGGCGGCGTCCCCATGAAACTTCCATCGTTCCTGCGCTTCCGGCCGATCGCGGGCGAACTCAAGGCGGCGCCGCTCTTCATCGACACCGCCATCAACATCCTCGCGAGCCTCTTCGTGTTCGTGTGGGGGCTCCTCTTCCTCTCGAACCCGCTCTACCAGTACGCCGCCTACACGCGCGCGCGGAACGCCCTCCTCACCGAACGGAACGCCGAGCGTTTCCTGAAAGACATCGTCTGCATCGGCGTCGACCAGGAAGCCCGGCTCGCGGGCCTGCCCGTCGGCCGCGACGCGGACGGAAAGCCCGTGGCGCCGCCCTCGGACACCCTGTCGGTCACGGTGGGCCTCATCGGCGAGGCGCTCGCCGCGGTCGGCGAGTACGCGGCCACGAGGCCCGGCCAGCGCGTCGTGGTCGGCGTGGACTATCCCTTCGCGCTCGCCGAGCGGGACACCTGGCTCCTCGACGAATTCCTGTCAGCCGTGGAGCGACTGCCGCCCAACGTCTTCGTCGTGGCCGGCAGCATGATCGCCAAGCGCCCGGACTCGCTCACGACGCTCCGCTCGTCGCAGCTGTTCAACGCGCTCATGAACCGCCACCCGGACGCCATGGAACGGCTCTTCCTCGGGCACATCCACCGCATGGACGCGACGATGCGCTCGGGCAACGACGCGGACGGCGGGTCGCAGATCGCCGTCGGCTACGCCCCCATCTTCGGCTCGGGCTCGCGCAAGGCCTTCTACTCGCTGCCCCTGGCCATGTACGTCGTCGGCGAGATCATGGAGGAGAATCCGGAGGGCGGCTGGAACTTCGCGACCGACTTCTACGAGGGCTTTTCGGGCTACGTGCCCTCGGCCGCGGCCGCCGAAGCCGCCGCCGCCGCGGGTACCGAGGTCGACGACGTCATCGCCCGCAAGCTCCTCGAGCGCATCGGCCGCAGCCCGGCGTCCCTCTATTCGCTCACCTACTACAACTTCTTCTCCCGGTCCGACATCCGCGACGACCGCTTCAAGCCCCACTACCTCTGGCTCTCGACCGTCCGCAAGCCCCTCGACCCGGGCGATCCCTTCGGCGGCGTGGCCAACGGCTACGGCGACATCGCGAACTGGGAGAAGACCGCGCTCGGAAGCGAGTCGAAGCCGGGGCCGGTCCGCTACTTTTTCGTCGCGCCCGACCTCATGCCCGAGTACCTGCTCGGCGAGGGCGAGCGGAACGACACGATGGCGTCGCCGGCCGCCCCGGAGAACTCCTTCACCTACCAGCGCGAAGCCTCGCTCGGCGTCATGGGCCACGTCGTGGCGCTGTCGAACCTCCGCAACCGCTTCTTCATGGACAGGATGCCGGACTGGATCGCCGCCCTCGTCTCCGCCGTCGCCTTCGCCGCGGCCGCCCTCGTCTCCTGGCGGAAGAGCGTCGCGAAGAGCCTCTTCTTCGCCGCGCTCTGCGTCGCCGGCATGATGGTCCTCTCGTTCGCGCTCTTCTGCCTCGGGATCTTCCTCGCGGTCCGCGCGATGGTGGCCGCCACCCTGCTCGGCTTCAGCCTGACCGCGCTCGTGCGCTTCATCTACACGATGACGCGGAACGACATCCTCGAGACCGCGTCCACGCGCTTCTTCGGTTGGGACAAGCTCGCCGCCCTCAAGAGCATCCCCGAATGGCACAAGCCCGCCATGAAGCGCGGCCTCGTCATCATGGCGGTGGTCCTCAAGCGCACGCCCCGCTCGGGAGACGAGGAATTCGACGAGGTGTTCCACGCGGAAGTGCGCGAAGACATGACGGCCGCCGTGTTCGACGAGGTCGAGCGGCGGAACGGCATGCACGTCCTCGGCCCGACCGACGACATCATGGGCGTGTGGAACTATCCCGAGGCGGAGGCCGGCTCCGCGGACGCGGCCCTCGACTGCGCCGAGGCCATCCTCTCGCGCGTGGCGGAACTGCAGGCCAAGGCAGACCGCCTCTCGCGCGGCAAGACGGGCTACCGCGTGTTCCTGGACGCGTGCCTCCACGTCTGCGACGGCTGGGCGGGCTTTTCCGTCCGTAACGACGCCGCGTCCTTCACGGTTTCAGGTACGGGCGTGAGCCTGGCCGCGTCCTACGCCCTCTCGCGGTCCTACGACCGCCAGTCGAGCCTCGCGCTCTCGCTCGACTTCAAGGCCGCGCTCGCCGCAGCCCCGGAGCCGGGTCCTGACGGCGACTGGCACGAGACGAAATTCGGCCGCACGGTCTTCCTTTCGAAAGACCTGCCCGACGAACGGCAACGAACCCGATCCGGACGGACGTCCGCGTCGGACAAAGGAGTGGAAGAATGAAACGGAACGCGAACACGCTCGCCGCCGCCCTCGTCGCGGCCCTGGTGACGGTCGGCAGCCTCGCGGCGCAGACCGAGCCGGTCGGCATCGTCATGTCGGCGAAGCCGGGCGTCATCGTCAAGCAGCAGGGCATCGCCGACCTCGGCGCCGCGCCGGGCACGCTGCTCTACAAGAATTCGGTGCTCGCGCTCGCCGCCGGCTCGAAGGCGGGCATGGTCCAGATCTACATGGCGGCGGAAGGCCTCGTGACCTTCACCCGCTTCCCGGTCACCTTCACCGCCGCGAGCGTGAAGCCGCTCCCGCGCGACCAGACCGACCGCATCCTGGCCGGCATCGGCGGCCAGCCGCTCACGAGCGGCACCCGCGGCACGAAGGGCGGCGAAAAGGTCCTCGACTGGTTCATCCGCGTCCCCACCGAGGATTACGGCGTGCCGAAGAACTACGGCAACCTCGGCGGCCTCGTGGCGGCCGACATCGACCGGGGACTCGCGATCGTCTTCGGCGCGGACGCCCCCTCGAACGAGACCTACGCCCTCGACCCGCTCCGCTACCGCTTCGAAAAGGACGTCGCGCCGAAGGCCGTCAAGGCCGAGCTCCTCGACGCCGCGATGGAGCCGCGCTCGACGAAGGCCGTGGAGCTCGAGAAGCGCGACGGGGCCTGGCGCTTCGAGTTCCGGAGCTTCGCGTACGAGGCCGGCGAGCCCTACATCGTCCGCTTCACCTTCGTCCTCGAGGACGGCAGCGAGCGGTCCTGGGGCACGGGCTTCGTGGTCCGCACGGCCGACGACGTCGCGTACGTCGAGGACGAGGCGAAGACCCGCGTCGGCGCGAACGCCACCGAGTTCGACCGGACCATGGCGCGCGCGGCCGCGTACGCCGACTACGAATTCCGCCTGACCTACCTGGCCATCCTGAAAGCCGCGGGCATCTCCCTCGACGGCTACCTGTGATCCCCTTTCCCCGCGCGTGACCCCGAACGAGAGGGGAACCTTTCAAGCCGAAAGGTTCCCCTCTCGCGCTCTCCCTTCCAAAGCCGTTCCGGCGCGCGATCGTCGACCGTCCCGTCCGTCGACCCGGCGCCACAGGACAACGCCATGACCGAACCGGATACCCTGACCTTTTCCGCCATCGCCGCGCGTCTCGAGCGAGGCGGTCTCGCGCCCCTCGTAGAACGACTCCGCCGCGACGCGGAAACGGGCGTTCCTCCCTCGCCGTGGCTCGGTTTTTTCCGCCGGAACCACGCGGTCCTCGCGCGCGCAAACGCCGACTGGCCCGTCGCGCGCGTCTTCCTCCAGCTGGCGCTCGACGCGCCCGAGGAAACGATCCGCGCGGAGGCGACGCGTTGGCTGACCGAGCACCGCGCCGATTGGCCGCTCTGCCGCTCGGAAACGTCGATCGCCCTCCCCGCAGGCGTCCGCTCCGTGTTCGAAGCCCCGTCGGGAACCGTCGCGGCGGTCTGCCCGCGCTGTTCGTGGGCCGGGGCGCCCGACTGCGTCGCGCTCGCCGACGACGAAGGGAACGTCCTCGTCCACGACGCCGCGCACGGCCTGCCCGTCTTCGGCGCGAAACTCGGCGCGCGCTTCGAGCTGTCGTCGCTCCGCCCCGCGGGGGCTGACCGACTCGTCGCGTTCGGCAGCCTCGGGATCGCGCTCGTCGACGCGGACGGCGCGGGGCCGGTCATCAGGCCGCCCGATGGCTGGCACGCCTTCCTCGACGCGGCGTGGCTTCCGGAATCCGGATCGATCCTCGCCGTCGTCGCGCGCATGTACCAGTGGAATCCGGTGCGCGGGACGGGACGCAGCGCCGAGCGGACGCGGCTCCTCGTCCGCTACGCGAAAGACGGGACGCAACTCGAGTCCGTCCACATGGACGGCTCGCCGACGCAGCTCCTGCCGCTCGGGGGAAACCGCGTCCTCGGCTGGTCCGACGCTGACGCGTTCATCGCGCTCGAATTCCCGGGAGCCCGCCCCGTCGCCGCTCCGCGCCCGCCGAGCGTCGAGGGCGACGGGCGTCCCCTGCCCGACTTTTACGTCAACGCGTCGGTCGCGCGGGACGGAATGGCATATCTCAACTTCGGCGTCCTCGGCGACTACGAGGGCACCGATTCCGGACTGGCAGGCCGCTGGGTTCGCGTCGACCCCCAGACCTTCGTCGTATCGGAAACCGACGCGGCCCTGGCCGCGGAACTCGACACCTACGACCTGCCGATGAGCCGCGTCATGCAGTCGGACGGTATCCTGTTCATCCTCGAGCGTCCTCGCTTGTTACGCTCCGTCGTCGCGTCCGAGGATCTTCCGCGCAAACCGGCGGAAACGCTCATCGGATCGGAAACTTCCTTCACGCTCCGTCGAAGCTTCGCCTCCGACGCCCCCGGCGGCGGCACGGTCGAGCTCATCGGGGCGGAAGGCGCCGAGATCGCGTCGTGGCCCGTCACGACGGCGCCCGCCGTTTTCCTGGAAGCGCTCGGCTACGCCCCGGGCACGGTGCGGCCGCTCCACTGCCTGCTCGAAGAAAAGCCCTGCGGCTTCGCGCTGATCGACCCGGACACGCGCGCGACGCTGACCGAGTGGCACGCGCCGTTCCCGGTCGGCGCGCGTCTCGAAGACGACGGCACGGTGACCGTCAGCCGCACTGGAGAAGCGATCATTCCGGACGCGGCCGATCCCATTACGAGCTTCCGGATCCGCGTCGAATGGCCCGCCGGAACGAACCAGCCGCAGCCGCCCCGGGAGGCGTTCCACGGCTCCGCGGCCGAGATCGCCAAGCGCCTCGAAGCCGACGCGAAGGCGACATCGCGGTACTGGCTCGCGCGCGCCAAGGCCGAGTTCGAGCGCCTCTTCGCGGCGGGCGCGGCGGACGACTCGGACGACATCTTCGCTCCCAAGCGTCGGCCCTCCGTCCCGAAAGACGCCGAAGCGCGTGTCAGCGCCCTCCTCGAGCGCGCCCGTGCCCTCGATCCGTCGCTGTCGCCCGCGCTCCTGCTCCTAGCCAAGCTCAAGGCCGAACGTTACCGCGACGCCTACGACGGCCTCCCGGCTTCGGGGCAGGACGGAAAAACGCTGACACGCGAATCGGGCGTCGTCGAGAAGACGAAGTTCATCGTGAGCGAACTGGCCTCCGGTTCGCCGCGCGCCGAAGCTTGGTCGTGCCTGCTCGGCCTCGTCGACCGCACGGACGAAACCTGCTGGCGACTCGAGCTCGACGCCCCGACGAAGCTCCTCGAGTGGGCCGCGTCCCGCTTCGAACTACCGCTCCCCGAACTCGTGTTCCATCTGGGGCTCGCCGCCATCGCCGACCGCGCCGAGCCCGCACGCGGGCTCGAGCTCGTCGGGCGGGCGCGGGAGCGCGGGTTTTACCCGCCGAACGCCCCGTTCTACGAAGCCCTGGCGCGTTTCCGCCTGGGCGACGTCGACGGCGCCGCGCGGAGTCTCGAAGCGTACGAAACGTCCTGCTGGCAAGAGGCGACGCTCGCGGACGCGGTCCGGTTGCCCCAGCGCCTGCGGCCGGTCTCGGAGGCGCTCGTGGGGCTCCTCGCGGCGGGCGACGCGTGGCTCATCGGCCTCGACGTCCTCGACGGCCTGGACGATGCCGGAGCCCGCCGAGGGCTCGCGCTCTTCGAGACGGTTCGCGCGCGGAGGCCGCTCCGGAGCGCGCTCGAGTTTCGCTGTTACGAAGGCTTGCTCTCCAGAAACGACGGCGTCACCGACGCGCGGCTCGCCGCGCTCGACGGGGCCGTCGGACTCGACCCACACGACCGTTCGCTCCGGCTCGAGCGCGCGAAGCTCCGCGCCTCGCTCGGCTCCTTCGAGGACGCGGCGGAAGACTACGAAGCCTTCCTCGATTTCGCCGACCCGCGCGACCCCGGCGTCTCCGGCGACGACGCCCTCGCCGCTCCCGAATTCGCCTCGTTCCTCGGTCGGGCGCCTTTCGTGCCGCCCGCGCGCGACGCCGTCGAAGTTGAGGATACGACCGACGACGGGAGCTATCTGTCAGGCATGTTCGGAGACTCGCCCGCGCCCGTGCCGCCACCGGATGAATCCGAAACAGGGAACGATCTCGCGGAGCGCGTCCAAGCGGCGATGGACTCGGGAAACAAGGCGGCAGCCCTCGCGCTCCTTGAAAGCGCGGGCATCGGCATCGATGCCGACCCCGGCCTCCTCTTCCTGCACGGCTGGCTCCTCCACAACGTCCGCGGCGAACTCCGCGCGGCCCTCGAAAAACTCGACGCCGCGGCCGGCGCGAACGCCGACGACGAGCAGGTCCTGTACGAGCGCGCCTGCGTCCGCGCGCTCCTCGGGGACGAGGAAGGCGCGTTGGATGACCTCGAACGCTACGTGAAGGTCCAGGGAGCTTCGGAGGAACGCGCCGCCGAACTCTTCGGAGACGACGAGTTCGCCTCGCTCCGCGCCGAGCCGCGCTTCGTCGTCCTCGTCGCCGGCACGCCGTTCGATCCGGACGCGCTCGCCGACCCCGTCCTCGCCGTACGCCTGATCGACTGGCTCGACGCCCTGGCGAACGCGCCCCTCGGCCCGGAACACCGCCGCGCCCTCGCCGCCGTCGAGAAAACCCTCCGCGCCGCCGGCTGGAGCAACTGAGAATGAAGAGAACCCACCGCGAGGAAGGCAACGGCGAACCCGAAGCAGTTTCGGCTCAATCCACCGGGTAGCTTTTCAGGCGTATGGCGCGGTTGATCCTGTCGCGGCAGGCGGCGTGCGAGCGGGCGGCCGCGACGAGCCCGGCAAGCAAGGCGATGACGCCGTCGATCGCGACGAGCCAGCCGGGCAGCCGCGCGAACAGGGCCGCGAACGAATCGCGCGCGGCGAAGCGCCCGAGGTTCGCGACGATGAGTTCCGCGGTTACGAGGGCGGCCCACAGCGCCGCACCCGCGAACGCCCCGGCCGCGGCGGTGGCAAAGCCGGCGCGCGGACCGCACGCGCGGTGCATCGGCACGTCCACGACCGGATCGTCGAGATCGCAGTCGTCGCACGAGTACCGGACGACGCGGTCCGCATGGCGACCGCAGAGGACGCAGTCGCCGCGGGGTTCGTAGAGATACAGGGACGCGCGCATGTCACCTCCGACGAAACCGACCACCGATGAAATCGACCAACCGCATGGAAGGCAACCACGGAGCCGAAGCCGCGAATGGCTCAGAACACGTCGGCGGTCTGTTCGGCGGCGCGGAGCAACGAGCCGTCCGCGACGAGGGCTTTCGCCTTTTCGAAGTCGGGGTACATGATCCGGTCCTTGTCGAGGGGCGGCACGACGGAGCGCACGAGTTCGTACGCGGCCTTCGTGGACGGGGACAGGGCCTGCGAGGCGTCGAGCAGGTCGACGGCCTGGCACGCGGCCAGGATCTCGATGGCCACGACGGTGCGCGCGTTGTCCAGGATGACACGGGCCTTGCGCGCGGCGATGGTGCCCATGGACACGTGGTCTTCCTGGTTGGCGCTCGAAGGGATGGAGTCGACGGAAGCGGGGTGCGCGAGGACCTTGTTCTCGCTCACGAGGGACGCGGCGGAGTACTGCGCGATCATGAAGCCCGAGTTGACGCCGCCCTCCCGCACGAGGAAGGCGGGTAGGCCGTTCGACAGGGCTGGATTCACGAGGCGCTCGATGCGGCGCTCGGAGATGTTGGCGATCTCCGCCGCCGCGATGCCGAGGAAGTCCATGGCGAGGGCGACGGGCTGGCCGTGAAAGTTGCCGCCGGAAATGATGTCCCCGACGGAGGAGCCGTCGTCCGCGGGGAAGATGAGCGGGTTGTCGGTGACCGCGTTGAGCTCGCGCTCGACGACCTCCGTGACGTAGCCGACGGCGTCGCGGCTGGCGCCGTGGACTTGCGGGGTGCAGCGGAGGGCGTAGGCGTCCTGTACGCGCTTTTCGCCCTGGCGGGTCGTGAGGAGCGAGCCTTCGAGCAGGGCGCGGAGGTTCGCGGCGCTCGTCTCCTGGCCGGTCTGGCCGCGGAGGGCGTGCACGCGCGGGTCGTAGGCGTCGGTGATGCCGCCGAGGGCCTGGCACGTGAGGGCGGCGGCCAGGTCCGCGTTGCGCACGAGCTTGCGGGCGTCGAACGCGGCGAGCGCGCCGACGGCGGTCATGGCCTGCGTGCCGTTGATGAGCGCGAGGCCTTCCTTGGCGCCGAGCGTGATCGACTTGAGGCCGGCGGCGGCCAGGGCTTCGGCGGACGGCATGCGGCGGCCCTGGTACTCGGCTTCGCCGAGGCCGATGAGGGTCAGCACCATGTGCGAGAGCGGCGCGAGGTCGCCCGACGAGCCGAGCGAGCCTTTTTCGGGGACGACGGGGGTGACGCCGGCGTTGAGGAGGTCGACGAGGGCCTGCACGGTCTCGGGGCGGGCGCCGGAATAGCCGACGGACAGGGCGTTGGCCCGGAGCAGCAGCATGGCGCGGACGATTTCGCGGTCGAAGGGGGCGCCGACGCCGCAGGCGTGGCTCATGATGAGGTTGCGCTGGAGCGTCTCGTTCTGCTCGCGCGAGATGACGACGTCGCAGAACTTGCCGAAGCCGGTCGTGATGCCGTAGCGGACGAGGCCTTCCTCCACGCAGGCGTCCACCTGCGCGCGCGAGGCGGCGATGCGTTCCCACGCGTCGGCCGAGACCTGCACCTGGTATCCGAAACGCGCGGCGAGCGCGGTATGCTTGACGTCGAGCGAGCGTCCGTCGATGATGACCGTATCCATGGGTGTTCCTCTCCGGGGTCGTGATTGAATAACGACGACAGTCTACTACGATTCGCCGCGTTTTTGGAACGCGTCCGGGCGATATTCCGCGCGGCGTTCCGGCCGATAGAAACCGCGGCCGCGGCGGTCGGATCGACGACGCGCCGGATGACCGCCGTCGCGGCGGCGGCCCTCGCGCTGGCCGCGTTTTTCCCGGCACCCGCCGGGTCTGCCCCGGCCGTCCGCTACGCCCTCCTGTCCGGGCCGGCGGCCGCCCGGGGCCTGCCCGTGCCCGGCCTCGACGCGGTGCCCTGCGTCGCCGCGGACTACGCCGACCACGCCGCATGGATCCGCTGGCGCGACTATCCCCGGACGCGGGAATACGACGCGGAGCCCGCGCGGATCCGGGTCCGGCTCGCGACCGCCTTCGTGGCGCCGCCCGAAACATGGAAGCGCTCGGCGTCGCGAGCGCTCGCGTTCGCGCCGGGCGCCGAACTCTACGAAGATCCGGCGACGGGCGTCCTGGCCGCGCGGCTTTCGGATCGCCTCCTGTTCTTTTCCTTTCCGGACGGTTTTTCCGGACGCGAAGCCTTCGTCGCGCGCTTCGCCGACCGCTTCCTGTTCTTCTCGCGTTCCGCGCCCCCCGAGCGCGCCTTTCCCGCCGTCGTCGAACCGTAATCCTTCCGGGCGGGCGCGCGAATACGCCAAAGGGTGTACGTCGTCGAGCCCGTCACAATCGATAAGAAATCGTCGTATTCTCATTGCGTGATCACGCGGTCAAGACTATACTCATCCCGAGTAAAATCCCTCCAGGAGGTAGATCAGTATGAAGAAAGCTGCGCTGATTCTCGCGCTGCTCGCCACCGGCCTCATGCTCATGGGTTGCCCGGGTTCGGCGAAGTCCAACGTCATCAAGGTGGGTTGGTTCGGAGCCCTCACCGGCGACCAGGCCGTGTGGGGCGAAAACGAGCTCAACACCGTCAAGATGCTCTTCGAAGAGTACAACGCCAAGGGCGGCATCGAAGTCGGTGGCAAGAAGTACACCCTCGAAGTCATCGGCTACGACAACAAGGGCGACGCCCAGGAAGCCGTCAACGTCACCAACCGCCTGATCTCCCAGGACAAGGTGGTGTGCATCCTCGGCCCGAACGCCTCCGGCAACGCCATCCCCATCGCGTCCGTGCTCGAGCAGGGCAAGGTGCCCGACATCGCCACCGTGGCCACGAACCCGAAGGTCACCGTGATGGACGGCAAGGTGAAGCCGTACAACTTCCGCGTCTGCTTCATCGACCCGTACCAGGGCGCCGTCGCCGCCGGTTACGCCTACGACGTGCTCAAGTTCACCAAGGCCGCCGTGCTCTACGACGTCGCCGACGACTACTCCCAGGGACTCACCGAGTTCTTCGAGAAGTCCTTCGTCGCCAAGGGCGGCACCATCGTCGCCAAGGAAGGCTTCCAGGGCGGCGAGGTCGAGTTCCGCGCCCAGCTCTCCAAGATCAAGGCCGCGAAGCCCCAGATCATCTTCATGCCCTACTTCTTCAAGGAAGTGGCGCTCTCCGCCAAACAGGCCCGCGACCTCGGCATCGACGCCGTGCTCATGGGCGGCGACGGCTGGCCCTCGGACCAGCTCATCAGCATGGGCGGCGCCGCGGTCGAAGGCGGTTACTTCGTGAACCACCTCGACTACGACCAGCCGACCGTCCAGGACTACAAGGCCCGCTATCGGACCAAGTACGGCAAGGAAACCGAGCTCAACGGCTTCCTCGTCCACGACGCGGTGCTCATGCTCGTCGACGGCCTCCAGAGGGCCGGCAAGGTCGACGGCGAAGCCCTCGCCAAGGCGTTCGAGACCACGGACATCCAGGGCATCACGGGCCGCATCCGCATCAGCGCCGAGACCCACAATCCGGAAGGCAAGGACGGCGCGATCCTCAAGGTCGTGGGCGGCAAGTACGTGTTCCAGCAGAGCTACGCCCCGGGCAACTAAGCCCGACAGGCGACACGCCGGCCCCCGCGGGTAGCCCGAAGGGGCCGGCTTTTTTTTCGGTCACGGGGATCCGACGGTTCCGTTCGCGGACCCTCGTCCGTCCCAATCCAGACGATCGGGGATATCATGACCCAATTCCTGCAACAGCTGATCAATGGCCTTTCCATCGGCTCCGTATACGCGCTGATGGCGGTCGGTTATTCGCTCGTGTACAGCATCATGAACTTCTCGAACTTCGCGCACGGCGGCGTCATCATGCTCGGCGCGTACTTCGGGTTCTACGCCCTCACGGCGTTCAAGCTGCCCTTCGGCGTGGCCTTCGCGGTCGCCTCGCTCGGCACGGCGCTCGTGGCCGTCCTCGTCGAGCGCGTGGCCTACAAGCCGCTCCGCGAGCGGCGCGCCCCCTTCCTCTATTTCATCATCTCCGCGATGGGCGCCTCGATGTTCATCGAGAACTTCGTCATCGCGACGATCGGCCCGACGTTCAAGACCTATCCGGACATCGTATCGCGCGTCCAGGTCCCGCTCGGCCCGGTGTCCATCGGCCAGCTCGACCTGCTCATGTTCGCGGTCTCGGCGGTCTGCCTGACGGCGCTCGTCCTCTTCATCGACAAGACGAAGATGGGCAAGGCCATCCAGGCGTCGGCCTACAACATGAAAGCCAGCGCCCTCATGGGCATCAACACCGACCTCATCGTCATCGTGGTCTTCGCCCTCGGCGGATTCCTGGCCGGCGTGGCCGGGGTGTTCTTCGGGATGAAATACACGGTGTACCCGCAGATCGGCAATATCACCACGAAATCGTTCATCGCGGCGGTGTTCGGCGGCCTCGGCAGCCTGCCCGGCGCGGTGTTGGGATCCGTCATCCTCGGCGTGATCGAAACCCTCGTGTCCGGCTACTTCTCGTCGCAGTACCGGGACCTCCTGTCCTTCGCCATCCTGATCGGCGTCCTGATCTTCAGGCCGTCCGGGCTGATGGGCAAAGTGACCGAGGACAAGGCGTAGGAGAGAGGCTATGGACGCATACTACCAGGGCATCATCATGCTCTCCGGCATCAACCTGATCGCGGTCCTCGGGTTGAGCCTCCTCACCGGGTTCACCGGGCTCTTTTCCTTCGGACACGCGGGCTTCATGGCCATCGGCGCGTACGTCGGCGCGCTCGTCACCGTGTCGCCGACCATGTCGCCGGCCGGCTTCGGCCTCCACTACGTCCTCGGCATCGCCGCGGGCGGCGCGGCGGCCGGCATCGTGAGCTGGTTCATCGGGCGCATCTCGCTCAACCTCAAGGGCGACTACTTCTGCATCGCCACGCTCGGCTTCGGCGAGGCCATCCGCCTGATCTTCAACAACGTGCAGCGCTTCGGCGGTTCGCGCGGCTGGCCGCTCGGCCAGACCAAGCACGCCTACGACATCTGGATCATCCTCGCGATCGACGTGATCGCGGTGCTGTTCCTGGCCAACCTCGTGCGCTCGCGCCACGGCCGCAACATGATCGCCGTCCGCGAGGAGGAGCTGGCCGCGCAGGTATCCGGCGTCAACGTCTTCAAGTACAAGATGATCGCGCTCGTCGTGAGCGCGGTGTACGCCGGCATCGCGGGCTTCATGCTGGGCAACTACCTGACCTTCATCCAGCCCAAGATCTTCAACATGACGAAGTCCACGGAGCTGACGATCATGGTCATCCTCGGCGGCATGGGCTCCATCTCCGGCTCGGTGATCGCGGCGGTGTTCCTGACCTTCCTGCCGGAAATGCTCCGGATCTTCGACCTCTGGCGCCTCGTGTTCTACGGCGTCGCGGTCATCATCGTGATGATCTCGAGGCCGAAGGGCCTCATGGGCGGCTTCGAGCTCACGCCGAATTCGATCCGCAAGCACTTCGCGGCGCGCAGGCACATGGCGCAGATGAAGGCCATCGCCGAAAAGGCGGACGCCGACGCGCAAGCCGAGGCCGAACTCGAACGCCCCGCCACGGGCGCGAAAAGGGGGCAGCCGTGAGCGCCATCCTCGAAATCAACGGCCTGACCAAGCGTTTCGGCGGCCTCACGGCCGTCAACGACGTCACTTTCTCGTTGCGGGAAGGCGGCATCATGGGCCTCATCGGCCCGAACGGAGCCGGCAAGACGACCATCTTCAACCTGATCACGGGCGTCTACAAGGTGAGCGCGGGAACCATCTCCTTCCGGGGCAAGCCCATCTCGAACATGGAGCCCTACAAGATCGCCGACCTCGGCGTCACGCGCACCTTCCAGAACATCCGATTGTTCAAGAACCTGTCCGTGTACGAGAACGTGCTGACCGCGTGCCACATGGGCGCGCAGTACAGCATCCTCGAATCCATCCTGCGACTGCCCCGCTTCCGGAAGGAGGAGAAGGCGCTCCAGGACAAGGCGATGGGCCTCCTCGAGATCATGGGACTCCAGGACCGCGCCGACCTCGAGGCCAACAACCTTCCCTACGGCCTCCAGCGCCGGCTCGAGATCGTCCGCGCCCTGGCGCTCGATCCGAAGGTGCTCCTCCTCGACGAACCCGCGGCGGGCATGAATCCCGACGAAACCGAGAATCTCATGAAGCTCATCGGCGAGATCCGCGACCGCTTCAAGCTGTCGGTCCTCGTGATCGAGCACCACATGGATCTCGTCATGGGGCTCTGCGAGGACATCGTCGTGCTCAACTTCGGCTGCAAGCTGGCCGAGGGCCCGGCCCAGACGGTGCGGAACGACCCGAAGGTCGTGGAAGCGTACCTCGGCGCCCAGGGAGGGAAACACTGATGCTCACCGTCAACGATCTCCACGTCGCCTACGGCGGCATCCGGGCGCTCAAAGGCGTCTCGCTCGAGGTCAACCAGGGCGAGATCGTCACGATCATCGGCGCGAACGGCGCCGGCAAGTCGACGCTCCTCAACGCGATCTCCGGCTTCCTCAAGACCACGAAGGGCGACATCGTCTACAAGGGCACGAAGCTCGGCCGCCAGCCGGCCAAGATCGTCAAGCTCGGCGTGTGCCACGTGCCGGAAGGCCGTCTCGTCTTCACGAACCTCACGGTGCGCGACAACTTGTTCCTCGGCGCCTACCTGCGCACGGACAAGAAGGGCATCGCCGCGGACCTCGAGAAGGTGTACGAGCTCTTCCCCCGCCTGAAGGAACGCGACAAGCAGATCGCGGGCACGCTCTCCGGCGGCGAGCAGCAGATGCTCGCGATGGGCCGCGCGCTCATGACGAACGGCGACCTCGTCCTCATGGACGAGCCGAGCCTCGGGCTCGCGCCGCTTCTCGTGCAGACGGTCTTCGAGATCATCGTCTCCATCCGCAAGATGGGCAAGACGATCCTCCTCGTCGAGCAGAACGCCTTCCAGGCGCTCGAAGTGGCCGACCGCGCGTACGTCCTCGAGCAGGGCCGCATCGTGAAGTCGGGCAACGCCCGCGACATCGAGAACGACCCGTCCATCCGGGCGGCGTACCTCGGTTCCGGCTCAGGCGCCTGACGATCGACTCACCCGAACGACGGAGGCGCGACCCTGGCGGTCGCGCCTCTTTTTTTGACGCCGCGAATTGTGGCGGGTGTCTGACACCGTGTTTGGTTAATTGTGGCGGGTGTCTGACACCAAAAAACGGGCCGCGCTCCCTTGGGAACGCGGCCCGTTTTTTTCGCGAACGTATCTTACTTCACGTTCTTTTCGAGGATGAACTCGACTCGGCGGTTCTTCCAGCGGTTTTCCACGTCGGTGAGCGGCACGGCGGGACTGCTCGAGCCGCGGCCGACCACCGTGAGCCGCGCGCGGTCCACGCCGAGCTTCACGAGCATGTCGAGGATCGACTGCGCGCGCTTGATCGAGAACGGCAGCGTGAACGACGTCTCTTCCTGCTCGACGGCGGCGGCGCCTTTCCCTTCGAGCTTGGCGCCGTTCACCGCGTGGCCTTCCACCGCGACGCGGTAGTCCTTGAAGCGGTTCAAGCTGGCGGCGATGCGCTTGAGCACGAGCATGTTGCGGTCGAGGCGGTCGGCCGGAAGGCCGGAGAAGTCCACGCGCATCGGGACGAACACGATGGAGGGCACCTTGATCTTGTAGCGGTCGCCTTCCTTGATGACGAGGATGTCCGTGGTCACCGTGGTGGTCATGGTCGCCTCGTTGCCCCACGCGTCGACGACGGAGAGGCCGATCGGGTAATCGGTGGCGGAATCGACGAGCTCGCCCTTGCGCGAACGGCCGTCCCACACGATGCGCGACGCCGGCGTGCCCGTGCCGCCGAAGCCCGTGAAGGCGCGCTGCTTGCCGGGGCCGTCGATGTTCTCGGACGAGGTTTCGGTGATGTCGAGCTTCCAGGCGGCGACGGGCGAGGCGTCCTCGACCGAGAGGTCGATGGCCAGTTCGTCGTCGACGCCGTCGTTGTCGGGACTGAAGTACTCGGGAGAGGTCTTGAGCGAGATGCGCGGCCCTTCGGTGTCGAGGGTGAACGGGGTCGTCGTCGCCTCGACGAGGTCGCCGCGCTCGTACTCGACCGCGAAGACGGCGGTGAAGGCGCCCTGGCGGAGCGTGCCGTCGTCGCCGAGGCCGTTCCAGGGGGTCTTGGCCGGGACGGAACCCGAGCCCGTGCCCGTCCACGAGCGGATCGCCTGGCCCTTCTTGTCGAGCACCTTGAGCGACCAGGACGCGACGCCGTCCTTGGGCGTCACGATGGCGCCGAAGGAGAGCTCGTCGAACTTGCCGTCGCCGTTCGGGGAGAAGCCCGCGGCGGAGGACGTGACGAACACCGAGACGTCGCGGGTGTCGAGCGACACGCGCGGCACGCGGGCCGAACCCGTGTTGCCGGCCGCGTCGGTCGACTCGACGGCGTACGCGTACGAACCGTCGGGCACCTTGTTGCCGTTCGCGTCCGTGCCGTCCCACGAGAAGGTTTCGGCCTTGTTCTTCCACGAATACGCGCGGAGCTTATTGCCCGCCGCGTCCATGATGGCGCCGTCCCAGGAGTCGCCGGGCACGGATACCTGCGTGAAGGTGACCGCGTCCTTGCGGCCGTCGCCGTTCGGCGAGAAGAGAACGCGGTCGACGCGCACCTCGATCTTGGGCGCCACCGTATCGAGCGCTATCTCGCCGGTTTCCACGGTGGTCGTGGCGGCGTTCGCGAAGAGGAGGTCGAGGCGGGCCTTGTACGCGCCGTCGGGGAGCCTGCCTCCCTTGTCGTCCTTTCCGTCCCACGCGAAGGGCTTCGGATAGGCGCCCTTTCCGGTGAGCGTGCGGACGGGTTTCAGCGCGTCGGAAACCGGATTGATCCGGAGCGTCCACTCGACGGGGGCGTCGGAGGAGCGCACGTCTGGCGATATCGTGACCGTGTCGAACACTTTGTCGCCGTTCGGGCTGAACGCGCGGCGGTCGGTCGAGAGGAGCGCGGCCTTCTTTTCGGTGTCGAGCTTGATGCGCCCGGTGGCGGTCTTGAAGGAGTTGCCGGCTTCGTCCTCCGACGCGAGGGAGTACGCGTAGAGGCCGTCGGCGGCGATGGCGCCCGCCTCGTCGCGGCCGTCCCAGTCTACGGACGCTTCGGGCTTGCCGATGAACTTGAAGCGGCGTACGACCTTGCCTTCGCCCTCGATCTCGGCGAACCACGCGGTCTCTTCGGAGGCGTCCTGCGACACGCGCACGCGACCCTTGTCGCCCTCGGCGGACGGATCGAACGCGAGGCGGTCGACGGAGAGCTTCGCCTTAGGCGGCGTGACGTCGAGGACGAACTTCGACGTGGTGGCCGTCGGGGCGTGGCCGTTGCGGTAGAGCACCGCCAACGTGGCCTGATACTGACCTTCGGGAAGGACCGCCCCGGAGCGGAGGCCGTCGAAATCGCGCTTGGCTTCGACGCCCTCGGCGCCCTTGCCGGTCACGGACCAGACTTCGTCGCCCGCGGCGTTCTTCACGTCGAGCTTCCACGAGGCGATGCCCTCGAGCGAGGGCACGTCCGGCACGATGCCGACCGTGTCCTTCACGCCGTCCTTGTTGGGGCTGAAGAAGGCCTTATCGAGCGAGAGGTTCACCGGCGGCTTCTTCGTGTTGACGATGATGTTGCCGACCGTCGCCTCCGCGGCGTTGTCCCCGCGGTCGACCGTGGTCAGCTTGTAGGAGTAGACGCCGTCGGGCACGACCGCGCCCTTGTCGTCGGCGCCGTCCCAGGCAAAGGCGGCGGGAGCGGCGGCGCTCGTCTTCGCGACGCGGACGGCCTTGCCGGAAGCGTCGGACACGGTGCCGACCCACTCGTCTTCCTTGCTGCCCGACTGCGGCAGCGTGAGGACGTCCTTGGCGCCGTCGCCGTCCGGGCTGAAGATGAGGTCGTCGGCGCCCTTCGGCTGTTCGATTGTCGCGACCGGCGCGGTGCGGTCCACGGAGACGGCCTTGGGCTCGCTGCGGGCCAGGTTGCCGTTGTCGTCCTTCGCCTCGATGACGATGACGTAGTCGCCGTCGGGGGCCACTTCGCCGGATTCGAGGACGCCGTTCCACGAAAGCGTCTCGGGGACGGGGATGCCCTTCTTCACGTACGTTATGCGATCCCACACGCCCTTGAAGCCCTCGGTGGACGGGCGGGCTTCCTTGTTGCCGATCACGCGGACGGGGTCCTTGTCCTCCTCGCCCTTCTTGTACACGTACATCGTGTAGGACTGGAGGTAGCGCTCGTCCTTGATGTCGAGCGGGAACTCGACCTGGTCGCGCTTCCCGTCGTCGTTCGGGGAGATGTAATAGGAATCGTATTTGGATTCGGGGAATTTCGCCGCGATTTTCGGCGGATTCTTGTCCACGACGCCGAGCGGCACCGCGAGTCCCGCGGCGATGGCCCAGCCGCCGTCGTAGAGCGGCTGCGCCGCGACGGTCGGCTTGAGCTCGCTCTTGTCCCAGCCCTGCTTCGATATGAAGGATTCGTCGCTCTTGCGGTCGAGCGGGATGAGGCCGGTGAGCCCGAACGACGGCAGGAAGGAGTCGTGCTCGCCGCGTCCGAATTCGCGCGCGTTGAAATTCCAGCCCACGCGGGCCGTCACGTGCTTTCCGATGCCGGCTTCGAGTCCCGCGTTGAACAGGAGGTTCTGGAAGAAGGGCGACGAGAGGTCGAGGGCGAGCCCGAGCCGGAACGAGTCCGTCTTGACCAGGTTGCCGCGGACTCCGACGGCCGGCGTGAAGGGAGAGGGATAGCCGGACGCGCTGCCGCCCTCGGCGGCGGCGCCGGACGGCGCGTACGCCTTGCCGAGGCCGGAGACCGCCAGACCCCACGACAGGTCGCGGACGAACGCGACGTCTCCGAGCGAGTGGATGATGCCGATGGAGGCGCCCAACGCCCAGTCGGAGTCGCCGGAGGGCGCCGTGCCGAAGCGGCCTTCGAGCCCGATGCCGGCGTTCAGATTCGGGTACAGGTCCTTCGAAAAGGAGACGCGCCCGGTTCCAGACGTGCCGAGCGGCATCGAGGGGATGGTGTCGGGCACGCTCAAGAAGCCGGCGCCGAAGGTCCAGACGCCGTACGCCTTGGGGAGGGTCAAGCCGAGCGAGGCGCCCTGCCCGAAGCCCTCGCCGCCCTCGAAGCCGGCCAGCACGACGTAGGACAGGTCGATGACGGCCCGCTGCTGGCTGCCCGAGGCGGCCGGGTTGGCCGCGTCCGCCCAGGGCGAATCGGCGGCGGTGACGCTCGAACCGCTGGCCACCGTCGGGGCGAACTGGAGCCCGGACAGGGCGTCTCCGCCGACCGGGGGGTCGTAGGCCAGCGCGATGCCCGCGCAGACGAGGCCGAGGAGCGGAACCAGGGCTTTTCGTTTGATCGACATGATTTCCTCCATACCGGTCGGCGCGGAGGCCTTCCGTTTTGGGTGGTGTACCTGACAAGGCGGGCGGCGAGCCCTCCAATGAAAAGCCCGCGGACGGCCGAGTGGTTACCGGCGCCGCGGCGTATCCATAGTATACCGATATCGCGGAATCGGGGGCGAAACCGCCGGGTGGCCGCGCGAACGCCGCCGGACGGCGATGGGCGCGGTCGGGACGGGATCCTACTGGTACATGATGAGGAGCGGCTGGGGATCGAGACCGAGCACTTCCTTCGGGGTCAGGAGCGGATTGTCCCAGCCGGCGCCCGGCGTCCTCGCCTCGAAGAAGAGCTTGAAGCCCTTGGTCGGCAGTTGCGCCGCGCGGGCGTTGTTGCGGTAGGTGTACTTCTTGAGCGCCGGCGCGCCGAAGCCGTCGGCCGTGTGGACGAGGAGGACGCGGTCGAAATCCGCCCGGAGCCCCGCCCGTCCCGCGATCATGCCTTCGGTGAACTGGTGGACGACGAGCATCCGGACGCCCGGAATCCGGTTGTCGATCAGGTAGCGCTCCATGATCTCCTGGGCGCGGTTCAGGTCGGCGGCGTCGACGGAGCCGATCTTCTCCATGGGCACGGTGGTATGCCACTCGGGATCGAGGGCCAGGTGGACGTTGGGATACGCGAGCCAGGGAAGCAGTTTCGCCATGGCTTCGTCCACGGTGTACTTGCCGATCTGGTGATCGAGGAACACGAGCCAGCCGAGCGAGGCGGCGTACTCGACGTATTCCTTGACGACCTGGTCCTTGAGGAGGCCTATCTCGCCGCCGGGCCAGCAGGTGCCATAGATCAGGTAGAAGGCGGGGATGACGCCGGAATCGCCGTTTTCGTCGTCGTAGAGCTTGGCGTACCCGGCCAGCATCGTCGCGAGCTTTTCCTTGGGATACTCGCCGAGGATGCCCATCGACCTGGAATTCGGCTTGCCGTAGAAGGAGACGATGTGGGCGCGCGCGAGATCCGGCACGCGCGACGAGGCGTCGCGGGCGGCGAAATCCTCCGCGGTCGGCACGTCGTACGACGCCGGATGCTCGAGGAGGAAGCGTTCGTAGATGTCGCGGTAGTACATGCCGGGGAAGAGGCGGTACGGCACGGGCGGTTCCAGGCGGGTGTCGTGGGACGACTGGGGCGCCTGGCCCGAGGCCGCGCCCTGGGCCAGGACGGACGAAACGATGCAGAACGCGACCAGCAGGGGCAGGACGCGGCGGAACGACGCGCGACGGACGGCAGAACGCATGGAACGGGCTCCTCGAGGAACGACTGTGGGTGCTGATGCCGGATGGTCCCCCATCCCCTTTAGTCTATCGGCCCGTCTTCGCGGAACATGAAGCGCGGTTCCGCGCGAAATCGCGCGCGAAATCGCGCGGGAAACCGCGCGCGAGTACGCGCGTACGCGTGCGAGTGCGCGCGGACCCGAATGCCTTGAAGGCGTCGTCCCTCCCTGTCGATAATATATCGATGAAACCGTTCAGAACGCGCCTCTCCGCGCTGGTGATCCTGCCGCTCCTGTTCGCGGCCGTCGACGCGCGGGCGCAGATCCCGTTCGGGCCCGATCCCCGCCAAGCCCGCGCCTTCCGCGACTTCCCCGAAAGCGACGACCTGCGGACATCGCTCCTCGACGCGGCGTACCTGGCGCCGCTCGACGTCGCGCGCGCGCTGAAGCCCGCGACGCTTTCCAACGACGTCGGTCCGTGGCGGCTCCGCACCGAAACGAAAAACGGCGCGCTCTACGTCCTCCTCCTCCCGAAGGGCGACGGCACGTACCCGGTCTGGGGCAAGGGCGCGTGGATCGTGAAGCGCTCGCTCGGAGACGGCCGCGTCGTCCAGGCGAAGCTCTTCATGGGCGGCGACGCGAACGCCTTCCTACGCTTCTATCCCTTCGCCGACCGCTCGAAACTCGACGTCGTCCTCTACGGCGGCGTGCTCAGGCGGGAAGTGACCTTGCCGGTTCCCATCGAGAAGCTCCTCGTCTCGCCCCTGCGCGACATCGTGTCCTGGACCCTGGGGACCGTGGAGTGGTCGCTCTTCGCGCCCGATCCGGGGCTCTACGCCGCGTCCCGCTCGATGATCGCCTCCGTCCGGTCCCGGCTTCCCCTCTTCGACTACGTCGAGGACGGCGCCTTCGACGGGCAGGGGCGACCGGTGTTCATGTCGACGGGGAAGCCGCAACCGGGCAGGGGCGGCGTCAACTGTTCGGGCTTCGCGAAATGGCTCGTCGACGGCGTCGTGAAGCCGACGACGGGCGAGTGGCTCGAACTCGCGCCCCTGCTGGAGCGCCACGAGGACGAGCGCGGCACCGGTTTCACGAAGCCGTTCGAAACCGAGCTGGATCCGTATTTCGGCCTCGACTTCACGCGCAACCTGGCCCTGGCCACGTCGCGCGCGAGGCATCCCTCCGCGAAGCCCGGCGTCGCGGACAACGACGTCGACATCCAGCCCTTCGCCCTCGTCGTGTCCGACCAGGACCTCCTGAACGGCGGCAAGTACTCGAGCTACCCCATCGACTTCGCGACGGACGGCTACCGCGTCGACGGCCTGGAGGCCGCGCTCTACGTCCTGGCGATCCGCGAACCGGGGCGCTGGTACCTGGCGGCCTTCAACGCCGTCGACAAAACGACGAAGGCGCGACTCCGGCGCTTTTCGCACGTCGCGGCGCTGTTCCCGTATTTCGACGAAACCGGCCGCTTCGCGGTGGCGGTCTTCGAAAGCGGCGCCGAAACCTCGCTCCGGTCGGTGCGGACGCGCTACGGCCAGGACTTCGCGCGGCTCATCCGCTTTCCGGCCGAAGCCGAGTTCGATCCGCCGCCCCTCCCGCCCCGATGACGCTCGAATTCCTGGGCACGGGCACGAGCCACGGCGTTCCGGTGCCGGGCTGCGCGTGCCGGGTGTGCTCCTCGGCCGATCCGCGCGACACGCGCTGGCGCTCGTCGGCGCTGGTCAGGGGGGACGGTGGCGAGGCGATCCTGATCGACGCGGGGCCGGAGTTCCGCCTCCAGGCGATACGCGCGGGCATAACCCGGGTCGACGCGCTGCTCGTGACGCACGCCCACGCGGACCACGTCCACGGCATCGACGACCTCCGCGCGCTGAGCCGGCAAAAGCCCGTCGCGGTGGTCGGTGACGCCGACTGCATCGAGGAGCTCCGCGTCCGGTTCTCCTACGCCTTTTCGCCGCGCCAGGCGGGCGGCGGCGTCCCGAAGCTCGCGTTGACGGCGGTCGGCCCGGGCGGCTTCCGCGTCGGCTCGTGCCTGGCGCTGCCGGTGCCGCTCCTCCACGGCACCCTGCCCGTCTTGGGCTGGCGCATCGGGAGCTTCGCGTACCTGACGGATTGTTCGGAAATTCCGGCCGCGTCGTACCGCCTGCTCGAGGGGATTTCGACGCTCGTGATCGACGGCCTCAGGTCGCGGCCGCATGCGACCCACTTCACCGTCCAACGCGCCCTCGAGGAGGCGTCGCGCATCGGGGCGCGCCGGGCCTTCCTCACGCACGTCTGCCACGACCACTCGCACGTCGAACTGGAAGCGATCTGCGCCGCGGCGCCCGGCGCCTGCGTCTGCGCCCCGGCCTACGACGGCCTCGTCGTCGACTTATAAGCCGGAATCAAGCCCCGACGAACTCGAGGAGTTCTTCCGTGCTCTCGGCGCGGAGGCGGCGGATGGCTCGCTTTTCGATCTGGCGGACGGTCTCCGGCGAGATGCCGAGGCGGTCGCCGATGGTCTTGAGGGTGTACTTCCGGCCCTGGTAGAACTCGAAGCGGTACATGAGGATCTGCTTTTCCTTTTCCATGAGCACTTCGAGCATCTCGAGCGCCTTCTGGCGGAGGCATTCCTTCATGAGGTCGCCGTCGGGGCTGTAGGTATAGTCTTCGAACACGTCGAGGAAGCTGCCGGACTCGTCGCCGGTTTCGCCGTCGAGCGACACGGGCGAGGCGGACATGCCGAGCACCTTGCCGACGACGTCTTCGGGGCGGCCGACGTCGTGCGAGAGCTCCGCGGTGGTGGGCTCGCGTCCGAGGGTCTGCGTGAGGCCCGCGTAGGACTTCTGCACCTTGCGGAGAAGCTCTTCCTTGCGGTGGGGCAGGCGGATGGAGCGGCGCGAGTTGACGAGGGAGCGGGTGATGGCCTGCTTGATCCACCAGGAAGCGTAGGTGGAAAAACGCACCTGGCGGCGGTCGTCGTACTTTTCCGCGGCGCGGATCAAGCCCATGTTGCCTTCCTGGATGAGATCGACGAGGGGCACGTCGCTCGTGGCGAAGGACCGCGCGATCTTGACGACGAGCCGGAGGTTCGACTCGATGAGTCGCTTGCGCGCCGCTTCGTCTCCCGCTCGGATTCGCCGCGACAGCTCGGCTTCATCTTCGGCGCTCAGGAGGGGAATCAGCTTGATTTTCGCGTAGTACGCATTGAGCGTGTCCTCGCGATCGACGGTCTTCGTGGTGGTCTTCATCATAGTCTCCGCCTTTAGTAAAGCAAAGACCGTGCCAAGACCGTTGAAGAGTTGAACTAAAACGGTATTCTATTGCGTGATAACGAATTACAATTTTACGGCATGGCAGGATGCTGGACCCCGGGGTATAAGTGTCTACTTTATTCGCCAAACGACTCATGTATTGCTGTCTACTTTTATGACGGGTAGTTGCATGCAAATCATTGTCTAAATTAGAGATATTCGTTCAGATTGGAGGTTTTGGAGGTTTTGGACTTTTTGGAGATTTTGGATTTTTAGCGCGATTCAGCGGGACACGGGTCCAGTCGGAATCCGAGGTTCAGTTCTGGCCGATGACCGACATGGCCGCGTTCTGGACGCTGGCGGCGTCAGCGCCCGAAGCCGACGGCATTTCGCGGATGAAGGTGAAGATTGCAAGCATGACGATGACGACGACGACGAGTTTTCTCATGGCATTCCCCCGACCGCGGAATCCTACATCCGACCGCAGCGAAAATCAAGATCCGTCACGCCAAAAGCGTGACGAAGCACGCGAAAAAAGGCGCTAGTTCAGCAGTTTGAGCGGATTGATCGCGGAACCGCCCTTGAACAACGAGAAGTGGAGGTGCGATCCGGTGCTGATGCCGGAATTGCCCACCGCGCCTATGATCGCGCCCTGCTTGAGCGAGGCGCCCTTGCGGACGTTCACCTTGCTCATGTGACCGTACATCGTCTGGTATCCGCCCGGATGGGACAGGATGACGTAGTTGCCGTACACGGTGTTGTAGCCCGTGTCGGCGACGCTGCCTTCCATGGCGGCTTTCACGCCGGTGCCGTAGTCCGCCACGATGTCGAGGCCGTTGTGGAACTGCCGCGCGCCGGAGAAGGGGCTCGTGCGGTAGCCGTAATAGGAACTGAGGCGGCCGCGTACGGGCCAGATGACGAGCTTTCCGAGCGCGCGGTTCATTTCGCTCTGCGACAGGCGCGCGCCGGGGATGAAGAGCGTCATGCCGACGGCAAGGGTTTCCGAGGCCAGGTCGTTCGCGTCGAGGATGGTCACGACGGGAACCTTGTAGCGCGTCGAGATGGCGGAGAGGTTTTCGCCCCGCGCCACCTTGTGGACGATGCCGGACATGTTGGGGATCTTGAGCACCGTGCCCGCGGCCACCCGCGAGGCGTTCCTGATGCCGTTCATGCTGAGGAGGCTGTCCAGGCTCACGCCGAACTTCGTGGCGATGCCCCCGAGGCTGTCGCCGCGGCGGATGGTGTAGGTGGTCACGGTGAGGGTCACCGGGGTCTTGGGCACGTCGATGGTTTCGGATTCGTCGTCCGCCTGGAGTCCGGGCGATATGAAGGAAAGGAGCAGGTCCGATTCGCTCGCGGTCTCGGCGGGCAGGGCGATGGGGGCCACCGCGTCGCTGACGGACAGCGACAGGGACCAAGAGACGAGAATCGCGGCGACGAGGAAGGACAGCGCGATCGGCGCCAGGACGGCGAGTCTGCCCGGGCCAAGGCCGGGTCCTTGCCCTTGGCCAAAGCCCCGGAGTTTCCCCGCGAGCCGCTTGAGGACCCGGCTCGTCCGGCCGAAGGCGGGCAGAACCGCCTGACGGGACATTCCGTTCGGCGCCACGGCGACATTCGCGGAAGCCGACGCCCCGACGGGCAGGATCGACTCGAAGCGGAAGCCGTCGCCTTTCGCGGCGACCGCGCGCGCGGGACGGTCCGCCGGACGCCGCACGGGCGTCTGGCGGTTCAGCGCGAAGGTGGCGGGGCGCGCGTCGTCGCGGGCCGGGGCCGCCGCCCTGCGGTCTACTTTTTGGGTGCCGATGATGCCGTCGAATTCCATTGCCCTTTTCTTATCGACAAAAAGCGCGCGTCTTTTTACAGTAGGATTCCGCGAATCCGCCTGATTCCGCGAATCCGCCTGATTCCGCGAATCCGCCTGATTCCGCGAATCAAGACGATTCGGCGAATCAGGCGGATTCGGCAAGGAGCGCGACACGGACTCGACCCGAATCATGGACGAAACGCCTCCGACGCGACGCAAGCCACCCGCGGCCGCCCCCGGCCGGATCGTGGCCCTGGCGATCGCGCTGGCCCTCGTCGTCAAGTCGTGCTTCGTCGACCTGGCCTTCGTGCAGGGCGGTTCCATGGAACCGTCCCTGTCCCAGGGCGACGTGGTGCTCGTCGCGCGCTGCGCCTACGGGCTTCGGATCCCGATCGCCTCGGTCTACGCGCTCCGGTGGCGGACGCCGGCCCAGGACGAGCTCGTGGCCGCGGACGGACCGCGCGGCAGGATCGTCAAGCGCGTCTTCGCCGTCGGACCCTGCGCGCTCGCGGTTTCGGGCGGCGGGATCGCGCGGCCGGACGGCGCCCGGGTGCCCTCGGCCGCCGGCTCGGAGGCGACCGGGTCGATCGCCGTGCCCGCGGGCACGGTCTTCCTCGTCGGCACGAACTGGTTCGAGTCCGTCGACTCGCGGTCCTACGGGCCGCTCCCGATTGAGAAGGTGATCGGAACCGTGCTACCTTTCGGCGAATAAGACGCCATGGCATCACCCGTCCGCCTTCATTGGCGCCGCGCCGCCGTGCTGGCCGCGATCGGCGCGTTTGCCGCCTACATCCTCGCCACCTACGCCAGGCTCGCGGCCCTCGGTCCGTCCGCTCAGGCGGAGCGGTCGCCGCAGGTGACGCGCGGCGAGATCCTCGACGCGAACGGGCGATCGCTGGCCTTCGAGACCTCCCTCTACAACATCGCCGTGTGGCGTCCCGAGCTCGACAGGGCCGCGCTGGCTTCCGACGCCGAGTTCCTCGCCGGCCTGCTCGCCGAAGGGTCGGACGGCGCGCCCCCGACCTCGCTCGAGATCGCGTCGAAAATCGAATCGAGCGGCAGCGACTTCCTCTATGTCGCCAAGCGCGTGCAGCCGTCGGTGGCGCGGCGCGTGCAGGACGCCCGCCGCTCCGGCGGCCTCCGCGGCTTCGTCGTCGAGCGCGTGCCCGGCCGCGTCTATCCGGAGGGCACGCTCGCGAGCCGCCTCGTCGGCTTCACGGGCGACGACGGCCACGGCCTCGTCGGCATCGAACAGCGCTTCGACGAGGACCTCTCGCCACGCGGCCGCGCGCCCGGGCCGGACGGCGGCGTCCGCGGCGACTCGGTCATCCTGTCGATCGACGCCGACCTCCAGTTCCAGGCGGAGGAGATCGCCCGGCGCGCCCTCGAGGACAACAAGGCCGAGTCCGCCATCCTCCTCGTCTCCGCGGTGGATACGGGCGAGATCGCCGCGTACGTCGCCCTGCCCGACTTCGATCCGAACGACTTCCTGTCCTATCCCGCCGAACGCTACGCGGATTTGCCCGCCACCTCGGCCTTCGAGCCGGGCTCCGTGATGAAGGTCTTCACGATGGCGTCGGTCCTCGAGCTCGGCGCGATCGACCCGACCACGACGTTCGCGTGCGACGGGAGCTACGTCCGCGTGACGGGCCTCGGCGAACGCATCGTCATCAAGGACATGGGCGTCCACGGAACCGTCGACCTCACGAGCATCCTCATGTATTCGTGCAACGCGGGAGCCGCCTACGCCGCGGACCGCGTGCCGGCCCTCGACTTCTACGACATGCTCACGCGCTTCGGGTTCGGCTCGCGCACCGGCGTCACCCTCCCCGGCGAGAGCCCGGGACGCCTCGCGAAGGTCGAGGACTGGTCGGGACGCACGAAGCCGACGATCGCGTTCGGCCAGGAGATCTCGGTGACCGCCCTCCAGATCGTGCAGGCGGCGAGCGCCGTTGGGAACGGCGGCGTGATGATGAAGCCGATCGTCGCCCGGCGCGTCGTCGCGGCCGACGGCTCGACCGCGCGCGAGATCGCGCCCTCCGGCGTCCGCGTCGTGTCGGCGGAGACGGCGCGCGCCGTGCTCGCCGCCATGGAAGCCGCTTCGCTCGAGGGCGGCTCCGGCTGGCGCGCCAAGATCCCCGACGTCCGCGTGTCCGTGAAGACGGGCACCGCGCAAATGACGGAGCCCGGCAAGCGCGGCTACTCGGCCACCGACTTCATCGCCTCGTGCATCGCCATCTTCCCGACGGAGGCCCCGCGCTTCGTCGTCTATCTGGCGCTCTCGAAGCCGCGCGGCGACTCGATCCAGGGCGGACGCATCGCGGCCCCGCCGGTGCGCGAAACCGCCGAGCTGGTCATCCGCCACTACGGTCTCGCGCGGGGTTCGTCCACGACGGTGCGGCATCCCGGCGTCGTACCGGTGCCGGACACCGGTCCGGTCGAGATCGGGAGCGTCATGCCCGACCTGACCGGCGTGCCGAAGCGCAGACTCCTCGGCCTCCTCGCGCGGAAGGACCTCACGGTCGTCATCGAGGGCGAGGGCTACGTGGTCGCGCAGGAACCGGCGGCGGGCACGTCCGTCGTCGCGGGCATGACGGTGAGGCTCACGCTCGAATGACCGCCCTCGAACGCAACCTGGGAGCCATCGCGCTCCGCTTCCCCGCGCTCGCGGAGGAACTCGCCGCTGCCGAACCCGTCGCGGTGGAGAAGGTCGTCTCGTCCCGCGGCGAGGCGACCGCGGCGATCGGCGGGCTCCTCCTCCACTCGCGCTACGACCCGCGCTCGGAGGCGGACCGCGTCGCGTCGGAGCTGGCCGCGTCGTCGCCCGACACCGTCGTGCTCTTCGGGCTCGGCCTCGGCTACGTCGCCGAGGCTGTGCTCCAGCGCCTGCCGCGCGCGCGCCTCCTCGTCGCGGAAGCCTCGGGGAACGTGCTCGCCTCCTGCCTCCGCCACCGCGACGTGTCGCACCTCCTCGCCCGCGAGGAAGTCGGGCTCCTCGTCGCCTCGGATCCGGAAGCCGTCTACTGGGCCTTCGACCGGCTCGAGACGCGTCGCGTCGCCGTGCACGAGTGCAAGGCGGTCACCGCCCTCGCGCCGGAGTGGTATGCAGGCGCGAAGTCGGCCGTCGAGCGCTTCGAGGGGAAGGAGACGATCAACCGGAACACGCTCAAGCGCTTCGGGAAGCTCTGGGTGCGCAACATCGCCCGCAACGCGCGCGAGATCGGGAGAAGGCCCGGCGTGGCGTCCCTCGCGGGCGGACTCGCTGGCGTGCCGGCCCTCGTCTGCGCGGCGGGGCCGAGCCTGGACGAAGTCCTGCCCGTCCTCAAGGAAGCGCGTCGCGGCGCGGTGATCGTGGCCGTCGACACGGCGCTCCGGAGCCTCCTCCGCGCGGGCGTCGAGCCCGACTTCGTCGTCGTCGTCGATCCGCAGTACTGGAACGCCCGGCACCTCGACCGCTCGGCGTCGCCTTCGTCCATTCTCGTGACCGAGTGCGCGGCGTGGCCTAGTACCTTCCGCTTCCCGTGCGCGGCGACCTACCTCTGCTCGTCGCTCTTCCCGCTCGGCTCCTTCCTCGAACGGCGCGCGGGCGCGCCGAAAGGGCAGCTCGGGGCCGGCGGCTCCGTGGCCACGACGGCGTGGGACTTCGCGCGCACGCTCGGCTGCGCCCCCATCTACATGGCGGGGCTCGACCTCTCGTTCCCGGGCGGGCACACGCACGCGAAGGCGAGCCTCTTCGAGCAGCGCGCCCTCACGCGCGGCGAGCGCCTGAAGCCGGCGGCCACCGAGGGCTTCGCCGCCCTGCTCGGCGCGGGGCCGTTCAAGGCGCCCGACAACTCGGGCGGCACGACCATCACCGACAAGCGCATGATCCTCTATTCGTGGTGGTTCGAAAGCCGCGTCGGGAAGCACCCGGAGGCCGACACGCGCACCCTCGCCGCGCGCGGGCTCGCCATCGCGGGCATGAAACACTCGCCGGTCGGCGAACTCGGTGCCTTGCCCGAGGCGCGCGGCCGAGTCGACGCGTTCCTGGCGGACGCGAAGCGCCAGGCCGTGGACCGGGAAGCCGAGGTCGACGCCGCGCTGGACGAACTCGTCGGCATGCTCGAGGACATGAAGCGCCTGGGAACGACGGGCACGGAACTCGTGGCCGGAGCGCGGCAAGCGGCCAGGCGCGGCGAGGACGTGAAGCCCTGGCTCGGGCGGCTCGACCGCGTCGACGAACGCATCTTGGCCAACGCCGCGAAGGACGTGACCGGTTTCCTCTTTCCGCAGGTCCACGACTTCGCCTCGAACACCGCGCGGAGCTTCGAGGAAATCCTCGCGCACTCGGACGGCATCTACCGCGGCATCGCCGACTCGGCCGCGCGCAACCTCGGGCTCATCGCAGCCGGACGCTTTACCTGAGCCCCTTTTAATGGTACAAACAGGGCGATGAGATACCTCGTGACCGGCGGCGTGAAATCCGGAAAGAGCACGCGGGCCCTCGAACTCGCCGCGTCCTTCGCGGAGCCGCGTTCCTTCCTGGCGACCGCCCTCGCCTTCGACGACGAAATGCGCGCGAAGATCGCCCGCCACCGCGACGAGCGGCGCGGCGCCTTCGACACCGTCGAGGAGCCCTACCGCATCGACGTGGCCGTGCGGGAGAACATGATCGTCGATTGCGTCCCGATGTGGCTCAACAACATGTTCTTTTCAGAGCGCGAAAACGAGATCGACGAAGTGCTCGCGTCGTTCCTCGAGCGCCTGCCGGCCAACGTCGTCATCGTCACGAACGAGACGGGCTGGGGCGTCATTCCGGCCGACGCGCTTTCGCGGCGCTACGGCGAACGGCTCGGTCGCGTCAACGCGGCCCTCGCCCGAGCGGCGGACGTGGTCGAGCTCATGGTCGCGGGCATTCCCGTGCGGATCAAGGGCGCGTGACGCTTTCGGCGCCCTCGTGGGTCATTCCGGGCACCTGGGCGGAAAACGCGCGGCACCTGGCCGGCGAGGGCCGCGTCGCGTCGGTGGAGCTCCTCCTCTTTTCGTACGACGCGGATTCGCGTGGGGAATTCCTCCGCGATCTGCCGGAACTCGAAAAGATCGCCGCGGGCGGGCGCTTCGGATACGGCGTCCATCTGCCCAGGCACCCCGACGAACGGGACGCCGCGCTCGAAGACACCGCGCGCCTGGCGTCGCGCTACGTGGTCCATCCCCCGCGCGACGCCGCGGCGCTGGACGACTTCGCCGCGTGGCACCGCGCGTCGGTCGCCTCCGTCGAGGCGCCGGTGTTCGTCGAGAACGTGGACGACGCCTCGTTCCGGCGCGCCCTCGAGGCGCTTCCGGACGCCGCGGTTTGCCTGGACACGGGGCACGCGCTGCTCGCCGGACGTTCGCCGGCCGAGCTCGCGGCCGAGCTGACCGCGGCGGGACGGACGATCGGCGAAGTGCACCTGCACGGCGTCGGGAACGGGAAGGACCACGCCCCCTTCGACGGGACCGAGCCCTGGCTCGCCGAGTTCCGACCCTTCCTGGAGCGCTTCGGCGGCGTCGTGGAAGTGGAAGTGTTTTCGGCCGCGGGGCTGTCCCGCTGTCTTGACGCGTTGCGCGATCTCATCGGTCGCGGAGGTGGTTCGAAGTGAAGCCCTGGCTCAAGCGCCTGCTCAGCGCCTTTTCGCTCATGTCCCGCGTTCCGGTCAAGCTCGACGAGGAGCCGGACCTGACCCGGCTGGACTTGTTCCTGCCGATCGTCGGCTGCGTCGCCGGCTTCGTGGCCCTGTTCGCGTACTGGGTGGCCGACCTCGCCTTCCTCGGGCCCATTCCGCCCGCCGTCGCCGCCATCGCCGCGCAGTACTTCGCCTTCAACCTCTTCCATTACGACGGCCTGCTCGATTCGGCCGACGCGATGCTGCCCGCCGTTTCGCGCGAGCGCCGCTTCGAGATCCTCAAGGATCCGCGCTCCGGCTCGTACGCCGTGTTCGCCGGCGTCCTCGTCGTGCTGGCCCGCGTCGGCGCGCTGTCGGAGCCGTCCATGTCGACGGCCGCTGCCCTGCTCGCCGCGCCCGTCGTCGGCCGCAGCGCGGCGGTGTTCGTCGGCCTCGCGGCGCACCCGGCCAAGCCCGAGGGGCTCGGCGCGATCATGCACGGCCTCCGGCTCCAGGACGCGCTCGTCGGCTTCGCGCTCGCCGCGACGCCCGCCTTCGCGGTCGCAGCCGTCGTGGACGGCCTGGTCGGCGCGCTCTTCGTCGCGGTCGGAGGGCTCCTCGTCGCGGTGGCCGTCGGCGTGGCCGTGGCGCTCTCGGCCGCCCGCAAGCTCGGCGGCTTCACCGGCGACTCGCTCGGGGCGGCGGTGGAACTCGGCGAGGTCGCGTTCCTGCTCTCCTACGCGGCGGCCGGGTCGTTGTTCTGAAGCTCCCTTTGAGGCGATACAGAAGGGTGCGGCGGACGGGTGTCGGAACGGAGTGACCGGGGCTTGGGGCATACAAGTACCCGCGCCGAATAGGCGAGAGTACTCGCAATATTCGGCGCGGGTACTTGTATGCCCCGTCCGGCGGTCGCATCCGGTTCGTCATCGGGCGGCGGGTTTCTCCAGTAACGCCGCACGACTGCCTTCGAATAGCGACCAGAGTGCGGGCAACGTAGTCGGGCAGGGTTCGCTCGGCTAGAAACCTTCCCGAGCGCCGAGGCCGTGACGGCCTAATCCGCGTCGGGGTAGAGTTCGCGGATCTGGTGGATGCGGGGGAGGATTTCCATGAAGACATCGAGGACTTCGGGGTCGAACTTGACGCCGGACAGCGAGCGCATTTCGGCGAGCACGTCGTCCTCTTGCCAGGCTTCCTTGTAGACGCGGCGGGAAACGAGGGCGTCGTACACGTCGGCCACGGCGACGATGCGGCCTTCGATGGGGATGGCGTCGCCCGCGAGGCTCGCGGGCTTGCCGTCGGGTCCGACCAGCGGCTCGCCGGTCGCGGGATCGAGGCGCCCCGGGTAGCCCGTGCCGTTCCAGTTTTCGTGGTGCGTCGCGGCGACGGCGGCGGAGATCCGGTCCAGCTCCGAACGCGAATCGGAGAACAGCCGGGCGCCTTCCACGGTGTGACGCTGCATGACGAGGAATTCCTCGGGCGTGAAGCGCGCCGGTTTCTTGAGGATGAGGTCGGAGATGGCAACCTTCCCGACGTCGTGCAGCATGGACGCTAGCTTGAGGAGATCCTTGCGGCGCTCGACGTCTTCCGGCGACATGCCGCGACGCATCGCCCAATGCTCGAAGATCTCCGCCGCGTAGCCCGCCACGCGGTTGACGTGGGGGCCGGTCTCCTTGGGGTCGCGCAGCTCGGCCATGCGGATCATGCGCAGGATGATGGTCCGGGTGAGCATGGCGCGCTCCATCGCCACGACGGCGTTCGACGCGAAATGCGACACGAGCTGCACGTCGTTGTCGTCAAAGGGCACGACGCGCTTCGTTTCGGGATCCTGCGCGTTGATCACCTGGAGCACGCCGAGCACCTCGCCCGAGGACATGACGAGCGGCACCGCCAGCATGGACGTGGTGCGGTAGCCCGCCACGCGGTCGTAGCTCGGGTCGTAGCCATAGGTGGCGTCCGCGGGAATGGCGTAGGCGTCGGGCACGTTGACGACGCGACCGCTCAACGCCGCGAAGCCCGAGATGGTGCGGTCGGAGACCGGGATGGAAAAGACTTTATAGAGGAGTTTTTCGCCGGGCGGGAGTTTCGCCGCCAGGGTATCGTTCTGGGCGAACTTGATGGACAGCGTGGCGCCGTCCTTCACGTAGATGCTGCCCGCGTCCGCGTGCGTGATGCGGCGCGCCTCCCTGAGGATGCGCTCGAGGAGCAAGTCATAGTCCTTGATCCGGTTCAATTCCGAATCGATCGCCAGGATGTTTTTGATGTCGTCGCAGCCGTTGTCCATACAAGCCCCCGTTGTGGTTTCACGCCGGTCCGTTAACTAGCATAAATGACCGATCACCTGGGCGCAAGCTGCGTCTTTCGAAGAGAGACACGGCTCTCGAAGAGAGACACGGCTCTCGAAGAGAGACACGGCTTGCTTTGGCAAGACGAGGGTTGCGGCGATTCCATGCGGCGGGCTAGGCTGGCGGGCATGAACGAAACCAGAAACCTCCCGAACGCGTTCTCCGCGGCCGGCCGCATCGTCCCCGGCGTCCTCGCGTGCGCCCTCGTCGCGGGAATCGCCAGCCTGCTCGGCGCCCTCGTCCCCGTCGTCGGCCCCTCGGTCTTCGCGCTCACGCTCGGCATCCTGCTCCGCCTCGTCGTCGGGCTGCCGGCCGCGCTGAAACCGGGCGTCGACTATTCGTCGAAGAAGATACTCCGCTATTCGATCGTCGTGCTCGGAGGCGGCCTCACCCTCGGCGTCGTGCTCGGCACCGGCCGCTCGTCCCTCGTCGCCATCGCCGTCACGATGGCAGCCGCGCTCGTCGCCACGGTCGCCGCGGCGCGCCTCCTCGGCGTCAAGCGCAACCTCGCGAGCCTCATCGGCGTCGGCACGGCCATCTGCGGCGGCTCGGCCATCGCGGCGGTCGCGCCCATCATCGACGCGGACGACGACGAGACCGCCTACGCCGTCTCGACCATCTTCCTCTTCAACCTGGCCGCGGTGTTCGTCTTCCCCGCCCTCGGCTCCGCGCTCGGGCTCAGCCAACGCGGCTTCGGGCTCTTCGCGGGCACGGCCATCAACGACACGTCGTCGGTCGTCGCGGCCGGCTACCTCTACGGCGACGAGGCGGGCGACTACGCCACGGTCGTCAAGCTGACCCGCACCGTGATGATCGTCCCCGTCGCCCTCGCCTTCACGGCGTTCGTCTCGTGGGGCGCCCGCGCTTCCGGCGGTAAAAAAGGCTTCACGGGCGCGCTCGCGGTCTTCCCGTGGTTCGTCCTCGGCTTCCTCGCGATGTCGGCCCTCAACAGCGCGGGCGTCTTCCCGCCCGCCTGGATCCCCTGCATCAAGGCCGCCGGCAAATTCCTCATCGCCCTCGCGCTGGCCGGCATCGGCTTCAAGACCGACCTCCGGGCCATCGCGGCCTCGGGCCCGAAACCGCTCGTCCTCGGCTTCGCGGTCTGGGCGGCCGTGACCCTCGCGAGCCTCGCGTACCAGTCGCTCGCGGGAGCGTGGTGAGTCGCTTGTCCTGACGGGATTGGGCGCCCCGGTCGGACGCGCGCGTCCGACCGGCCGGGTTTTCACTCCAAGTCCTCGAAGGCGGCGGTAGCCGCCTTCTCCGGTCTTTCCGTTCAACCCCTGGCGCGGGGCGGGCGGCGCGCGGTCGCCGCCGCTTCGGGCGCGGTCACATGTTGTCGAGGAGGAAGGCTTCGAGGTCGCGCTTGTTGCCGGCGCCGATCTTCTTGGCCGCCTCGGCGCCGTTCTTGAAGACGATGAGCGTGGGAATGGACACGACGCCGTATCGGTTGGCCAAGTCGCCTTCGTCGTCGACGTTGACTTTGCCGACCTTGGCCTTGCCGGCGTATTCGCGGGCCAGCTCCTCGACGACCGGCGCTATCTGCCGGCACGGGCCGCACCAGGGCGCCCAGAAGTCGACGAGGACGGGCATGGTCGACTTGAGGACTTCTTCCTGGAAATTCGCTTTCGTCAGGGTGATTTCGCTCACGTGATGCTCCTGTTCGGAATTTTCGCTTCCTTGAAAGTATTCATAAAGGATGGTGCCTGTCAAACTCGTCGCGCCCGTCACTCCACCGTGATCGTGACGGCGTCGAAGACCTCGGGGCCGTTCCGCAACTCGAGACGGTGCCTGCCGGTTCGGAGATTCACGAACCAGCGGCCGTCGGGCAAGCGGCCCGACACCGGCGCGCCGTCGACGGTCAAGCCTAAGTCGACGTCGGCGCCCCCCGCGACTTCCACGGCGATCGCCTGGGCTCCCCCCGGCGCGGATGGATCGTAAAAATACACCGCGCCGTCCGTCGGTCGGAGGAAGCGCGGGCTTCCCTCGCCGGAGTCGACCGTGCCGCTCCGCCCGCCGTCGCGCAGCCAACGCGCGTATTCGGGCGGATACCGCACGTCGACCCGGCTACCCGCCCGGACGTGGTAGTCGCAGGGCGCGGGCTCCTCGCCGTACGGAACCCACTCGGACACGACGCTCGGGCACGCGTCCGTCGGGGTTCCGCCGGAGAGGGAGCACACGCGGTATTCGCGCGCGCCCTCGGGCTTCGGGAAGGCCGAACCCGGAATCGCCAGGCGACTCAAGACGCGGGCCGCGACGCGGGCGGGTATCCCCGAGCCGGAGCGGCCGACCACCGTCTCGCCCGTGAAGTTCCCCATCCATACGCCCACGACGTAATCCGGCGTGGCGCCGAGCGCCCACACGCTCTGGAACTGGTTGGCGGTGCCCGTCTTGAAGATGGCGTCGAAGTCCGTATTCATCGTCCGGCCGGCGCCGAAGCCCGCGAAGCGGCTCGCGTCGTCGCTCAAGATGGAGCACACGAGGTTCGCGCCGTAACGCGTCATGACGGGCACGCCGTCCGCGTCGGCCGCCGCGTCGCGTCTGACGCGCGGGTTCTTGAGGGGCCGGAGCTCGAGCGTTTCGCCGCCGCGCGGAAAGGTCACGAAGGCGCGCGTCAGCTCGAGGAGCGACACGCGCGCGTTGCCGAGCGCCAGCCCCACGCCGAGCTCGCCGCGCTGGGCTTCGATGGAGTCGAAGCCCAGGTCCACGAGGCGGTCGCAGAACGCCTGCACGCCCAGGCGCTCGAGGACGTACACGGCCGGCACGTTGAGGCTGGACGCGAGCGCCACGCGGAGTCGCACCGGGCCGTTGAAGCGGTTGTTGTAGTTGAGCGGCAGGTAGACTTCCGCCTGGCCGAACTCGAGCGGGATGTCCGGGAGCACGGTCGCCGGCGTGAAGCCGCGCTCGAGGGCGAGCTCGTACAGGAAGGGTTTCAGGCAGGAGCCCGGCTGGTACAGCGAAAGGACGCCGTCCACCTGGCCGTCGTTCGCCTCGTCGGCGAAATCGCGCGAGCCGACCCACGCCAGCACGGCTCCCGTATGCGCGTCGAGGACGAGGACGGCGCCGGTCGTGATCCGGTTCGCGCTCGCCTCGTCCACGGCTTCCGCGAGCAGGCGCTCCGCGGCGACTTGCAGTCCGGGGTCGAGCGTGGTCGGCGCCTCGCGCGCGGCGGCCACGTCCGGCCGCGTCGAAATCAGCCAACGCGTAAAGTGCGGCGCGCGGAACGGCCAGGCGCCGGGTCGAGACGCTTTCGCCGCGTCGACGAAGGCTGCCGCGCCCGCGGGTCCTGCGGTCTCGCGGAAGGTCCGAGACGAACCGAGCGAGCGCCACGCCGCCCTGCCCGTCTCGTCGGGGTAACGCCCGGGATCGTACGCCCCCGGACTCCGCGGCACCACGGCGAGCAAGCCCGCCTCGACGCGCGACAGTTCGTCGAGGGGCTTCCCGAAATAGCGGAACGCCGCTGAACGCACGCCCTCGGCGCCTCGGCCGAAGGGGACATTGTTGAGGTAGAGTTCGAGGATGCGCGCCTTCGGAAGCCGCGCTTCGATGAGGAAGGCGTTCATCGACTCGCGCAGCTTGGCCGCCATGCCGCCCGCCCGCGCGTCCGCGAATGGCGCGGCCTCGGCATCCGTTCCCGGGCCGGCGTTCGCATACGCGGCGGCCGCCATACGCGCCACTTGCATCGTGAGGGTGGCCGCGCCGGAGACGACGCGGCCCGCTTCGCGGTTTTGCAGGAAGGCGCGCGCGGCCGCAAGCGGGTTCACGCCGGGGTGCAGCCAAAACCAGCGGTCTTCGGCGATCACGAAGGCGTCGCGGACCGCGGGCGGGATGTCGGCGAGCGCGGTCCACTCGCGGCGTATGCCGCCGTCCACGGCCGTCACGGAGAGCGGTTCGCCGCGGGCATCGAGTACGCGCAGGGAGTACGGGCGCTCGAGGAGGCACCCGAGTTCCGGGTAGGGCCAGTACGCGAGAAGGGCGAGGACGAGGGCGTACAACGCGGCCCCCGCCAGGACGGCGGGGGCCAGGGCGCGGAACTTCGTCATTTTTCGTCGATCAGGAAGAGCCGCCCGATGTCCCGCCCGAACACCTCCGGTTCGTACATGCACTCCGCGGACGCCGGCGGGGTCGGGTACACGCCCTTGGCGACGGCGCGGAAGTAGAACGAGTATTCGCGCGTGCCCCGCCGGAAGCGGTCGAAGAAGACGCACGCCTCCGCGTCGTACAGCCGCACGAGCGGCGAATAGGGATCGTAGTAATAGTAGTCGCCGTACCCGTCGTACCCGTCATACTCGCCGCCGTAGCCGCTTTCGTAATCGCCGCCGCCTTCGCCCGCTTTCGGCGGTTTCGGACCCACGAGCACGGAGGTCGCCTGGCTCGTGTCCACGAGGTCGCACCCCGAGGGCACCGGCGCGCGGATGGCCACGAAGGTGCGGTCGAGGTTCGACGACACGACGACGCGCATGCGGTAGAGCCGTCCCTTCACGAGCTTGTCGCCCTTGAGGGGCTTGCCATGCTCGTCGAGGACTTCCGAATACACCGACAAGCCTTCGTCGCGCGCCTTCGCGGTCTCCACGGGAATCGCGTAGCGCAGGGTCGCGGCGTAGTAGAGCGCCCCGTTTCCCTCGCGCGATATCTCGAGCGGCAGGATCTCGTCGCGCTTCATCGCGTTCAAGGGCGCTTCGGTGAAGGCGAACGAACGGACGTCCCGTTCGCCGGACAGTCCTTTGAACGTCGTCTCCGCGAGGGTGGCGCCGGCCAACGTGGCGCGCGCCGTGAAATCGGCTTTTGCGGAACCGTCGGCGTCCACCGCCGCGCGGAAGGCCTGCAGGGCCCACCAGGTCTCCGCGGTGGAATGCCAGTAGCCCGTCTTCTGCTCCGCCACGAGGGTGTCGACGATGCGCGAATTCATGTCGCTTTCGGGCGCCAGCTTGAGGCTCAGCATGAGGTAGAGCGACAGCGCCTCGGTCTTCGAGCCGTAGAAGCCGTACTCGGCTCCCTTCACGCCGCTCAGGTCGACGCCGCGGGCCGCGGGTCGCATGTAGTTCGACACGCGGCGGAAGAGATCCGCCGCGTAAGCCTTGTCGCCGAGTTCCTGGGCGGCCAAACCCGCGAAGCACCAGCCCACGAACCCGACGGCGTCCGCCTCGCGCACGACCGTGTCGATCGCCTCGCGCGAACCGGCGCCGAGCTTCGCCAGCACCCACGTTGCGTACGCGCCCAGGTAGGCGCCGCGGTCTTTCGTCCGGAACTGCTTTTGCAGATAGGCCGCGAGCGCGGCTTTGTCCACGTGCGTCTGATAGCCGTTCGCGCCCGCGAGGGCGACGAGGTGCCCGACGCGGAGGCTCACGTAAAAGTCCGACTGCTTCGATTCGGGCCACCAGCCGAAACCGCCGTCCCGCTGTTGGAAGCGCTTGAGATAGGCCATGCCGTCCGACACCGCGGACTTGACGTCGCCCACCTCGGACGAGAGGCCGAACGCGTCGGCGTATTCGCCGAACGCGACGAGCGGGAGGAGCGCGGAAGTCCGCTGTTCGAGGCAGCCGTAGGGATAACGGAAAACGTAGTCGACCGCGGACGAAAGGGTCGGCACGCGGCTGGACGCGAGCGAGAGCCCGAGGGCGCCCGCGCCGTCCGGCGAGCTCGACGGGATGACGACGCCCTCGGCGGCTTTCGCCGTGTCGCCCGCGCGCGCGGGCAGCGAGCCGATGGTGGCCACGGTTTCGTAGATGTACGGCCGCCGCACTTCGAAGGGCTCGCGGAGGCGCTCGTTGAGGACGTCGGAGCTCGTCGTGAAGACGATCTCGCCCTTGCCCGGCTTGTCGGCCGCCAGGCGGAAGGCGAATTCGACGGTGCCCCGCGGCTCGACGGTCTTCGTCTTTTCCGCGACGCCGTCCACCGACACGAGGGTCGAGGAGCAGCGCACGGTCACTTCGTGCGGCTTGTCGTCCAGGTTCGTCGCGATGACGCCGGCCAGCGCCGTGTCGCGCTCGCGGAGCCCGCGCGGCAACACCGCCTTCACGTTGATCGGGTTGGAGACGCGTTGGTCGCTTTCGGCCAGGCCGAAGCGGTCGTCCTTGACGGCCACCGCGGTCAGGCGATACGTGGTCAGGTTGTCGGGCCACGTGAACACGGCTTCCACCGTGCCGTCGGCCCCGGTGACGAGCGCCGGCTCGAAGACCGCGGTCGGCCGGAAGTCCTTGCGCTCGGCCATCTTCGATTCCTCGGCGTCGCCGCCGATCTGGTCCTTCACTTCGTAGGTGACCGGATCGATGAGCATCGAGCGGGAATCGCCGCCCTGCGTCGCGATGGGGAACTTGTCCGGGTCGTAGAAGAACGCGACCGGATCGGGCACGTGGTAGTCGACGATGTCGACGACGCCGCGATCCACCGCCATGAAGGTGAGCTCGGCGCCCTTCACGGGCTTGCCGTTCAAGCTGGCGCTGAGCTTGATCCGCGCCTCCTGCCCCGGCGCGTACACCGGGCGGTCGGGCTTGATGTCGACCGAGACGCGGCGCGCGGCGGAATCCACCATGAGCGCCGTGACGCCGAAGTACCCCTTCGGCTTGTCGAGGTCGGGCTGGTAGTAGGTGTGCGAAGGCTCGCCCGAGCGCTTCGACCACGACGACACCGTCACGTAGACGACGGGCAGGTACGTTTCCTTGATCGGCACGTCGATGACGGCGGTCGAGCCCTGGACCTTCACGACGCGCGAATCGAGGATGCCCTCGCGCTCCACGTTGACGAGGTAGGTGCCCGACGGCAGGGGCGAGGCGAGGATCACCTTCGCCGTGTCGCCGGGCGCGTAGCGTTCCTTGTCCGGCAGGAGCGACACCGACTCGTCGGAGTCGCCTCGCCAGCGTATCCACTCGGAACCCGTCACGTACACGGGCAGCTTGGTCACGGCTTCGCGTCCGGCGCGGTCGCGCGCGGTGAGGACGATCACGTACTCGCCTTCCTTCTCGGCCTTGAAGCGGTAGTTCGAAAGCGATCCCGAATACGACACCGTCGCGCGGTCGGTCACCGTCTCGACGCGCTCCCAGCGCGTGTCGACGGCGTCGACGCCCTGCTGTTGCGCCATCTTCCACTCGTAGCGCACGGCTTCCGCCTTCACGGTGACGGGCTCCGACACGGCGGCGCCGCCCGGCTCCGCGAGGACGATCTCGACGTCGCCCGTCTCGCCCTTCCCGAGGAAGGGCATCCACGAGCCGCCCTTGGGCATGCGCGCGCCGACATAGAATTCGGCGGGATGGACGACCACGCCCTTCGACGCGCCGATGGCCTGCGCGCTCACCGTGTCCGTCACGTTCAGGTTGAGGCGATAGCGATAGGGCAGCCCCGCGACGCCTTCCATCGTCGTCTTCTGCGAAATGGCCGCCTTGCCGAGCTGGTTGAGCGATCCCTTCACCTCTGACAGGGTCTGCCGGTCGCCCCAGCCGCCGGGACCGAAGCGGTACGGCGCCCAGCGCGCGCCATCTGGCTTGAACGACGCGGGTTCGCGCGTCCAGTAGCCGTCGTAGGTCGCGCCGGCGAGCGCGCCGCCGGCGAGGTAGGACGCGGAGAGTCCGAAGGACAGTTCGTCGCCCTGGTACGCGGGCAGTTCAGGAGCTGAAATCGACGCCTCGAAGATGAGCCTGCGGAAATACGAGACGGTGACTGGTTCGCTCCTTGTCGGGTACTCGGTCTCCGTGGGCCCTTCGTTCCGCTTGTACTCGATGCGGCATTCGCCGGGCGCGAGGGTGTCCGGCACGCTCAGCGTGCCGGTAAAGCCGCCGGACTCGGTCGTGGAGCCGGAGACGGAGCCCGCGGTCTCGCCTTCGGAGTCGACGAGTTTCATGGTCCACGTACCCTCGTAGGCCGTATACGCGCCCATGAGGAGCGTCCGGTCGATGCCGCGGAAGGTCAGGATCTCGCCGGGGCGGTAGATGCGCCGGTCGGTGAAGAGGAAGGTTTCGGCGCGCGGCTTTTGGATCGCCGCCGGATTCGATACCGAATAGATGCCGGAGCGCCACATATCGTGGTCCGCGGGGATGTACTCGATGCGGTCGCCGCGGTACGTCACCGCGACGGCGAGATCGTAGCGCGCCCACTGACGTTCGGAGGATGGCGGGAACTTCGCCAGGAACTCCGACGGCGTGTAGCGGAACTCGGCCAGGCCGTTTCCGTCCGTGCGCGCGGTCATCACGGTACGCTCGAAATTCTTGAGCGCCACTTCCGCGCCCGGTACGACCTCTCCCGTCGAGATGCGCGACACGAGGCAGACGAGGCCGTTGGCGCCGAAGCGCGTCGTGGCCGCCAGGTCGGTCACCTGCAGGGCGAGTCCGGCTTCGGCCTTCTGGTAATCCTTCACGCCGGTGACGGCCTTCCACGTGACGCCCACCCAGCCCGTCCCCTCCTTCGAGACGTAGGGCTTCAAGTCGATGGTTTCGAAGTGCTTCGTGTGCGGGGGCAAGGCGCCGACATCGATCTTTTTCGTCTGCCCGCCCGAAATGTTCGGCAGATGTGAACGACGGAGGAGCGGATCGCTCGCGAGCTTTCCGACGGTGACGCTCGCCTCGAGCGGATCCTGCATTTCCCACACGAGCTTCGGCGGGAACGACGCCTCGACCATGCGCGCGCCCCGGTTCGGGATGTACACGAAACGCGCGGGCCCGCCGATCTCGATCGTGGCCGTCGCCGTCTTGCCGAGCGCGCGCCCGTAGACGTCCTTGAGCGAGGGATCCACCGTGAACGTGTACGTGGTTTCGTACTTCACCGGCAAGTCGTTGACGCGCACGGTGCGGCCGTACACCTCCACGTTGTCCGCGGCGATGGCCAATCCGCCCGACGCGGCGATCTTCTTCCACGCGTCCTTCGCGTCGACCGGGTGCGAAAACATGAGGAAGATCGGGTTCGAATCGCCTTTCTTGGAGCGCGGGAAGGAATACGAGTACGTCGACGAGTCGGCGAAGACGAAGGGCCTGAGGGTGTGGAACCCGAGCGACTCGTCGAACTCGAGCGGCCGGCCGTCCGCGTCGGACTTCGCCCCGCGCTTGAGGATCACGAGCACCTGAACGTTTTCGGGCGGGGTCGACGAAAGGTCGAGGACGAGCTGCCGCTCGAGGAGTTCCGGCGGGACGGACTTCGCGGCGTCCTTCGGGCGCGACGCGGAGAAGCCGACGGTCTTTTCCCCGGCCTTCACCTCCATGCCCTTCGACACGACCGCGGGATCCACCGGGTAGTTAAAGGTCACGAGGACGCGCCGCGCCTCGGCCGGCGGGCAGTCGCCCGGATTGACTTCCTTCGCGGGGTCCGTGCCCGGACGGATCGCGCTCATGCGGAGGCGTTCATTATAGAAGGAAAACGAACACGGCGCGGCGAGCCGGGTCCCGTCGAGGGCCTTGAGCCCGGGATCGACCGAGACCTTGTACTCGACGAGCGGGCGCATCGCCTCGTCCGCCTGGAACGAGAGCATCTTCGTGCCGAGCCAACGGTACACGCCCTTGAGGGGCGGGTCGATCTTGAAGACCGTCGACTCCTTGATCGGCTCGCCGAGCTTGGCGAGCGGGATCACCGGCCGCGAAAATGAGACGAAGACCACGGGCAGGCGCACGTCCGACGGCAGCTCGCCCGAGGGGCCGAACTCGATCGCCTCGAAGGGCTCGTTCGACGTGGACTGGATCGCGCCTTCTTTCGAGTCGCGCGCGGGCTCCTCGCGGGTGGCGGGCTTGTAGTACTTGATCTTGTACGACGCGAGCTGGGCGTCGAGCGTCTCGAGCTCGTACTGGGCGGGCGGCCCGTCGTTCGCCGTCTCGAGGACGCCGGAACCGGCGGGAAGCTCCGCGGCGGGCTTCGGCTTGCAGCCGGTCAGCGCACATGCGGCGAGCGCGATCGCGGCGACGAGCGCCGTAGCGCGGCAGATCGTCCGGACGGTTCGGTTCATGGATGGCTCCTCGTTTTGGTCGAATGGGTCCAATTATAGAGGAACATCGCTCGGAGGTCGACGGAGAAAACGCCGGCCTAGGAGGCCCGCGGCATCGTCGGATGGCGCGGCATCGTCAGATGGCACGGCATCGTCAGATGCCGCGGCATTGGCGAACCTGGGCGGCCGGAACCATACTTACCTCGTGGATCGTCATCGGTCCCCGAGGTGCGTCATGAAGAAAATCGTCGTCCTGTCGCTCGCCCTTGCCGCGTTCATCCTTCCCGCAGTCTCGCAAACGCCGGCCGATAGGCTTGCCGACATCTACAAGCGCGCCTTGGCGGCGTACGAGAGCGGCGATTGGGAGGCGACGGTCGAGATCACGCTCGAGTTGGAGGCGAAAGGCCTCACGTACGAAGCGACGCACAAGGCCGGGTCGGCCACCGTCAAGGATTCGTGGTACGAATGCCTCTGGATGCGCGGCTGCTCGCTCTACCAGCTCGGCGCGTACGACGAGTCGATCGCGGCCTTCGTCATCCTCGAAAAGCGATATCCCGCGGAAGCCGATCCGTACTCGTGGCACGCCTACGCGCTGCGCGAACAAGGCGACCGCGCCGGAGCGGATCGCCTCCTCCTCACCTCGGTCGCCGCGGTGCGGAAAGGCGACCGCTACCTCCTGTACTGGGACCTGGCGTGGTTCGACTACGTCGACGGCTCGTGGCCCGCGTCGGTCGCGCACGCGGACAAGGCCGTCGCGCTCGAACCCCGCGCCGCCGGCCCGCGCTTCGTCGCGGCCTTATCGTCTTTCGGCGCCTCGGACGATCGCGCCGGCATGGCGTGGTTCCTCGCGGGTTACGACGCGACGGTCCTCGAGCCCGATTTCAACGATGGCGTCGTCGAGGGCTTCGACGGCGATCTCGTCACCTTCCTCGAAAACCGCGCGTCGAGCCGCGGCGCCTGGACGGGATTGTGGTTCTGCCGCTACGCGACGAACTCGGACGTCGACCGCGCGCTCGTCGTCAAACAGGCGGACGCCGAACTCCTGCGCGGCTGCCTGTCCCGTTCGGGCAAGATGCTCGCGGGCACGCTCGAGGCGATCCACGACCTCTGCGAGGCGAAGGGCGACGCGGCGAAGGTCGCGGTCGTCGAAGGCGTGTGGACCTGGCGCGTCGACACCATCCCCAAGCGCATGGACATGTTCGTCGGGTGGATCACCATCGCCACGAAAACCTCGGGGGAAGGAAAGTACGAGGACGCGATCCAGTCGCTCGAAAATCTCAAGTCCGCCGCGACCCTCCTCTTCGGCCCGGACGGACGGGAAGCCGGCATGTGTCTGTACTATCTCGGCGAGAGCTGCGCGGCTTCCAAGGACTACGGACGGGCCGTCGGGTATTTCGCGCAAGCCGCGCCGATCTTGAAGGCGACCGCGTCCAAGGACGACGAGCTGCCCTGCCTGGCGCTGATCGGCCTCGGCAAGGCGTACAACCGCCAGGGCTCCTACGCCGAAGCGGTGAACGCGTTCGAGACGGCCATCGCGTGGTCCACGGCTTCGTTCGGGGCCGACTCCCTCGAGACGGGCACCTGCCTCTTCCTCGCGGGCATCGCCGCGAACAACGGCGGCGAGTGGAAACGCGCGATGACGCATCTCGACAAGGCCGTCCCGATCTTCGAGCGCGCGCACGGCCGGGACTCCGTGCAAGCCGTCGAGGTGGTGGCCGAAGCGGGCAGGTCGTACGCGGCCCTCGAGGATTGGGCGGGCGCCATCCAACGCTTCGAGCGCGCCCTCGCCGTCCGCCTCAAGGCGCTCGGTCCGGACGATCCGCTCGTCGCCGACGTATCCCACGACCTGGGTCGCGCCTACATGGGAAAAGGCGATCCGGCCAAGGCGGCGGAACACCTGGCGCGGGCCGCCGCGGTCTACCGCGCGGCCGGCTCAGGCTACGAAAAAGCCGCGGTGTCGGCCCTCAACGACCTGGGCTTGATCCTCGGCGACCTCGGGCGCCACGACGACGCGATCGCGCGCTTCGAGGAGGCGCTGGCCATCCAGCGCCGCGCGTTCGGGGACAAGACGGCCGACGCCGCGAACATCGTCGGCAACCTGGCCACCGCCCACGCGGCCAAGGGCGACAGCCGCGCGGCCATCGCCGCCTTCCGCCGGAGCCTCGACCTCCTCGCCGCGGTCTTCGGCGCGGACGACGAGCGTCTCGCGCCCGTCCACATCCTCCTCGGCGACGAGTGCCGCAAGGTCGCCGCCTTCGACGACGCGCTCGCGAGTTACCGTCGCGCCCTGGCAATCTCCGAAAAGGTCCGCGGGCCGCTGCACCGCGACGTCGCGGTCGCGTGCAACGACATCGCGGTCGTCCTCTCCGACAAGGGCGATTACGACGGCGCGCTCGAATACTATGGAAGGACGAAGGCCATTTTCGAAAAGATCTCCGGCCCGGAGCATCCCGACATCGCGCCGTGCTACGCGAACATCGGCACCGTGCTCAACGCGAAGGGCGATTACGAGGGCGCCGTCGCCAGCATGGAAAAAGCCCTCGCCATCTTCGCAAAGGCCTTCGGCCGCGAGAGCCCGACGGCCGCCACGACACTGTGCAACCTCGGCATGACGAGGACGGACTCAGGCGACTACGAGCGCGGCATCGCCGAGCTCGAGGAAGCCCTCGCCATCCGGAAGCGCGTCCTCGGGCCGGAGCACGCGGACACCGCCGCCGCGCTCAACAACCTCGCCACCGCGCGGATCAGGCAGGGCGACTACCGCGCCGGCATGGACGCGTTCGGGCAAGCCCTCGCGATCTTCGCGAAAACCGTCGGCGACACGCATCCCTCCTACGCCGTCACCCTCAACAACATGGGCTACGCGTACCAGGACCGGGGCGATCTCGTCCGCGCCCTCGACTGCTTCGAGCGTTCGTACGACATCATGACGGCCGCCTTCGGACCGGACCACGAAACCGTCGCCATCTGCCTCAACAACCTGGGCGGCCTGTACGCCGACAGGGGCGATTTCGACCGCGCCGCCGAATACTACGACCGGAGCCTGGCCCTCACCCTCGCCCGTTTCGGCGAAACCCATCCGGCGACGGCGCGCTGTTACAACAACCTCGCAACGCTCCGCTTCGAAAACGGCGAATACGACCGCGCCATCGAGTGTTTCGAAAAGGCGGCCAAGACCGACATCGCGCTGCTCGGCCCCGAACACGAAAGCGTCGGCGTCATATACGCGAACATCGGCTCGGTCCTCGTCCGCAAGGGAGCGTGGGACGCGGCTCTCTCGCGGCTCGACGCGGCAGCGGCAATCCAGGAAAAGAAGTTCGGGAAACAGCACCCGAACCTGATACCCGTCCTCGCGAGCCTCGGGCGCGCCTGGGACGGCAAGGGAGACCGGAAAAAAGCGGTCGCGGCCTACGAGCGCGCCTCGTCCATCGCCGTCGCCGCCTTCGGCCAGGACCACCTTTCGGTCGCCGCGTGCTACGCCCGGCTCGGAGCCTCCGCGCGGCGGGCGGGCGACGCGGCGGGCGCGGAAGCCTGGTACGCCAAGGCCCTCGCCATCGCCCAAAAGGCGTCGTCGTGGGCCGACATCGCGAAGTATTCGATATCGCTCGGCGACGCGCGCATCGACGCGGGCAAGTCCGCCGACGCCCTCGCCGCCGCGAAGGCGGGCGTGGCCGCCGTCGAATCGGCCAGAAAATCCATGGGATCGACGCGGACCTCCTTCGTGGCGCGCAACCTCGGCGTGTACCACGAAGCCCTGCGCGCCGCCGTGAAGCTCGGAGACCCGGACGCCGCCTTCGAAGCCGCCGAGTCCCTTCGCGCCCGCGGCTTCCTCGACCGCCTCTCCCTCAAGGCCGCGCTCGAATCTGAGGGAATCGCCCCGGCTGACCGCGACCGCATGCTCGAGCTCTCCGACCGCCTCGAGTTCGCCGCCGCGCGGCTTGCGCGCGAACTCGCCAAGCCCGACGCCAAGCGCGACCGCGCCCTCGTCGACAGGCTCGGCGCGGACAAGCGCTCCCTCGAAACGCAGATCGCCGCCGTCGAGACGCGGCTCCTCGCCGTCCCCCGGTACCGCGAGCTCCGCGACCCGCGCGTGGCCACCCTCGCCGAAGCCAAGGCACTCTGTCCGCGGGACGCCGCCATCCTCGAGTACGTGATCCAGGAAGCGGATCCGACCGCGGAGGATCCGGTCACGCCGCATTGCTGGTGCATCGTCCTGACCCGCGAGGACGTCGCCTTCGTCGAGCTCGACGCGCGCTACGACTGGCCCGGCGCGGTGAAGCGCTTCCGCGACGCCGTCTTCGCGGACGACGATCCGAAGGCGGTGGCGAAGCTCTCCGAAGAGCTGTACCGCGGCCTCATCGCCCCGGTGGAATCGCGCATCGCGTCGAAGAAAGCCCTCGTCGTCGTGCCCGACGGTCCGCTGGCTTTCCTGCCCTTCGACGCGCTCCGTGCCTCGTCGGGCGCCCGCTGGCTCTGCCAGGACCACGACCTGTCGCTCGCGCCCTCGGTATCCGTGCTCGCCGCCGCAGCCGCGAAGCCCGTCAAGGCGGCGTCGAAGATCCTCGCCTTCGGCGGCGCGGTCTACGGCGCGCCCCCCGAAGCGGAAGCTGCGCTCGGATCGTCGCTCGACTACTACCGCCGCCTCATCCCCGACGGCTGGCCGGACTTGCCCGGCGCCCTCGGAGAAGTCCAGGCGATCGGCGCGAACGTCTTCGGATCGGCCGCCTCGACCGTGCGATCGGGCGCCGCCGCGTCGGAACGCGACCTGAAAGCCCTGTCCGCGTCCGGGGAACTCGCGGGCTACGGCGTCGTCCATTTCGCGGTGCACGGCTTCTTCGACGCGGACAACCCGGAGTTCTCGGCCATCGTGCTGTCGGAAGCCTCGGGCGGCGCGGGGGAGAGCCGCGAAGACGGCTACCTCTCCGTGGAGGAAGCGGCGCTCCTCGAGCTGGACGCGGGACTCCTCACGCTCTCCGCCTGCGAAACGGGCCTCGGGCGCGACGTGAAGGGCGACGGCGTCGTGGGGCTCACGCGGGCCTTCATGACCTCGGGCGCGCGCCGCGCGCTGGTGACGCTCTGGACCGTCGACGACGCGGCGACGAAGGATTTCATGCTCGCGGTGTATCGCCGCGTCGTCAAGGAAGGAAAGAGCGCGCGCGAGGCGATCGCGGAGACCAAGCGCGACTTCGCCTCGTCGCGAAACCGCCCCACGCCGTATTACTGGGCGGCTTTCACCCTCTACGGGCTCTGATCGCGTCGAACGCCGCGTCGACGAGGCGGCGCGAGAGGCTGCCGTGGAGCGGCAGCGGCGGCGGCGCGTCGGGCGCGAACCAGCCCGCCTCCGCGATCTCGACGCCGTCGGGCCGGAGGTCGCCCGACACCCAGTCGGCGGAAAAGCCGATCATGAGGGAATCGGGGAAGGGCCAGCCCTGCGAGCCGAGGTAGCGCGGATTGGCGACCTCGATGCCGACTTCTTCGCGCACTTCGCGGATCACGCACTCCTCGAAGGTCTCCGCCGGCTCGACGAAGCCGGCGACGAGGCTGAAGGTTCCGCCCTTGAACGAGGCGTTGCGCGCCAGCATGAGCGTGTCGCCCTTCGTCACCACGGCCAGGATGGCCGGCGACAGCCGCGGAAAGGAAAGGCCGCCGCACGCGGCGCAGACCCGCGCCGGCTCGTCGGGTTTGTCGCCGTTCGGCGCGCCGCAGCGCCCGCAGTAACGAGTGGTCGCCCGCCAGTTGAGGATGGCGAAGGTCTTGAGCGCCGCCTTCACGTCCGCGTACTCACGGGTTTGCAGCAGCGACCTCACCGGTACCCACGCGGCGCCGTCGGGCGCGGGCGTCCCGGACGGTACCGTCACGGCGTTCCGCAGGCCGAAGCGCGCGTCCACGCGGTCGAGCGTCTCGACTCCCGCGGGCGCCGCCGCCGGATCGCCCGACGCCGCGTCCACCAATATCTCCATGCCGCGGAACGCCAGGGCGTCCGCGACCGTCTTCGCGTCGTTCATGGCCACACTCCGTAGATTTCCAGCCGGTGGTCGAGGAAGTCGGTGATCACGACCGTCTTCCCGTCCGGCGATACCGCCAGTCCCGTCGGCTGGTTCATGCCCCACTGCCAGTCGATCACGGTCAGCGCGGCGCAGTCGACGACGGCCAGCTTCCCGAACTCCGGTCCCTTGATCGTGTAATCCTTCGGGTTGTTCGGCCCGCGCGACGACACGTAGAGCCGCTTCGCGTCGGGCGACAGCTTGATCGTGTTGATGTTGCCGCCGATCTTCACTTCGCCGAGGAGCGCGTACGTGTCGAGGTCGAACGCGAAAACCGACTGCGTCCCCATGTCGGAGGCGTAAAGCCGCTTCGCCCCGGCGTCGACGGCGAGGTGCCGCATCGCGACGCCTGAGCCGAACGACTTCACCACGGTTCCCTTCGCGAGATCCACGACGTGGATCCTGCCGCGGTCGAAATCCGCGACGAAGAGCCGCTTTCCGTCGGGCGACAGCGCGAGCCCGCGCGGGATGCCGCCGGTCACTATCGTCGACGCGATCTTCCTCGTCCGCGGGTCGATGACGACCACGTTGCCCGACACCCAGTTCGACACGAAGACCCGCGTCCCGTCCGGATGGGCGAGCAGCACCTTGGGGAAGATGCCGCCCGAGGGGATGGTCGCCTTGTAGGAAAAATCGGACAGCGAAAAGACGTGAACCACGTTCGGGTGCATCTGCGACACCCAGATTTCCGACAGGCTCTCCACGAAGGCGATCTCGACGAAGCCTTCCTGCTTCGCGTAGGCCTCGGGCACGCGCATGGTCGCCTTCCGGCGCATGGTCGCGGCGTCGAAGACATCCACGAAGTTTCCCGCGAGCGGCGCGGACACGAGGTAGCGGCCGTCGGGCGTGTACTCGACGCTCTTCGGCGCCCGGGACGTCGCTTGAAAGCCGAGGAAGCGGAGGCCGGACGCGGCGCGCTCGAGCTTCGCCTCGACGATCGCGCCCGGCGCCGCCTTGAACGCGACGCGCTTGCCGTCGTATCCTTCGGACCGGACTTCGACGAGGTGCGATCCGACCGGAAGCCGCGCCGTCCTGCCGCCGTTCTCCGCCCGTTCGAGTCGCAGTTCGACGCCGCCTTCGAACACGCGCGCGTCGGAAGGCGCCGTCCTGAAGGTGACGACGGCCGTGCCGCCTGCGGAAGTCTGCGCGGGCTTCGGGGCGGCCGACGCCTGGTCGGAATCTTGGGCGACGCCGGGCGCCACCGAGGCGAGGACGCAGCACAGCGCCGCGAGTTTCCGGATCATCGCGCTTCGTACCTCCATGGCCGCAACCGACGCGGATCGCGGCCATGGTACCAAGCTTCCCTCATCCGCGCAACGCCGTTCGCGCAAGGATCAATATGGAAGGAACCGCCAAGACCAAAATCGGCTTCGTCCGCCGCCTCCTCGCGCGGACGCTCGTCGCGTTCCTCGCCGTCAACATCGCCCTGTTCCTCCTGCCGCCCTTCGCCTGGCCGGTGACGGGCAGGACGACCTCGGGCTTTTTCTTCCGCACCATCCCGGGGCGGCCGTTCCAGCCGCTCGAATTCCACGGAGCCGTCGACCTCGCCGTGCCCGCGGGCACGCCCGTCCGCGCCACGGCCTGGGGGATGGTCAAGGAAACCGGCACGGACCGCGCGCTCGGGAATTACGTCGTCGTCGCGCACCCCTTCGGCTTCACGTCGGTCTACGGACACTTGTCGTCGATCTCTGTCCGCGAAGGCCGGCTCGTATTGCTGCCGCCGCTCACGCCGCTCGGACGCTCGGGCTCCACCGGCAACTCGACGGGACCGCATGTGCATTTCGAACTCAGGCTCGGCGGCAAGCCCGCATGGCCGGGCTTTTTCCTCTTCCATCACAGCCTGAGGCGACTCGCGCTCGGCGTCTGACCGGTCACGAGACCTCCCGCGTCTCCCCGGGCGCCCGCTTTCGCGCCGCCCGCGCCGCGTGGTATCCTTCATGGCGATGAACCCGAACCACCCGTCCGCGCTCGCGTCGTACCTCGCCGACAGGCGCGCGCTCACGTCGCGCCGCGTCGCGTCCGTCCTCGAACCCTTCGGCGAGCGCCTGTCCGCCATCGGGCCCGAAGGCGCGCGCTTCGCGGACGTCCTCCGCGACTTCACCTTGCCCGGGAAGATGCTCCGCGCGGCCCTGGTCTACCTCGGCCGCGACCTCTTCTCCGACGCGCCGTCCGACGACGCCGTCGCCTCCGTCGCGTGCGCCATGGAGCTCTTCCAGACCGGACTCCTCGTCCACGACGACATCATGGACCGCGACGACACGCGGCGCGGCGGCAAGACCGTGCACCGCGAGTTCATGGACGAAGCGGCGGCTTCCGGCTCCCGCGACGCCGCGCACGAAGGCCTGTCCGTCGGCATCTGCGCGGGCGACGCCGCCTTCTTCGAGGGCTTCGCGACCCTCGCCGCCGCGGACGCGGATCCGGGCGCGTTGCGCGACATCGCCGCCCTGGCCGGCCGCGAGCTGGCCGACGTGGCCTTCGCCCAGACCCGCGACGTCCGTTGGGGCCGCGCCGACTCGTCCCCCACCGAGGACGAAGTGCTCCGCATGTACGCCCACAAGACGGCGCGCTACACGCTCTCCCTGCCGCTCGCCGCGGGAGCGCTGCTCGCGGGCCGGCCCGACGCGGTCG
>CAYZZW010000003.1:0-139858 GCA_964482955.1 uncultured Treponemataceae bacterium | reverse complement strand
GCGAAGCGACTAGGGGCCCCCTAGGAAGCGAAGCGTTTTATGCGTAGCATGCGGATGGCGTTTAAGATCGCGAGCACCGCTACGCCGACGTCGGCAAACACGGCCGCCCACATCGAGGCAAGACCAGCCGCGCCCAGCAACAGCACCACGCCCTTGACCCCTAAGGCCAAAACGATGTTTTGTTTGACGATCCGCAGCGTCTTCTTCGAGATTTTGATGCCGGTGGCAAGCTTCCCTGGCTCGTCGGTCATGATGACGACGTCCGCCGCCTCTATGGCGGCGTCCGAACCGAGGCCGCCCATCGCAACGCCGATATCGGCGCGGGCCAGCACCGGCGCGTCGTTGATCCCGTCGCCCACCATCGCGACTGTCATGCCCTCCTTCTGGAGGCGGGCGACTTCCGCCGCCTTGTCGCGCGGCGGCACTTCGGCCAGCACGCGGTCGATGCCGACCTGGCGGGCGATGGCCAACGCGGTCTTCCGCGAATCGCCCGTGATCATGGCCGCCTCGACGCCCGCCTGGTGCAGGGCGGCGATGGCGCGGGCGCTCGATTCCTTCACGACGTCGGCCACGGCGATCATGCCGGCGTACGCGCCGTCGACGGCGACGTGCATCGGCGTCTTGCCCTGTTCGGCGAGCGCGTCCGAGGCGCCTCCGTCCGGGCTGACGCCCGCCTGGGCCAGGTGCCGCGCGTTCCCGATGAGGACCATCCGGCCGCCGACGCGGGCTTCGATCCCGTTGCCGGGGAACGCCTCGAACGCGTCGGCCGCGAGACGCGCGGCGCCCTCGGACTCCGCGGCGCGGACGATCGCCTGCCCGAGGGGATGCTCGGAACCGCGCTCGGCGGCCGCCGCGAGGGCGAGAAGCCCGGCGCGGTCGAAGCCCGGTGCCGGCAGCACGTCGGTCACCTCGGGCGCGCCCTTAGTGATGGTGCCGGTCTTGTCGAAGACGACGACGCCGACCCGGTGGGCGGTCTCGAGCGCCGCTCCGGACTTGATGAGGATGCCGCGCTCCGCGCCCTTGCCGGTGCCCACCATGATGGCGGTCGGCGTGGCGAGGCCGAGGGCGCAGGGGCAGGCGATGGTGAGCACCGCGACGAACACCGTCAGCGCGAAGGACGGGCCGTGCCCGAGGGCGAACCAGACCCCGGCGGCCACGACGGCGATGCCGAAGACGACGGGCACGAAGTACCCGGAGACGATGTCTGCCATCCGGGCGATCGGCGCCTTGGAGCCCTGCGCGTCCTCGACGAGCTTCACGATGCGCGCGAGCGCGGTGTCGGCGCCGACTCCCGTGGCCCGGAACGTGATGGCCCCGTGCTTGTTGATGGTGGCGCCGACGACCTTGTCGCCCGGCTCCTTGTCCACGGGCATGCTCTCGCCGGTCAGCATGGATTCGTCCACCGCCGTCCGGCCCGTGAGGATCTCGCCGTCCACCGGGATCCGGCCGCCGGGACGGACGAGGACCACGTCGCCCTCCTCCACCTCGTCCACGGGAAGCTCCGCCTCCTCGCCGCCGTGGAGGACGGTGGCGGTCGCGGGCTTGAGTCCCATGAGCTTCTTGATCGACTCGGAGGTGCGTCCCTTGGTGACCGCCTCCAGCGACTTCCCGAGCAGGATGAGGGTGATGATCACGCCGGCCGTCTCGAAGTAGAGGCTTTCGACGAGCCGGAAGTCCCCGGCCGCGATCGAGACGAGCGACCAGACGCTGTAGGACACGGCCGCCGTCGTGCCCATCGCGATGAGCGAATCCATGTTCGGCGCCCGCCTGAGGATCGCCTTGAAGCCGACGACGTAGAACCGGTAGCCGGCCGCCAGGACCGGCACGACGAGGGCCAGCTCGAGGAGGGCGTAGCGGAGCGGATAGTCCATGGGCGCGATGGCGGCCGGGATGGGCCACCCGAGCATGGCTCCCATGGCGACGTAGAACAGCGGGACCGAGAACAGAGCCGACACCGCGAACTTGATCCAGAGGACGCGCGACTCCCGCTCCTTCGCGGCCTGGTGTTCGTCGGGGCCGGTCGCCGCGTCGATGGCGAGCGGTTCGTAGCCGGCTTTGCGGATCGCGTCCTTGATGCCGGATAGGCGGACCGTTGCCGGGTCGTAGCTCACCGCCGCCCGCTCCGTCGCCAGGTTGACGGACGCTTCCTTCACGCCCTCCAGCTTCCTGAGGGCGCGTTCCACGGCCGCCGAGCACGAGGCGCAGGTCATGCCGCCGACGGGTATGATCGCCTGGCGGACGCCGGCGTCGTCCACGGCTTCGTAGCCGGCCGCCGACACGGCAGCCTTGATGTCGTCCACCGTGACGGCGTTCGCGTCGTACCGCACGAGGAGCTTCTCCGTGGCGAAGTTCACGGAAGCCTCCTCCACGCCCGGCAGCTTGCCGACGGCGCGTTCCGAGGCGCGGGCGCACGCCGCGCAGCTCATGCCGCGGACGCGCAGGGTCGTCGTATCGCTCATTCGTCGTCTCTCCTTATCGCCCGGTCGGCGCGGCCGGGGCCGGCGCCACGGTGATCCGGCTCGAGATCATGCCCATCCAACAGGTATAGCCGACGACGCCGGTCTTCGTCGGGGTGAATTCCACGAGGTTGTCGCCGGGTTGCAGCCGCTTCCTGACGCCGTAGGCGGGCACCACGAGGGCGTTGTTGCAGCCGTACAGGTCCTCGGCCTTGATGCGGATGATCCACTTGAGCGGAATCCCCGCGTAGACCGTGAACGGCACGTAACCGCCGTCCCGGAATTCCGTGACGACCGTCTGCGTTCCGCCCGACACGGTGGCCACCGGCGCGTTCCGGTCGGCCCCGGGCACGGCCAGGCTCGGATCGAATCCGCCCGGCAGGTCGCCCGGATACGCCGCGTCGACCGCGCGCGGGGCGGCGAACGAGACGGGCGACGGCACGCCTGCGAGCGCCGCAGCGCGCCCCGTCGTCACCACGCCGAGCGTCATGACGAGTACCGCGCCGGCCTTGACGACGGCGGGCACGATCCGGCGCGGCAGGAAGGACGCGAACGCCGTGAAACCGAGCATGAGCGGCATCGTGCCGACGCCGAACAGGAACATGGCCAGCGCGCCGCCCGCGGCGCTGCCCGTGCCGAGCGCGTAGAGCTGCATGGCCTGGAGCGGACCGCAGGGCATGAGCCCGTTGAGGAGACCGGCGAAGAACGGCCCGCGACCGCGGATGAAGCGGGCGAGCGACTCGAGCTTTTTCGACGCCGGTTTCGGAAGGACGGACGGAAGGCGCGGCAGCGAGCGGATGAGCCCGAGGTTCTTGAGGCCGAAGAGGACCATGAACACGCCGGCGGCCGCGGCGATGGCCACCTTGAGTCCCTGCGGCAAGCCGAACGCCGAGCCGAGGGCCCCGGCGAGGGCGCCCGAAGCGGTATACGAAGTTACGCGCCCGGCGTTGTAGAGGAACGCGGGCGTCGCGCGGGCGAGCGCGCCCGGACGTCCGGCCCCCGGCTCCCGCGTCGAGAGTCCCTGCGACAGGGCGATGCCGCCGCACATGGCCACGCAATGCACCGAGGTGAGGAGCCCCGCGACGACGAGCATCGCGTAGCCCACCGACGAGTCGATGGCCGGCAGGGCGTTGAAGGCGCCCGCGGCGCTCGCCCAGAGGTACGCCGCCGACAGCGCGACGCCGATCCCGAGGGCCACCGCGTTCCCGGCCGCGCCTCGGCCCGGCACGCGCGCCGAGTAGCCAGCCCCGGCGACGGCGGCTTCCAAATCCGCGCGCGTCACGCCGTCGCCGTGTTCGACCACGGCTTCCGCGGACTCGAGGTTCACGCTCACCGCGTCGACGCCCTTCAAGGCCCCGAGCGCCGCGGCGACCCGCGCCTCGCACGACCCGCAGGTCATTCCGTCGACGCCTATCACGGTCCGTTTCGATTCCATGCCTATCCTCCGGCCGGAGCCCGCGCCCCGACCGGGAACGAGACTAACGACGTTTCGTGAACGCTTCGTGAACGGCCGGCGCGACTTTCGTGGAATCGAAGCCGGCCGACTGTCTGCAATATACTGATTTCTGCATATAAAGACGACCATCGATGGAAACCGTACGCGGGGCGAACCGTACGGGAAATTCGGAATCGCGTAACGTTCCGGTCGTGGCGCGCGGCCGTCGATCCGGGCGATCCTCGCCGCCATCAAACGCAAGGGGCGCAAGAAGCCCCGGGAGGCTCGTGTGAAGTTCATTCGAAAAATCGGAGCGGTCACGTTGGTCGCCGTCGCGCTGCTGCTCGCGTCCGCGGCACCGGCGGACCGCGTGCCGCCGAAGGCCGGGAACGTCATCTTCATGGTCGTCGACGGCGTGACCCCGGAACTGTGGACCGCCGCGCGCTGGGTCAAGGGCGCCCCGCTCAACGTCGATCCGCTCCTCTGCGGCGCGGTGCGCACCTACGGCGCCGATTCCATCATCACGGATTCCGCGCCCGGCGCCACCGCGTACGCCACGGGACGCAAGGGCACCGACAAGGGGATTTCCGTCACGCCGTGGAACGTCACCGTGCCGGGCGTCGAGGCGAAAGCCGCCGACGGCTACCGGCCGCTCGCGTCCGTGCTCGAGGGCGCGAGGCTCGCGGGCAAGGCAACGGGCGTCGTGGCGACGAGCCAGCTCCAGCACGCCACCCCCGCTGCGTTCACCGCGCACACCCCCGATCGCTCGCAGGAGGAGCGCATCGCCGAGCAGCAGGCGTACGGCATGATCGACGTGCTCCTCGGAGGCGGCGCCGACCGGCTCGGCGCCAGGCGCGCCGACGGGGAAAACCTCCTCGAAGCGTTCGTGAATGCGGGCTACGCGATGCCGACCGACGCCGCCGGTCTCGAAGCGACGAAGCGCGCGCCCGTCTGCGGCCTCTTCGCGCCGATGGACCTCCCGTACGACGTGGACCGACGCCGCGAAGGCTCTCCGCAGCCCTCGCTCGCCGCCATGACGAGGAAGGCCATCGAACTCCTCGATTCGTCCGGCAAGAACGGCTTTTACCTCTTCGTCGAAGGCTCCAAGGTCGACTGGGCGGCGCACGCCAACGATCCCGTGGCCGCGGTATGGGACCTGCTCGCCTTCGACGACGCGGTCGGGGAGGCGCTGCGCTTCGCGGAACGGGACGGCGACACGCTGCTCGTCGTCACGGCCGATCACGGAACCGGCGGCTTTTCCATCGGCACGCGCGACGATCCGAACTACTCGAAGACGCAACTCGCGCCGCTCGTCGACACCCTGCGCGGGGCGAAAGCCAGTTCCGTCGGATTCGCGGCGCTCGCGAAGGGCACGGCCGCGGAACGGGATCCGGCCGCGCTCAAAAAGGCGTTCGCCGACCAGTGCGCGGTGCCTGACCTCTCCGACGACGAAGCCGCGGCCGTCATCGCGGCGCTGGCCTCCGGCAAGAGCCTGGCGGACCTCGCCGGTCCCGTCGTGTCCAAGCGCGCCCGAATCGGCTGGACCTCGAACGGCCACACCGGGGCGGACGTGTTCCTGTGGGCGTACGGCCCGGGCGGCAAGCGCCCCGTCGGGCTCTGGGAAAACACCGAGCTCGCCCGTTACGCGGCCACGGCCATCGGCGTCGACCTGGACAAGGCCACTGACCGTCTCTTCGTCGAGGCGGGCGCTGCCTTCAAGACGCTGGGCGCGTCGGTGTCGACGGATTCGAGCGATCCGGCCAATCCCGTCCTGGTCGTGACGAAAGGCTCGGCGACCGCCCGCCTTCCGGCGGACAAGAACCTCGTCCTCGCGGACGCGACGACGATCGTCCTCGAAGGCGTGGTCGTGTACGCGGAAAAGACCGGCGCGTTCTGGGTGCCGCGGCAGGCCGTCGACCGGCTGAAAGCCGTCTTGAAGTGACGCTCAGGCGCCTTGGCGCCTGACGGGGGCGGAGGACTCCCCTCCGGGCGGATTCGCGGCGCGGGTCCGCCCGGTCGAAACGGGGAACGCGATGCCGACGGCCGGGCCGTCGAAGGTCATGGACGCGCCGAGCGACTTGAGCATGGTCCGGATGAATTCGTCCTGGCGCAGGATGGCGCCGGGATCGCCGATCGCGCCGCCCGTCACGCGGATCAGGATGACGCCGGGTTCCGGAGCATTCACCTCGATGGCCGCCGTCCCGTCGCGCGCGTGCAGGTTGCTCTTGACGGCGTCCACCAGGAGCAGGCAGGAGGTGACCGTCTCGATGTCGTACGTGACGTTTTCATCCACCTCCACGGCGAAAAACGGACGTTCCTGCAGGCGGGCGTATTCCCGCATGACGGCCAGGAACGACAGGTTCTTCATGTCCTTCATGTCGTAGACGACGTTGAAGACGGCGGACAGGGAAACCAGCTTGTCGTTGACCCGCTCGGCCAGCTCTTCGGCGGTCCCGCGATCCTGGGCCTCGATGTTGATCAGCCCGATGACCACCTGGAGGTTGTTCTTGATCCGGTGGTGCAGTTCGGCTATGAGCTGTTCTCGCAATTCCGCTTCGCGGCCGAGCTGTTCGATGATCCGGTTCTTGGCGCCCATTTCGTTCCTCACCAGCACCAGGAGGAGCAGGCTCGTGACCGTGACGAACACGATGCCTTTGACCGACGAGTAGAGCCTCATGACCGCGACGCTCGTGGCGACCGTTTCGACGATCCGATCGGTAGCGAGGATCCAGAACGTGGCGAACAGGGCGTACAGGACGACGATGCGGAACGAACTGCGCATGCCTTCGGCTCCGGATGCGGACGGGATGGCTGGCGGCCGGAACGCGGACCGATGTCGCGGTTTCGGGAGCCCATGGTTCGAAAGTCTCATGCGGTAGACGCCGTTTGTCAACGGCGGACGCCCGAAGACCGCGCGAAACCGCACGGGCGACCGGCTCCGCCTGACGGCGTCGCACAACGCGTCCGAGATCCCGGGGGAAGACGGTCGGGTATCGGCCCGTCCGCCCGGCGCGCCCGAGCTTGACAACCGGCCCGCGCGGCAGGAAATTGAACGCGATGGCCGCGTCGCGCCGCACGCGTCGCGCCGCGAGGAGGTTTCGCCATGGACGCGGAAAATCCCGAACGGGACCGAGGCTTGTTGCCGGGCGTGATCGCGCGGTTCTTGATCGTGCTCGTCTTCCTGGGAGCCGTGTTCTTCCTGACGGCGGGCACCTTCGCGTATCCCGAAGCCTGGGCCTATCTGATCCTCATGACCGTCCTCATGTGCGCGGGCGGCGCGGCCCTGTACCGGACGGACCGGGAACTGCTCCGCAAGCGGCTCAAGACGCGCGAGACGCAAAAGGCGCAGGTGGCGTTCGTCGTCGCGTCCTCCATCGCGATTCTCCTCGTCTACGCGCTGCCCGGGTTGGACCGGCGCTACGGCTGGACGGCCGTGCCGACCTGGCTCGTCGTCGTCGGCTTCGCCGTCGTGACGGGCGGCTACGTCGTCAACCTGGTCGCGATGCTCCAGAACGCCTACGCGTCGCGCGTCGTGGAAATCCAGGAGCGTCAAACCCTGGTCGATACGGGGCTCTACTCGATCGTGCGGCATCCCATGTACACGGCGATCATCTTCATCTACGCTGGATCGGCCCTGGCGCTCGGATCGTTCGTGGCGCTCGCGCCCGCCCTCCTCATGCCGTTCGTGCTCGCCCTCCGCATCGCGAACGAGGAAAAGGTGCTGCGCGAAGGGCTGCCCGGCTACGAAGAGTACGTGAAACGGGTGCGCTTCAAGCTCATTCCCGGCGTGTGGTGAACGTGCTCGTTCCGCCCGGATTTCGGTATCTTGAGGGAAACCGGACGACGGATCCGGGAAGGGGCGCGCCATGAGAGGAATCACGCCGAACCTCTGGTTCGACGGCAACGCGAAGGAAGCCGTCGACTTCTATCTGTCGGTGTTCGAGGACGGTCGGATCCTCGCCGTCGACCGCTATACCGACGTCGGCGAGGAGATCACGGGCCACGAGGAAGGCGACATCCTCACCATCGAGTTCGAGATACGCGGGTCCAGGTTCATCGCCATCAACGCCGGTCCCGAGTTCCGGTTCAATCCGTCGGTGTCGTTCATGGTCGAATGCGACGACCAGGAAGAGATCGACCGGTTCTGGGAGCGGCTGTCCGCGTATCCCGAGGCGGAGCAATGCGGCTGGCTGCGCGACAAGTACGGCGTGTCGTGGCAGATCGTGCCGTCCGGACTCGGTGAGATGCTGCAAACCGGGACGACCGGTCAGCGCCGCGCGGTCACCGAGGCGTTCATGGCCATGAAAAAGTTCGACGTGGCCGCGCTGCGCCGCGCCTACGAGGTCGGTTGAGGTCAAGCCGCCCGAACGGGAGGGGGAAACGCATGGACGCGAAACGACGGAAAGAATTGACCGAAATCCTGCGGTTCCGCTTCGAGGCGAACGCGGAACGCCACGAGGGCGTCGCGTGGGAGACGGTCCGCGCCCGGCTCGACGCGAATCCGAAAAAGCTCGACGCGGTCGACGGCATGGAGCGCACGGGCGGGGAGCCCGACGTGATCGGAATCGACGGGAAAACCGGCGAATGCCTGTTCGTCGACTGCGCGGCTGAAAGCCCGGCCGGCAGGCGGAGCCTGTGCTACGACCGCGCGGGGCTGGAGTCGCGTAAGGAGCATCAGCCCGCGGGCGACGCCGCCAGCCTGGCCAAGGAGCTGGGAATCGAGCTCCTCACCGAGGAGCGGTACCGCGCGCTCCAGGAACTCGGCGAGTTCGACTTGAAGACCTCGAGCTGGCTCGAGACGCCGCCCGGAGTGCGGAAGCTCGGCGGCGCCATCTTCGGCGACCGCCGCTACGGCCGCGTGTTCGTCTACCACAACGGCGCGGACTCCTACTATGCGGTACGCGGCTTCAGGGGCATGCTGCGGGCGTGAAGCAGGTCGCGCAAGCATCGAACGAGACCAAGCGGTCCGGCCTTTTAGAATCTTCTTCCTTTTCCGTTTTCGAGCATTCGCGCGGCTATCGCCGTACGCGACGCGACGAGATCCTCGAGCTCCTTCGCCATCCACGGATTGATCGAGCGCGCCATCGGCAGGATGTGCCGCTCCGTCTCCCTGACGGTTTTCATGAGCTCCTCGTACTCGCACGAAAAGCCGATGTCCGTCATGTTGGAAATCCGGTCCGCGCACTTGAGGACGCGCGCCCGTTCGGATCCCGCGGCCACGATGCGTCCGAGGAACTCGTCCTTCGTTTCATCCTCCGCCTTCGTCACTTCGCGCACGAGCGCCAGCACCGCGGCCCCGTCGTCGAGCCGTTCGATCTCTTCCGGTTTCGTAGGCGTGTCCTCGAGGATGTCGTGGATGATCGAAGCCTTGAGCAGGACGTGGTCCGTGTAGCCGTAGTCGATGAGGATGAAGAAGGTGGCTCCCTGGTGACGGAACATGTTGCCGTGGTATTTCCGCGGCACGTCCACGAGCCGGTACGCCAGCTGCAGATACGGCGATACGCTTAGATCTATCAAACGACGCATATCCTCGTCGCTCATGCGGTGCTTGCCGTCGGCAATATCCATGTTTTCTCCTCAGCGATTCTGCGTTTCGTACACGCCCTTGATCGATTCGAGCTCGAAGGACCCGCCCGGTCCGCCCGCGGTCGGATCGAGCCTGAGTCCCGTGATCCGCTTGCCGGCCCATTCTTTCCGGCTGCCCACGTCGAACACGTAGTCGTGAAACTGCCCGTCCGGGATGAGTGAAACACCGAGTCCTTTGTTCCCGCCCCAATTCGGTTCCTCCGCGGTGATCCACAGAAATTCGGTGTCGTCACCTGAAACAGCTTTGAGCCGAACGACTATCTTGTGACTTATGTCCCCCTCGAAGCACAGGTCGTAGCGCTCCATGTACGGATCGTCCCCCGTCGCCACACCCTTCAAAATCGTGCCCGCGGCTTTCAAATCCTTCAGGTGGTTGATCGGGTTCCACCCGGCCGGGTTCGCGGAGATGCCGTCCATGATTTTCGGAAAGTCGCTCGCCAGCTGGACTGTTTCGTATTCCGCGTAGTCGATGAGCTTGATAGAACCTTGACCGATCCGGATGGTCAGCATCCACGGAGCGCCCGAGCCGTCCGCACATGATACGGCGCGCCACTCGCGCCCGGTACCATCGTACACGGCGAGACCGATCTTCCCGTCGGGCGTCGCGGTCCATACGGCCAGGTATTCGGGTCCCTGCTTGACCGTGTAGCCGCTTGCATCCCACGCGAGGGCCTTTGTCGCGTCAACCCCGCCTTCATCCAACCCCCATCCGCTTTCCGATCCGCCGCACAGGATCGACTTTTGATACGCCGGGGTCGGCCATTCGCCACGTTCGAGCATGAAGCAGAAGCGCGCTCCTTTCAGCATCGAAAACCGCAGCGCGATCATCCTTCCCGCTTTCATCGCTTGGTACCGCGCGAGCACGGGATTTTGCGTCTTCCCTTTCGTGAACTGAAGAAAGCCGTCTTTTACGGCGATTTCAGGTTCTTCCCAGAGGTCGAAGGTCTTGAACGCGGCGTCCTTGAAATCCGTCCGGAAACCCGGTTTCATCCCACGCTCGGCGGCAAGATCAGCCACGATGCGCTCGAAGGATTTCCCGAGCTGCGGATTCGCGGCGCGCTCCGCGGCCGCCCGTTCTTCTTTCGATACGTACACGCCTTTGATCGACTCGATCTCGAAAGGCCCGCCCGGACCGCCCGCGGTCGGATCTATGCGGAGCCTGTTAATCACCCAGCCTGCCCAAGCCGGATTCGCGCCGACGTCGAACACGTAGTCGTGGAAAGCGCCGTCGGGGACGAGCGGCACGCTCACGCACTTGTCGCCGCCCCAGTTCGTATCGTCGGTCGTGGTCCAGAATATGGCGGTTCGATCACCCGAAACGGCCTTGATGCGGATGAGGATCTTCTGTGTCGTGGTGCCGACAAGGCGCGTCCGATTGATGCCGATGAAAGGATCGCCCCCCGTAGCCTTACCCTTGATTATGCCCTTCGAAACCGCGAGCCCTTCCACCTGGTTCCACGCGCTCCAGACTTCCGGATGGGCGGAGAGCAGTTCGATCGCCTTGGCGAATTCGGGGTTCGCGCGGCTCTCTTCGTAGCACGCGGCGCCGCCGCCGAAGTCGACGGAGAACGCGCCGCCCTTCCCGCCTTCCGCCGGAACGAGCCTGAGGGCGGTGACGATCTTGCCAGCCCACGCCGCGTTCGTCCCGACTTGCAGGACGTAGTCGTGGACTGTGCCGTCGGCTTTGATCGGAACGCGCAATGATTTTTTCTCGGACCACGCGCCGTCGTCGTCCGTGATCCAGTACAGGCGAAGCGCGGAACCGGAGGCCGCGGAAACGCGGATCGGAATCGCCTGGCCGGCTTCTCCGAAGAGACGGAGATCGTCACGGAAGAGGATCGGCTTTCCGCCCGTCGCCTGGCCGGAGACGAGGCCGCGGTCCGATTGGAGATCGGCGACCTGGTCGGCCGCCTTCCAGCCGCGGGGCGAAAGCGCCAACTTTTCGAGAGCGGAGCGCCAGTACGCTTCTTTTTGCGTAGCGGTCCGCGCCGCGGTTGCCTCGGGGAACCACGACCGCGCTACGCGCAAGCCGGTGCCCGTATTCGTGCCATACAGCATCCAGCGTTCGACCACGGCGCAACCGTTGTGTATTCCCGGGCCCCACGACCAGGAGGAGCCGACGCGGGTGCGGACGGGATTGCCTTCGGTCGGTTCACCGTCAAAACACCATTCCGACACGTTTCCGCTCATGTCGTGGATGCCGAGGGCATTTGCCTTCCTCGTTCCGACGCGTTCGGTCAGGACTTTATCGACGTTCGCCACCTCCGCGGTCGCGGCCATGTCGTTGAAGTCCCCTTTGGCGCCGCTTGCCCAGTTATAGGGAGAATACTCTCCCGGATCCCGGATATCTCCATCGTCGTTCGTGTCGCCGCGGTAGCGGGCCGCCAGTTCCCACTCGAGCGCGCGCTGCATCCGGAAGCCCGTGGCGTCGCAGCGGGCGGGATCCACGTTGCCGGGAAGCTCCGCCTTGACATAGGGCCGGTCCTGCTTGCCTTCGATGGTATTGACGTTTCGTTCGTCCGTGCAGGTGCGTATGGGTTTTTTATAATCGGCGTCTTCGTAATACGCGCAGGTGTACGAAGTGCCGTTCGTCGCGTTGTACCATTCGGTGAGCGCGTTGCACCAAATCATGGAACTGCGCCAGGCGACGAGCGTCACGGGATGCTGGTCGGTGCTGCGCGGATCCACGATCCATTGGGGTCCGGTGAATCCGCCCTGCCAACCCGTTTGGGCGAAACGATACATCGCTTCACCCCTCGCCGGATCGGTAGCCCACGAGACCACGGCATCCCAGAGCTCCCAGGTCACTTCCGTCTCGCCGAGCCAGAATCCCGCGTCGAGCGTCGCGACGTCGACGTCTTCCCATCCCTGCGGGAAGGTCGTGCCCGGCACGAAGCGCATCGCGAAGGACACCCCGCCCGCCGTGAATTCCGCGACGTCTCCCGGCTTGAGCGAGCCCCACGCGGACACACCCTTTCCGTAATCCGTCGGATCGTTCCAGAACGGATGGCGCGGTATTTTAGCGGTGGTTTGGGCGTCAAGCCGGAAGCCCGCGATCGTGCCATATCGGTCGATAAAAACATGCACCACGGCGTCGGGCGTTTCCCACGCCAGATCGTCGAGCCCGTCGTCCGTTTTCGCCTTCCTCGCCGCCGGGCCGGCTTTCCTGAGGAGTTCGTCCGCCGGATCGCCCACGCGCATGCGGGGTTTCGAAACCTTGAATCGTTCGTCCCACGCGTTGCCCGACACCCAGGTAACGAGACCGTTCTTCGCGCCGAACGAGACGTTGCCGTAATGGTACGACTTTTCGCCGGCTGCGGCTTTCACGCCCGGGGATCCCTCGAGCGGCGCCTGCCCGGCGTAGACGTTCCATACGACGCCGTCGTACTTCATGCCCGGCCGGATGCCGCCGATCGAAGGCTTGTCCCCAGTCCTGAGCGTAAAGGCGTCGCCTTTCAAAGCGGTATTGAGTACATCGTCGAACGGCGCGAGCTTCGGCAGACCGGAGGCTTCGAGCGCGTCGATGTCCGCGTCGGCCGAGAAATCCGTGACGTAGCGATCGGAACCGACCAAGGCGTACGCGCCGATCGTGAACGAGACGATGCCGTTGCGGTACACGAGCGCGTCGTCGCGGACTTCGTCCGGCGCCCGGTCGGCCGTCTTGGCCGCGGCGAGGATCGTCCCGGGTCGCACGCCAGTCTTGGTCGTATACCTCGGATCCCACCACTGCCCCGCGATGCGGACGACGCGGTTCCGTTTTACCCCAAAGCGGAGGTTGAAGTTCTCCCAGACCGATTCGAAGGTCTTCGCCTCCCATTCGCTGGGCTTGGCCACGCGTGTGGGCATTGAACCGTAGATGGACGCGACTTCCTGCAAGGTCATGCCGAGCCGCACCCCGCCGTAGACGTTCGTCGCCACGTCGAACGTATAAATTCCCGACCCGACGCGTTTCTTGATGCCAATCCGCTCGACATACCGCTTTTGCCGTTCAAATACCGGTTCTCCGTCCAGAGTGTCGAGACGCGGAAGCCGCGGCAGTACCGACACGACCGCTTCCTCGCTCACGGGATTTTTGTCTACGTTCAAGGAATGCAGGTTTGTCATCGTCGGCAGGACTTCCTTGGCGAAGCGATCGGTCATCATCGCGTGGTCATGGAAATCAAGCACGCGGAACTTCGTCGCCATTTCGGGATGCTCCAGGAAGTACCGGTCGGTAATGAGCGACTGCCATGCGTTCAATACTTCCAGATTTTTCAGTTTGGGCAAGCCTTCGACGAAACCGCGGTCCTCGATATTCTGTCCGCCGATGTCCAACGTGGTAATGCCCGGTATCGCCGAGCAGAGGGCGATCAAGCCGTCCGCCGTTATCTTGTTGATCGACAGCTTCGTCACGCGCAACTTCGACAGCTTGGCGATTCCCTCCTTGATGCCGCGATCCGAAAGTCCGGAGCTCGTCACGAGCAGCGTTTCAAGTTGCGGAGCACCAGCGCAGACGGCTACCACTCCGTCATCGCCCAACTTGGGAGATCGATAGAGGTTGAGGTGGCGGAGCTTCCCGAGCGTCGGGAACGCGGCCTTGGCCCCCGCGTCGTCGAGCTCGTTGCCGCACAGATCGAGATAGGTCAAGTTCGAAAGCCGCCCCAATCCCTCCCGCGCGGCTTTTTCCGTGATCCGCGCCCCGTACGCGGTTAAGCTTTCGAGCGAAGCGAGCTTGCCGAGACCGTCGATCCAGCTCCGTTCCGTCAGCAGCGGCTTGAAAGGCTCGTTCCAGTTGGGCCAGTAATCCGTATTGAGGTTGAGCTTTTTGAGGTTTTGCAGCTTCGACAGCGACACGACCGCGTCTTCCGAAAGTCCGTTCGTCGACAGACCGAGTTGCAATTCCACGAGGTCTGTGCGTTTTGAAATTGAGTCGATGACGGCTGCCGACGTTGCTTTTTTCGAATAGATACGCAGTTTCCGGAGATTCACGAGCCGTTCGCAGATTGTCTTGAGATTGTCGTCGGAAAGAAAAGCAACCGGTCCCAGTTCGAGATTTTCCAGTTTTTCAAGCTTGCACAGAGCACTTATGACCTCAGGTTTTGGAAAACCTTCCCAATAGTTGACGAACGCGAGGGAACGAAGCATCGTTAGCTTTGAAATCCCGTTCACCAAATCGGCTTCCCAGACAATCACGCCATGCAAGAGCAACGTTTCTAGTTTCGGAGTTCCCGCATACTCTTGGAGACTCGCCAGTGCTCCGCCATCGTTGATATTCGTATTGCTCGCGTCGAGGTACACGAGATTCGGCATGCGCTTGAGCGTCGGCAGGAACCAATGGCCCTGGATCGGGCAACCGGAAATGTCCAGAATGGTTACCGCGTCCAAGGCTCCGGACTCCGCTATCGCCTTCCACTGTTCCGTGGTCGTTTTCGATACCCGGATGATCCTATTGGCCAGCGATCCGGGGATCTTCTTGAAGTACTCCGGCTTCAGGAGTTCGCCTTTCGTGAACCAGAGCGCGGCGTAGCGCGAATCCGCCTTGGCGAAATCCGCCTCCGACTCGATGAGCAGGCACCACGGTTTCCCGTCTATGAAGATCTCGTTGCCCTTGCCGGAGATCCGTATCGATTCCTGGCCTTCATAGCGGAACGGCACGCTGCCCCACGGCGGGAAATCGACGCTTATGCTCACGAGGTCCCCGGGTCGCGCGCAAAAGTCGTCGATGAACGCGTTTTCCTTGAACACGATGCAGTGCCGGTACCCGTCCGGAGACGGGGCCTGCGCGGTCACCATGGCCGCACACAGCAGCGCGAGCATCAGCGTGACGCGGGATGATTTGTTCATCGTTTACCTTCCTTTGTAGAGACCTTTGATCAACTCGATCTCGAACGGGCCACCGGGGCCGCCTTCCGTCGGGTCGATGCGGAGACCGGATATAGTCTTGCCGATCCAATCGGGATCGGAACCTACCTTGAAGACGTAATCGTGGAACTTGCCGTCCGCGATGAGCGGAAGATGGATGGACTTTGTCTCGTCCATGGTATTCGTGTCGTTGCTGCACCAATACAGGGCGATCATCTTTCCGGATTCGGCCTTGGCGCGAATCACGATGGTTTGGTTCCTGTCGCCTTGAAAACACATATCGTATCGTTCCAGACTCGGATCGCCACCGGTCGCCGTACCCTTCAGCGTCGTTCCCGCGGAATCCAGGCCCTTCATTTGATTGAGCGGATACCAGCCGGCGGGGTCCGCGGAAATGACCTCCATGATCTTCGCAAAATCACTCGCCGGTTTGACGATTTCGTATTCGGCGTAGTCTACCAGCTTTATCGAACCTTCCCATATCCTGACGATCCAATGCCAGGGCATGCCGGCGACGGCCAAACGCGGTCCCGAACTCCATTCACGGCCATTCGCGTCATAGACATTCACCAGAAGTTTCCCGTCTTCGGTCGTCGTCCAGACGGCCAGGTACTCGCCGTCGTTTTTGACCTCGTATCCACGGGTTTCCCAGTCCGCGCGCTTATCGGCTCCCGCGTTGAATCCGCTCGAATACCATTCCTGTTCGGGAACCCCTTCCACGTGTATGCTCTGGAAATCCGGCGTGTCCCAGGTTCCGCGTTCGACATCCATCGCGAATCTGGCTCCCGGCGTCTTGCGGAAGCGCAGGGCTATGAGCTTGCCCGGCTTCATGGTAGACGGCCGGACGAACGCGGGATCTTCGGTATTGCCCTTCGCGAATATGACCGCTCCGTCTTTCACGACGAGTTCCGGCGAATTCCACCGGTCAAAAGTCTTGATAGCCGCGTCTTTGAAATCCGTCCGGAAACCCGGCCTCATGCCGCATTCGGCCGCCAAGTTCGCAACGATGCGCTCGAAGGATTTTCCGAGCTGCGGATTGTTCTTCCGGTCGAGCGCCTCGCGCTCCGACTTCGATAGATACACGCCCTTGATCGACTCGATCTCGAACGGTCCGCCGGGACCGCCTTCCGTCGGATCGATGCGGAGACCGGTGATCCGCTTGCCCGCCCATTCAGATCTGGCGCCCACGTCGAACACGTAGTCGCGGAACTGGCCGTCAGAAACGAGAGGAAGATGCATCGCTTTTTCTTCATCGAATTCCGGCGCGTCTTCGGTTATCCAATACATGCCGATCGAATCCCCCGAGCCCGCCTTGAACCGCACGACGATCTTCTGCCCTTCCGCGCCCCCGATGGAAAGACCTTCTGCGCCGAAGTAGGGATCATCGTTTCTCGCGACGCCGAGTATGCGGCCATTCGAACACGAGAAATCGCGGATGTTGTCCCATGCTTCCCAGCGCCCGGATCCTTCGGAGATTCGCGCGACGGCTGAGCGGAAGCGTTCCCCGGCGTTCGGATCTTCTTCGTTGTCGAATACACGGTTGCCGCCCGTAACGCCTGACGCCAGGATCTCCAGGCGGAAACCGGCCACGGTTCCGTGCCTGTCCACGATGACGACGACCGTCGCTTTCGCGGCGTCCCACGCGAGCTCACGGAGGCCGTCGCTCCGGTTCGTCGTACGCTGCGGGGCGCCGGTCGAAGCCACGAGCATCGCCGAATCGTCGCCCACCTTCACGTTCATGCTGGATAGATGGAGTCGCGCGTCCCATAGGTTGCCCTGTACGCGCGTCACGATGCCGTTCTTCGCCGCGAAGGCAACGTTCGGAAAACGATACATCGTCTCGCCGGGCAGCGCTTGAAGTTCCCTTACGGCGTCGAGTGCCGCGTAATTTGCGTACGTTTTCGAGAGAATTTCGGGAATCTTCATGCCCGGCGCGATACCGCACAACTCGAGTTCCTTACCTGTCTTGAACATGAATGCCCGGTCACCGAGCGAATCAACCAGTTCCCTCGGCAGAGGAGCGAACGACGGCAGTCCGGCGGTTTCCAGAAATTCGATCTTCGTATTGACTTCGAAATGGACAATCCGACCTTTTTCTTCAGTCAAGAATGAGCGGGTTTCCGGACCATCGCGGAACGCGAAGCTGTTTTGACTTATGTCATCGGGTTTTCGCTCGAGCGCCAGACCTCGTTCGAGTTTCATGCCGAGCGTCGTTCCGGCGACGGTCGAAAACTTCATGTCCCACCACGGGCTCAGGATCCGCGCCACGCGGCCGTTCTTGGAGCAGATCTTGAGACCGAACAGTTCGTACACGGCGTCGAAGTTCGTCCGTTCCCACTCGTCCGGGTTTTTCCACGGAACGAGTTTCCTGCCGTAAACGGATTCTATCTCGGCCAGCGCCATGCCGCATTTGAGTCCGCCGAGCGTCCCCGTGCCTGGATCGAATCTGTAGATATCCGGCCCCACCCGCTTTTTCACGGCGATACGCTCGAGCAGGTAGCGCATCCTATCCTTCACGGTCTGGTCGTCGATCGAATAGAGGCGGGGGAGGCGCGGAAGCGCGGCGTAGAGGGCTTCCTCGGAAATCCGGGTTCCCGCCACCGTGAGGGAATAAAGGTTCCTCATTTTAGGCAATACTTCTTTGGCGAAACGATCGGTCAATTCGGTGTGATCGTGTGCGACAAGTACTTTCAGCCTGGGCGCGATATCGGGATTCCCCGAAAAGAAATCGTCCGACAACGACGTTTGTTGCGCGCCGAGCCTGACGAGTTTCTTGAGCGATGCGACGCCTTCGTTGAAGGCTTTTACGTCTACTTGGGCTCCGAGCATGTCGAGCGACAACAGATCCGGACATCCTTCGCACAATGCGACGACGCCATCCGTTCCCAAGCGTCGGTTGCCCCACACGTTGAGCGTCCTGAGCGACTTGAGGCGGGAAATCCCGTCGACGAACGCCCGGTCGCCGATGGTTGACTGGCTGATGTAAAGCGTATCCATGCCCGGGTTGTTGACGCAGAGAGCGATCGCCCCGTCGTCGCCGGCTTGTTTGCAGTCGTTCAGATACACGCGCTTTAACTTATGGAGGTTGGCGAAGGCCACGGACATGGTCCTGTCGTTCAGATCGGAGCCCATAAGCTGGAGGAACTCGAGGTTTTCGAGCCGACCGAGACCATCGCGCGCGTCGGCTTCCGTGATTCGCGCCCCGTTGATTCCCAATACCTTCAAATTCCCGAGCTTGCCGATACCGTCTCTCCAGGCGATTTCGCTCATGATGGGCTCGTAGATTTCGTTCCACTCGACTCCGTAATCCGTATTGAGATGCAGGATTTTCAGGTTCTGCATCGCGCCCAGCGAAACCAAGGCGTCATCTTGTTTCGCGTTCCGACCGGTTCCGAAGCGGAGTTCCATCAGCTTTTTCGCGTTTTTCGCGATAGTCATCAGTGCCCGATCCGTCACCTTCGGGCAGGAAAAAACGAGGCTCCGGAGTTCAGGCAATCCGGAAAGCGCCGCCATTGAAACATCCGTAGGACTGCTGGCCCACATGATGTCGATCTTCCTGAGCCCTTTGACGGCGCAAACGCCATCGACAATGGCCCGATCCGTCAGGCTGGTTCCTGACCAGTCCCCGAGATACAGGTTCCTCAAAGTGGCGAGTTTGGAAATTCCCTTGACGTAACTCGCCTCCGTTATTCGGGTTTCCCGGATACTGAGTCCTCTCAATCCGCCGCAAAACGACACGACGCCTTCCAGAAAGCCGCGATCCCCGACGTCAGTGGCGGTGATATCAAGATATTCAAGATCGGGAAGCCTTTTGCACAGTGCTATCGCCGTATCATCTCCGATACGGCACCGACTGACGGAGAGCACCGTCACGCCATCCAGGACTCCCGCATTCACCATGCCGGCAATCGTCTCGTCGTCCGCCCCGGTAATCTTGATGCTGCGTCCCGCGAGCGGCTTCGGGAGCAGCTTGAGACGTTCGGGCTTGAGCAGGGCGGCGTCCGTGAACCACAACGCTTCGTAACGTCCGTCGGCTTTCGCGAAATCAGCTTCGGTTTCCACGAGCAGGCAATACGGTTTCCCGTCCACGAAAATCTCGTTGCCTGATCCGGTGACCGCGAAGGTGTCCTGGCCCCGATACCGAAAGGGGAAATCGGCGAAAGGCGGAAAATCCGGAAAGATACCCAGCACTTCCCCCGATTCCGCCACGCCGGTATCGCAATAGACGTATTCCTTGAGCTGGGTCCACACGCGGTAGTCGTCCAAAGAAGGGGTTTGGGCGAAGGAAGCTGCGGCGACGATCACTGTCAGGAGGGCGACGATGCGCGGACGTTTCATGTGGCTTGTCCTTCATGCATGGATTTTCGGGAAAGCGGTCGTGGACCTGCCCGATAAACACGCGGATTAGTCTTCGGTTACTTGTTGCGGTCACTATAAGGGGCGTTTCGGGTGCTGTCAAACCGGAATCAAGCTCGTGTAACATGAGATCAAGCTGACGGAAGCGGCATGTTTTATCTTTTTCGACCAGCCGCAGCGACGCCCATTATCCTTGACATACGGTTCGGGCTCGCCGATACTCGGCTTCGGTTTCCAGAGGTCAACATCATCACTAGTCGAGAGAATCCCCGCTTCCGGATGCGGCGTTTTCAAGCATCCGCGAAGAACGCGAAACAAATTTCCTTCTCCCCCGTAACCCAAAACCCGGCCTCGTAATTATCGTATCATGCCAACAAGTTCGAGGAGGAACACGTGATCCATCCGAGCCGCCTTGCCCGCCTTGTCCTTCTCCTCATCGTCAGCGAGCTCGCGTTGCCTTTTACGAGCGCGGACCCAGAAGCACAGGCCGTCGGCTCGGGCGGAAATACGGAGCGCTCCTTCTCCTGGAACGGGCAGGAGCTCGATTGCGTTTCCGTCACGGAGCTGGACGGAGGCGGATATCGCCTTTACTTGCGGAACGACGCCGACGTGACGCTGCCGGACGGACGGGCTACCGTCCTGATGGGCGGTTGGGACCACCCGGTATGCATCGACAAGGACGGAACGCTTTTCGAAGCCGGATTCAGGGAAGAAAAGGACGCGACGCTTCAGGGCAGGACAATCCGTGTCGCGGCGTACGATCTGGCGGGCGATTTTTCGATGCCGATCGACGATATCATCCTGAAAGCGCGTGACGGAAACGCTTACCCTTTCATGGCAGGCGAGGAACTGTGGCTGACGACGGAAGGTCTTGTCGAGCGCGGAACCGTGCAAGGCGTCCGCACCCTCAAGCTGGAAACGGGTCGACCGGTCGTCGTGAACGCGTGCGACTTGAGTTTCGACGAGGGAGGGCGCGCGGTCTTCGGACGTCGCAAGGTCGCCTTGGACGCCATGACGAGTCTCGAAGCGCTGGACGGACGTTCGTATTATTTCACCGCCGGATTCCGCTACACATGCTTCGATGACGGCGGATCCGGACTCGTCAAGAGCGGCGCGTTGCTAAGCCAGAAGATCCGCTTCGCGGGACGCGACCTTGCCGTCGCGTGGTGCATGGCTTGGTTCGACCGCCCGGAAAGCGGGCAGCCTTCGATCCTGCTCGGGGAGGCGTACCTCGATGAAGAGGCGCGTCTCGACGCGAACGACGGAAAGGCGTACGCGTTCCAACCCGGTTGGGCGATGTCGATCAACTGGAACGACGAAGGCCGCGTGATCCAGGGCGTGGCGCGATCCGAAGGCACCACCGACATCCGCGGTGTCGCCGTGCAGACGCTGGGGTGGGGAGCGGATTTCACGGGCGGCACGGCACGTTTCGACAAGTCGGTACTCGTCCTGAAAGAACCGACGCCGCTCCGGGCCGCTGACGGCAAGACCTATCGCTTCGCCCAAGGCATCCAGCTCCGCCTCGACGCGTCGGGCGATGTGATCCTCGGGCACATCATCGATTCCGACATCTTCGCCGACGGCCGGACAACGCGCGCGAAAGCGGCCGATTTCAGCTGGGACGGTTCGAAAGCCGTCTTTGAAGACATCCGGAAATAAACGGTTCACCAGACGATTCATGGGAGTACTGGCATGACAAGAACGATCAAAATGATTGCGGTACTTTGCGTCACGGCGCTGCTTTCGACGATGACGTTCATCGCGCTCGTTTCCTGCACGAAAAAGGAAACCGCGACAAACTCTACAACGACAGATTCAACGCGGACGACCGCACCATCCGCAGCGCCGTCGGATCCGAAAGACGCCGCCCGCGGCATCGTGTCCGCCCTGGAAGCCAAAGATTCCGTTTCGCGCGATTCCGCGGCGAAGCTCGTCGACGAAGCGCTCGCTGGCATGACCGCGAACGGTCAGGTGGGGCCGAGTAGCGAAACGGGGATGACGAGGGATCGCGCCGTTTCGGAACTGGTGGACGCGCTGGAGGCGGCACGCGCCGAAGCGCCCGCTTCCAAGGCGATGGAAGCCGCGCTGGCGCGCGCCGAATACGTCGAGGCCATGACCCTGCCCTTCCGCGACGCCGTGAGCGCGGACGAAAGCGTCGAAGTCGAGCGCGGTCGCTTCATCGCGGCGGCCATCCTGACGAAAGAGGAAGGGCTCGCGCTCGTCGACAAGGCGCTCGATTCGGCGGCCCCGGCGTTCGCGCGCGAAGTGCTCGAGAGCATGAACGAACGGGGCATGGTGGCCGCCGCCGAGTACGCGGAGGCGAAAGCCCGCATCGACAAGGTGGCGGAGCTCAAGCGGCAGAGTTCCGAAGCCGAACGGAGATCGTCGGGCCCGGCGGGTTCGTCGGCCACGGTCGACACGGCTTCCGCGACCGCGAAGAAGCCCGCGGCGGCCATCCCCACTCGCGCGGCCAAGCCCACGGCGGCTCGGCCGCAGCTCAAGTCGGAGTTCGTCCTCGTGAAGGGCGGCGCCTTCCAGATGGGCCAGCGCGGCATCGCCGAGCCGGTGCACGCGGTGACGCTGGGCGACTATCGCCTGAGCAAGTACGAAGTCACGCAGGGCGAATGGCAGTCGGTCATGGGTTCGAACCCGAGCGCCATCCAGGGGTACAAGAACCTTCCCGTGGAATCGGTGTCGTGGCTGGACGCCGTCGCGTTCTGCAACGCCAAGAGCCTCAAGGACGGGCTCGCGCCCGCGTACCGCGTGGACGGCGCTTCGGTAACGTGCGATTTCGGCGCGGACGGCTACCGCCTGCCCACCGAAGCCGAATGGGAATACGCCGCGCGCGGCGGCCAGAAGTCGCGGGGCACCCGTTACGCGGGTTCAGACGACATCGACGCGGTGGCGTTCTACAAGGGCAACTCGGGCGACCTGGCCCACGAAGTGGCGCTCAAGGCCGCGAACGAGCTCGGGCTGTACGACATGAGCGGCAACGTGTGGGAATGGTGCTGGGACAATTTCGGGAGCTACGACGCCGCGGACCAGACCGATCCGGTCGGCCCCGGCGGCGACGATTACCGCGTCCTGCGCGGCGGTTCCTGGTACTACAACGAGGACGGCGCGCGCACGAGCATACGCTACCCGTACGATCCGTCCTACCGCGACGAGTTCATCGGGCTGCGTCTGGCCCAGAGCGTCCGCTGAGACAATGGGGTATCCGATGAAGAAGCAGTTCCGCGAAAACTACGCGAAAACCCTCGCGCTCCTCGCGTTCGCCTTCGTCCTCGCGCTCCCGGCCGCGGCCTGGGACTCGGAACGGGACGGCGCCATCCTCGCGCGCATCGCCGACGCGGGCGATCCGTGGAAGCCCGCGGGCGCCGCCCTCCGCGCCGTCGCGGACGGGGCGGAAGCCTTCCTTACGGACGAATGGATCGCCGAAGCCGCGGACGCAGCGCGCTCGCTGTTCGAGTCCGGCGAGCGGGCGCGGGCCGAGCGCGCCTTCCTCAACCTGGCCGCGTTGTGCGATCTCACGGGCCTCCCGCTCTCTGACGCGTGGCTCAGGCTCGTGTACGCGGACTGCCTCGTCGCCGCGAAGGCGGAGCGGGCCAAGGCGGAAGCCCTCGTCGATCGCGCCCAGGCGATCTACCGCGACAACGAGGCGCCGCTCGGGATCGCCGATTGCGTCCGCTACCGCGGGCTCGTCGGCGAAACGTGGGGTCCGTCAGACCGGGCCTTGGCCGACTACCGGAGCGCCGTCGGGCTGTACGAGGCGTCCGGCGATCCGGGCGGCGCCGCCTACGGGACGGCGGCGGCGTGGGCCGGCATCGGCCGTTGCCTGGCGGCGTCGAAGGACCACGCGGGCGCGGCGGACGCCTTCGACCGCGCGGCGACCGGGTTCGCGTCGCCTGCCGCCTCCGACCCGTACGCGGCAGGAACGGCGCGCGCCTTTGCGGGCGACGCGTACCGGAACGCGGGCGATGCGGCCCACGCGTCGAGTCCGGAGGCGCGCGCGGGCAAGACGCCGGCCGCCGGAAGCGCCGCGGCGAAGCTCTACGCGAAAGCGCGGGAGCGCTACGCCTCCGCGGCCGAATTCCTCTCTGAAGCGGGCGATCCCGCCGGCGCGGTCGACGCCCTCGGGCGCCTGGGCGACCTGTGCGTTTTCCTCGGAGACCTTCCGAAGGCGCGCGCGGCGTGGGCCGCCGCCGAGGATCTCTGCGAACGGAACGGCCTCCTTCCCGAGCGGGCGTATTTCCTCCAGCGTTCCGCTGACGAAGACCGCCTGGCGGGCAAGGTCGCGGCAGCGTCGGCCGCGTACCGGGAGGCGATCGCCTGCTACCGGGCTTCGACCGCGCTCGATCCGGAACGCCGGCTCGATTTCGGCAACGCGCTCCTGGCCCTGGCGGTGCTCGTCGACGCGACCGGGGAACACCGGGAGGCGCTCTCCCTGCTCGACGACGCCCGTGCGCAGTTCAAGGCGTCGGCGACGCCCGGCGCGGCGCGGGGACTCGCGAACGCGGACCTCGCGTCCGGGACCGCCGCGTTCGCGCTCGGCGAGACGGCGGCCGCCCGTGTCTTCTTCCAGCTCGCGGCGGACGCCTTCGCCCGGAGCGGCGACGCGACCGGCGAAGGCGGCGCCCTCGCGGGACTCGCGCGCGCCGATCTCCGCGAAGCCGATTTCCCCCGTGCGCTCGAGCGTTCGGCCCGCGCCCGCGAACGGTACGCGGCCGCCAAGCGACCTGGCGACGTCGCGGCGTGCTGGCTCGTCGACGCGCAGGCGGCCCTCGCGACCTCCGACTTCGACGCGGCGGAAAAGGCAGTGAACGCGGCGCGGGAAGCCTACCGCTCGGCGAACGCCCCCGGGGGCGTCCTCGCGTGCGAGCTCGAGGCGGCCGGCATTTTGACGAGGCGCGGCGACCTCGCGGCCGCGGAGAAGAAATACCGGGGCGTCCTGGCCGATCCCGCCGCGAAGGCCGATCCGCGCCTGCGCGCTCAGGCGCTGCTCGGACTCGGGACGCTCCTTTCGCGGAGGGCCGACGCCTCGGGAGCCCGCGCCTCGTTCGACGAGGCCCGGTCGCTCAGCACGGCTGCGAAGGATCCGGCGGGCGAGGCGTCGTGCGCGTTCGGGATCGCCGAGCTGTATCGCGCCCGCGGCGAATACGCCGAGGCGGAAGCCCGTTACGACGAAGCCGCCGCGCTCTACCGCTCCGCGGGCGACCTGCTCGGCGAGGCCAACTGCCTGCGCTCCGCCGGCGACGTGTCGCTCGCGCGGAAGCGCTATCCGGAGGCGCTCGGACGCTACGAAGCCGCGTTGGCCGCCTTTGAAAGAACCAAGTCGACGCTGGGAACGGCGAACTGCCTGCACGGGCTCGGCGAGATCGCGCTCCGGACCGGCCGCCATGACGAGGCGAAACGGCGCTTCGAGGAGGCGATACCGCTCTACCGCGCGTACGGCTCGTCGCTCGGCGAGGCGAACTGCGAGCAGAGCCTCGGCGACCTCGCGCTCGACTCGACGCCGCCCGACCCGGCGCGCGCCGAAGCCCGCTACCGCGCGGCCCTCGCCCTGTTCGGCGACGCGGGCGACGCCTGGTCGTCCGTGTACGCGCGCGCCGGCCTCGCCCGAGCCGTGGCGCGCGGCGGCGAACCGAAACGCGCCATGGCCGAACTGCGCGCGGCCGTCTCCGAGGCGCTCGCCGTGCGGAGGCGCGCCGGCGTCTCGGCGGAACGCACGCAGTACGCCGAAAACGTCTCCGACACCCTGAAGCGGCTCGCGCTCGAGCTGGCGCCTTCCGATCCCGCGGGCGCCCTCGAGGCGTGGGAAGCGCTCAAGGGCCGGACCTTCATGGAAAACCTCTCCGTGCGCGACGCGCTCAAGGCGGCGGGGGTTTCCGCCGCCGACATCGAACGGCGCGTCGCCCTCGACGAGCGCCTGGCGGCCCTGTCCTCGGGGCTCAGGGAACTGTCGGACTCGGCCCGCGGGAAGGACGGCGCGCTGGCCCAGCTCGCGTCGTCGAAGCGCTCGGCGGAACGGGACGTGGACGCGCTGGAAGCCGAACTCGGGCGCCGGTATCCCCGCTACGCCGAGCTGCGCGAATCGTCCGCGCCCGCCCTGGGCGCGTCGCTCGCCTGCCTCGCCGGCGACGAGGCGGCGCTCGTGTACGCGACGGTGGAAGACCGCACGGGCGCGTGGATCGCCAAACGCGACGGTACCGTGAAGTATTTCGAACACGACAAGGAGCAGGATCTCCACAAGGCGGTCGGCGAATACCGCGCCTCGCTCCTGCGCTGGGTGCAAGGTTCGCGGAAACTCGGCGAAACGCGGCCGGCGGAGCGGCTCGCCGTCATCGCGCTCGTGATCCTTCCTTCGAAGGCGTCGTTCGGCCCGGACGTATCCTCGCTCGTCGTGGTGCCGGACGGCGATCTCTGCCTCCTCCCGTGGGATGCGCTGCCTTACGAGGGCGCGCGGTTCGGCCAACGTTTTTCGACCTCCTACGCGCCGTCCCTCGCCGTCCTCGCGCGGCTCCGGAGCCCGAATCGCGACTACTCGAAACTGAAGCGCGTCCCCGTGTTGGCGTTCGGAGGCGCGCACTACTCGGTGGAAAGCGCGGAGTCGGGCGGCACGGACGCGTCCGCGGGCGAGGCGGCGGACCTCGACGGATCCCGCCGCGTCTCGGCGCTCGCGGACATCCTGGACCGCGGCTTCCGCGAGCGCAGATGGGAGGATCTTCCGGGGGCCGAACGCGAGGCGATCGAGGTGGCCGCCATCCATTACGCGGATCCCAAGAATGCCCAGGCGGCGCTGTTCCGGGGGATCATGGCCTCTGAACCCGTCGTGAAGAAGCTCGGAGGCCCGGGCCTTTCGGCGAACGGAAAAACCCTGCGCCTCGCGGACGCGAAGACGATCCACTTCGCGTGCCACGGCGAATCGGTGCCCGACCTGCCCGAGACGAGCCGGCTCCTCCTCACCCAGCCCGACGCCGTGCCGGCCGCGAAACGGCAGGCATACGAGTCGCTCGAAGCCCCGGGTCGCCGGGAAGACGGCAGCCTGCTCGCCGCCGAGATCGTCGCGCTCGAGACGAAAGCGGACCTCGTCGTCCTCTCAGCCTGCGAGACGGCGATGGGCAAGGTGACGGCCACCGAGGGCGTGATCGGCTTGACCCAAGCCTGGATGACCTCGGGCGCCAACGGCGTCGTCGTCAGCCTCTGGCCGGTCTCCGACGACGCGACGCGCGTGTTCATGGTCATCTTCCATTCCATGCTCGCGTCCGGAGCCTCGCCCCGCGACGCCATGCGGACGGCCCGGGACGCGTTGGCTGACGGCACGTGGCCGCGCGACGCGCGATGGAAGGCGCTCCTCGGCGCGGGAACGCCGACGGATTACTCGAATCCGTACTATTACGCGGCGTTCCAGTATTGGGGCAAATGACACCGGATCGGATCGCCCGCCGACACGGCCCGGTCCGATCGTGTATACTGCCGCCATGATGCGAACCGTCAGGGGCCGGGTAGGAAGATCCTCGCCGTCGTCATGGGGCTGGCCGCGGGAATCCTCTTCGGGGTCGCGACGCCGGTCAGCAAGCTCCTCCTCGGCTCGATGAACGGCTTCCAGCTGGCGGGGCTCCTCTACCTCGGCGCCGCCCTCGCCTTCCTGCCGTACCTCCTCCGGAACCGGACGCGCGAGCTTTCGTGGATGCGGGACACGAAGCGAAAAGGAGCGGTCGTCGGCATCGTCGTGTTCGGAGGATTGCTCGGACCCGTGCTGCTCCTCGCCGGCCTCGGGCTCGCCGCCTCGTCGTCCGTGTCCGTGTGGCTCAACATGGAGCTCGTGGCCACCGCGGCGCTCGGCGTCCTCTTCTTCAAGGACCACCTGGACGCGCCCGCCGCCGTCGGCGTCCTCCTCACGCTCGCGGCCGGGCTCGTCATGTCGGTCAAGGACGGCCTCGGCGGCCTCGCGCCCGCGCTCCTCGTCACGCTCGCGTGCGTCAGCTGGGGGATGGACAACCACCTGACCGCCCTCGTGGACGGCGCGTCCCCCAAGACCATCACGTTCATCAAGGGACTCTTCGCGGGCTCGGTGAACTTCGCGCTCGGCTTCCTCGTCGCCGGAGGCGGCGTCCCGCTCCCGCAGCTCGCCCTCGCGCTCGGCGTCGGCGCGGTGTCCTACGGCGCGAGCATCGCGCTGTACGTGGCGTCCGCCCAGCAGCTCGGCGCCACGCGGGCCCAGATCCTCTTTTCCACGGGGCCGTTCTGGGGGATCCTCGTCGCGTTCGCCGTCCTCGGCGAATCCGTCTCCGTCCACGCGATCGTCGCCATGGGCCTCCTCGCTCTCGGCATCGTCTTCACGAATCTCGTCGTCCACGAACACGCGCACCGGCATGCCGCGACGTCCCACGTGCACCTCCACGCGCACGACGACGGCCACCACGACCACGTCCACGCGGACGGATCGGTCCCGACGGCGCCGCATTCGCACCAACACGAGCACGCGGAAACCGCGCACGCGCACCGGCATTATCCCGACCTCCACCACCGCCACGCCCACCGGGACACGTGACCCACGTCGGCCGTACGCTTGCCCCGCGGCGCCGCATCGGCTAGAATTCGGGCGTCGGGCCGCCGTCGCGCCCGCCGGGAGGTCGCCATGATCCAACGCCGCGTAGCCACGATTCTATCCGTAGCGGTAGTCGCCTTCGCAGTCGCGTCCTGCGCCCCCAAACCGGCACCGGCGCAGGCTCCCCAGCAGCCCGACGCGGTCGGCGCCGCCACGCCCGAGGCGGAAGGCCCGAACGCGGCGCAGTGGGCGGCGCGCTTCCCGCTCCAGGCGAAGATGGACGCGGACAACCGGATCATGGCCCCGTCTCCGACGGGCTACGGCGGCTCGGTACCGTTCCAGCGCGTCGGGCTCGTGAAGGAGCTCGCCGTCAACTTCCGCGGCAGTCCGTTCTCGAAGGACTACGCGGAAGACCGCGGCCACGTCTACGCGTGGGAAGACCTCCTCAAGACGAAGCGGGTTTCCGACAAGAGCCCGGGCGCCTGCCTGTCGTGCAAGACGAGCTCGATCGCCGACATCTACGCCAAGGAAGGCTGGGACTACGCGAAAAAGCCCCTGAAGGAATTCACCTCGACGGAGCATCCCGGCATCGACTGCCTCACCTGCCACGACAAGGCGACGGGCAAGCTCCGCCCGATCCAGCCCGGCTTCCTCGACGCCGCGAAGGCGACCGGCATCGACTTCGACCAGGCGACGCGCGGACAGATGGAAACCTACGTGTGCGCCCAGTGCCACTCGGAATACTACTTCGAGCCGGGGACGACGAAGGTCGTCTTCCCGTGGGCGAAGGGCCTCGGCGCGCAAGCCGCGTGGGATTACTACGAGACGAAGCCCGCGGGCTTCGACGGCGACTTCACGCACGACGACTCGAAAGCCCGCCTCCTCAAGGCGCAGCACCCCGACTACGAGGAATACTCGGCCGGGGTGCACGGACAGTCGAAAGTGTCTTGCGCCACCTGCCACATGCCGTGGACCGAGGTGGACGGCAAGGGGATGCGGAGCCACCACATCACGACCCCGCTCGCGGCCGTCGAGGATTCGTGCCTGCGCTGCCACAAGTCGAAGACGAAGGACTGGATCGTCGCCCAGGTCAAGTCGCGGCAGGACGCGGTCTACGCCGCCCAGACCAGGGCCGGCTCGGCCGTGGCCGACGCCCACCTGGCCATCGCGGCCGCCGCGAAACGCGCGCCTTCGTCTCCCGACCTCGCGCGCGCGCGGGACCTGGTGCGCAAGGCGCAGTGGTTCTGGGACTACACGGCGAGCGCGAACTCGATGGGCTTCCACGACCCCGTCGGCACGCTCTCGAACCTCTCGGTCTCGCTCGAGGCCGCCAAGGACGCCTCCGCGGTCGCCGCCGCGATCCGCTGATCCTTCCCCGCTTCACATTGACAATCGTCGATGTGATCGCTATCCTCCTCGTATCGACGTTTTTCGATACGAGGAGGCCCGTTCTGGAAACCGGCTACGCCCGCGGCGCGCGGATCTTCAAGGCGCTCTGCGACGAAAACCGCCTGCGCGTCCTGGAGCTGCTGTGCTCCGGCGAAAAATGCGCCTGCGTCCTCCTCGAGGAACTCGACATCGCGCAGTCCACCCTGTCCCACCATCTGAAGATCCTCTGCGATTCGGGCCTCGTCGATTCGCGCCAGGACGGCAAATGGACGCATTACTCGCTGTCGCGCTCCGGCCATGACGAGGCGCTCAAAGTCTTCGAAGCCTTCACCGCTCCGCACGCCGGACGCCGGAAAGCCGCCTCATTCGGCGCCAAGGAGATGAACGCATGCTCGTGATCTGGAACTTCATCCAAAAACAGGTGCTGGGAATGGCGTGGCTCGACGCGCTCGTCGGTTCGGCGCTCGCCGCGCTCGGGTTCGACGTTTCGTCGCGGCTCGGGGCCAGCGTCCGGTTCTTCCTCTACGACTCGGTCAAGATACTCGCCCTCCTCTGCACGCTCATCTTCGTCATCTCGTACGTCCAGAGCCACTTTCCGCCGGAGCGCACGAAGAAAATCCTCGGGCGTTTCAAGGGAATCACGGCCAACGTCCTGAGCGCCCTGCTCGGCACGATCACGCCGTTCTGCAGCTGTTCGTCCATACCGCTCTTCATCGGCTTCACGAACGCCGGCCTTCCCGTCGGCGTGACGTTTTCCTTCCTCATATCGTCGCCGCTCGTGGACCTCGGGGCCCTCGTCCTCCTCGTGAGCGTCTTCGGAGCGCCCATCGCCGTGGCCTACGTCGTCGTCGGCCTCATGCTGGCCGTCGTCGGCGGCACCCTCATCGACAAGCTCGGGATGGAGGCGTTCGTCATCCGCATCGGAAAACCCGCAGGGGGCGCGGACCTCGAGCTTCCCGAGCTGACGCGGAGAGACCGTCTGGTCTACGCGCGGGACCGCATGCTGGAGACCTTCCTCAAAGTGTGGCCCTACGTCCTCGTCGGCGTGGGCGTCGGCGCCGTCATCCACAACTGGGTGCCGGAGACATGGATACAGAACGTCCTCGGCGCCGGCAATCCCTTTTCCGTGCTCATCGCCACCGCGGTCGGCATCCCCATGTACGCGGACATATTCGGGACCATTCCCGTGGCGGAAGCTCTCTACGCCAAGGGCGTCGGGGTCGGGACCATCCTCTCGCTCATGATGGCCGTGACCGCGTTGTCATTGCCTTCCATGATCATGCTCAAGAAGGTCGTGAAGGCGAAACTGCTCGCCGTCTTCGTTTCCATCGTCGCCGCCGGCATCGTCGTCATCGGCTACGCGTTCAACGCCCTGGGATTCTTGTTCGTCTGACACGAAAGGAGAGAGCCATGTCCAAGACCTGGTACCCGGTAATCGATTATTCGCTCTGCGCCGAGTGCGGCGCCTGCGTGGCCATGTGCCGCCACGGCGTCTACGACAAGGCGAAGGCGCCTTCGCCCCTCGTCGTGTATCCCGAAGGCTGCGTACAGGGCTGCAAAGGCTGCGGCAACAAGTGCCCCGCCGGCGCCATCCAGTACGTCGGCGACGCGTCGGTCAAGGACGAATGCGGCTGCGGCGGCAAGTGCTGCGGATAAGGGAGGCGATATCATGACCATCAAAGTGCTGGGCGCCTGCTGCAAGAAAAGCCAGGCCAGTTTCGAAAACGTGAAGAAGGCGGTGGCCGAGCTCGGGCTCGGCGTCGAGGTCGAGAACGTCGGGGACCTCGGGGAGATCGCGGCGTACGGGGTCATGACCACGCCCGCGCTCGTCATCGACGGGAAGGTCGTGTCCTTCGGCAAGCTCATCGAGACGAAAGACGCGGTGACGCTCATCAGGAAGTTCTCGAAGTAACCGGTCGAACAGGAAGGAACGAAATCGGGAGGTCGACATGGAAAAAGCGGCGCGTTCGGGCATCGGCTTTTTCGCGAAGTATCTTTCGCTGTGGGTGGCGCTCTGCATCGGGCTCGGCGTGGCCATCGGGCATTTCCTCCCGGGAGTGCCCGCCTTCCTCGGCAAGTTCGAATACGCGCGGGTCTCGATACCCGTCGCCATCCTCATCTGGCTCATGATCTATCCCATGATGCTCAAGGTCGATTTCGGCAGCGTCAAGAACGCCGGAAAGAAACCGAAGGGACTCGTCGTCACGCTCGTCGTGAACTGGCTCGTGAAGCCCTTCACGATGTACGCGATCGCCTGGTTCTTCCTCAAGGTGGTCTTCAAGGCGCTCATCCCCGCGGGACTCTCCACCGAATATTTGGCCGGGGCCGTGCTCCTCGGCGCCGCGCCCTGCACCGCCATGGTCTTCGTCTGGTCCTACCTCTCCGACGGCGACGCGGGCTACACCGTGGTGCAGGTGGCGGTCAACGACCTCGTCATCCTCTTCGCCTTCACGCCCATCGTGGGCTTCCTCCTCGGCGTGAGCGACGTGCGCGTCCCCTGGGACACGCTCTTCCTCTCCGTCGCGCTCTTCGTGGTCATCCCGCTCGGCGCCGGGGCGGTCACCCGGACGCTTCTCATCCGGAAGCGCGGCGTCGAGTGGTTCGAGGGCGTCTTCCTCAAGCGTTTCGAAGGCATCACCGAAGCGGGACTCCTCCTCACGCTCGTCATCCTCTTCGCCTTCCAGGGCCGCGTGATCCTCGCCAATCCGCTCGCCATCGTCCTCATCGCCGTGCCGCTCGTCATCCAGACCTACGTCATCTTCTTCCTCGGCTACGGCTGGGCCAAGGCGTGGAAGGTGCCGTACGAAGTGGCGGCGCCCGCGGGAATGATCGGCGCGTCGAATTTCTTCGAGCTCTCCGTCGCCGTGGCGATCAGCCTCTTCGGGCTGTCTTCGGGCGCCGCGTTGGCGACCGTTGTCGGCGTGCTCGTGGAAGTGCCCGTGATGCTCTCGCTCGTGCGCATCGCCAAGGCCACCCGCTCCTCGTTCCCGAAGACGGCGTGAGCCCGTCCGGACCGTACCGGAGGTGAGCATGGTCGGGATCCCGGATTTCCGCGCGTACCAAGGCAAGCTGCCGCGGCACGACGGCATCGCGGTTCTGTCGTCGGCGGAAGCGTACGAATGCCTCCGCCGAGGCGCGGTCCTCGTCGATCTCCGCGAAACCTACGAGACGAACTTCCGCGTCTTCGACGTACCCGACGCGATCTACGCGCCCTGGACGAAATTCGAGTCGATCGAGCCGGAGCTGCCTCGGGACAGGCCGCTCGTGATCGCGGACGCCGTTGGCATCTACGCCCGGCAGGCGGCGGCGGCGCTTGCCGCCGCCGGCTACGAAAACATCGCGTACCTGGCGGGCGGCATGGTGGAGTGGGACAACGACGGCCTGCCGGTACGGCGCGACGTCGAATACGAACTCGGCGGTCAGTGCGCCTGCAAGATCAAGACACGATCCGGGGAGAATCCGCTCATGGCGAAGCCGGCGCAACGGGAGCCGGAGCGCGGCGCCGATCGTCTTGCCGGCGTCGGCAAGACGCGCGTCCTCTTCCTGTGCGTCCACAACTCCGCGCGGAGCCAGATGGCCGCGGCTTTCCTGGAACGACACGCCGGCGGCGACTACGCGGTCGAAAGCGCCGGACTGGAGGCGGGAAAACTGAATCCCTTCGTCGTGCGCGCGATGGCGGAACGCGGCATCGACATCTCCGGCAACTCGACGAAAACCGTGTTCGCGCTCGAGGACGCGGGAGCCGCGTTCGACGTCGTCGTGACGGTCTGTTCGAAGGAAGCTTCCGAACGCTGCCCCATCTTTCCCGGCCGCGTCGAACGCCTTCACTGGCCCTTCGACGATCCTTCGGCCTTTCAGGGAAGCGACGACGATATCATGGCTCGCGTGCGGGCGGTGCGCGACGACATCGAGCGCGCGGTGCTGGCCTTCGTCGCTTCCCGCGCCTGAAGCGGCCCTCCGATCCGAGCGCCGGACGCGAAAGACCGGCCGCGCGGTCAGCGAATCGAAGCCTGCTCGCCGGACACTTCGACGCCGAACTGCTTGTTGAGCTCGACTACGTCGCGGAGGACTTCCACGACGGCGCGCTCGAGCTCGATGCCGTACTTCATCGTCTCGGCGGACGACATGACGTAGCTCGAGGCGCCGCTCCTGTCCGAAACCGCCCGGGCCGTCTCGCCGAGGAGCCCGGCGAGTTCGTCGGTGAGCGCGGCGATGCGGTTCGTCCGGCCTTCGACGTCGCCCAGGGTGGGCGCCACGCGCGCCAGCATGGCGCCCGACGAACCGACTTCGCCGATCGCCTCCGCCATGACGGCGATCGACTTCGCGAGCCCGCCCGAGTCCGCGCGCGCGAGCTCGTACATCTCGGCGAGGATGCTCTTCGTCGCCGTGCCGTACTCGTCGTTGCGCCGGGCGAGTTCCGCGATGGCTTTCGACACCTTGAGCAGATCCGCCTTCGCGGCTCCCCCCTTCGACGAGATGATGGCCGCGTTGACCGCCACCGAGCCGATCACGTCGTTCGACTTGGCGATCGACTCGGAGATGGACACCATCTCGGCGATGTCCTTCGTCACGAGGTCGAGCGACGCCGCGGTGGCCGACAGCTCGCGCTGGAGCCGGTCCAGGCCGTCCAGGATCATGCGCGCGGCGTCCGCGCTGCCGCGGGCTTCCTCGGCCGACTTGCGGACCTCGGCGCTGACGGCGACGCTCTTGCCCTTGAGCCGCGCGGAACGTTCCTCGAAATCGCGGATGGCCGCGTCTATTTCCGCCAGTTTTCGCCCCTGCCCGAGGACGCCGTGTATCATCGCGCCGAGCGAACCGTTCAGCGATGCCGCGCTCTCGTCCACCCGCGCAACGCGGGCGCGCATCGCGTTGGTTCGGCTCGCGTACTCGGCCACGAGCGCCTTGCCAGCCTGGTCCCTTCGGACCGCCTCGAACGAAGCCGAAAGGACGTCCGGATAGGCGGCGTCGGGCAAGAAGGATTCCTCGAGCGAAAGGTACACGCTCTTCACCCCGCGCGCGATGAGGCAGATGGTCTTCTGGAAATAGAGCGGGATCATGAACACGTCGAGCGTGAAGTGCTCGATGATGGTCTTGAACCGCTCCTTGCGGTCGTTTTCGTTGCGGATCGAGATCGACGCCTTGAGCTCGTCGAAGATGGCCGGATTGTCGTAATGGAAGTAGTTGTCGCCGCCTTCGGGATTGATGAAGGGCTCGAGTCCCGCGTAGAGATCCGGCTCCGGCATGAAGCGGAGGAGCACGAGGTCGTATTTTCGGTATTCCTCGACCTTGGCCTTTTCGGGCGGCAGCTCCACGATCGAAACCTTGACCCCGGCACGCGCGAAATCCTCGGCCACGTCGCGGACGACCTTGTCCGCGCCGACGTACGCCGGGCTTTTCACGAACGCGAGCGTGAAGGTCATGCCCGAGACGCCCGAAGCCGCGATTGTCTCCTTGGCGCGATCCGGGTTGAATTCCACGAATCCGCGCTCGCCCGTGTCGAGGAGTTCCTTCACGATGACGGTATCGGCCCGGACAGCGTCGCCCCCGAACGCCCGTCCCACGATGCCGTCCCGGTCGAGCGCCATGACCAGGGCGCGCCTGAGCTCGGCGTTCCGGGTGACGGGATTGTCCTTCAGGAAGTTGACGCAGATGCCGGCGCAGTACCGCGAGACGTAGCGGCGCGTTTCGCCGCGGAAACCGGCGTGCCTGATGTCGCGCTCGAGCGCCGCGGGAATGTTGTAGGCGATCCGCATCTCGCCGGCGGCCGCCGCGGCCGCGATGTCCTTCACGTCCCGCCTGATCACCAACCGGCGGAAGAACGGCGAACCGTTCACGAAACCGGGATTCGCCTCGAGGACCTGCACGGCGTCGGTGCTCTCGGGAAGCGAACGGTAGGGCCCCGCCGACACGACGGCGGAACGGGTCAGGGGCGCGCCGAACCAAGCGGGATCCTTCTTCACGATCGAGCAGAAACTGTGCGCGAGGAGCCCGAGGAAGAAATTCGTCGCGCTCTTGAGCACGATGCGCACGGCGTAGGGGCCGGTCGGCGCGATGCCGCGCACTTCGGCCGCCCGCCCGGCGCGGAACTCGTCCGCTCCCTCGATGACGGTGAGGAAGTTGGCGTAGGGCGATTTCAAATCGGGCTTGAGGACGCGTTCGAGCGAGAACTTGACGTCCGCGGACGTCACCTCGGTGCCGTCGGGGAACTTGACGCCCTTCTTGAGCGTGAAGTCCCAGGTGCGTTCGCCGTCGACCAGGGTCCAGGATTCCGCGAAGTACGGCACGAGTTTCTTGTCGCTCGAGTAACGGATGAGCCGGAGGCACGTGAAGATGGCGTAGTGGTATTCGCGCACGAGGGTGGCGAGCGCCGGATCGTATTGGCCGATGGGAAGTTCGCTCATGACGAGGGTGGTCTCGTCGTCGCCGGGCTCCTGCCCTTCGCCCCCGAGTTCTCGCGCCCGAGCGGCCAGATCGCGGGCGCGATGCCCGAGCTCCGGCATGTCCGAACCGATGCCTTCGAGTTCCGACTGCTGGGAGGCGATGAGCCGCGCGCTCTCCTCCGCCACGCGGGCGGCGCCCGAACCCGATTCGGCGACGTCGGACAGCGAGGAACGGAGGTGCTCGACGCCCGCGGCGAGCGTGCCCGCTTCCTCGAGCATCTCGCGGGCCGAACGGCCGGCGCCTTCCATCGTCTCCAGGATGTCCGACAGGATGCCGAAGGCCTCGTCGATGCTGCGCACGGCGTTGGCTGTGCTGTCCACGCCGTCCCGCATCTGCCGCGTCATGAGCGACACGCGCTCCGCCGTCCTCGACGACCGGGCCACGATGGCGTCCACCTTTTCGGCCATGAGCACCGACAGGCGGGTCACTTCCGCCGCGATCACCTTGAATCCGCGTACCTTGTCGCCGGCGCGGCTCGCGGTGATGGACGCGTTGATCGCTATCAGCTTGTTCTCGACGGCGATGTCCGCGATCTCCCCCATGCGCTCCGCCACGCGCCCCGCGATCTCCACGATGACCCGCATCTCGGCGTCCAGGGCGCGCACGCGCTCGACGGCGTCGCGCACCCTGACGACCGAGACCTTGAGGCTCTCCTCGCCAGACGCGACGAAGCCGCGCGCGTCGTTGACCACGGAGATGACCGCGGATATGGCCTCGGCAAGCTCGGCGAGCCGCGGCTTGAGCGCGTCGCAACGGGCCTGCGCCTGCGCGATGAGCCTTTCCTGGCCGTCCAGTTTCGGCGCTATCTCGGCGATGCGCCCGCGGAACTGGTCATGGACCGTCTTGACGATGGTGTATGAAGACGCGAGCTTGTCGAACGCGAGGTTCGGGAAGTCGGTCGGGGCGATATGATGAGATCGTTCTGGATCCATGGAGACAGTGTACTCCATTTGCCCGCCGCTGGCAATTTTCCAAGGCGGTTTTTCGGAACGCGCGTTCGGGCCGGTCCTTGCCCCGCGCCCGAAGGCGCGGTACAATCGGCGTCCGTCATGGACAAGCGTCGTTTCGGACTCGGTGAGAAATTCATACTCGTGGTCGCCTGCTTCGTGGTAGCGTTCATGGTAGCCAGCTTCGCCGTGATCCGCGGCATGGTCGGCGAATACGCGAACGACACGGCCGACGGCATCGCCTCGCTCATGCTCGACCAGACCGAGCGCCGCCTCGACGACTTCGTCGGCGAACTGGAACACCTGGCCCGATCCTACGCGGACTTGAAAATCGTCAAGAACGTCCGGGCCGACGCGATGCGGGACCTCTTCGTGTCCACCGTGCTCGAACGCCAGAGCTATTTGAGGGCGATCTATCTCGGCACCGTCGACGGACGGATGCTGGAATGGGGCTACGGAGAGGGCTTTTCCGATTACCTGCCCGCCATCCCCCCCGACTACGACCCGCGGACGCGGCCCTGGTACCTCGACGCGATCGCGCGCGGAGACCTCATCCTGTCCAAGCCCTACCGTTTCGCGAGCACCGACCGCTACGGCATCACTTGCGCCATGCCCGTGCTCGCCGAGAACGGCTCCTTCGTCGGCGTGCTCGGGCTGGACATCCTGCTCGACGACTTCCACACCATGCTCGAAAAGCTCGACATCCCCCGGGGCGGCAAGGCCATCGTCCTGGCTCCCGGCGGCGTCATCGTGGCCAGCCAGTTCGAGGACGCGGTATCCGCCGGTCCGCCGCGCGGCGGCCTGTCGGAACGGGACTACCGCCGAATCGTCGAGCTCGATTCGGGCGACTTCCGCGGCGTGGCGAGCGGACGGGAATACCTCTTCTTCCACCGGCAGACGGGACGCTTCAAATGGAAGATCGCGGTGGGCATGCCCCTCGAGCCCATGTTCCTCTCCATGCGGACCCTCCTCAACACGGTGAGCGCCATCGAGATCGCCCTCACGGTCTTCCTCGTGCTCGCCATAGCTGCCGTCACCGGGAAGCTGATCGTGTCGCCGCTCGGCCACATCGTCTCGGTGATCAACCGGCTCGAATCCGGGGACAAGAACGCCCGGGTGGACATCAAGACCCACGACGAATTCGGCATACTCGGGAACGAGTTCAACCGCCTCTTCGGCACGGTCGAGGAATACTCGCGCGAACTCGAGGAGAAGGTCGCCCGGCGCACCGAGGAAGCGTGGCGCCTCCAGCGGGAAAACACCCAGCTCCGGATCATGGAGGAGCGCCAGCGGATCTACCGCGACATGCACGACTCCATCGGGGCGCGGCTCACGAACATCTTCTTCGCGAACGGCGTCGCCAAGGACCTGGCCAAGGGCGGCCCGGCCCGCCTGCGCGAGCTCCTGGACCGCGTCGAGGGCAACTGCCTCGAGGCCGTGCGCCAGCTCAAGGAGATCATCCTCGGGATGAAGCGCGACGAGACCATCGGCAGCGATCCCTCGAAGCTCCTCGTGGCCGGCATGCGCAATCGGCTCAAGGCGTCCGGCATCGGCTTCGAATGCCGCGTCCGCGGCCGGGAAGCCTACAACGGCCTTTCGCAGGAAAGCCGCGACGAGATCGAGAAGGTGTGCGAGGAGCTCGTGAGCAACGTGCTCAAGCATTCGAAGGCCGCGAAAGTGCGCTTCCTCCTCGGGGGAGGCAAGAACGGCGTCATCCTCCGGTTCTCGGACGACGGGATCGGCATCGGCTCGCGGAGCCGCGGGCGCGGCGCGACGGGCCTCGACAACATCCAATATCGCATAACGAGGCTCGGCGGCGCGGTGGATTTCGAATCGGCCGACGGAGCGGGCACGCGTTATGTGATCGAAGTTCCGGCGGGCGCGGAGGTGAAGGCGTGAAGGAAACGGGGGAACCGACGACGATCGTCGTCGTCGAGGACGAGCTCGAGGTGCGGGAAGGCCTGTGCTACCTCCTCGGGCTGGACGCGCGGGTGAAGGTCCTGGCGTCGTTTTCCGGGGCCGAGGACCTCTTCTCGTGGCTCGGGGACAACCAGCCGCCGGAGATCGTCCTCATGGACATCAACCTCACCGGCATGACCGGCATCGAAGCCACGAAGCTGCTCGGCGGGCGATACCCGTCCGTATCCGTCATCGTCCTCACGATCTTCGAGGACGAAGACCGCATCCTCGATTCGATCAAGGCCGGCGCGAAGGGCTACATCCTCAAGAACACGAAGCCGGACGCGCTCGTCGAGCAGATCCTCTCGGCCCGCGACGACGGCTCGCCGATCAGCCCCACCGTGGCCCGCCGCCTGCTCGACGAAGTCAGGCGCGACGCGAACCGCGAACCGGTCAGCGACTACAAGCTGACCTCCCGCGAACGCGAAGTCCTCAAGGACATCGTCGACGGGCTCACCTACCGCGAGCTGGCCGAACGGCACCACATCGCCGGCTCCACCGCGAAGAAACACATCCTTCACATCTACCAGAAGCTCAACGTCTCGTCGAAGGCCGAGATCGTGAAGAAGGTCCTCGAGGAACGTCTCATCTGACGGCGCCCGCGGCGCAAGCAAAATACTCCCTATGGTGCATTTCGCCCGCGACGGGCGAGGTGTAGACTGGATGAAAAGTTTTCGCCCGATCGGGCGGAGCGTACGTCAGGTTCCATAAGGAGGCGCACATGAGCGCTGCCAATTCCGGAAAGAGGGGCATCTTCGACTGGTACTTCAAGTCGAATCTGCTTCTCAGGATCCTCATCGCCCTCGGGCTCGGCGCCGTGGTCGGCATCGCGCTCGGGTTCAATCCCGACGCGGTCAAACCCTTCGTCGACTACACGAAATTCTTCGGAGACCTCTTCATCCGCCTGCTCAAGATGATCGTCGTGCCGGTCATCCTCTTCTCGCTCATCGCGGGCGCCGCGAGCATCGCGCCGTCGCGCCTCGGCCGAGTCGGCGTGAAGATCATCCTCTATTACCTCTTCACGAGCGCGGTCGCCGTCGTCATCGGCCTCGCGTTCGCCAACATTTTCCAGCCGGGCCTGGGCATGAACATCGTCGGCGACGCCGCCATCAAGGGCAAGACGGCGGAAGCCCCGACGCTCGTCCAGATCCTCCTCAACATCGTACCCACCAACCCGGTCGAATCCCTGACCAAGGGCGACGTGCTCCCCATCATATTCTTCGCGGTGGTCTTCGGCCTGGCCATCTCCTACGTCAAGGATTCGAAGAACGAGTCCGTCGCCAAAGGAGCCTCCGCCCTCTTCGACGTCTGCAACGCCGCCGCCGAGACCATGTACAAGGTCGTGGCCGGCATCATGCAGTACGCGCCGGTCGGCGTGTTCGTCCTCATCGCGCAGGTCTTCGCCCAGCAGGGCGCGAAGGCCGTCGGTCCGCTCCTCATGGTGACGATCACCGTCTACCTCGGACTCCTCATCCACCTCGTCGGCTGCTACGGCGGCTTCCTCTCGATCTTCCGCCTCGGCTTCTTCAAGTTCCTGAAGGGCGCGAACGAGGCGATGATCACGGCGTTCGTGTCCCGCTCGTCGAACGGCACCCTGCCCGTCACCATGCGCTGCTCCGAGGAGAAGCTCGGCATCCCGCGCGGCATCTGCTCCTTCACTCTGCCCCTCGGCGCGACGATCAACATGGACGGAACGGCCATCTACCTTGGCGTCTGCGCGATGTTCATCGGCTACGCCACCGGGAATCCCCTCACCTTCAACCAGCAGCTGACGGTGGTCATCACCGCCACGCTCGCGTCCATCGGCACGGCGGGCGTGCCCGGCGCCGGCGCCATCATGCTCCTCATGGTCCTCGAGTCCATCGGCCTCAAGGTCACCGAAGGCTCGGCCATCGCGGCCGCCTACGCGATGATCCTCGGCATCGACGCCCTTCTCGACATGGGCCGCACCTGCCTCAACGTCACGGGCGACATCGCCGGCTCCGCCATCGTCGCCAAGACCGAAAAGGAACTCGATCTCTCGAAATGGAAGTGATCCGGGCCGGTTCCGGGATCCGTCCGGATTCCGAATCCCATCGGGTTCCCGGAATCGCATGAACCGAACAGGAAGGCCGGCGGACCGCGCGTCCGCCGGCCTTCCTTTCCTTTGCCCGTTTGCCGCGGAGCCCCCGCTCCGGTATAGTTGAAGCATGGGACGCGTACGGTACCAACGGCAAGGTCGCCTCGAAACCGTCATCAACTCGATCGTCGCCGCCCTCTCGATATCGCTCCTGGTCGCCTCGTTCATCATCACCATACAGTCGATGCAAGCCTACCGCGATTCCTCCGCGATGAAACGCTCGACCTCCGGGATCGAGCGCGTGCTGGCCGGTTGCATGGACTTCATGTTCGTGCGCGGCCGCATGAACGTCGTGCTCGTGGCCGCGGCTCCGGTGTCGAACGCGGACGCGGCCTTCATGGCCACGCGCCTGGCGAAGGCGACCGACGCCATCAATGCCGGACTCGAGCTGCTCGGTCGCGACACGCCCGACATCGCCGACGCGCTCCGCACCCGCTACGGATCGATGCTCGCCCTCAAGGTGAAGGCCGATACCGAAGCCCTCAAGCCCTTGGACCGTCGCGACGCGGACTTCCGTCCGGTCTGGTTCGCGCGCGCCTCGTCGTTCGTTCAGGAGACCTGCGACACGCTGTCTCGGCTGTCGCTCGACCGAAAGCGCTCGAGCGCCGCCTTCGTCTACGAGCGGCTGCTCGTGATGACCGTCATCTTCCGCGACTATTACGGCAGCGAAGCCTCCGCGGTGACGGCCCTGCTCAAGAGCGGGCGCGAACCGACCTTCGACGAGATGGAGAGCGTCATGCGCCACGTCGGGCGGCAGGACGAAGCCTTCCGCGCGATGCGCGTGTACGTCGACAGCCTCGGTTCGCCGGTCCTGCCCGCCGCGTTCGCCATGGTGGACCGCCTGTGCAACGGCGAATACCGCATGGCCTTGAACGGCGTGCGGAACGCGCTGGCCGCCGGAACGACGCCGCCCTACGACGCCGTCCGCCTTTCGGAACTCTCCGTGAAAGCGTTGGATTCCATCTCGATGCTGCGGGAAGCCGTCTTCGCCGAGGCGATGTCCTACGCGGACGCGCGCGAAAAAAACGCTGCCTTCGGCTTTTCAGGCGGCTTCCTCCTCTTCGTCTGGTCCATTTGCGCCGTGATCGCCGCCCCCGCCATCCTGCGCGACCGCGTCTTCAAGCCCATCGAGGAGGTGATGCGCCGCCTCAACGACGCCTGCCAGAGCTGCATCGAGACCGGCTCCGGGACGGATGCCCGCACCGACGAATTAGTCGTGCTGGCCCGGGCGGCGGACGTGCTCATCAGCGCGAACCTCGCGGAGCACCGTCTGAACGCCGAGATCCGGAAGATCGCCGACTACGACGGGCTCACCGGGCTCTTGAACCGGCGCGCCTTCACGGAGCGGGGCGCCCGCATCGTCGCGTCGCTTTCCGAACGCGGCAAGACCTGCGCCGTGGCCATGGCCGACATCGACTTCTTCAAGGCGGTGAACGACACGCACGGGCACGCCGCCGGCGACGAGGCCCTCCGGAAGCTCGCCGCCGTCATCGGTTCCGCGCTCCGCTCCTCCGATCGCGCCTGCCGCTACGGCGGGGAGGAATTCGCGCTCCTCCTCCCCGAAGCCGGGGCCGACACCGCCCGCGAGATCGCGGAGCGCCTGCGGAAATCCGTGGAGGCCATGTCCTTCGTCCACCAGGATAGGGAAATTTCCTTTACGATCTCGATCGGCGTCCACTCCTCCGTCGGGCTCGACCTGGAGACCGGCCTCCTCCGTGCGGACGAAGCCCTCTACGAAGCCAAGCGATCGGGACGGAACAGGGTCGTCACGTGGGCGGAGGGGATGAAGACGGTGGCGCACGTCGTTTGACGGCAGGGTATTTCGGTATTGGGAAATAGCCCGGATCCCCCATTAAAGGAAATCCGGGCCGTTGTTTACTCGCCGCGGTTGTAGTTCGGGGCTTCGCGGGTGATGGTGATCGAGTGCGGGTGACTTTCGGTGAGACCGGCGTTCGTGATGCGGACGAGCGCGGTCTTCGTGCGGAGGTCGTTTAGGGTCGCGGCGCCCGCGTAGCCCATGCCGGAGCGGAGGCCGCCGACGAGCTGAAAGACGTATTCCTCGAGCTTGCCCTTGTACGGGATCATGCCCTCGACGCCTTCCGGCACGAGCTTGTCCGGGCCCGACTGGCCGGTGCCGTAGCGGTCGCGGCCGTAGCCCTGGAGCGCGCCCATGCTGCCCATGCCGCGATAGGTCTTGTACTGCCTTCCATTATAGAGGATGAGTTCGCCGGGCGATTCTTCCAAACCCGCGAGGAGGCTGCCGAGCATGACCGTCTCCGCGCCCGCGACGATGGCTTTCACGATGTCACCGGAATACTTGACGCCGCCGTCCGCGATGACCGGGACGCCGCGTTTCCTGCCTTCGACGGCGCAGGCGTAGACGGCGGAGAGTTGCGGCATGCCGGAGCCGGAGACGATGCGCGTCGTGCAGATGGAGCCGGCGCCCACGCCGATCTTCACCGCGTCCGCGCCGGCGGCCACGAGCGCCGCGACGCCTTCGGCGGTGACGACGTTGCCCGCGATGACTGGCAGGTCCTTCGCGACGGCCTTGATGCGCTTCACGGCGTCGATGACGCCCTTCGAGTGGCCGTGCGCCGTGTCCACCGCGACGACGTCCACGCCGCGCGCGACGAGGAGCTTCACGCGCGTCTCGAGGTCCGCGCCGACGCCGACGGCCGCGCCCGCGAGGAGTCGCCCGTCCGAGTCGACGGAGGCGTTCGGGTAATCGGCCTTCTTCTGTATGTCCTTTACGGTGATGAGTCCCTCGAGGCGGCCCTTGTCGTCGACGAGCGGCAACTTTTCGATGCGGTGCTTCTGGAGGATGCCGCGCGCCTCGTCGAGCGTGGTGCCGACGCGGGCGGTGACGAGACCTTCTCGCGTCATGAACTCGCGGACGGCCTTGCCCTCTTCTTCCCGGCCGCAGAAACGGATGTCGCGGTTCGTGAGGATGCCGACGAGCTTCTTCGTGCCTTCCTCGACGATGGGGATGCCGGAGATGCGGAATGACCCCATGATCTTGAGCGCCTCGCCGAGCGTGGCGCTTTCGTGCAGGCACACGGGATCGTGGATCATGCCGGACTCGGAGCGCTTCACGCGTTCGACCTCGAGCGCCTGCTCGTCCGGCGACATGTTGCGGTGGATGATGCCGATGCCGCCCATGCGCGCCATGGCGATGGCGAGCGCGGAACCGGTGACCGTGTCCATGGCCGCCGACACGAGCGGTATGCCGAGCTTGACGCCGCGCGCCAGCGTGGCCTTCACGTCCACCTGCGACGGCAACACCTCGCTGTATCCCGGCACGACGAGCACGTCGTCGAACGTCAACGCCGCGTCTCCCCCGAAAATCCTCTCGTTCATATCACCCTCCATATCATGCTTACGAAATCAGTGCCGAAAATGCCTCACGCCCGTCACCACCATCGCCATGCCGGCGGCGTCGGCGGCGGCCACGCTCAGGTCGTCGCGGATGGAGCCGCCCGGATGCACGACGGCCGTCACGCCGGCCTTGGCCGCCTCCTCGATCGAGTCGGGGAACGGGAAGAACGCGTCGGACGCCATCACGGCGCCCTTCGATTTCTCTCCCGCGCGGTTCACGGCGATGCGCACGCAATCGACGCGGTTCGGTTGCCCGCCCCCGATGCCGACGGTCGCGGTACCCCGAGCGAAGACGATGGCGTTCGACTTCACGTGCGTACACGCCTTCCACGCGAAGCGGAGCGCGGCCAGTTCGGCGTCCGTCGGCTGCCGCTTCGACACGACTTTCCACTCGGTGCCCGCGGGATCGCCCGAGTCCGGCGACTGGGACAGGAAGCCGCCCGCCACCGTGCGGAGTTCCCTCCCCGTCCGGGCCGGCGCGTTCCCCATCGAGACGAGGCGCGCGTTCTTCCGCTTGGAGAGCAAAGCCCGCGCCCCGTCGTCGAAGCCGACGGCCGCTATGCACTCCACGAAGAGTTCGCCGAGGGCTTCCACGGACGCGGAGTCCATCACGCGATTGACGGCGATGACGCCGCCGAACGCCGATACCGGATCCGACGCTATCGCCGACGTCACGGCGTCGCGCAACGCGGGGGCTTCCGCGATGCCGCAAGGCGACAGGTGCTTTACGATCACGACGCCGTTTCCGTCGAGCGATTCCACCGCGCGCCACGCGGCGTCGAGGTCGAGAATGTTGTTGTAGGAGAGTTCCTTGCCCTGGAGGACTTCGCCGCCCAGGGGTCCGCCGCCGGGCGTCAGCGACCAGTACTCGGCTTCCTGGTGCGGGTTTTCGCCGTAACGGAGCGTCTTCTTCGAGTAGCCGCGCACCATCGTCGCGCCGTCCGGATCGAGGTACGCGAAGATGGCCGAATCGTAGGCGGCCGTGCGCGCGAAGCCCTTCCGCGCGAGTCGCGTCCGCGTCTCGGGCGAGACTGAGCCCGACTTCTTGAACTCGTCGAGCACGGCGCCGTAATCGGCGGGGTCGCAGACGAGCGTCACGCGGTCGTGGTTCTTCGCGGCGGCCCGGATGAGCGCGACGCCGCCGATGTCAATCTCCTCGATCGCCTCCGCCAGGGTGACGCCGGGCTTGGCCACGGTCGCCTCGAAGGGATACAGGTTCACGGCGACGAGATCGATGTAGCCCCAGCCCTGCCTGGCGAGTTCCGCGGCGTCCGCGTCGGTGCCGCGCGCCAGGATGCCGCCGTGGATCGCGGGATGGAGCGTCTTCACGCGCCCCCCGAGAATCTCGGGCGACCCGGCGTACGTCGCCACTTCCGTCGCGTCGATGCCGGCGTCCCGGATAGCCTTTGCGGTCCCGCCGGAGGCGAGCAGCTTCCAGCCGAGCGCGGAGAGTCCCTTCGCGAAATCGACGAGTCCGGTCTTGTCGGACACCGAGATCAAAGCCGTGGGCATGTCGTCCTCCAATAAATCAATGGTTCGTGGCGCTTTCGGAAATGAGCCGACCAAGAGTCTCGAACACGAGCGCCCGTTCGGCTTCGTGTACGCGTTCTTCGAAGGCTTCGAGCGTGTCGCCCGGCAGGATGGGCACCGTGCGCGTTCCCAGCACCGGTCCGTCGTCGACGCCGGAGTCCGGCACGAGGTGCGTCATCACGCCGGATTCAGGCTTGCCGCCCGATTTCCAGTCCTCGAAGGCGCGCTCGATGGCGTGCGTGCCGGGGTAGGCGCCCGGCAGGGCCGGATGCAGATTCACGACGCGGCCGGGAAAGCGGTCGAGGAAGCCCGGCGACAGGACGCGCATCCAGCCGAGCAGCAGCACCCAGTCCGGATCGAAGGACGCGACGACGTCAGCCAACGCGCGATCGTAATCGCCCCGGGACTCTTCCTTGCGCTTCGGGACGGCGACATGCGTGACGCCCGCTTCGTGCGCGCGCGTGAGGGCGTACGCCTCCGGCTTGTCGGAAACCACGCCGGCCACGACCGCGTCCAGGCGGCTTTCGGCGCACGCGTCGATGACCGCCTGCAGGTTCGAGCCGTTGCCCGACGCCAGCACGACGAGCCGGGCGCGTTTCGTTTCCGTCACGCGAGCCTGACCTTTCCCGAACCCGGGACGAGCTCGCCCAGGATCCAGCTGTCCTCGTCGAGGGCGCGGCGGAAATCGTCCGCCTTGTCCTTCGGGACGACGGCGACCATGCCGATGCCCATATTGAACACGCGGTACATCTCGAGCCTATCCACCTTGCCGATCCTCTGCATGAGGCCGTAGATGGCGGGCGGAGTCCACGCGTCCATGCGCACCACCGCGTCCACGCTTTCGGTGAGCACGCGCGGCAGGTTTTCGGGGAAGCCGCCGCCCGTGATGTGCGCGAGCGCCTTCACGGAACCGGGCATCTTCTGGAGCACCGGGTACAGGGCGTTCAGGTACGAGCGGTGCGGCGCGAGGAGCACCTCGCCGAGCGGCCTTCCGAGTTCGGGCAACGCGGCCTTGAGGTCGTAGCCCTCGAAGATCTTCCGCGCCAGCGAGTAGCCGTTCGTGTGGAGGCCGCTCGAGGCGAGCCCCACGAGGACGTCGCCGGGTACGAGATCAAGGGTCGGCAGGATCATGTCGCGCTCGACGACGCCGACGATGGTGCCCGCGATGTCGAACTCGCCGGGAGCGTAGACTCCCGGCATCTCCGCGGTCTCGCCGCCCAGCAGGACGCAGCCCGAGGCGCGGCAGGCTTCGGACATGCCCGCGACGACTTCCGCCACGTGGGTCGGGTCGAGCTTGGAGCTGGCGAAGTAATCGAGGAAAAAGAGCGGCTTCGCGCCCTGCACGAGGATGTCGTCGATGCAGTGGTTGACGATGTCCATGCCGACGGAGCGGTAGCTCTTCGCCATCGACGCGAGCTTCACCTTCGTGCCGACGCCGTCCGTGGACGCGACGAGCGCGGGATTCTTCATGGAACGGAGTTCCGCCGCGTCGAAGAGACCGCCGAACGAGCCGATGCCCGCGAGCACGGCGGGCGTGTAGGTGGACTTCACCGCCTTCGACATGAGCCGCACGGCTTCGTTGCCCGCGTCGATGTCGACGCCGGCGGAGGCGTACGCCGAGCCTCCCGCGGCGGGCGTCAATTCGCGCGCGGCGATGTCGGAGCGGCGCTGCGCCCCTTCGAACGATATCGCCGCGGCGGCCGCGTTGGCTGACCTCACTGCCGCGGAGAGATCGGCGCCCGAGCCGGCGACGCACAGCACGCGTCCGCCCGACGTGACGACCGCGCCGTCTTTCTTCGCTGTGGCCGCGTGGAAGACCGTCGCGTCCGCGGGCGTCTTGCCGAGGCCCGCGATCACCCGCCCCGTCTTGGGGCTGTCGGGATAACCTTCGGAGGCGATGACGACACACGCCGCGGCGCCGTGTTTCCAGCGCGGTTGGACGGAGTCGAGCTTGCCGGTCGCGCAGGCGTACAGGACGGGAAGGAGGTCGCCGTCGAGGAGCGGCAGGACGACTTCGGTTTCGGGATCGCCGAAGCGGCAGTTGAATTCGATGACGCGCGGTCCGTCCGCGGTGAGCATGAGGCCGGCGTAGAGACAGCCCGAGAACGGGCGGCCGTCCTTCGCGAGTCCTTCGATCGCGGGGCGCATGATTTTCGCCTCGATCTCCTCGAGGAGCGCGGGCGCGATGCCCTGCACCGGCGCGAAGGCGCCCATGCCGCCCGTGTTCGGTCCCAGGTCGCCGTCGAGGAGGCGCTTGTGGTCGCGCGACGGCGGCATGAGGCGGACGGTCTTCCCGTCGGTGAACGCCATCAGGGACAGCTCCGGTCCGGACAGGCGCTCCTCGATCACCACTTCCGCCCCGGCTTCGCCGAGCTTTTTATCGACCATGAAGGCGCGGAGCGCGTCTTCGACTTCCTTCGGCGTCTCGGGGACGACGACGCCCTTCCCCGCCGCCAGTCCGGACGCCTTGACGACGACGGCGGTCCCGCGCGTCTTCGCGTACGCGAGCGCCTTGTCAAAGTCGGTGAAGCGCTCGTACGCTGCGCTGGGTATGCCGTGCCGTTTCATGAAGTCTTTCGCGAAAGCCTTGGAGCTTTCGATCTCGGCGGCGACCTTCGACGGGCCGAAGCACGGGATGCCCTTCGCGCGGATCGCGTCCGCGAGGCCGAGCGCGAGCGGGCCTTCCGGGCCGACCACGACGAAGTCGATTCCTTCGCTTGCCGCGAGTCCGACGATGCCGGGGACGTCCTCCGCCTTGACAGAGACGTTGCGCGCCATCGCTTCGGTGCCCGCGTTGCCCGGGGCGACGAGCAACTCGTCGACGAGCGGGGACTGCGACAGTTTCCAGGCGATCGCGTGCTCGCGGGCGCCTGATCCGACGACGAGAACTTTCATGAGCGTTTCCCTCCAGCCTCGAAGCCGTGCTTTGAGGATCCCGGCGCGATGTCGACCGGATAGTCGCCCGTAAAACAGGCTTCGCAGTAGCCGGAATCGCTGCCCATGGAACGGGCCAGTCCGGCGAGCGACAGGTACGCGAGCGAGTCGGCGCCGATCGAGGCGCGGATCTCCTCGACGGAAAGGCGGTGGGCGATGAGGTCGTCAGGCTCGCCCATGTCGACGCCCATGTAGCAGGGGTGCTTGATCGGCGGGCTGGATACGCGCAGGTGCACTTCCTTCGCGCCGGCCTTGCGAAGCAGGGCGATGAGGGGACCGGCCGTCGTGCCGCGCACGATCGAATCGTCCACGACGACGAGGCGCTTGCCCTTCACCGTATGCGGCAGGGCGTTGAACTTGAGCGCCACGCCCTGCTTACGGAGCGCCTGCGTCGGCTGGATGAAGGTGCGGCCGATGTAGCGGTTCTTCACGAAGCCCTCGTCGTACGGGAGGCCCGCTTTCGCGGCGTAGCCGATGGCCGCGGAGATGGAGGAGTCCGGCACGGGTATGACGATGTCCGCCTCCACAGGGGCTTCCTCGGCCAGCATGGCGCCGAAGCGCCGCCTGGCTTCGTGGACTGAGATTCCGTTCCACACGCTGTCCGGACGGGCGAAGTAGATGAACTCGAACACGCACGAGGCGAGGCGCTTGGCGGGAGGCAGCCCGGGGTGCCTGACCACGCCGCTCGGCGTGAGCTCGACGACGGCGCCGGGCTCGACCTCGGTCGTCGCTTCGCAGCCGATGGTGCGCAGGGCGCAGGTTTCCGACGCCGCCGCCGTGCCGCCGTCCGGCAGCGTGCCGCAACTGAGCGGGCGGAAGCCCCAGGGATCGCGCGCGGCGAAGACGCGGCCGCCCACGACGGTCACGAATGAAAACGCGCCGGTCCACGACTTCATCGCGTTGACGATGCGCTCGGGCCAATCGCTTCCCTCCGCGGACGCCAGGGTCATCACCATGAGCTCGGTGTCTGAAGCCGACGAGAGCCCCACGCCGCGCTCGAGAAGCTTCTTCCGCAGTTCGGGGGCGTTCACGAGGTTGCCGTTGTGCGCGAGCGCGGCCTGGCCGTACCGCGTCTCGATGAGGAACGGTTGCGCGTTGCGCGCGCTCGAGGCGCCGGTGGTCGAGTAGCGCGTGTGCCCGATGGCCATGCCGCCGGGGAGCGACGCGATCTCCTTTTCGCCGAAGACGCGCGACACGAGCCCCACGTCCTTGTGGATGTGCGCGGCGACGCCGTCGTGCGTGACGATGCCCGCCGCCTCCTGTCCGCGGTGCTGGAGCGCGTAGATGCCGTAGAAGGCGGTGGTGGCCGCGTCGGATCCCTTCGACGCCACCGCGACGACGCCGCACTCCTCGCGCGGCCGCTCGTCCCGCCGGAGGGGATCGCTCATCGCGTGCCTCCGCCGGGCAGCTTCGAAACCGCCTCGTCGTCCTTGACGATCTTGTCGGCTTGCGCCCGCTGGTAGGCGCGCACCTTGTCGCGCACCGCGGCGTCGGACACGCCGAAGATCTTCGCGGCGAGCAGGGCCGCGTTGGCCGGCTCCAGCACGAAGGCCGGCGCGACGCCCGAGGGCATGCGGATGGACGAATAGAGGTCCGCTCCCGCGAAAGCGTCCGAGGGCGGCGGGCACGCGATGACGGGAAGGCTGAGCGACGCGTCGGTGAAGCCGGACAGCGCGTTCGAGCGTCCCGCCACGGTGACGAAGACCGTGGGCCGGCCGGAGGCTTCGTGCGCTTCGAGGATGCGCATGACGTGGGCCGGAGTCTTGTGGGCGCTGCCGATGCGCGTCTCGGTCTCGATGCCGAACGCGGCGGCGGCCTCCGCGATCTTGGCGCAGTGGGCTTCGTCGGCCTTGGAGCCCATGAGGATGACGAGGAGCGGCTTCACTGCACGATGCCTTCGCGCTTCAGGTTGCGGAGCGCGCGCGGTCCCGCCGGATACTCGCCCGGCAGGAACTCCTGCCCGGTGAGCTTTTCGAACATCGTCTGGTAGAGGACGCTCGTCCTCGCCCAGAGCTCCTTCGGCATCTCGGGCGCGTCGCCGTCGCCGCGGTAGCCCTTTTCCGCGTACGCGATGCGGACGAACTCCTTGTCGAAGAGCTCGGGCTCCTGCCCCGCCTCGAAGCGCGATTTGAAGCTGTCGAGCTTCCAGAAGCGCGACGAGTCCGGCGTGTGCACTTCGTCGATGAGGATGATGGCGCCGTCCTTCGCGCGGCCGAACTCGTACTTCGTGTCGACGAGGATGAGGCCGGCCTTGCGCGCCGTCTCGCGGCCGCGGGCGAACAGGGCGAGCGCGGCCTTCTTCACGAAGTCCCAGTCTTTTTTCGAGAGGTCGCCGCGTTCGACGATCTCGTCCAGGTCGAGCCGCTCGTCGTGGCCGGTCGGGCCGCCCTTCGTCGTCGGGGTGATGATCGCCTCGGGCAGCTCCTGGTTCTTGCGCAGCCCGTCCGGAAAGTCGTAGCCGTAGATGCGCCGTTCGCCGAGGTTGTAGCGGTACCAGAGCGCCGTCGTCGTCACGCCCGTGATGTGGCCGCGCACGATCACTTCCACCGGGAGCGGCTCCACGTCGAGCGCGATCGTCGCGTTCGGATCCGGCATCCCCAGGAAGTGGTTGCCTACGATGTCTTTCGTGTGGTTGAACCACCACGCGGCGAGCTGGTTGAGCACCTGGCCCTTGTACGGCACCGCCGCGAGCACGCGGTCGAACGCGGACAGGCGGTCCGTCGTCACGAGGAGGCGCTTGCCTCCGGACAGGGGCCAGGACTCGCGCACCTTGCCGGTCTGTCGCCCGGGCAGGGGCAAGTCGAAATCGCGGAAGGCCTCGGGGAGCAGGGCCAGGATCCTCTCTTCGTTCACCATGTCGTTCCTCCTCGTCGTGTCGTTGGCGCGGGGGTATGCTTACAGGGACGCCGCGTAGCGGACGCCGTTTTCGAACAGTTTGAGTCCGGAGATGGCGCGGGACGACGCGATCTTGCCCGTGTCCTGCCTGGCGAAGATGTTGTCCTCGGGGTGCGGCATGAGGCCGAGCACGTTGCCGCGCTTGTTGCAGACGCCGGCGACGTCGCGGAGCGATCCGTTCGGGTTCGCCGGATACGCGCCGCGCGCGGGCGTGCCGTCGGCGTTCACGTAGCGGAGCGCGAGCTGGCCGCGCTTTTCGAGCTCGTCGAGCGTCGCTTCCGAATCCGTCACGAAGTTGCCTTCGCCGTGCGCGATGGGGCAGAAGATCGGCTGGCCGATTCCCTTCGTCCAGACGCAGGGACCGTCCTTCGCCTCGAGGAATACCCAGCGGCACTCGAAGCGGCCGAGCTCGTTGTGCGCGAGCGTGGCGCGCGGCGTCGGGCGCTGGATGTCCGCGTCCGGCAGGATGCCCGACTTCACGAGCGCCTGAAAGCCGTTGCAGATGCCGATGACGGGCTTGCCGCTCTCGACGAAGGCTTTCACTTCGTCCTCGAAGTAGCGCGTGAGGTCAAGCGCGATGAGCCTTCCCGCGCCGAGCGCGTCCGCGTAGGAAAAGCCGCCCGGGAGGAGGAGCATCTGGTAGTCCGAAATGCGGCGCTCCTTCCGCCTGAGCTGGTTGACGTGGACGATCTCAGGCTGGGCGCCCGCGAGCTCGAGTGCGGCGCAGGCGTCCGGGTCGCGGTTGGTGCCCGCGGCGTGCAGCACGAGCGCTTTCGGTTTCGTCATTTCCCACCTCCGATCGCGCCCTTCCAGGCGTCCACGAGCGTCGCCACCGGGACCGCGAACGACGCGGCTCCCTTCACAGCGAGCGTTCCGTCGTCCGTCACGCGGCCGATCTTCGCGCAGGGCGCTCCGGCCATCGCCTTTTCGAACTCCGCGGCCTTGCCCGCGGGCACTTCCGCGACGAGGCAGCCGTTCGTCTCTCCGTACAGATTGATGATCGCGTCCCCGGCCGGCAGGTCGAGCGCGGCGCCGAGGCGCCCGCCGATGCACATCTCCGCCACCGCGACGCCGAGGCCGCCCTCGGAGAGGTCGTGGCACGCGACGACGAGGCCGCCCGACATCGCCCTGTGGAGCGACTTGTACGCGTCGTGCGCTCTCGGCGACGCGTCCGGCACTTCGACGGACGCGCCCGCCGGGACTCCGTAGAGCTTGGCGACGAGGCTGCCGCCCGCGACCGGCTTCCATTCGCCGACGAGGTAGAGCGGGTTCCCCGGCTTCTTCAAGTCCATCGTCACCTTGCGGCCGACGTCCGGCACGATCGCGATGGCGGAGATGAGGAGCGAGGGCGGGATGGAGACGCGCTGGCCGTCCGCCGCCTTGTACTCGTTGTTGAACGAGTCCTTGCCGGAGACGAAGGGTGCGCGATGCGCGATCGCGGCGTCCTTGCAGCCGCGCGCGGCTTCGAGGAGCGACCACATGTTTTCTGGCCGCTTGGGATCGCCCCAGCAGAAGTTGTCGAGGATGGCGACGCGGTCCGGGTCGGCGCCGGTGGCCACGACGTTGCGCACGGCTTCGTCCACCGCGGACAGCGCCATGCGGTACGGGTCGGCGCCGTAGTCGGGATTGAAGCCATTCGAGACGGCGACCGCCGTGGTCCCCTTCGTCTCGAGCGGCTTGAGCACCGCGGCGTCCGAGGGACCGTCGCGCTCGGGGCCTTCGAAGGGCTTCACGCAGGTGGCCCCCTGGATTTCGTGGTCGTAGAGCCGCACGACGCTTTCGCGCGAGCCGACGTTCGGGTGTCCGAGGAGCGAAAGGAGCGCGGCCTTCGGATCGATCGAACCGGACGCTTTTTTCGTCTCGGGCTTCTTCGCGGGCGGTGCGGCCTTGAGCTTCCGCTGGGGCAGTCCCTTGTGGAGGAACTCGCCGGGCAGGTCGAGCGCCGCCTTGCCGCCGTGCTTCACGACGAGCCGGCCCTTTCCCGTGAAGGGACCGAGGTCCGTCATGTCCACGTCGTTGCGCTCGCAGAGTTCGCGGAGCTTCGCCATGTTCTTCTCGGGCACGGCGAGGACCATGCGCTCCTGCGCCTCGGAGAGCCACACTTCCCACGGCACGAGACCGGGGTACTTGAGCGGCACCGCGTCGAGGTCGATGTCGGCGCCGAGGGTCTGCGCCATTTCGCCGACCGCGGAGGACAAGCCGCCCGCGCCGCAGTCCGTGATCGCAGAATACAACCCGAGGTCGCGGGCCTGGATGATCACTTCGGTGGTTTTCTTCTCGACGACCGGGTCGCCGATCTGCACGGACGCGCCCGCCACTTCGCCGGTGGACGAGTCCATCGTCATGGAAGAGAACGTGGCGCCGCGTATGCCGTCTCGGCCGGTGGCGCCGCCCAGGAGCACGACGCGGTCGCCCGCCTTCGCCTCGCTCTTGCGGAGCCCGCGGGGCGCCAGGCCGACGCAGCCGCAGTACACGAGCGGGTTCGCGGTGTAGCCCGGGTCGAAGCGCACGCCGCCGTTCACCGTGGGGATGCCGATCTTGTTGCCGTAGTCCTGCACGCCGGAGACGACGCCGGAGAACACGAGGCGCGGATGGATGACGCCCGCGGGCAGGCTCTCCACCGGCGTGTCGAGGGGGCCGAAGCAGAGCACGTCCGTGGCCGCGATGGGCCGGGCCGACACGCCCACCACGTCGCGGATGACGCCGCCGACGCCCGTGTTCGCGCCGCCGAAGGGCTCGATGGCCGACGGATGGTTGTGCGTCTCAACCTTGAACGACACTTCGTACTCGTCGTCGAACTCGATGACGCCGGCGTTGTCGACGAAGGCCGACAGCACCCACGGCGCGTCGATCTCGTCGGTCGCCTTTTTAATGAAGGTCTTGAGGATGTTGTCGACCTGCCCGCCGTACGGATTCGGCTGCGGCGCGTCCACGTCGATGCGCGCGCGGAAGGTCTTGTGCACGCAGTGCTCGCTCCAGGTCTGGGCGATCATCTCGAACTCGACGTCGGTGCAGGTCCGCTTTTCGGCGCGGAAGAACCCGCGCACGGCCTTCATCTCGTCCAGGTCGAGCGCGGCGCGGCGTTCGTTCGAGAGCGCCATGAGCGCGTCGTCGTCCATCGAGGCGATATCGAAGCGCTCGACCTCCGACGAAGCCGCCGCCGTCTCGGCGAAGTGCGGCTCGATCCGCCCGAGCGACCAGCGCTGGATGACGGGATTGGCCAACAGGCGGTCGGCGACGAGCGCGAGATCCGCGTCCGAAAGGCTTTCGCCCTCGATGTCGTAGCAGCTGCCGGTTGTGGCCGCCTCGACGCCGTTCACGCCGAGTTCCTTCGCCGCGCGGACGATCTCCGCCGCCACCGGGTCGGTCACGCCCGGGCGGAACGCCACCTCGACGCGGCGCGCGCCGGCGGGCGGCCCCTGGAAGGGACCGTTACCGAACTCGACGGTCTCGACGACGGGGTCGCAAAAAAGGGAACGCCCGAGAAGCTCTTGCTCCCCGGGCGTCAAAGTACCCCGTATGAAATACAGGTCCGCGCAGCGCACGGCCCGAACCTTCGACAATCCGAGCGCGCGCGCGTCGGCCAAAAGGCCTGCGGAACGCGCTCCTCCCGGTCGCTTGGGCCGCTGTACGAAGCGGTAGACGTTGCTCGTGTTTCCCATGCGAACTATTACCACCGGAAACGCGCGCGCGTCAAGCGTTCGCATCGCTTAACGCGCTCCGCTCCGCGCGTATTCCGTATACAAAACGACGCTGTCAGCCGACGGCCGACCGTATCTCCCTGGCCAGGTCGCGCGCGCGCGCGGGCGCGGTGCCGGCGTAGTGGCCTTCCTTCATAAGAGAGGCGATGGTCGACGAATCGAGGTAGCGACCGAAGAACGTGTCCTTCGCGACGTTGGCCGCGAGCGGGTTCGGCTTTCCGAGGCGCACCTCCGCCCACGCCGCGAGCGCGAGTTCGCGCAGGCGTTCGTGGCACTCCTGGCGGTCGGCGCCCTTCTTGGCGGCGGCCATCATCACGCGCTCGGTGGACGCGAACGGTCCGTACGCGTCCATCGTCCGCTGGATCGACTCGAGGCTGACCTGCACGCCGGTCACGAGCTTCTTCGCGACGATGAGGAGCTCGTCGCACGCGAGGAAGGCTTCCGGCAGCATGCTCCGGCGGTTGGCGGAATCGTCCAACGTGCGCTCGAGGAGCGACTGCGCGGCGTTCTGCCACGCCACCTGCGGCAGCACCGACAGCGCGCGCGACAGCGAGTCGATCTTCTCCGCGTTGATCGGGTTGCGCTTGAAGGGCATGGCCGACGACCCGACCTGCTTGGCGCCGAAGGGCTCGGACAGCTCGCCGACCGGCGGCGACTGGAGCACGCGGAGATCGAACGCGAACTTGTGGAGGCTCGCGCCGAGACCCGCGAGCGCGCTCACGACGTCGTAGTCCTGGCGACGCGGGTAGGTCTGCGTGGCGATGGGGAAGAACGGCAGGTCGAGGGCCTTCGACATCGCCCGCTCGAAGGCGTCGACCTTGTCCATCCCGAGGAGCTCCGCGTAGGATGCCGCCGTGCCGACGGCGCCCTTGAAACCCTTCCCCTTCAAGTCCGCCCTGACGCGGACGAGCGCGCGGTAATCCGCGAGCAGGTCCTGCGCCCACATGGCGAAGCGGTAGCCGAGGGTCGTCGGCTCCGCGGGCTGGAGGTGCGTGAAGGCCATGACCGGCGTGTCCGCGTGCTCGTCGATCTTCGCCGCGAAGGCGCCGAGAAGGTCCGCGAGTTTCTTGATGACGATATCGAGCGCCGCGCGCATGCGGAGGGCGTCCGCGTTGTCCTCGATGTCCATCGACGTGGCGCCCAGGTGGATGACGCCGCCCGCCGTCGGGCACTTTTCCGCGAAGGCGCGCACCTCGGCCATCAGGTCGTGCTTGAGCTCTTCCTCGATGGCGATTGACCGCGCGATGTCTATTTCGCCGGCCTTGGCTTCCAGCTCGGCGACCTGCTCCGGCTTCACGAGCCCGAAGCCGGACTGCACGCGCGCCAGGGCGCACCAGATCCTGCGCCAGAGCAGGCGCTTGTCACGCTCGCTCCAGAGGGAACGCATCTCTCCGCTGGCGTAGCGCCACGAATACGGCGAAAGGTAGGTGTTGTAGTCGCTCATGAGGGCATATTAGCCGGAAGTGGCCCGCCGTGCAAAGGCGGGGGGCGTCACGGCTTCGGCTCTTGGGCGGCTCGCATCGGAGGGACCACGGAGCCACGGAGAGTTAGGCCACGGAGCGAAGCTTAGCGAGTACTCGAGCGTCGGGCACGGAGAAGAGGGGAAGAGGGCGGAAGAGAGGGAACAAGAAGAAGGGGGTTGAATAGGGGTATACAGAGAGGATACTCGCGGAGCTTAGGCTGACGTTCTGCGGCGCGGAAGGTCCTCCTGTTTTTCTTTTGACCATATCAAGGACGAAACGCGAAACGAGAACATTAGGGAGAGCCGATGGCAGAGCTTTGGGACGTATACGATTCGACGAGACGGAAGACCGGCAAGACGATGCGTCGCGGCGAACCTTCGGCGCCCGACGAATTCCACCTGATCGTCCATGCCTGGATTCGGCTCAAAAACGGGAGATTCTTGATAACAAAAAGATCCCCGGACAAGGATATCTATCCCGGTCTGTGGGAAACGACCGGCAGCGTCGTATCGGGAGAGGAAAGCGTTCAGTCCGCCATTCGAGAGATTCGGGAAGAGACGGGATTGAACATCGACTCCGGCGATATCGCCCTCTTCCGGACCTTGAAGGGCTTGAACCGCTTCAGCAATCATTTCGTCGACGTCTTTATCGCGAGATACGAAAGGGATGTCGCGGAAATCGATTTTCAAGAAGAGGAAGTCACCGAGTACAGAATCGCCGACAAGAAGGAAATATCGGAATTGCTGAAAAACGGGCGGTTCGTACCTGACGTATCGCCGTATGTTGACGATCTATTCGAGTACTGCGAAAGGTAGTTCACGATGCAAACCCTGCTCTGGGACTTCGACGGCACGCTGGCGTATCGCGCCGGCGTCTGGTCCGGCACGCTCGCCGAACGGCTGTCGCTCGGGGACAGCTTCGAAGCCGACATCGCGGGCGCCAGCGCGCCGGGATACGCGCAATTTGGGTCCGAAAAGAAAACACGAAAGACTTCCGATACCACTCCCCAGACCTGAAATCGATCCCAGCCATGATAAAGAGAATCATGCGATAAGTTGTACTATTTGATCTTGTTTTATGGCGCGCGTCACGCGCGGTTGTGCGCCTTCGCCTCGAGATACGCGTTGACGACGGCGTCGGGGAGGTCGGAGGCGCGGGCGACGATCACGGTGGCGTGGCGGCGGAGGCGCGAGACGGCTTCGTCGCGGAGCTCGAGCAGTTCGGCGGCGGCGGCGGCGCGGAAGCCGGCCACCTCGCCGTCGGAGCGGTCGGCTGCGGCTTCCTCGAGCGTGCGGTCGCGGAGGAAGGCGATGACGAGGGCGTGGCGCGACGAGACGGCTCGGGCCGCCCGCTCCATCGCCTCGATCGGCATCGTGTCCGACGCCTCGGTCACGACCACGACGAGCGAGCGCTTCCCGAGCCGACGCCTGAGCCAGCCCGACAGCTGGACGAAGTCCGATTCCACGTTCGACACTTCGAGTTCGGACGAGAAGCGCGCGAGCCTGGCGAGCGACGAGTTCGACGCCACTTCTCCGAGCTCGGACACGATGCCGCCGGCGAACGCGCACGCCGACACGGAATCGCCGGCGCGGAGCGCGGTGTCGCCCGCCGCGAGGAACGCCGCGAGCGCGTGGTCGAGGGCCGAGCGCCCTTCCCGCTCGGCGGCCATGAGCCGGCCCGAGTCGATCGCGAACACGACGCGCGAGCGCGAACTCGAGTGGCGCACGCGGACGAGCGTCTCCTCCGTTCGCGCGGACGACTTCCAGTCTATGCGACGCGCGTCCTCGCCGGGCTCGTACTCGCGGAGGCCCTCGGTTTCGCCGTCCTCGCCGAAGCTCCGCGTCTTACGCATGCCGTTTTCGCGGTTGACGCCGCGCCGCGAACGGGAACGGGCCCGCTCGAGCCCCTCGAGCGCGGGCAACACGACGAGCCTTCCGTCGACGGAAGCGTCTTCGACCATGGCGAAGAGGCCCAACCGGGACGGCCAGGACACGCGGACCGTGCCGACCGAAAACGGACCGCGGCGCGACGCGGTTCCGGCGAACGAGACCACGGTCGGTTCGTCCGCGTCGCGCGATCCTGCGGTCACGGTCAGGGAGGGCGCGAGCCACGCGAGCCACGGCCCTTCGTCGGGCGACAGCGTGATTCGCCGCCCCCTCGCCGCTCCGGGCTCGAGCAGGAACTCGACGGTGGCGCGTTTACCGAGCGCGAGCCCGTCGCTCCGTCCGAGGAGGACGCGCGGAGGACTTCCCCGCGAGGACACCACAGCGTCCACGACGGCCGCGAGCGCGACGCAGCCGAGCGCGAGATACGCGGCCGTGCCGACATGGCGGAATGGCTGCAGTCCGAGCAGGTACGGCACGGCGGTGCCGAGCGCGCCGACGGCGAGCGGGAGCGCGGACAGGACGATGAGGCGCGCGCGCGGCTTCGGGATCATCGCGGCACTTCGACGCTCTCGAGGACGCGGCGCACGATCTCGGCCGGCCTGAGGCCCTCGAGTTCCGCCTCGGCGGTGACGATGACGCGGTGCGGCAGGACCGCGGGGGCGAGCGACTTCACGTCGTCCGGCACCACGAAACCGCGGCCTTCCATGGCGGCGGCGGCGCGCGCGGCGGCGAGCAGGGCCACGCCCGCGCGCGGCGAACAGCCGAGCTCGACGCCGTACGCCTCCCGTGTGCCGCGGACGATCGAGGCGATGTAGCCCAGCATGGCGTCCTCGACGGTGACGACTCGCACGGTTTCGCGGAGACGGTCCACCGCGGCCGCGTCCGTCACCGTCGTCACGGCGGACAGGTCGAGGATGTCGGAGCGCGCGCCGTCGCGCACGGAGCGGAGTATCTCGAGCTCCGCGTCGAGCGCCGGGCTGTCGATGGCCAGCTTCATCATGAAACGGTCCAGCTGGGCTTCGGGCAGGGGATACGTGCCTTCCATCTCCACGGGATTTTCCGTGGCCATGACGAAAAAGCGGCGGCCCAGCTCCATGCTTTCGCGGTTCACCGAGACGGAGCGCTCCTGCATCGCCTCGAGGAGCGCGGCTTGCGTCTTGGGCGGGGCGCGGTTGATCTCGTCGGCGAGGAGGATGTCGGTGAAGACGGGTCCCTTCTCGAAGCGGAAGCGCTCCGACGAGCGCTCGTACACGGTGGCGCCGATGATGTCCGTCGGCGTGAGATCCGGCGTGAATTGCACGCGCGCGTGCGAAAGCCCGAGGCTCTTCGCCAGCGCGCGCGCGAGCAGGGTCTTGCCGGTGCCCGGCGGCCCCTCGATAAGAACGTGTCCCCCGGCCATGAACGCGACGAGCGTCGCGTTGACCTGCGCGTCGAGACCTTTCACCGCCTTGCCCACCGCCTGGCGGACGGCTTCCGCCGTCTTCGCCACTTCACCCGTCAGGGCGTCTTCCATGCTTCGCTCCCCGTCAAAAGGATTCCCGCGCGACGAAGGTCACGCGGTCCGTCCGTATCGTTTCCTGATCGAATCGACGTGCCGCGCCCTCGCGCGGCGCCGTTCTTCGAACGTTTTTTCGTCGCAGCCGTCGACGTGCATGGCAAGCCGCGACAGCTCGTCCGGATCCGCGCCAATGGCCGCGCCGACAGTCCTGGCCGCTTCGTCGAGATCGGCCGCGGCCGGAGCGGTGCTTTCGAGAAAGCGCCAGAAACGGCGCGCGAGAAAGCGGTCCGCGTGCGCGTACGATCCGTTCTTCCGGTAGAAATCGGCCACCGCGCGCGTCTGCGTCAGCACCGAGCGACGCTCCGTCGGGATCGATCGCCTGGCGCCTTCGGTTCCGATCGCGAGCGACGCCGCGCCCGCGAGGACGACGACCGCGGCGAGCGAGGCCACGAGCGCGATCTCAGGCACCGCGAGGGATCTGAAAAACGACGACGAGGTTTTCGCCACGACCGTGCGACCGTAAAAGAACACGCGCCCGCCCCAGCGACCTCGAAGGAACTCGTTGATCAGCACCGGACCTTCCGCGCTGAATACGCCATCGGAGAGGAAACACGCGTCGTCCGCGAAATGAACGAGCAGGCCTTTCCCGACCGGCACCGTGACGGCATAAGCGCGGTCGTTCGCGGCCGCCACGAGCGTCGCGCCGGACGCGGGCGCGAAGGCCGCTTCCGCCTTCACGACGCCGCCGCGCACGACGGAATCGTACGGCGTTTCGAAATCCGCGTACGCGGACCGATATGGCACGAGTCGACGTTCGATCGCCCGACGCTCGAAACCCGACGCGCCCGCCGAAATGACGAGCCCGCCCCGTTCGAGGAAATCAGAGACGAGTGAACGCTCCGCCGCGAGCTCTGCCGACAGATCGGAAAAGAACGCGTCCTCCGCCGGCGCTTCGGTTTCGGCTTCGTCGAAAGAGTCCCGTTCCGGTTCGTCGGAGGTCTCGCTGTCGTCCTCCGCATCCGACCGACCGTCGTCGACGGCCGCAGGTTCATCCGTATCCGTTCGCGCTCCGACGTAATCGCCGAGCGCGAGCACGACGTCCTTGGCGGGATCGAGTCCGCCCGCGGGCACTCCGCCGACGGGATAGCCGAGACGTTCGAGGAGGATGGCGAAGGTCTGATACGGGCCGGGATCGAACACGCGATCCGTGCCCGCGATGCCCGCCACGACGGCGATGGCGATGAGCGCGGCACCCACTACGCCGATGACCGTCACGCGATCCGGTTTCCCCTTCACGCGAAACCTCCCTTGAACTCGGTCCACGCGTCGAGCGAGCGCCGCCACGTGTCGGCGTCCGCGGGCACCCGGCCGAACTCCGCCCGTTCGGCGTTGAGGAAGATCGTCCTGAAGTCGGACCGGATCGTGACAGGCAGGAAATGGTAGACTTCGCGATTCGAGATCGACGCGCGCGTCGACTCGTCTTCCACCGCGAGCGCCACGGCGGCGCGGTTGAGGACGAGACAGGCCGTCGTGTAGTCGCCGCGTTCGGCTGCGGCGAGGGCTTCGTCCGGCGTCGACGGCTCCGGCGCGGTTTCCGCGGCGATATCCGCGTCGTCGGCCGTTTCGACGCGGGCGACGGCCTTCCGCGACGCCGCGTACGTCATGAAAAACCGGGCTCCGATCGCGAGCGCCGCGGCGATGCCGACGCCGACGAGGACCTGCGGCGGAATGACGATACGGTCGCCGTCGAGAGTCATGATGGCCGGATCGTCCTTCCGGCCCGTGATGAAGGCGACTTCCTCGCGGACGCGCGCGGCGTCGGGCGCCTTGTTCGCCTTGGCGATCGCTCCGCACGAGGACAGGACGGCCGCGGCGGCCAACGCGAACGCGAATGCGCGCCCTTTCGCGAGCGCGTCCTTTTTGACGACCGGGGAACGCCGAGCGAGCATCGCCTTCATGTCGTCTTGAAATTCCTTTTTCATGCGCGCCTCGCCGGGACCGTCGGACGCGTCGCGTTCGCGGGGGGCGCCCGACGGGAACGCGAACCGGCGACGCGGAAAACCATCGGCAGCGCGACGAAATAAACCGCCATGAGCCCCAGGCACACGGAGGCGATGATCGCGCGCGCGCCCTGGCTGACGGGCGACGGGCCGACGCCCGCTTCGATGAACGCCGCCAGGAAGGTGAGGACGGCCGCCGCGGCCGCGAGCGGGATGAAATCGTCCATGACGCGGCGCAGCGCGGCGGCCCGGCCTTCGCGCCCGGGCCTGAGCATGGCCATGCCGAGGAGCAGGCCCGCCGCGCCGGACAGCACGAGTCCCGCGAGCTCGAAGGGCGAATGCGCCGTGACGAAGCGGAGGATGGAAGGCCCGTGTCCCATCGCGGTGACATAGCCCATCACGCCGCCGATCGAGATGCCGTTTTCGACGAGGAAGAACAGGGGACCGACGCCGAGGAAGACCCCAGTCGCCATCGTCATGAAGTCGATGCTCACGTTGTTGCTGATGTAGAACGACAGCATGTACGCCGTCTCCGGCGTCTCGCGGCCGTCGAAGGTCGCGCTGCCGTGCGCCGCCGCCATCTGCGCCAGCGTGGCGGGATTCACGAGGCGCGCGGCGAAGTCGGGCGAACGGAGCGACACGGATAGCGACAGCGCGAAGGGCACCGCGAAGAGCGCGGCGGCCGCGACCAGGTAGCGCCAGCGCGCCGCGATCCGGGCCGGCATCTCGCGCAAGACGATGTCGGGCAACGCGCCGGGCGGGAGCGGCGGCATGGAGTAGATCACCGAACGCGCTTCCGCGACCAGGGCGTTGACGTAGCCGGTCACGTCTTCCGAATAGCCCGCGCCCCGCGCGGCGGCCAGATCCGCGCAAGCCGAGCGGTACAGGGCGATGAAGGCGCCGGATTCCGACGCGGGCAAGGTGCCCCCGCGCGTCCTGACCCGTTCGAGCATCGATTCGAGGGCGCCGAGGGACGATTGCCGCCGGTCCGCGAAGCGCGTGGACGCGACGGGCAGGTGCGCGCGGTAGAGTCCCCCGAGGAACGCGACGGCGTCGTCGCTTTCCGCCGGCGGTGGCAAGCCTATCCGTTCGGCGGCCTTGGCCGCGAGCGCGCGGGCGGTGGCGGCGGCGCGTTCGGGCGGCATGCTCGCGCGGCCGTCGAGGAAGCTCCGGACGATGAAAAGCTCGCGTTCGCCCAGCCGCGATCCCCGCGGCGGTTCGACCGCCTGCCAGTCGCGCATGAAACGGTCGCCGACAAGGGGGCGGCGCACGGCGGAGCGCTCGTCCTGCACCACGATGGTGCCGGCGACGATGTCGCCCAACCTGCGCGAATACCTGTCCGCCACCGACACGAAGCCCCCGAGCACCGGCACGAGCATGGCCGGAAGCCCGTCCGCCGCGCGGAGCAGGTTGCGGAGCGCGAGGGTCTTCGCGTCGAGGACGTCGCCGTCGCTCCGGACCACGCGGATGCGGAACGCCAGCTTGCCCGGCGTCCTGCCGCCGAGCAGGCACTCGAAGGCGAACCCGTAGCCCCACTGCATGACGAAGAGCAAAATGACGATGAAGGCGTAGGACGCCAGCCCTCCGGCAAGTCGCGACACGAAGCCGAAGAAGGCCAGGAACACGATGACGAACGCGACGCCCTGGATGAGCGCGTCGACGAGGAAGGCCGCCGCTCGCGTGGCGCTTTCCGCGATGCGGTACGCGAACTGGACGCGTTCCGGCGTCTCGATGACGATGGTCGACTGCTTCACGCGACCGGACCTAGAAGGAGGCGACGAGGGATTCCTCGGCGGGGGCGCTTCCGAAATCGGAGCTCAGGCGCTCGACGTCCAGCGACTCGCGCTCGACGCGGAAAGCCAGGTACTGGATGGTCTTCGCCGCCGACGAGAAGGGCATGGTGAAGGCCAGGGTCAGCGCCTGGGTCGCCGCCGTGACGATCGCGATGGCGGTCGCCGCGAGACCGTTCGTGAAGCCCGATTGGAGCAGCAGGGCGGAGAGGAGCATGACGGGCACCGACGCCACCATCGAAACGAGGTAGACGACGAAGGAAAGCCCGAACACGCGCCCGCGCGCGCCCTTCGTGAGAGCCCGGCTCCGCTTCATCGCCTCCCTCGGCTTGAGTCCCTCGACCGCGGCGCACTGCACCGAAAACGCGTACGAGAGCACCCACAGGATGCCGGGCACGATGAGCAGGATGAAACCGCCCATGACGACGAGCACCGTCAGGAGGGACGTGATCACGCCCGGCAGGATGACGCCGCGCAGGCTGGGGCGCCCGTCGATGCGCCCGGCGCCGAGGAAACGCGAGGCCACGAGGCGCGCGGTCACCACGCTGAAGAGCGAAGTCAAGGCGAGGGATACGAAGAGCGAGCCCAGACCGGTCACCACGCTGCCGACGATGGTTCCCGCGGCGGACAGGCTCGCGACGAGCCTCGTCAAGAGACCGACCCACAGCAGGTTTGTCGCGTAATAGACGATGCCGAACGCGAAACCCAGCCCGAAAAAGAGGAAGAAGTGGTCGATGTAGACCGTCAACGCCTTCCCGACGCACTCGCCGACCGTGTAATTCCGCAACTCGTATTGCATGCCCGCTCCCCGTTCCGTCGCGTTCGGTGCCGAAAGTCTACGCGGCCATTATCGTTTTGTAAAGCCGCGGTCTTTCCGCGCGAAGTCCCGCGGTTGCGTTCGACGCGGCGCTCGGGTATGATTTTCGCATGAAGACGCCGTTGTACCTGCTCGATTCGTACGCCATCATCTACCGGAGCTACTTCGCGTTCATCTCGAAGCCGCTGTCGAACCCGAAGGGCGAAAACCGCTCCGCGATGTTCGGGTTTTTCAACTCGCTCTTCGCGCTCTTCGACCAGTACAATCCCGGCGCCTTCGCTGCCGTCTTCGACTCGCCCGTGATGACCTTCCGTCACGAAATGTACGAGGAGTACAAGGCCAACCGCCAAAAAACGCCGGACGACCTCCACGCGCAGGTGCCCGTCATCGAGGAGACCCTCGCGCTCCTCGGCGTGCCGCGGCTCTGCGTCGACGGCTACGAGGCGGACGACCTCATCGCCACGCTCGCGGAGCGCTGCCGGAAAGAGGATAGGCCCTGCTACGTCGTCTCGGGCGACAAGGACCTCCTCCAGCTGGTGGGCGGCCCGGTCAAGGCGCTCAAGCCGGACAAGGCGACGAGCTGGCGTCTCTTCGGGCCGGAGGAGGTGACCGCCGAGTGGGGCGTCACGCCCGAAGGCATCCTCGACTACCTGTCGCTTACGGGCGACGCGTCCGACAACATCCCCGGCGTGATGGGCATCGGCGACAAGACCGCGCAAAAGCTCCTGGCCGAGTTCAAGGATCTCGACGACATCTACGCGCGCCTCGACGCCGTCAAGCCGGAGGGCGTGCGCAAGAAGCTCGAGGCGGGACGGAGCAGCGCCTACCTCTCGCGCGAGCTCGTCACGCTCCACAAGGACGTTCCGCTTCCGATTTCTTCCATAGATGATCTCGCGGTGAAGGGACTCAAGCGCCCGGCGGCCAATCCGGTATTCCGGCGCGAGGGGATGAAGTCGCTCGTCTCGAAGGACGAGGGCGGCGACTTGTTCGCCGGTTCGGGGGACGAAGGCGCGGCCGCCGCGCCGGGCGCCGGAGCCCCCGTCACGCGTCACGGCACGCGCCCCACCCCGCCCGGGCTGCTCGGCGCGGGAAACTATCGCGTCATAACGGACGCTTCGGAACTCGACGCGGCCATCGCGGCGTGCCGGAAGGCGGGCGTCTTCGCCTTCGACCTCGAGACCGATTCCCTCGACGAACTCGGGACGCTGCCCGTGGGCTTTTCGCTCGCGTGGACGCCGAAGGAAGCCGTCTACGTCCCGATCGCGTCGCCGGACGCCGCGTGCATCCCCATGGCCGACGCGAAGAAGCGCCTCGCCGCGCTCGTGGGCGACGAAGCCCTCACGATGGTCGGACACAACCTCAAGTTCGACCGGCACGTCCTCGAAAACTGGGGCTGCGCCGCGAAGGCGCGCCCGTGGGACACGATGGTCGCCGCGTGGCTCCTCGATCCCGAGGAATCGAGCTTCGCGCTCGGCGCGCTCGCGGAGGCGCGGCTCGGCACCGGGGGCGTCGCCTACGAGGACGTCGTGCCGAAGGGCGGCGTCTTTTCGCAGGTGCCGATCGAGCGCGCCGCGGACTACGCCGCCGAGGACGCGGACTTCACGCTCAGGCTCCAGCGCCTCTACGAACGCGAGCTCGGCGACGCGGGACTCCTCGATCTCTTTCGCGACGTGGAGATGCCCGTGCTGCCCATCCTCGGCGAGATGGAGCGCATCGGCATCGGACTCGACGCGGACGCACTCCGTTCGTTCGGCGTCGAGCTGGACTCGGAACTCGAGCGCATCAAGAAGGAAATCTACGAGCTCGTCGGGCACGAGTTCAACATCGCCTCCACGAAGCAGCTCCAGGAAGTGCTCTTCGTCGAGCGCGGCCTGGCCTCCGGCAAGAAGACGAAGACCGGCTACAGCACGGACGTGTCGGTGCTCGAGGAGCTCGCGCGCGAGGACCCCGTGCCGGTGCGCATCCTCAGGCACCGGAGCCTCGCGAAGCTCAAGAGCACGTACGTGGACTCGCTCCTCGAACTCCGCGCCGCCGACGGCCGCGTGCACACGCATTTCATGCAGACCGGCACCGCGACGGGGCGCCTCTCGAGCCGCGACCCGAACCTCCAGAACATCCCCGTGCGCGAGGAGGAAGGCCGCCGCATCCGCCAGGCCTTCGTCGCGTCGAAGGGCATGACCTTCGTGTCCGCCGACTATTCGCAGATCGAGCTCGTCGTGTTCGCGCACCTGTCGCGCGATCCGGAGCTCTGCAAGGCCTTCGAGGAAGGCTCCGACGTGCACCGCCGCACGGCCGCGCTCATCTTCGGGCTCGACGAGAAGGACGTGACGCCCGACAAGCGCCGCATCGCCAAGACGATCAACTTCGGCGTCATCTACGGGATGAGCGCCTTCCGCCTGGCGAACGAGCTCGGCATCGGGCGCGGCGAGGCCCAGAAATTCATCGACGCGTACTTCCGGCGCTACGTCGGCGTGAAGGACTTCATCGAGCGGACGATACGCGACGCCGAACGGACCGGCTTCGTGTCCACGCTGCTCGGCCGCAGGCGGCCGGTGCCGCGCGTGACGAGCGCGAACAAGACCGAAAAGCAGGCGGCCGAGCGCGTGGCCGTGAACACGCCCATCCAGGGCTCGGCCGCGGACATCGTCAAGCTGGCCATGATCCGCGTGCGCCGGGCGCTCGCGGAACGCCACCCGGACGCGCGGCTCCTCCTCCAGGTGCACGACGAGCTCATCGTCGAATGTCCGAAGGCCGACGCGAATGCCGTGGCCGAGACGCTCAAGGCCGAGATGGAATCGACGATGAAACTGAGCGTGCCGCTGCGAACCGGCGTCGAGACCTCCCCCCGCTGGGGCGACATGCACTGATGTCTACAAGATATTACCACGAAGGGCACGAAGTTCGACCACGAAGAACACGAAGGAAGAGAAAATAGGGGTTAAAGATTGAAAATTGAAGATCGTGTAGATTTATATAGATTCCTTTTTCCGCGTAAACCATTTGCGGCTTCCGCATCGAACTTTAAAACCGATGCCTTTCTCTTCTTCGTGTCCTTCGTGCATTTTCTTCCCTTCGTGCCCTTCGTGGTAAATTCTTCGATTCGAAGGTAGGGCGACTGCATGATACTGGGGCTGACCGGCGGGTATTGCGCGGGAAAGAACGTCCTCGCGGGAATGCTGGCGGAGCGGGGCTTCGTCGAGATCGACGTGGACAAGCTCGGGCACGCGGCGCTCGAGGCGACGGCGAAGGAAGTCGCCGCGCTCCTCGGGCCGTCGGTGATCGACGCCAGCGGCAAGCCGATACGGCGCGCCATCGGCGCGCTCGTCTTCGCGGACCAAGGCCTTCTCGAGCGCTACGAGGCGATCGTGCACCCGGCGATGATCTCGCTGCTCGACGGACGGATCGACGACATCGTCGCGTCCGGCCAGAATGTGTGCGTCAACGCGGCGGTGCTCTACAAACTCCCGACGGCGAAGCGCTGCGACGCCATCATCGAACTCCGCGCGCCCCTGTGCGCCCGCGTGGCGCGCGGCCGGAAGCGCGACGGCCTCGGGCTGTTCGCGGTGCTCAAGCGGATAAACGGGCAGCGCGGCCTCTTTGCCGCCCGCAAGCGGCCCGAAGGCGTGCCGGTCTTCGTCATCCGCAATCCGGGGACGCGAGAGGGTCTTGCACGCGCGTTGGAGCGAACACTCATGCGAATCCCGCAGACCGCGACCAGGTAGTCGCGCGAATGCGGGTCCAAAGGAGCCGCCTGTCTTGCCCACCATCACGAGCCGCGTTTATGCGAGCCCAGCCGATCTCGACGCGCTGGGCGCCCTGCTGGAACGTCTGCGCGCGGCCGGACGGGCGCCCGCGTATCCGACCCTCGTCGACCTGACCGAGTTCACGGGCGTCGAAGCGGATCGGGCGAACCTGCGCCTCTGGTTCGCGGATGAAACGCCCGTCGCCTTCTCGCTCTTCGAGCACTACGGAAACCTCTGGTTCGCGTACGATACGGCGGATCCGACGAATCAGGCGGATCCGGCGGCGACGATATCCGCCGAAGCTGGGGAGAAACTGGCGGAGGAACTCGTCGCGTGGGGCGAGACCTGCGCGCGTCGCGCCGCCGGCGCACCGGACGCAGCAGATCCGGGCGAAGGCGCGTCGATGGACACGAATTGCCGGGCTGAAGACGCGGAGCGGATCGCCCTCCTCGAACGACACGGCTTCGAGCGGCAGGGCGCCACGTCCGTGAAGCTTTCACGCCCGCTCGACGGGCCGATCCCCGAGCCGACCCTGCCGCCGGGCTACGCGATCCGGCCGGCGATCGGCGAAGCGGAGGCGTCGGCGCTCGTCGAACTGCACCGCGCCGCCTTCGGCACGGAGTACATGACCGTAGAAGAGCGCCTGTCGATGATGCGGACGCCCGAGTACGTTCCCGAGCTCGACCTGGTGGCCACCGCGCCCGACGGAACGCTCGCGGCCTATTGCATGGCGTCGATCGAGCGCGCGGACGACGGCTGCCCGACCGCCGGCTGCACCGATCCCGTCGCGACGCGCCCGGGACACCAGGGCCGCGGCCTCGGGGCGGCACTCCTCCTCACGGCCCTGCGCGAACTGAAGTTACGCGGGGCGCGCGTCGCGGACCTCGGCACGAGCGGCGACAACCTGGCGATGCTGGCGCTGGCGAAGCGGGTCGGTTTTACGGTGACCGCGACTTCGGTGTGGTTTTCGAAGGCCGTGCGGGCTTGAACCGGCGTGGGGGTAGCGGAAGCCCCCGCAGCGTTCGCGAGGAGGCTGGAGCGAGGGGGAGCCGCGAGCGGCCGGTCCTTCGCCCGAAACGATACGCCCGACCGCCTTCGTTCCCGTGCCCCCCCCTTATTGATGCCGCTAAACCGGCGGCCGTTTCCGTCCGATATTCAAACGTGAGATGGTCGGATCGCGCCCGGTGCGCGGTCCGGGAACCGTCCGGGAGGGAAGCGAACATGCCGGTGGAGACGAAAAAGGTCCTGTGGACGGTGTTTTCCGTGGGGGTGGTGCTGATCGCGTTTTTCGGATTGGCGTTACTTTTGTTTTACCCCAAGCAGGGCATGGCCAAGGCGCCCGCGTCCGTCGGGAACGCGTCGCCCGCCCGCGTCGAGGACCCGCAGGATTACCTGGGCGAGCCGCCTCCCGCCGCCCGACCCGAGCCGGCCGCGCCGCAGACGGTGATCATCTACGGCGAGCGTCCCGACGAGGAGACGGTGCCGCCGACCGAAGCGCCCGCCGGATCGGCGGCGACCGCGCCCGCGACCTCCGCGCCCGCCACGACCCCGACGGCTCCGGCAGCCGCGCCGCAGGGCTCGACGACGGCCCAGCCTGCCGCCGCGCCCAAGCCGGCCGCCGCGACGAAACCCGCCGCCGCTCCGAAACCGGCGACCGCCACGAAGCCCGCCGCCAAGCCGGCGACCTCGACGAAACCGACGACCGTCACCGTGACGGAGTACTGGATCCAGGCCGCGAGCTTCACCAGCCGCGAGCGCGCCGAAAGCCTCAAGGCGGCGTTGGCCGAAAAGGGACTGTCGTCCGTCATCACGGTGAAGGACATCGACGGGAAGAGCTACTATCGCGTGCGCATCGGCCCCTACACCGTCAAGTCCGAAGCCGACGGCTGGCTAGCGCGCGTCAAGGCCTTCGACGGCTGCGTGGAAGCCTTCGTGTCGCGCTCCACGGTGGAACGCCGAAGCTAGGTCCGTACCGCGCCGTATCGGGAGCCGGGTTCGCCCGGCTCTTTTTTTCGCCCGGACGCGCGCTTGCGGATTGCGGGTCCGACGGCCTAGACTTTCGGTAGCGCGTTCTCGCGAAGGAGCGATCATGAAATCACGCCGATGTTTCCTGGCGATGCTGACCCTGTGTTTCGCGGCGCCCGCCGCGTTCGCGCAGCCGAAACCCCCGGAGGCGGACGCCGCCGCGCAAGCCGCCCAGTCGAAGGTGGTCGCGGTGACGGTGTATGCGGACCGCGCCCTCGTGACGCGCCGCGCGGAGCTGGACCTGGCCGCGGGCGAGCGCACGCTCGTCTTCGGCGGCTTGCCGGCGCGGCTCGATCCGTCGAGCGTGCAGGTGAGCGGCGCGGGAGCCTTCACGTTGCGCGACGTGCGCGTGGTGCCGCGGCAGACCGCCCGCGACGTATCCGCGGAGCTCGTGGCCCTGCAGGACCGAAAGAAGGCGGTCGAGGACCGCATGCAGGTCCAGCGCGACCGGATCAAGACCGCGGAGGCCGAGCGCGAGTTCGTGAAGGGGATTTCGGCGCGCATCACGTCGGGCGGGGCCGAGGACGCGACTCCCGTGCTCGAGCCGGACAAATGGGCAAAGATGCTCGACTTCTATCGCGCGCGGCTCAATGCCGTGGACGCGGACATCCGCGCGGCGAACGCGGAACTCGCCGCGCTCCAGCTCGAGCTGTCGAAGGTGAACCGCGAGATCGCGTCGCTCGGGTCACAGCAGGCGGGCTCGAGCTACAACGACATCGAGGCGGCCTTCGACGTCGCGAAGGCGGGCAGGGTTACGGTGAGCGTGTCCTACGTGGTGCTCGGATCGTCGTGGCGGCCCGACTACGCGCTCCGCGCCTCGTCCGCCACCGCGAAGGTGGCGCTCCACTACCAGGCGCTCGTCGCGCAGAACACGGGCGAGGACTGGAGCGAAGCCGCGCTCTCCTTGTCCACGGCGCGCCCGAACGTGGGCGGCTCCATGCCCGAACTCGATCCGTGGACGCTCGACCTGGCCCGCCCGGCTCCCAAGGCGCGCGAAAGCTCGAAGCGCGCGATGGCTGAGGCGATGCCGTCCGCCGCGCCGAGCGCCAACGGAGGCCGGTCCGACGAGGCGCTCAAGGAGGAAGCCATGGCCTACGCCGAGGCGAGCGCCGAATCGGGCGCCACGGCGGTCACCTTCAACTTGCCGGGAAAGTCGACCATTCCGAGCGACGGCCGCGAGCGCAAGCTGACCATCGCGGTGCTCGAGCTGTCGGCGCGCTATTCGTACGCGTCGGTGCCGAAGCTGTCTCCCTTCGCGTTCTTCAAGGCGACGGTCACGAACGCCACCGAGCTGCCGCTGTTGGCCGGCGAGACCCACGTCTTCGTGGACGGCGCCTACGTGGCCGACGCCGCCATCGACTCCGTGCCGCCGGGCGGCGAGTTCGAGGCGGATCTCGGCGTGGACGAGGGCGTTTCGGTGGAACGCAAGCTCGTGAAGAAGTTCGACGAGAACACGGGCATCGTCTCGAAGCGGCGGAAGACGACCTACCAGTACGAGATCGTCGTCAAGAACGGCAAGGCCGGCCAGGTGTCGATCGTCGTGTACGACCAGCTGCCCGTGTCCGCGAACGCCGAGATCACGGTGAAGGCCATCGCGCCGCAGTATTCCAAGGACACCGACGCGCTCAAGAAGGGCGCGTACGAAACCTTCGAGTGGAACCTGACGCTCGCGCCGAAGGCGGAGGCGAAGCTGCCCCTGTCCTTCAGCGTCGAATACCCACGCGACGTCCCGATCGTCGGATTGGAATGAACCGAGATTTTTGGCCGCGGACACACGGAGAGGGAGAAGAAAAGGAAGAGCGTTTCCGAGAGCGAATCTTGAAAACTTCTTCCTGCTCTTCCTCCGTGCCAACGCTCGAGTACTCGCTAAGCTTCGCTCCGCGGCGAATTCTTCTTCGGGGTTTGCTCAGCGTTTGAAGCAGACGTCGATTTCGAAGGGGCCCTTGTCCGTCTCGAAGGGGACGCCGATCACGGGCGCGATGCGGGGCCAGGCGATGCGGTGGTTCGCACCCTCCACGACCACGGGGGGCGAGATCTCCACGTCGAGGCCCGAGAGCGCCGTCGTCGCGTTGCCCGACACGATGTTCGTGAGCTCGGCGACGAGCCCGGTCACCATGTCGTCGCCCGCGGCGCAGTCGACGCCGGAAGACGCGACCAAGCCCGAGGCCAGGGTCTTGCCGAGGCGGATGGCGACGATGCCCTGCGCGCCGCCCGTCAGGCCGATGAGCCCGGAGAGGTCCCAATCGTGTCCCTCGGCGTCGTCCACGACGCGGGGTTTGCCGGCGCGGACTTCGAGCGAAAACATGTTCCGGAACACGTTGACGGCGGCTTCGAGGAAGGGATTGACGACCGAGACATCCATGGGACACGTCCTTTCGCGGGTCGAGGAAACGTAATTCCCGAAGACCCTTTCGCTTGCGGTTTCGAATATCCTCACATAGAATAAGTCAGCTTATGCCCGCTCTCAAGCCGCTTTCGGCGAAACACGTCTTTTTTTCGCTGCCCGCGGCCTTTCTCCTCGCGGCGTTGGCGGGCCTGCCCTTCCCCGCGCCCGCCTTCCTCGTTCCGGCTACGGACTACGTCGTGGCCGACGGCGACGCCTTCGAAACGGGAGACGCCCTCACCCTGGCGAAACGCGCGAGGCGCGCGCTGTCACCCGGTCCGGACGGCGTCGTGCCGACCGAAACCCTCCTCGCCGGTCCGCCTGGGCCCGATTTCCTCCCGTCGATACGCGAGGCGATCGAGGACGCCGAACGCGCCGCGAAGCCGGGACGCCGCATCCGCATCCTGACCACCTTGCGGCCGAACGCGGACGAACTCGAGCGCCTTGCGCGCCTTCGCGACGGGTCCGGCGTGCACGCATCCCTGATCCTGCTTGAGCCGCGCGCTCCGAAACCCGTCCTCGCGATCGCCTACCGGATCGAAAGCGGCCAGAAGACCGGAACGGTCCAGACGCTCTTCGCGCCGGACGCAGACGCCTGGAGCGACGTGTCCGTATCTTCGGACGGCACGCGCGTCTCGTCGAAAGTGTCCGAACTTCCGGGCGACCGCGCGCTCGCCGTGCCCTTCGACCGGTCGACCGGCGGCGCGATCGTCGTGGAGGCGCGGGACGAGCGCCGCCCTCCGTGGCGGAAAACCTTCGCCCTGCCCGCCGCGGACGACGACGAGCCGCGCGCGCTCGTGGTCGGCGGGCGGCCCGGATTGACCGGCTTCGTGGACGCGTCCTACCCCTCGAAGCGCGTCGCGGCTTCCGAGCTCCCGTCCGTGGCGCTCTCGTCCTACGAGCTCGTCGTCGTGGACGGCGGGCCCCTCGCCTCGCTCGGCGCCGCGTCCCAGGAAGCGTTGCGCGACCTCGTCCTCAACGGTGCCGGCAGCGTCCTCCTCGTCGCCGATTCGCCCGCGTTCGGCCGTCCAGGCGACGCGCCCGCGCTCGAGTCCATCATGCCGGTGGAGCTCCTCCCGCGCACCGTGAAAAAACTCCCGGACATGGCGGTGCTCGTGCTCGTCGACCGCTCGGGCAGCATGTGGGGCGAGAAATTCTCGCTGGCCAAGGTGACGGGCGCGGAGTTCTTCCGGAACCTGAAGCCCGGCGACGTGACCGCGCTCGCGCTCTTCGCGGACGACCTGGAATGGGCCCGCCGCTTCGCGCGCAACTCCGAGGGAGAGACGGTCAGGCTCCTCGAGCCGGCGACCGCGGGCGGCGGCACCGACCTCCACGCGGCGCTCTCGAAGTGCCTGGACGCGATCGCCTCGGTCGACGTCCCCGAGCGGCACGTCCTCGTCGTCTCGGACGGCATCACGAAACCGGCTGACTTTCCGGCGCTCGCCGCGCGCGCTGCGGCCGCCGGCGTGTCGGTATCCGCGGTGGCCGTCGGCGACGACATCGACCCGAAACCGCTCGACGCGCTCGTGAAGGGCACGGGCGGCCATTATTACGCGGTGACGCGCGCCGAGGAGATTCCGTCCATCGTGTTCGAGGACCGCATCCGCTCGGCGCGCACCACCTTCGGCGAGGAGAGCACGCCGATCTACGGCGTCGACGGGCGGCAGGTGGCCGTCGTGGACGCCATGAGCCGCTTCGCCCCGCGCGACGGCTCGGGCGTGCTCTTCGCGGACGCCCTCGGCGACCCGTTCTTCGCGTCGCGCGAATTCGGCGAGCGTTCCTGCATGATCCTGTCGAGCGACCAGTACGGCGTCTACACGAAGGAATTCTTCGCCTCGCGCGAGGCCGTGTCGGTGCTGAAGCGGCGCCTGGACGCGCTCTTCACGGAGCGGCCGGTCGACGCGAGCGTGACGCTCCACGGCCGCGGCGCCACGGTCACGGTGCGCGGCGAGGGACTCGTCGAACCGTTCATCCTGATCACGGGCGCCGGCGCGAAGACGCGCCGCGTGCCGACGCGCCAGGCCGTGCCGGGGGTCTTCGCCGCCGACATCGACGTCTCGGGCTCCTTCGAGCTCCTCGTCTCCGACCGCGGCGCCGTCGCGGCGCGCTTCCCCCTCCGCGTGACGGCCGGACTTTCCGGATACGTCGAGCCCGATCCCGCGGCGCTCCGGGCCTTCGCGCCCCGCCCCTTCCTTCCGATCCGCGACACGCGTGTCTGGATCGCCCTCTTCGTCCTCGCCTCGCTCGTCGCGACGGCGTACGCGCGGTTCGTTTCGTGAGCGGACGGATGCCTTCCTTCGTCTCGGCGGCCGCCCGCGCCGCGCGGCTCGACCGACGGCGACGCCTCTTTCTCAGGTCGCTCGCCTTCGCGTGCTTCGCCCTGATCACGTGGTCGGTCGCGCTCGCCCTCGGACCGCTCGGCCTCCTCGACGAACGATCATTCTACGGCATCGTCGTGGCGATCCTCTCCTCGTGGCCCGTCTTCCTCTTCGCGCCGAGCCCACGCGGTTCCTTCCGCGACGCGATCCGCGCGATCGACGACCACGCGCTCGCGGAGACCGCCCTCTTCGGACGATCGGGCCCGGCCGCGCCGCTCGTGAAAGCGGCGGCCGAACGTCGCTTCGCCGCCAAGCGCCCCGACGAGCTCGACTTCGCGCCCTTCCGCTGGCGGGACTTTCCGAAATCCCTCCGCCGCGCGATCGGCGCGGCCGGCCTGCTGTTCTTCGTTTCCCAGGCGGTCGTGATCCTCCTCACCCACTCGGTTTCGTTCGGGTTCACGCGAAGTTCCGCCGTCGCGGCGGCGGCGACGCCCGGCGGACGGGAAGACCTCCGCTTCGGCGAAACGCCGGGCACCGAGCGCGAGCTCCTCGACGAGGACGGGCAAACGCCGCCCGGAGCCGCGCCGCGCGCCGAGACGGGCGGCCGCAACGAGCGCCGCGCGGACGAGGACGACGAAGCGCTCGACCTGCCGTCGGGCGGGAACTCCGCGAAGACGGGCGGACCCTCGGGCGACGCGGGCGGCGACGACGAGGCGAAAGCCGCCGGGCGCGAACGCGACGAGGACGAACGCGCCGGTTTTTCGCCATCGGACGGTGAAGAAAAGCCCGACGATGCCCGCGTCGGCAAGAAGGGCGAAGGCTCGGGCGCGGAATCGCGCAACGCGGGTTACGAGGGCGCCGGATCGGGACTCGTCGCCGATCCCATGCGCGACTACCGGAGCTACCTGGACAAGATCGCCGTCGAGCGGGGGCTCATGAAGGAAGCCGCCGGCGAAGGCACCGCCTGGCGCGATCCCGAAGCCTTCGTCGCCCGGCTTTATTCGTCGTACGCGGCCAACGTGGCCATTGATGCGGTGGACGACGCGACGCTCGAGTCGCTCCGTTCCGCCTGGCGCGCGATCAAGGAGCGATACCGATGAACGGCCCCCTCCGCCGCGGCCGCGCGCCCGGCTTGCCCGCGGGACTCCGCGGATTCCGCCTTGGCGCGGACGCCGTCCTCTGCTCCTGCGCCGTCGCCTGGGGCATCGCCTCGTTCGCGCTCGCCGGCGTCGCCGAGCGCGCGCTCGCGGAAATCCTTGCGGCATGGTTCCGCGCGGCGCCCGGCGGGACGGCCGACCTCTTCGCGTCGGCCGCCGTCGAGGAGCTCCTCCGGCTGATCGCCTGCGTCGCGTTCGCCATCTCGGCCGCGCGGACGGGCCGCCCCGTCAGGGCGTACTGGGGCGTTGTCGCCGCCGCCGTCTTCGGCCTCGCCGAAAACCTCGTCTACTACGCCGCGTTCCCGGACACGGTCGCGTTCCTCCGGCTCGCGTACAGCCAGCCCGTGCACGTCAACGCCGCCCTCGCCTTGGCGATCGCCTGTTCGTCGCCAAAGCCCGCGCGCTCCGCGCCCGTCGCCTTCGCCCTCGCCCTCGCGTACCACTTCGCGATGAACTCGGCCGCCTCCGCGTGGTCCATCCGCGCCGTCTGGCTGCCGGGCTTCGCCGTCAACGCCATACTCCTCTTCGCGCTCATCGCCCTCGCCGGGAATATCATCGACTTTCAAGGAGCCTTCCGTGGATACCGCCGAACTTGAACGCGTCATCGCGACCGTATCGTCCTTCCGCGACCGTTATCGCCTCTACATGGGCTCCCGCGTCGTCGGTTACCCCGAGCTCCTCGACCGCCTCTTCATCGCCTTCCTCGCGGGCGGGAGCGTGCTCCTCGAGGGCGCGCCCGGCCTCGGCAAGACGACGCTGGCCCGCGCCTACTCGTCGTTCTTCGGCCTCGACTATTCGCGCGTGCAGTTCACGCCGGACCTCATGCCGCTCGACATCGTCGGGTCCAACATCCTCGAGGACGACGGCACGGGGCGGCGCTCCTTCCGCTTCTACAAGGGACCCATCTTCTCGAACATCGTGCTCGGCGACGAGATCAACCGCGCGTCGCCGAAGACGCAGTCCGCCTTCCTCGAGGCGATGGAGGAAAAGCGCGTCACCTTCCTCGGCGCGACGCACGAGCTCCCGAAGCCGTTCTTCGTCATCGCGACGCAGAACCCCATCGAGCTCGAGGGAACGTATCCGCTGCCCGAGGCGCAGATCGACCGCTTCATCATGAAGCTCCAGTTCGGGATGCCGGACTTCCTCGCCCTCCGCGAGATCATGAACCTGGACCCGGGAAAGGCCGTCGGCGAAAGCGCCACGCGCGAAGAGACGCTGGCCCTGCTCTCGGACTGGGAGCGGGCGCAGGGATCCATGGCCTCGCTCGAGGAAGTCACGGACTACGCCGCGCGCCTGGTCCTCTCCACGCACCCTGACCGCACCGAGTCGAAGCTCGTGCGCTCGTACGTCGCCTACGGCGCGAGCCCCCGCTGCGCCGTGGCGCTCCTCCGAGCCGCGAAAGCCCGCGCCGCGTGCGACGGCCGGCCCGCCGTCTCGTACGACGACCTCGACGAGCTCTTCCCCGTCGTCGCGGCGCACCGCGTCATCATGCGTTTCGAGGCGGAGGCGGACGGCGTAAAACCCCTCGACGCCGTCCTCGACGCGCGCGCGACCGCCCGCCACGCCCTGGCGCGGAGCACCCTGTGATCAAGCCCGACCCGGAGTGCGACGCGATCGTCCGGGCGTTCCGCAGGCGCGACTCCCGCTCGCGCGTGCTGCTCCCGATCTCGAGCCGCGAGCCGTCGTTCCGCAAGGGCGGCTTCGGCTTCGACCTCAAGACGATCCGCGAATACCAGCCCTTCGACAACCCGCGCTCGATCGACTGGAAGCTCTTCGGCCGCACCGACCGCGCGTACGTAAAGGAATATTTCGAGGACGAGGCCGACGGCGCGGCGGTGCTGATCGACCGCTCGGCGAGCGCCGAGGCTTTCGATCCGGAAGTTTCCGTCCGCTTCGCCTTTTCGCTCTGCTACGTGCTCGCCTCGCTCGGCTACCTCCTGTCCGTGTTCGCGTACGCGGAGCGGCTGAGCCCCCGCGCGGAAATCGGCCGCCGCTCATCGCTCGCCGATCTCGACGCGCTGCTGTCCGGGACGCCCTACGGCGGCGGCACGGATCTCCCCGGCGCGGTCCGCGAGGCTCGCGCCCGCGTGCCGTTCAGGCGCCTCTTCGTCCTGTCGGATTTCCACTCGGGAGCCTTCTCCCCCGGGGCGTCGGGCTTCCGCTCGGTCTACCTCGTGCGGCTCAAGGTGCCCGTGGAGCGGATCGCGGGCGACGCCACCGAGCTCGAGATACTCGATCCGGAAACCGGGAAGGTCTCGTTCGTTCCCTGGGACGAACAGGGCAAGGCGCTCTTCAGGCGCTACGACGCCTGGGTGTCGGGCAAGCTGGCCTCGGATCCGCGCACCGAGCTCTTCGTCGAGCTGGGCGCGGAGGACGAGCGCGGCCCCGTCTACCGCGCGGTGGCGGACAAGCTCCATGCTTGAGTTCCTCGCCTGGCTCGCCGCCTTCGCCGCGCCGATCGGTCTCCTCCTCTTCGCGACCGTGCGCACGCGGAAACGCGTGACGCTTCCGCTGGAATATTTCACGGGCGGCAAGCGTCCCTCCCCCGCCGCCCTCTTCCTCCGGACGCTCAAGGCGCGCGCCGACCTCCTCTTCGACCTCGGCCTCGCGATCCTGGCCGCCCTGGCGTATTCGACCGTCCTCGAACGGCCGTCGGGACTGGCCTTCGTCGTCGACGGCTCGCGCTCGATGCTCACGGGATCGATCGGCGAACGCCCCCTCGACAAGGCCTTCGCCGCGATCCTGTCTGATCCGGAATCGGAACGGGCCCGCGTGTTCCTCCTCGCTTCCGATCCGCGCACGCTGACGCCCGGATTGATCGACCTCACGAAAGACGCCCGGAAGGCGCGCGCCTCGGAACCAGCGAGTTCGCGCGCTTCAAGGCTCGCCGCCGCGGCCGAAACGCGCGCCGCGTTCCTCGGGCTCGACCCCGACGCGTTGAACGATCCGAGACTCCGGAAAACCGCGCGCGTCGTCTTCGTCACCGACGCGCTCCCGACGGACGGAGGCGGCCTTCCGGGCCGTTTCGAAGTCGTGACGACGGGCAGGGAGCGCGGACCGTGGCTCATGCCGACGCGGACCGCGTTCGTCCCCGAGGCGGGCGTATGGCGAACGGCCGTCGTCGCGGGCGGAGGAGCCGAAGCCGCCACGCCGACCCTGTTCCGGATCGAGCGCGGAAAGCCCGTCGAGCTCAAGGCGGACGAGTATCGCCTCGAACGTGCCGCGTACGGCTACCGGATCTCGTTGCCCGCTCCCGGGCTCTACGCGATCAAGGCGGATTCGGACGCCATCCCCTTCGTCGCCCCTCCCGGTCCGTTCCGCCCGAAAGCGACGGGAGCGTTGGCGGAGGCGATGGCGGGACTCTTTTCGTTCCTGCCGGAAGCCGGTCCGGGCTTCCGGCCCCTCGCGTTCGCGAGCGACGGCGCGCCCCCGGTTTCCGGCCGCGGCTTTACCGCGCGTTCCGCGACCGGAGCCGCGGGAAGCGCGGCAAGCGCAGCGGGAATCGCGGATCCGGGAGCGGCGTACGGGGCGACGATCGCGGCGGGGTACGCGCGGGACGGCGTCGCGCTCGACGCGCGCGGCCGCGCGGACGACGAACTGCCCCTGCTCTTCTGGGCGGCGCTCAACGCGGAGCGCGCGGACGGGATCGCGCCCGACGCGCGCGGCCTCGCGGCGAAAGGCGGAGCGAAGCGCTACGGCGACGGGTACGTGGCGGGAACCTGGCCGGACGCCGCGGCGATCGCGCCGCCGGTCGCCGAATACTCGGACGCCGCGCCCGCGTGGGAGTTCCGCGAGCGCCACGCCGTGGATCCGACGAACCGGCTCTGGGCGCTCGCGCTGCTATCGCTGTATGGCGCCAAGCTCGCCTTCGTCGCGGCGCGCAAACGGAAGCGTCCGGCCTGACCGCGCGGAAGCCCGGGCGCCCGCGCGGAACCGCGACCCTCACTTGCCGGTCTTGGCTTCCTCGGTCATGCGCAGTTTGAGGTCGCGCAACGCGCCCGTGATCGAGACGCGGTACCCGTGCGGGTTGAGGAGGCGGAGGTACGTGGGATCGAACTTCGCCAGCTCCGTGCGGGCCCGATCCCGAATCTGCGCGAGCGTCGGTCTCGGACCGACGCGGACGCCGGCTTCCATCACCTTCGAAAGCATGGGTCGTATCCCGCCGTCGGGCGTCATCGTGAAGTTGCGCGTGTCGAGCGAGGGATGGTAGAAGGTGGCCGGGACGCCGGGGGCGATCGCCTCGCCCTCCAGGGCCATCACGTCGGTGACCGGGCCGCTCGAGTCGGAGATTCGCCACACGTTCTTGACGCCGGGATCGGTCGACTTCGCTGGATTTTCGGAAACCTTCATCGTGGGCTCGAGCCGCCCGCCGCGTTCCACCGCCGCCAGCTTGTAGACGCCGGTGAACGAGGATTCGGTCCCGCCCGTCACGAGGTTGGTGCCGACGCCCCACACGTCCACGGGCGCCGCGTCGGCGACGAGGCGCTCCACGATCATCTCGTCGAGCTCGTTCGACACGACGATGGTGGCGTTCCGGTGCCCGGCCTCGTCGAGGGCCTTGCGCACCTGCGTGGACAGGTACTGGATGTCGCCCGAATCGAGGCGCACGCCGTAGGATTTGCCCGCCGCCACGAGCCGTTCGCCGACCGCGATGGCGTTCTTCACGCCGGAAGCGAGCGTGTCGTAGGTATCGATGAGGAAGACGGTGCGGTCCGGGTAGAGACCGGCGTAGGCTTCGAAGGCTTCCCGCTCGCTCGGGAAGGCCATCACCCAGGAGTGGGCCATGGTGCCCATCGCGGGTACGTCCAGGTTCTTCGCGGCCTGCACGTTCGACGTGCCGTAGGCCCCGCCGACGTACGCGGCCCGGGCCGCCGACAGCGCGCCGTCCGGCCCCTGCGCGCGGCGGAGCCCGAACTCCATGATGCGGCCGCCCTTCGCGGCGCGGGCGACGCGCGCGGCCTTCGTCGCGACGAGGCTCTGGAAGTTGATGGTATTGAGCACGAGCCCTTCGATGAGCTGGGCTTCGACGAGGTTCCCGTGAACGCGGATGAGCGGCTCGTGCGGGAACACGACGTCGCCCTCGGCGCAGGCGTACAGGTCGCCGGAAAAGCGGAAGCCCTCGAGATAGCGGAGGAACTTGCCGGAAAAGCCGCCCAGGCGCTCGAGGTACGCGAGGTCGTCGGACGAGAAGCGGAATTCCGGCAGGGCTTCGAGCAGCGTGTCGAGGCCTGCGAAGACCGAATAACCGCCCGACCAGGGCTGGCGGCGGAAGAACATGTCGAAGACCGCGGGCTTGTCGATGCCGTATTCGAGATAGCCCTGCGCCATCGTGAGTTCGTAGAGGTCCGTGAAGAGCGCGCCCGGCTTGCTCATGCGAGTTCCCCCGATAGGACGAAACGCGCGCCGGCCGCCTTCATGTCCGCGATCGCCTTGTCCTTCGAACCCGGCGGCACGCCGACGGCGCGCGTCGCGTCCTCCACGACGACGACCCGGTAGCCGAGGCGCAGCGCGTCCATCGCGCTGTAGAACACGCAGTAGTCGGTGGCGAGTCCCGCGAGCCAGACTTCGCGGAAGCCGAAGGAGGTGAGCCAGCCGTCGAGTCCCGTCTCCGTCGTTCCGTCGTTTTCGAAAAAAGCCGAGTACGAATCGAGTCCGGGCGTCACGCCCTTGCGGACGACGAGCCGGAAGGGCGTCTGGTCGAGGTCCGGATGGAAACCGGCGCCCGGGCCGCCCGCGACGCAGTGGTCGGGCCAGAGCGTCTGATCGATCCCGGCGACTTTCACGGTCGAGTAGAGCGCCGCGCCGGGATGCGACGTGGCGAAGGAGACGTGGCCGCGCGGATGCCAGTCCTGCGTGAGGACCGCGGCGCGGAAGCGGTTCGCGATGCGGTTCACCACCGGCACGACGGCGTCGCCGTCGGCGACCGCGAGGGCGCCACCCGGACAGAAATCGTTCTGGATGTCGATGGCGATGAAAGCTGCGTCGATCACGGCGTGTCCTCCCGATGCACGGAGGATACTACGCTTCCGGCAAACCGTCCACCGCGCTTCGTCGCGAACGGCCCGCGACGCGGCTTTTCAGTCTCCGCGGAACGCCGCGGCGATCTCGACGACGGCGCGTTCCGCGAAATCCGACGCGCCGTCGGACGAGAGGCCGCGGAAGCCGGCGCGGAGCGACCAGGTCCGGCGAGACGCGTCGACGCGCAACGACGCGAGGACATCCACGGTGGTCGTTTCCGCCAGGACGCAGGCCACCTTCAGGCCGACCCCGATAGCGAAAGCTTCCGTTTCCTTCGGCTCGATGGCCATGTCCAGCGCGCAGGTCGTCTCGGGCGGCTCCGTCGGGGCCCGGGAGCGTTTGACGCGGGCGCCCAGGTCGATTTCCCCGGCGGGACCGAAGGTGACGCGCCCCCGCCCCTCGACCGCGCGCCGATCCCCGTCCGACGTGACGCGCGCTTCGACATCGATCCCGTCCCGAGCCCATCCGGCCGCCGCGCCGAAGCGCCGTTCGCCCGGTCCGTCGGTCCGGTCGGCATGGCCGGTTTCCGCGGCCAGCGACCACGGCCCGGAACGCCACGCGACCGAAAGGGAAGAGGATACGTTGTCGCGCGGAGTTCCGTCGTTTCCGAACGCTTCGGGACCGCACAACGCGCCCGTGGCGCCGAAGTCGAAGGCCCCGACGGCCAGGCCGAGTTCCGCCCGGATCGCTCCGGCGGGCGCCACCGAGCGCGGCGCCGTGCCGCAGGCGGCCACCGCCGCGCGGTACGCGCCGGTTTTCCGCCCGGCCACGATCCCGACGGAACAGGTCGGCCCTTCGGCCGGCGTATCGTCCGCGAGCCACGCGTCGCGCTCCTCCGTCCCGAGCGACGCGAACTCCGCGATCGCCTGGATGAAGGCCGGCCCGGCTTCCCCGCCCGCCCACACGCCGGCCCGCTCGAATTCCGCGGCCGTCGACGATACGCGTCGCGCGGCATACAGTCCCGACGCGTTCCCGAGGACGACCCCCGCGGTGGCCGACGAGCAGGACGGATCGGCCGCAAGCGGCGCGCCGGGCGCGCCCGGGAACAGCGTCGACGCGGACGACGGATTCGCGAGAAAGCGTCCGAAGCCGGCGTTCGCGAGGGATCCGACGGCAAGCCCGTCCGACGAAAAGCCGAATCGGAAGGCTTCCGGCCACGCGGCCGCGTCGGCGCCGAGCGTGCCGCTCGTCCGCGCGTACAGCGTGCCGCCTTCCGCCGCGACGCGCGTCCGGAAGACCGCGGTTCCGGCACCGGAGGCGGACGCGTACAGGAACAAGTCCGCGTCGTCGCCCAAACCGCTTCCGTCGGGGCCGAACGGATAGTCGCCCGACTCGTCGCGCTCGTCGGGTTCCGGGAGCGACTCGGACGGCGCGGTCAACCCGGGCGCTTGAGCCGGAACGGCCCGGGCCGGCGACATCGGGGAAACGAGGGCCGCGGCGAGCGCGGCGCAGGTACGGAGGCTTGATCGCTTCATGCGACTGGTAGCGACGACGGAAACGCCCCGCGCGCGGCGGGGCGTCCGGAATCGTCACCTTGGGACTCCGAAAGGAGCCTGCTTAAACTGGGATTTTTTCGGGCTGAAAGCGCGAAAAAATCCACAAGCCCGACAGGTTCCTAGAATTCTATGCGCTTGATCCGGATCGTGATGATGAGGGGGGTCACCTGGTTGGCCGCGATCTGGAGGCCGAGCTCCGAATAGATCGGCTCGTACCCGAGCGCCTCCACGAAAATGCCGTAGGAGAGGCCGCGCGGCAGGTTCACGGGAATGTGGAAATTGCCGGCCGCGTCGCTCAACGCGCCCGTAAGCAGGTAGCTCGAGTCGTTCCGCCAGGCTTCGAAGAGCGCGCCCGGCTCGAGGATGCCGACGGTGGCTCCCTTGACCGGCTTGCCCGTGTCCGCGTCCACGATCTTGCCGCGGAGCGGTATGGCGATGCCCGGGTAGAAGCGACGCTCGCGCTGGATGGTGAATTCCTTGGTGATGAGGGGCTTGTCGTCGGCGGACAGCGAAAAAATGTAGACGCCGGTGGTGAAGCCCGCCTCGGGCCGCTCGAACGCGGCCGTGTAGACGCCCTGCTCCCAGCCGTTCCACACGAAGCCGCGCTTCTTGACGGTTTCCCCGCCGCGCGACCAGGTTTCCACGAGCACGAGTCCCTTCGGAAAGCCGGAGTATTCGACGAGCGCGTACACCGTGGCCAGCTTGGAGACGGTGAACTGCGTTCCGGCGTCGGCGGGGGTGCCGTCGGGTTTCAGCTCGGAGGCGAACTGCAGCTGCGTGACGGTCGGGCCGCTCTGGGCGCAGAGCGGCGATACGGCGAGGAACGCCGTCAACAGAGCCGAAACCGGCACTCGTATGTCCATGTCGACCTCCGGAACGCGCATCGCGCCGTATCTATCGATAAAAACAAACGAAAATCGACGCGATTACGGGGATGCACCCGTTTGGGCGGCATTCCCCGCCTCGACGTCGATCAGTATACTACATCCGGTTCGGAACGTGTCGAGGGCGCCTCCCGTCCCCGCATCCCGAAGTCCCGAACGGAAACGGAGCGCCATGAACCAGGACCAGGTCAAAGCCCTGCTGCTCAAGATCAGGGATTGCGAGACGGACTTTTCCGTCATCTTCACGGGCAAGAAGAGTTCCGTCGTCAACGGCCTCTACAAGCCGGCCACGCGCGAGATACTCCTCCACAACAAGAACTTTTCCGACGACGGCGAGCTCGTCTACACCGCCATCCACGAGTACGCCCACCACCTCCACGCCGAGCGCACCCGCTTCCTCATGGGCGAGCGCGCGCACACGAACGAGTTCTGGTCGCTCTTCCACGAACTCATCGAGAAGGCCGAGGAGCTCAAGCTCTACGACAACTCCTTCGACGAACCCGAGTTCCGCGACCTCACCGCCCGCATCAAGTCGCACTGCCTCGCGGAGAACGGCCGCGTCATGCTCGATTTCGGGAAGCTGATCGTAGAGGCGCACGAACTGTGCAAAAAACACAAAGTCCGCTTCGAGGACTATATCGACCGCGCCCTCGGCGTGCCCCGCGTGACCGCCTACTCCGCCATGAAGGCCGCGAGCTACGGCGTGGAGACCGAGTTCGGCTGGGACGCGATGAAGCTCATGTCCGGCCTCCGCGATCCCGACAAGCGCGCGCAGGCCGCCGAAGCCTTCCAGGCAGGCAAGTCCCCGGAAACCGTCAAGGCCATCCTCAAGACCGACAAGCCCTCCGAGGATCCCGTCGAACGCCTCGAAAAGGAAAAAGCCCGCATCGAGCGCACCATCGAGCACTTGAGCGAGCGCCTCAAGGAGATCGACAAGGAGCTGAAACGGGGATGAACGAAGAACCGCAACGTACAAGACTCACCACGGAGCGAAGCTTAGCGAGTACTCGAGCTTTGGCACGGAGATTTGGGCCACGGAGCGAAGCTTAGCGAGTACTCGAGCGTTGAACACGGAGAGGAAAAGAATTTTAGAATACAGAGAGATAATTGTTCAAACGATCCACGATGGAATGCGATTCAGAGCGTTGCCTGAACTTGCGTAATTACTTTGTTTCCGGAGGTGAATCATGAAACCGACGCCGAACGGGCTTCCGATCTATCGTTTGCTCACGGGACCGGACGATTCTTCGTTCTGCTAGCGCGTGAGCGAGATGATCGCGCTGGGCTATGAGCTCTACGGTTCGCCCGCCGCCACGTTCAACGGCCAAACGGTCATCGTCGCCCAAGCCGTAATCTGGCCGGACGCCTTCAAGCGAACCGCGACTCGCGGAGCGGCGAGCTTCATCGAAGCGATACAGGAAACTACGTCGGACGATCGGCGGACCTAGTCGGCCGGAGCGTGGGGCATGCAACTATCCGCGCCGAATAGGCGAGAGTACTCGCAATATTCGGCGCGGATAGTTGCATGCCCCACCAGGCGGTCGTATTCGTTTCGTCATCGGGCGCAATATGTCCCTAATAACGTAGCTCGCCGATCCAGCAAAGCGGAACGAATCGCAACGGGCTTTCGCCAGGAGTCTGCCGGACTTGGGATTCGGGCGGGAAGCGAGCGAGCCTCGAGCGAAAAATTGGCGAAGAAGGAGGGCCATACTTCCCGTATGGCCCGACTGATGAGCCGGTTTTACGCCGAGGGGCGCCGCTTCTACGCCCGAAAGCCTTTCGGAAAGGTTCGCACAATTCAAATCCAATAGGCGGCGTTCCCAAGTCCGACAGACTCCTAGCTAAAAACCTGCCCGAGACCTCTGATTACGAATCCTCTTCTCCGCGCCGTTTGCCGAGAGGTACTGATTCAAGCAGGCGCTATCGCGGATCATGTCACCCCTGCGCGAACCGTTACGCAGGGCACTTCACGCGTGTCGGGCACCCGCCGCAATTCGGCCCTACGTTTTTCGTAAGGCAAATACGGACAATGCGGTAAATGCTGTCTTCATTTGGAACGGATCACTTATCGCAAATTCGATACAATATAGTAACTATATTTCCCAGTAATTTCATGTACTGTTTCCCCGTTTATTGTCATCGACCTTCCTTTGAATATTGTCGGCCTCCCTTCATACAATTTATAATCTTCATCCATTGTTTTTCGCCGGATCGATGACAAAATCTCGGCACATGCGGTCTTTAGCCTTCCGCCATTATATGTGGGCATTTCAACTTCAACGATGTAAGTACCTGTCCCAACAAGGATCAAACTGTAGCGGATTCCATTTTTTGTTTTATCCAAAAACCTCTGTATTTCCGATAACTTATATAATATATTATTATTCCTTTGTTCATACATTTCGATTATGGAACGAATACAGATTTCCGGATCTATGACCAGATCACCATCCTCGTATGTTTTGCCCGTGACAATATTCACCCCATATTCCACAATGGTTTTTTGAGCACTTTCATCAAAAGAATGTTTCTCCGTCATTTCTTGAACATGGAATTGATCGATGCCGACCTTGCGGCAGTATAATGCCGCCTTCAATAAAAGCATTTCCAGAACATCATACGAATTTATATAGGTACGATTCGTAAATCCGAGAGCGACCGCACGACCTTGAACTACAGCCGGAAGCGATTCGTCGTTCTCTACGAAAAGCATCGGATTTTTTATTGTAGTGACACAACTATAGAGATAGCAAACGAAAAATAATGGAAATGCTACATATTTCGATTTCCGCAAGAAATGGCACATATTCATTTCCCGACACCTCGTTACACGCAATTTCATAAAAATGACCAATGGACACTTTAATAGGCCATACGACTACTACAGTGAAATTTATGGATACTTCGCTACCTTCGGGATATTCGTGACAACACCTGCATGTCCTAACGCTCGGGTACTCGCTAAGCTTCGCTCCGTGGCACCTCTTCTCCATTCCACCTTCTTCCGCTCTGTGTCTCCGTGGCAAACTCTTCTCAAACCCGTCATCAAAGGTTGAAAAACAGCGGCACGAGCACCGGCACGGACAGCGACAGGAAGGCGCCCGACACGAAGCTCACCGGCACGCTGTCGGGGCCGGCGCATTGCTCGATCAACGGTAACGTGACGTCCATCGCGGTGGCGCCGCCGACGCCGATGGCCAGATAGGGCTTGGACGTGGCGGCCAGGATGGGGATGGTCACGAGGGCGATGGATTCGCGGAGCATGTTCGCGAGGAAGGCGGCGGAGCCGAGCACGGGGTCGCCGAGGTTGGAGATGAGGACGCCGGAGAGCGTGTACCAGCCGAAGCCGGCGGAGAGGGCCAGGGCTTTGCCCGGTACGAGGCCGAAGAGCGGCACGAGAACGAGGCCGCCCGCGAGCGTGCCGAGCATCGTCGCCAGGGGCACCATGGCTATCTCCGGCCGGAGGAAAGCAGCCTTGAACGAGACGCCGGACTGCGCGAACTGCATCCCGATGAAAAAGAGGAGCGCGTTCAACGTCCATTCGGTGACGCGGTTCAAGTCCGTGCCGGGCAGTTTCGGACCGACGAGGCCGACCGCGAAGCCGGCGACGACGAGCGCGAGGAGGAACAGGGGCGTCTTGAAGTTGGCGAAGCCGTTCGACGTCGCTTTGTCGGAATGCCGCGCGGCCGTCGTCGCATTCGGTTTCCCGAACAGGGCGATAAGCGCGTAACCGCCCAAGCCGGCGAGCAGCGTCCCCGCGACGGTGCAGAGCGCCGTGGCGGCGCCGAGGAGGCCGATCTCCCCGAGGCGGGAGCTCAAGTCGGGATTGTTCCCGATGCGGAAGCCCATCACGAAGAGGAGCGCCCACAGGACGTACTTGATGAAGCGGTCGACGAGTTTCGCCGGGGGCGCGATCCGGAGCTTGACGAGGAGGGCGCCTCCGACGAGGAAGGCGACGAGGACCAGGATCTGGATGAAGCTTGCCATGGGGACAGTGTGCCCGAAAACGCTCCTCGGCGCAACGCGGTCTGACGCGCCAGGGGGCGCAATTGAAAGCCCGCAGGCGCGCGATGGCGAAGACATCGCGCGTCGAGGACTTGGAATGGAGCACCCGGCCGCCTCGTGAACGCCTTCGGCGTGCACGAGGTGGGGCGCCCATGATCCTTTCGCGGAACCGCGTTTTCCTCACGCGATTCTCACAATTCCCTCGTCATCCCCTGACCTCCGTCCCATACCTTCACTCGCGAGGCCGGAAAAGCGGATCCCGGGAAATCCGGGACCGCCCCGAGCCGACGGTTCAAACGGAGGTATCTGGATGAAGAAGTTCGCGTTCGCCCTCACGATGGCGCTCGTCGCCATGTCGTCCTTCGCGCAGGGGAAATTCCCCTGGATCGATTCAACCACGGACGATCCGGACAAGCTCCTGCCCGGCGTCGATCCTTCCAAGGTGACCGGCCAGATCGTCACCGCGGGCTCGTCCACCGTCTACCCGGTGAGCGAATACATCGCCGAGATCTTCCGCGAGGACGGCTTCGGCGGACAGGTGACCGTCGACTCCATCGGCTCCGGCGCCGGCTTCGAGCGCTTCGCCAAGACGGGCGAAACCGACATCGCCAACGCCTCCGTCGCCATCGGAGCCGGCCAGATCGAGTCAGCGAAGGCGATCGGCCGCGCGCCGATCGAGTTCCGCATCGGCACGGACGCGCTGGCCGTGGTCGTGTCCAAGAAGAATACCTTCCTCAAGGACATCACCCAGGCCGAGCTCGCGCTGATCTACTCCACCGCGACCAAGTGGTCCGACGTGCGCCCGGGCTGGCCCGCCAAGGACATCAAGCGCTTCAGCCCCGGCACCGACTCCGGCACTTTCACCTACTTCGTCGAGCACGTCTTCAAGAAAAAGAAGGAACCGCTCCTCGGCGCGAAGAACCTCCAGCTGTCCGAAGACGACAACATGCTCGTCCGCGGCGTGGCGGACGATCCCTACGCCATCGGCTACTTCGGTTTCGCCTACTATCAGGAGAACAAGGCCAGGCTCGCGGTGCTCAGCATAGACGGCGTGGAAGCCAACGCGGCGAATGTCGACAAGGGGACGTATCCGCTCGCCCGCCCGCTCTTCCTCTACTCCGACGCGAAGCTCATGAACGCCAAGCCGCAGGTGGCCGCCTTCATCTGCTATTACCTGTCGAACGTGGGCCCCGCGCTCAAGAAGGTCGGTTACTTCCCCGCCCCCGCCGCCGAACTCAAGAAAGCCAAACAAGCCTGGCTCACCGCCGTAAAGGGCCGGTACTGATCGAATGAAGCCTACCACGAAGGGCACGAAGGTTCGACCACGAAGAGCACGAAGGGAAGAAGGGGAGGAAGTAAAATTGAATACCAACTCCGATCTTGCATCGCCTTCCTTCGTGACCTTCGTTTCCTTCGTGTTCTTCGTGGTAAAAGCCGCACACGAGGTACGCGCGTGATACAGAGCGCCAGTGACATCAAACTCGGGAAGAGGCTCAGGCCGGTGGAGGCGGGGGTGAAGGGGCTTTTGTTCCTCTCGGCGGCGGTGTCGGTACTCGTCACCACGGGCATCGTGATCACCCTCGGCACGGAGTCGTTCGCCTTCTTCAAGGAAGTGAGCGTCCTCGAGTTCTTCGGCGGGACGGAATGGCAGCCGATGATCGGCAAGTTCGGCATCTGGCCGCTCTTCACCGCCACCTTCGTCACGAGCTTCTTCGCGATGCTCGTGGCCCTGCCCCTCGGGCTGGCCGTCGCCATCCACCTGTCGGAGTTCGCGTCGAACCGCCTCCGCGAGGGACTCAAGCCCGTGCTGGAACTCCTCGCGGGCATTCCGACCGTCGTGTACGGCTACTTCGCCCTCACGGTCGTGACCCCGCTCCTCCGCTCCCTGATCGGCACGGAGCTCGTCGGGGTCTACAACACGCTGTCCGCCGGCCTCGTGATGGGCATCCTCATCCTGCCGCTCGTGGCATCGATGTGCGAGGACGCCCTGTCGAGCGTGCCGCGCTCGCTCCGCGAAGGAGCCTACGCGATGGGCGCGACGAAACTCGAGACGGCCGTCCAGGTGGTCGTGCCGGCGGCCTTCCCCGGCATCGCGGCCGCCTTCATCCTGGGACTCTCCCGCGCGGTGGGCGAGACGATGATCGTCGCACTGGCCGCGGGCGCCGGCCCCAACTTCACCCTGAACCCGCTCGCGGCCGCCGAAACCATGACCGGCCACATCGTCCGCATATCGGGAGGAGACCTGTCCATGGACTCAGTCGATTACCGCAGTCTCTTCGCCATCGCGCTCATGCTCTTCGTCGTGACGCTGGGCTTGAACCTGGTTTCCAGAAGCGTCGTCAAGAAGTACCGGACGGTCGTCGAATGAGCGCGCCCGCCGGCACCTTCGTCCCGAACCTGAGAAAGCGCGCGGCGAGCGCCTCGTTCTGGCAGGCCGCGTTCATGGCCGCCACCCTGCTCGCGGTGCTCATGCTCGGCGCGCTCGTCTTTACCATCGTGGACGACTCCTTCGGCTACGTCACGATGGAATGGTCGGTGGATCCGGCCGAGCTCGCCCCGGACGGCAAGCTGGACGCGCTCGCCCCGGACGCCCTCCGCGCCATCCTCGAGGAACGGTTGCCTCCCCGAAGGCTCCGCGCCCTCGAGCGCGAAACGCCGCTGACCGAGCGCCCGCGCGAAAACCTGGTCGCGCTCGTCACGAAGGAGATCGTGGACTTCCAGGTCCGCGCCACCTTCGGGCTGGTCGAATCGGTCTTCGCCAAAAACGGCATCGAGCGCCGCGTCGCCGAGGAATTCCCCGGCGCGGTCCTGTCATTTCGCGCGTGGCTGAATCCTTCCTTCCTGACCGGATCGCAGTCGGCCACCGCGATGGACGCGGGCATACGGAGCGCCATCCTCGGCACGCTCATGACCATCCTCGTCGCGATCCTGGCCGCCTTCCCGGTCGGCATCGGCGCGGCGGTGTGGCTCGAGGAATACGCGAAGGACAACGCGCTCAATCGCTTCATCCGGCTCAACATCTACAACCTGGCCGGCGTGCCGTCCATCATCTACGGGATGCTCGGGCTGGCCATCTTCGTGCGCGGCCTCGAGCCGATCACCTCCGGCGCGGTCTTCGGCGCCGTCGCCGACCCGCTGTCGGCGAACGGTCGCACGGTGCTGTCCGCGGGACTCACACTCGGCATCCTCATCCTGCCGCTCGTCATCATCAACGCGCAGGAAGCCCTCCGCGCGGTGCCGCGCTCGCTCCGGGAATCCGGCTACGCGGTGGGCGCCACGAAACTGCAGACCATCCGGGCTCTCGTACTGCCGTCGTGCTTCGACCGCGTCCTCACGGGCACCATCATCGCCGTGTCGCGCGCCATCGGCGAGACGGCGCCGCTCGTCGTCATCGGGGCCTCCACCTTCCTCACGCGGGAACCGACGTCTCCCTTCGCGAAGTTCACGACGCTCCCGATCCAGATCTACCAGTGGACGGCGCGGCCTCAGGCGGATTTCCGCAACATCGCGGCGGCCGCCATCCTGGCCCTGCTCATCCTCATGCTGTCGCTCAACGCGGCCGCCATCATCCTGCGCGGCAGGCTCCGCGCGAAGAAGAGGTCCCACTCGCGATGAAAACCATCGAAACGGCCGATCCGTTCGCCGCTTCCGCGGACGAAACCGGTCCGGCGCTGGAAACCCGGAAGCTCACGGTCAGCTACGGCGGCGTCCCCGCGGTGAAGGGACTCGACATCGCCTTCGAGCGCCGCAAGGTGACGGCCATCATCGGCCCCTCCGGCTGCGGCAAGAGCACCGCGCTCCGGGCGTTCAACCGCATGAACGAGCTGATCCCCTCCTGCGTCACGACGGGCGACGTGCTCTTCCACGGGGTCAACACCCTCGACCCCGGCGTCGACCCGGTGAGCGTGCGCCGGTGGATCGGCATGGTCTTCCAGAAGCCGAATCCCTTCCCGAAGAGCATCCGCGAAAACATCCTCTGGGGAGCCCGCATCAACGGCTACCAGGGAGACGGCGAGGAGCTCGTGCGCGAATCGCTCGAGCAGGCGGCGCTCTGGGACGAGGTGAAGGACAAGCTCGACGCGAGCGCCTACGCCCTTTCGGGCGGCCAGCAGCAGCGGCTCTGCATCGCGCGGGCGCTGGCGGTGAAGCCGGAGATCCTCCTCATGGACGAGCCGACGAGCGCGCTCGACCCGATCTCTACCTCGCGCATCGAAGCCCTTCTCGACGAGCTCAAAAAGCGCTATACCATCATCATCGTGACGCACAACATGCAGCAGGCCGGCCGCGTCTCGGACGCCACCGCCTTCATGCTGCTCGGGGATCTCGTCGAGTACTCCCCCACCAAGGAACTGTTCTTCAATCCGAAGGACGAGCGCACCGAGAACTACATCTCGGGCCGCTTCGGTTGAGGCGCGGAGGACCGATGAACACCAGAGTGCAGCTCACCGAGGCCCTGGAGGCCCTGAACCACGACATCCTCGCCATGGGCACGCGCGTCGAGGAGGATCTCCGCAAGGCGCTCCAAGCCCTCAAGACGGCGGACACCGGCCTGGCGCGCGAGGTGAAGGCCGACGACGCGGCCGTCAACGCGATGCAAGTGGCCATCGAGGACAAGGCCGCCATGCTCATCGCGACCCAGCAGCCGGTGGCCGGAGACCTCCGCCGCCTCGTGACCGTCTTCCGCTTCGCGGACAACCTGGAACGCATCGGCGACCACGCGGTGCACCTGGCCAAGGCCGTCATCAAGCTGTCCGGAAGCGGCTTTCCCCGCCCCGTGGACCGGCTCGAGCGCATGGCCGACGCCGGCTGCTCCATGCTGCGCGACGCCGTGGACGCCTTCGTGAAGCGCGACGCCGCCCTCGCCCGCGCCACCGCCGCCCGGGACGACGGCATCGACGCCGAGCACAAGGCATTCGTCGAGGAGGTCATCGGCTTCATGTGCGACCACGCGGACAAGGCGCGCGAGGCGACGAAGCTCATCCAGACCTCGTCGTACCTCGAGCGGCTCGGCGACCACGTCACGAACCTCTGCGAAGCCGTCGTGTTCATGGCCGAGGGCTCGCACGTCGAACTCAACGACTAGGCCGAGGCGATGGCGAAACCACGAGTGCTCGCGGTCGAGGACGACGCGGAGATCCGCGGCCTCGTCGCCTATTCGCTCGCGAAGGAAGGTTACGAGGTCGTCGAGGCGGAGACGGGGGAACGCGGGCTCGAGCTCGCGGCGGCGTCGCCGCCCGACCTCATGCTGCTCGACGTCATGCTGCCCGGCATCGACGGCCTCGAAGTCCTCAGGCGGCTCAAGCGGAATCCCGGTACGGCGTCCGTCCCCGTCATCCTCCTCACGGCCCGGAGCGAGGAAGCCGACGTCGTGAGCGGCCTCGAGCTCGGCGCGGACGATTACGTGACGAAGCCCTTCGGCGTGAAGGTCCTCGTCGCCCGCATCCGCGCCGCCCTGCGCCGGCGAGCGGAGCTTCCGGCCGAGCGCGAACGCGGCCTCCTCTCGTCGAACGGCATCGTCCTCGACGAGGAGCGTCACGAAGCGCGCGTCGACGGGAATGACGTGAGCTTGACCGCCGGGGAGTTCGCCGCGCTCGCCCTCCTCATGCGCGACCCGGGCCACGTCTACACGAGGCCGCGCATCATCGAGGAACTGAAAGGGCCCGACTACCCCGTCACCGATCGCTCGGTCGACGTGATGATCCTCTCGCTCCGGAAAAAACTGGGCGACAAGGGCGACGCGATCGAGACGGTGCGCGGCGTGGGCTATCGCATGAGGCGCGGATGAAGCGGACCACCATCTTCCGCAAGACCGTGCGCTCGCTCGTGGCCGTGGCCGCCGCCTCGCTCGCGGTGAGCAGCGTCGTGGCCCTGATCGCCCTCCGCGGGCTCTACGATTCGAGCACCACCCGGGGCGACCTCCGCGCCGCGCGCGCTCTCTCCGCCCTGGCCGCCGAGACGGACCTGTCCGATCCCGTCGCAGCTGAGGCGTTTTGCCGCGCGGCCGCCGCCGGCTCGGACTTCCGCGTCACGCTGATCGCGCCGTCCGGCGACGTGCTCGCCGACTCGGAAGCCGACCCCGCCGCCATGGACAACCACCGAAGCCGCCCGGAAGTCGCCCGAGCCCTCGCGGGCGCCGACGGAGCCAGTTCCCGCAGGTCGGCCACCCTGGGCGAGGAACTGCGCTACGCCGCCGTACCGGTCCGGCGCGACGGCGCCGTCGTCGCGATCCTCCGCCTGGCGCTCTCCGCCCCGGAACTGAACGCCCGCCTCGTCCCCTTTTATCTGGGGATCGCCGGAACCTTCGTCCTCACGCTCGTCTTCGCGGCGCTCTGGGCGTCACGGACGGCCACGGCTTCCAGCGAACCCATCGCGTCCCTCGTGCGCGCCTCCGACGCGTGGGCGGACGGCCGCGAGATCGGCGCCCTGCCGGAAACCGACACCGAAGAACTCGCGTCCCTGGCGGGCGCGATGCGTTCGATGGCGAAAGCCCTGGCCGACCGCGCGGCGGAAAACGCGCGGCGCCGCGACGAGCTCGACACGATCCTGAACGGCATGGACGAGGCCGTCGTGGCCGTGGACGGCGCGCGCCGCATCACCGCCCTCAACCGCAAGGCCACGGAGCTGTTCGGATCGCCCGCGGAGACGGCGATCGGCGCGACGCCGCTCGAAGCGTTCCGATCCTCGGAAGTCGACGCGCTGCTGGCCGGTTGCCTCGCTTCCCGATCCGCGCGCGAGACCGAGTTCAGCCTGTTCCGCGACGGCGCGCTCCGCTTCGCCGCGAACGCCGCGCCCCTGGCGGACGGCGGCGCCGTGCTGGTGCTCAACGACGTGACGCGGATGCGGCGGCTCGAGGAACTCCGCCGCGACTTCGTCGCCAACGTGTCCCACGAACTCAAGACGCCCGTAACCCTCGTGAAGGGTTACGCGGAAACCCTCCTCGACGGCGCCGCCCGCGACCGCGACGAAGAGCTGCGCTTCCTCCGCATACTGGCTCGCAACGCCGACCGCCTCGACGCCATCATCGACGACCTCCTCGCGCTCGCGTCGCTCGAACGGCCGGACGCCCCGGCGCCCGAACTGCGCCCAGTCCGCCTCAAGCCGATCCTCGACGCGGCCGTGGAAGCGGTCGTCGCCAAGCGCCCCGGAACCGGCCATTCCGCGAGCGTCGCATGCCCGGACGGGCTCGAAATCCGCACGAATGCGGGGCTCCTCGAGCAGATCGTCGTGAACTACCTCGACAACGCCTTCAAGTATTCGGCGGACGGCTCTCCCGTGACGCTGAGCGCCCGCGCGACGGAGGACGGCCGCGTCGAAATCGCGGTGGCGGACCGGGGCTCCGGCGTTCCCGCCCGCGACCTGCCCCGGCTCTTCGAACGCTTTTACCGCGTCGACAAGGGCCGGAGCCGCGACCAGGGCGGTACCGGCCTGGGCCTGGCCGTGGTCAAGCACATCGCGCTCGCGCTCGGCGGCGAAGTCCGCGCCGAAAGCCGCGAAGGCGAAGGCAGCCGCTTTTCGGTCATCCTCCCCGGCTGAACCGACACCGACCGGGTCCGCCGGCCCGCTACGCGGGACGAGGCCCGCGGAAAACGGAAAGCGACGGGCTACTCGTAGAGCCGATACAACGCCGTCGCCCGTCCCCGTCCGTCCACGGAAACCTCGACGCTGCCCGACGCGCCGAAGAACGAGCGCGTTCCCGGCCCCAGCTCGAGTTCCGCGACACCTCCGGCGAGCGCCACGGACGGGGCGAAGGGACTTGCGGGCACGAGCGTGCCCTCCGGACAGGCGATGGAGACGCGAAACCGATCCGGCGGGTCGAGCAGCGACGCCCGGAAATTGCCGCACGCGATCGCGGCGGCCAGTCGCGCCGGATCCAGCTCCCACGGATCGGCGATCCGCGCGGCCAGCTCCGCCCCGAAGCGCCCGAAGTCGAAACGCCGCCAGTCAATGCCGGCCGCGGCCAGGCGCAGGGCCAACTCGCCCTCGAAGCCTCCTCCGGGCGTGCAGACGAGGACCGCGGCGCCGCCGGCGGCCGCGGACGCCGGTACGCGGGCACCGAAGGGCTCGAGCGGCCGCCCCCGCACGCTCGGGCGGACGAGGACGACCGACGCTTCGCCGGGAACCAGCTCCAGGCCGAACCGGGCTTCCGGACCGTCGGCCACCGGGCGACCGTCGACTTCGAGCGTCCACTCGAGGCCTAACGCCGTCCATGCGGGGGGTATGCCCTCGACGACCACATCGACGCGTTCGGGCGCCGCGAAAAAAACGCACGCGGCGGCCGCCAGCGCGGGAGCCGCCCCAAGGAGCGCTCGGGCGCTCCGCAACCATCGCCATGACCTGTTCATGCGACGCCCTACGACGGCGAAGCGCCTTCCCGCCCTGGAAACGGGCTGCGCGCCTTGCCAGATGTCGCGTTTTTGCCGATAATCGTCCTATATGGCCGAAACGGCAGTCTACGCGGTTCAAATCGAAGAATTGCTCCGCATCAAGGAAGAACACCTCGACCGAGTGGAGCTCAAGCAGCTCCGGGACGACTTCAAGCTGTTCCAGACGGCCTTCCAGGGCGTCTACAACGTCCTGTTCAAGAAAGGCCTCATCCACGAGGATCCCTACAAGTACGAGACGAAGCTCTCCGAAGTCGGCATACCGCCGGAAGCGCCCTTTCCCGAGTCGGAAAAGATCGACCAGCTGAGCGTCCGGCTCTCGCAGTTCGACGCGCACCTCGACTTCCTCAACAACTACTACCAGTTCTCCGTGGACTTCCTCACGATGGGCCGGGTCAAGCGCCTCATCGCCCTCGTCAAGTACTTCGAGTTCACGGGCTTCGCGGTGACGAACCAGCACATCAACACGCGCTGCCTGGCCGAGCTCGCGGACATGGTGCGGAAGGGCTCCGACCAGCTCTCTTCCGGCATCGTCAACGAGTCGCTGTCCGCGCTCGACAAGGCGTCCCGCGGCATCTTCGCCACGCTCAAGTCGCTCACCCTCTTCCACAAGGAACGATACAAGCTCGACGTCCGCACCCAGATCCTCCCGGTCATGGACATCAGCCCCGAGTTCGCGGTCACCCACAAGAACGAAGTCGTCAAGAAAATCCGCTTCAAATTCGCGGAACTCGCGAACGAGCATCCCTTCTACCCGGAACTGGTCGAGGAGATCCTCCTCGAGGACTATTCCGCGGACGGGCTCAGGCTCAAGGACGAGATCGTCCGGAACCTGACCGTCAAGGACGACTCCCGGAAGAAGGACGCCGCGCGCGCCAAGGATTTCAAGGCGATGATCATGGACGGCGTCCGCGTGATGTCGGGCGCCGGTTTCCAGCTGTCCGAAGCCGTCCGCAAGCTCCAGAACAACTCCGACGTGCTCGAGAACCGCGACCGCGGCTTCTGGTCGAACCTCCGCAAGGCCGTCGCCAGGCTCTTCAACGCCCGTCGGCGCGAAGTCGTCTACGAGCTCGATTACCTGGACCCGGTCACGAGCGAACGCAAGGAGGAGAAGCTCGACTTCACCGCCTTCTGCGAGGAAGTCCAACGGCGGGCCCAACTCCTCGGCGCCATGACGAACCGCGCGTCCACGCCCTACAACCGCGTGGCGAGCGCGCCCGAGGACCAGACCTACAAATTCCTCGAGAAGAGCATCGAGGAGGTGGACCGCTTCCACCGCCGCCTCTTCGCGCTCGACGACTACTTCAAGACCTTCGAGCTCGAGGACGAGGAGCGGCAGCGCATGCTCGGCATCCGCCTCGAGCTCGAGACCATCAAGAACACGCTCATACGCGCCAAGCAGAAGAAGCACGAGTACGTCGCCGAAAAGGAAGAGATCGAGCAGATGAAGCGGCTCGGCATCCGTTCCGACGTCACCTGACCGCCGTTCCGGGCGGAGGCGATTTCCGGAGCGATTCCGAAACCGCCTCCCGTCCCGGTTGTTGTACTACGATCACCGCGCGGCGGACGCCTCGATCCGTCGCCGCACCGAGGAGCGTCCATGATCCGTCGAAAACTCGCCGCGCTCGCGGCATGCGCCATCCTGTCCGCGGCCTGGGCCGCCGAGCCCGAGAGCCGCACCTTCACCGTGGCCTTTTCGTCCGGCGAGATCGAGTTCAACCCCCAGCACTCGATCTACACGCACGAAGCCCAGCTGTTCACCGCGCTGTACGAGGGGCTCTTCTCGTACGATCCGTCGAACCTGGACCCGGTGAAGTCCGCCGCCTCGCGCTACACGCGCTCCCAGGACGGCAAGACCTACACCTTCTACCTCCGCAAGGAAGCCCGCTGGTCGGACGGCGCGCCGCTCGTCGCCGCGCACTTCCGCGACGCCTGGCTCCGCATGATCGACCCGAAGACGAAGGCGGACTACGCGGCCTTCTTCGACGTGATCGCGGGGGCGCGCGATTTCCGGACGGGCAAGACCGCGGACGCCGGGAAAGTCGGCATTTCCGTCATCGCCGACGACGTGCTGCAGGTCAGGCTCGAAAGCCCGGCGCCCTACTTCACGCGCCTCCTCTGCCACCATTCCTTCGCGCCCGTCCATCCCTCGCGCCTCGGCGTCCGCGACTGGTCGTCCGCGCCCGAAACCATCCAGACGAACGGGCCGTACAAGGTGGCATCGTACGACGGGAAGGAACTGATCCTCGTCCGCAACGAACGGTACTGGGACGACGCCTCCGTCAAGGTCGACCGCATCCGCGCGCTTTTCATCGACGACGACAAGGAAGCCACCTCGCGCTACAACGGCGGCGAGATCGACTGGCTCGCCGGCGGCATCGACGTGGGCGGGCTCCTCAATCCCCGCGCCCTCCAGGTGAATCCCATGTTCGCCACGAACTACTGGTACTTCGACTGCTCGAAGGCGCCCTGGTCCGACAAGCGTGTCCGCACGGCGCTCCAGCTCCTCGCGCCCTGGGACAAAGTCCGCGACAAGACCCTCTACCAGACGCCGGCCCGCGAACTCGTTCTCAAGCTCCAGGGCTACAAGGGCGGCAAGTCCGTGGACAAGCGCGACGTCGACGCCGCCAAGGCCCTGCTCGCGGAAGCCGGCTTTCCGGAAGGCGCCGGGCTCCCGCCGGCCGTGATCCTCATCCCCGACGGCGAGGATTCAAGGCGCATCTCAGGCCTCTTGAAGGAAGCCTGGGCGGAAGCGGGCGTGAAGGCCGACATCCAGGCCATCCCCCCGGCCCGGTTCTACACCTCGGCGAAGGACCGCGAATTCGCGGTGTCCATCACGTCCTGGATCGGCGACTTCGCGGATCCCATGGCGTTTCTCCAGATGTGGACGGCCGACTCGAACCTGAACGGCGCCAAGTACGCCGACAAGGCCTACGACGACCTCATCGCCAGGTCCATGACGGAAACCGGGGAGACGCGCCTGGACACCCTCTCCAAGGCCGAACAGCTCCTCCTCGACTCGGGCGCGGTCATGCCCATCTACCACCAGCTCGCGGTGAACGTCGTCGACACCGACGCGTTCCCGGGCTGGTACCGCAACGCCCTGGACATCCACCCCTTCAAATACGTCGAGTTCGGCGTCGCCCGGGAAATACCGGACGTCGTGAAGGCGTACTGAAAGGAACGTCGCGGCGCCGGATCGGTTTCCGGCGCCGCGGCTCGTTTTTCGGGACATGCTGGACATTCGGAGCCGCCAAGCGGCATATTCAACTGGAATGAAACACGGTTCCCGCGACGGGAGACCGACACCCTGTAGGCTCGGGGAAGACCGACGGTTTCCCGGGGTCTGACAAAAGGAGCTTCCATGAAAAAGACCCTCTCGCTCGTCCTGTACGTCTGCCTGGCCCTTCCGGTCTCGCTCGCCGCCCTCTTCCTCGTCTCCGCGAAAAGTTCCTTCCTCGACCGGGGCTTCTACAAACGGCTCGTGACGGACGAACGCGTCTTCACGATCGCGTCCGATCCCGCGCTCATCGCGCGGGTGCCGGAAACCGCCACGCTCGGCCAGGTGAAACTCGCCGGTCGCGTCGCCTATAAAGCCGCGCTCGAGACCATTCCGCGGGACGCCTACCGCTCCGAAGCCGCGGCCCTCGTCGACGGGCTCTTCGACGCCGTCGAACGTCCCGGCTCGCCGGGTTACGAGACGAAAAACCTCAAGGGCCTCGTCGCCGCCACGCTGCCCGCGTTTTCGCTCGCCTACGCGAAAGCCCTGCCCGTGGAAGCGCGCGCCTTCGACGTCTCGGCCAATCCCGCCGACTTCACCTTCCGGCCCGAAACCGCGCAGGTCGAAACCTACGCGTCCCTCGTGTACCGGGAACTCGCCAAGGGAACGGCGGCCCTGCCCGACCGTATCGAGATCAGGAAGAGCGACCTGGCCGCCTTCGACGAGGATTTCGCCGGTACCTTCAAGATCCGCGACGCGGTCGAAAACGCCACGCTCGTGCTCTCGGCGGCCGCCCTGGCCCTCGTGGTCTCGTGCGCCTTCATCCGCACGGGCGATTGGGGCCGCCGCCTCTCCGCCTTCGGCGCGTACGCGATCGTGCCCGGCGTCTCGGTCTTCGTGATCGGCGTCCTGCTCTTCGTCGTGCGCGGCGCCCTGACGCGCCTGGCGCCGGGTACCGACCTCGCCGGAATCGCCCCCGAGACGATCACCGCGCTCTCGGGCTTCGTCCGCGATAACATCGCCGTCGCGGTCCGGCCCTTCATGGTCACGGGCGGCGTCGTGCTCGCCGTCGGGGCCGTCGCCGTCGGCGTCGGCCGCGGCATGGTCGCGGGCTCGGCGGAAGAGTGAGCATGGCGGACGCGGGTCGTACGGGCGGCGGGCGAGCGGACGGCGGCGCGGCCTTCCTCCGCAACCTCGGCTTTCCGGAGCTCCGCGTCCACCACTCCTTCGACCATTTCGACTTCACGAAACCTTCGCGCCGCATCCTCGTCATCGGGCCGATGGGCTCGGGCAAGACCGAGTTCTCGGCCCGCATGTGGCGCGACGCGAAGATAGCCCGGAAGAAGGGAGCGGTCGTCGCGAAGCGCGTCACCACCGCGGGCGCCGACCGGCGGAAGATATTCTTCGTGCGCTCGAGCCTCGACGGCGGGCGCTTTCCCGACTATCCCGCCGACGCCCTGGCCTACCGCGGCGGCTACGAGCGCTGCGGCGACGGCATCTCGAGCGTCCGCGACTCCTTCGGCCTCGAAACCCTCCTCGCCGAGCGGCCCGAGATCGGCACTTGGGTCGTCGACGAGGCCGCCTTCTACGACGAGCGCATCGCCTACCTCATGCGGAACGAATCGGAGGCGCGCGGCCTCGTGTTCGTCTGCCCCACGCTCGTCCTCAACTTCAGGCGGGAGATCTTCAACCAGACGGCGCGCCTGCTCCTCGACACCGCCACCGACGTCTTCCCGCTCACGGCGTACTGCGAGCATCCGGACTGCATCGCCGATTCGCTCTTCACCTACCGCTACTACCGCGTGAACGGCGAGGAATGTCCCGCGCTCTACTTCGACCCGCTCATCATCATCGGGGGCGACCGGGAAAAGGACGATCCGCGCGAGCCGAACTACTGCACTCGCTGCGACGAGCACCACTGGCTGCCCGGGAAGGAATACACCTACTTCACGCTGAAGCCCCTCGGCGAGACGGCGTCGCGCGGCAACCTGGCGCCGCTCATGGCGGAGCTTGCGGCCATCGCGGGCGACCCGGAGCGCTCGCGCCTCCACGCCTCGCTCAAGCGCGTCCACCTGGACGTCGCCGAGCCCGAGGAGACGCCGATGCGCGCGCTCGACGTGCCGTGCATCGCGGAGCGCGCCCTCGTCTACCTCTACGCCGAGCAGAATCTCCTATCCGTCGACCAGCTCCGCACCATCGTCGCCTCGCTCGGCCTCGATCGCGACTATCTCAGGAAACGTCTCTCCGACAACCGCCGCCCCGTCGACCTGGACTGAGAATCCGAACACGAAGGGCACGAAGGTGTTACCACGAAGAGCACGAAGGAAACGAAGGAAACGAAGGAAACGAAGAAATATAAAATTGTAAACCAAGGATAATAGATTTCTCAACTATTCTTTCCAGCAAATCAATCGACTTACCCCCTCTACCCTCTTCCTTCGTGCCCTTCGTGTCTTCTTCGTGTCCTTCGTGGTAAAGCCTTAGTTAGCCCCAGTCATCGAAACGTCATTCTACGAAGCTGATATCTGAGGCGTGGAGATAGTCCGAGCCGCCGGCGATGTGCTCGAGGAGGACCGATTCGGCGATCCGGGCTTTCACGGCGGACGCCGAGCGGAACTGCGGCCGGACGGGTTCTTCGTCGAGGACGACGTCGAACGACGTTTTCACGTAGCGCGTCTCGCCGACGAGCGTCATCGTCACCATGTCGTAGACTTCCTCGAAATCGTTGCCCCGTTCGTCGCGCAGGTACAAGCGCAGTTCGCGTTCGCGGTAATCCGAAAAGACGACCGTGAAGGTTTCGCCGGCCGTCTTGCCGGCGCTCGCGCACGCGGCAAGCGTCAACGTCAGGACGACTGTCGCCGTGGCGAGCGCGACGGCGCCCATGGGGCGCTTCGATCGGCGATGCGTCATGTATTGCCTCCTGCCGCTAGCGTTTCGACCGCGCCGCGCGCGAACGCCGCGGCGCCTTCGGCGTCCGGGAAACTGGCCTGGAACAGCGTCGGGCCGCCGCCGCCCTTTCCGCCGGACGTTTCGACGAGCGGCTTGAGCTTCGCGGCCAAGGCGGCGTCCGCCTTGGCCGCGACCGCCCCGACCTTGGGCTCGAGCGCCGTGGAACACACGACGATCCCGATGCCGCGGGCGACGAGGGCCTTCGCGCTTTCGAGCGCCTCGTCGAAGGGACGATCCGTCCAGCGGCGATCGAGGACGTCCACCGTGCCGTCGAGCTTCGCGAGGGCGGCTTCCGCGTCGGCCCGGTCGGCGCGCACGCGCTTCAAGTCCGCCTCGAGGGCGGAAATGCGCGCCGAGGCGGCGCGGGCCTTTTCCGCCACTTCCGGTCCCGAACAGCCGAAGACGCGCGCCGCCTCCGCGACGGTCGCCGCGAGCCTGGCGCGATCGGCGATCGCCCGCCCGCCCGCCACGAAGAATACCCGCTGGCAGTCCTTGCGTTTCTCCACCTTGAGGACCGAGAGCGTCCTGATGCCGAGCGTGGAAGGAAGGTGGGTGCCGCAGCAGGGCGACCAGTCGAAACCGTCGATCTCGAGGATCCTGAGGCGGTCTTCGCCGGCCGGAGGCGCCTTCCGGAGCGGCAGTTTCAACGCCGCCTCCCGGTCGCACTCGTGCGTGATTATCCGCAGGTCGGACGCGATGAGCCGGTCGACTTCGGCCGTCGCCGCGGCGAGTTCGGAATCGCCCAACGCGTTCGTCGCCAGGTCGATCGTGGAATAGTCCTCGCCGAGATGGAACCCCACCGTGGGCGCGGACAGAAGCCGCGAAAAAACCGCCGAGAGGAGGTGCTGTCCCGAGTGCTGTTCGGCGTGGTCGCGCCGACGCGCTGCGTCCACGGCGCAGTCCACTCCCGCGGGGACCGGCACCTCGCCCCCGACGACGTGGAGGACGGTTCCGTCATCCTCCATTACGTCCAGGACGGGCACGCCGGCGATCGTACCCAGATCGCAGGGCTGGCCGCCGCCCTCCGGGTAGAAAGCCGTCCGGTCGAGGACGACGGCGGTCCGCCCGCCGACGGAACGCCGCTCCGTCGCCGTCGCCTTGAACGAGAAGAGCGAGGGATCCGAGTAATACAGGCGTATCGTGCTCATGACTCATCGTAGCACGACTCCCGCCGCGGCGCAAAGAGCGCGCGTCGGCGCGCCGCGGATGATCGTTTCGGTCTGGCGGCGCTTAGCCGCCCGCATTATGGTTACGGGATGCCGTTCGTCATCGACACGCGCGCGGTCATCGTATGCTACGCGACCTGCGCGCTCGTGTGTCTGGCCGTCATGGTCGCGCTGTGGGGACAGTATCGCCGCCGCTATCGCGGCCTCGGGCTGTGGCTCGCGGACTACGTCCTGCATTTCGCGAGCCTCGCGCTCGTCATGGGCCGCGGCTCCATCCCAGAGGCGCTGTCCGTCGTGGGGGGCAACGCGGCGACGGCCGTCGGCTACGTCCTGCTGCTCAAGGGTCTGCGGCGGAACGCGGGCGTTTCCGGGCGGGAATGGCCCGACTGGCTGGCCGCGGCCGCCTTCGTGTCGGTCAACGCCTGGTTCTTCGCGGTCCGACCGGACCTCAACGCCCGGGAGCTAGCGCTCAGCGCCGTCCTCGCCTTCCTGTCGCTGCGAGGCGTCGCGATCCTCTCGCGACCCGAACCGGAACTGCGTCGCGTCGGCGCGCGCGCCGCCGCCGTCCTCGGCCTGTTCGCCCTCTCCAGCCTGATCCGGATCGCGATCAATCTGTTCGCCCCGTCGCCCGCAGATTTCTTCGGATCGCCCTCCGCGAGCGCCGTCGTGCTCGTGGTCTACATGGCGCTGTTCGTCGCGCTCACCTTTTCCCTCGTGGGCATGATCGGGAACCGCGTGCTCCTCGAAAACGGCCGGATGATCGGCGAGAAATCGCGCGCCTACGCGATACTACGCGTCCGATTGGCGTTGCGCGAGTTCGCTCCCGACCACGCCGTCAAGGAACTGATGGTCAAGGCGCTGGACGAGATCGAGGAATTGACCGGGAGCGTCATCGGGTTCTACCACTTCGTCGACGAGGACGCGGGCGCCCTCTCCCTCCAGGCCTGGTCGACCCGGACCGCGCGCGAGTACTGCGACGCCCGTCCCGGCGAGACGCACTACCCGATCGACTGCGCCGGCGTCTGGGTCGACTGCGTGCGCGAGCGGAAACCCGTGATCCACAACGACTACGCCGCCCTCGCCCATCGCAAGGGCCTTCCCGCGGGCCACGCGCCGCTCGTCCGCGAGCTCGTCGCCCCCACCATCCGCGACGGCAAGATCGTGGCCATCCTCGGCGTCGGCAACAAGGCGACGGACTACACCGACGAGGACGTGGCGCTCGTGTCGTTCATCGTGGATCTCGTGTGGACCATCATCGCCCAGAAGCGCGCCGACGACCGCATCTGGGAACTCAACGCGCTGCTCGAGGAACAGGCCCTGACCGACGACCTCACGGGCCTGGCGAACCGGCGGGCTTTCTTCTCGGTGGCGGAGCGCGAACTCGCGAAGGCGCGCCGCTACGCGACGCCGTTGTCCTTCTGCATGCTCGACATCGACCGCTTCAAGCTCATCAACGACACGCGCGGACACCACGCGGGGGACGACGCGCTCAAGTCGGTGGCGGGGCTCATCCGCGGCGTGGCGCGCGACGCCGACCTTCCGGCGCGGCTCGGCGGGGAGGAATTCGGCATCCTGCTGCCGAACACGCGGCTGGCCGAGGCGGCCGTCTTCGCGGAGCGGCTCCGCGCCGTGGTGGAAGGCTCTCCGTGCGAGTGCGGCGGTCCCCCGATCCGCGTGACGGTGAGCATCGGGACCGCCGAGCTCCAACCGGGCGACGCGGACCTCGAAACGCTCCTGCGCGCGGCCGACGGAGCCATGTACCGCGCCAAGGAACTCGGGCGGAACCGCGTCGCCACGGCGTGAAGCGGCGAACGCGAGGTGTGCGCCTGGAGGAAACCGCACGCCTTCGCGACGACGGCGCCGAGCGGGATCGCCTTGAGATCGTTATACTTGAACGTGACGGTCCGGACCATGCCGACCGCCATCAACGATCGAGGAGTGGACCATGAAGACCGCGTGCGTGCTCTTGGCCGAAGGCTTCGAGGAAGTGGAGGCGCTCACCCCCGTCGACTATCTCCGCAGGGCCGAAGTGGACGTGACGACCGCCGGCGTGACGCCCGCCCCGATCCGCGGAGCGCGAGGCATATCGGTCGTGCCCGACGCGGGGCCCGCAGCCCTCGACAAGGACTACGATTGCGTCGTCGTCCCCGGAGGCGGCAAAGGTTCCGAACGCCTCGCTTCCGATCCGAAGGTCGCCGCCTTCCTGAAGCGCCACGCCGACAAAGGGGCGGTCATCGGAGCCATCTGCGCGGCGCCCGCGCTCGTCCTGGGCGAAGCCTGCGGTCTCCTCAAAGGCCGGGCCTTTACCTGCTTTCCCGGCATGGAAAGCCGCGTGGCGGGCGGCACCTTCTCCGAGGACCGCGTCGTCGTCGACGGAAAACTGATCACCTCGCGCGCGGCCGGCACCGCGGGCGAATTCTCCTACGCCCTGATCAACGCCCTCGCCGGCGAAGACGCCGCCGACAAGCTCGCCGAGACGGTGCTGCTGTTCTGACGAAAATCGCATTCGACGGCCTGGCGGCCATATCGCGGCCGCGATATGCGCTCCGGTCGCGCGAAACCCCGAAATGCGCCATACTGGCCGCCGGAGGCGCGCGATGCCGTTGAGCCAGGCCGAGAGGATGAAGAGATTCGACGATGCGTTCGGGGGGCTGTTCCCCGAAGCGGAATGGCCGAAGCCGAAGTGGCGCGCCGTCGCCGACCGTCTCCAGTTCCGCGAAATGGCCGGGGGCGAGATCATCATGCGCGAGGGCCAGACCTGCGGCAGCGTGCCCTTCGTGGTCGCTGGCTCGATCCGCGTGTTCAAGACCGCCGAATCCGGACGGGAGATCACGCTGTACAGGATCGAGGCGGGCGAAACCTGCATCCTGAGCTCGGGGTGCGGCAAAAGCCTGCGTTCCTTTCCCGCCACCGTCGCGGCCGAACGCGATACCGTCGCCGCCTTCCTTCCCGTGGAGACCGTGCGCGTCCTCCTCGCCGAGGGAACCAGCTTCCGCGACTACGTGCTCGACCAATACTCGTCGCGGATCCTCGCCGTGATGGAGCTCGTCGAGGAGGTCGCGTTCCGGCACGTCGACGAGCGCCTGAGGCAGTGGCTCTCCGAGGCGGCCGCACAGGCGTCGGGCCGCCGCGTGCTCGCCACGCATCAGGGGATGGCCGACCATCTCGGCACCTCGCGCGAGGTCGTGAGCCGCATCCTGAAAGACTGGGAGCAGCGCGGCCTCCTCGAGCTCGGCCGCGGATCGATCGCCCTCAAACCCGCTTTCGACACGGCAATGTGACCGCAGTCACGGACCGGAATCCCAGAACTCGGTATCCTTCAGTCGAGCCGCGAAACCAGCCGCGGCTCGCCGGCGAAGCCGGGGACGACGCTCGAGGAGGCCGACATGAGAGTGACCGTGTATTCCACCCCTTCCTGCCCCTATTGCACGATGGTGAAGGAATTCCTGAAGAAAAAGCAGGTGCGCTTCGAGGATTACGACGTCTCGCGGGACGCCGGGCGCGCCGACGAGATGGTGCGCAAGTCCAGGCAGATGGGCGTGCCGGTCATCGACGTGAACGGCCGGATCCTCGTGGGGTACCGGCCCGCCGAGATCGAGCGGGCGCTCAAGAGCTGAGGAGCCGACGATGAACGAAAACCTGGGGACCTGGATCGGGCTCGCGGTCATCGCGGCCTACTTCGTTTTCCGGTCGATCACGAACCGCAAGGCGCCCGTCTCGCTCGTGCGCGAAAAGATCGCCGCGGGCGCCCGCGTGGTGGACGTGCGCTCCCGCGGGGAGTTCTCGGGCGGCGCCTATCCGAAAGCCCGCAACATCCCGGTGGACGAGCTGCCCTCGCGCCTGTCCGAGCTGCGCCGCGACGAGCCGATCGTCCTGTACTGCGCCTCGGGAGCCCGCAGCGCGAACGCCGCGAGGATACTCAGGAAAGCGGGGTATACCGACGTCCACAGCGCCGGCGGCCTCTTCGACATGCCGCGCTAGGAGCCCGTCGGACTCGCGGGAGTTCCTTCGTACGAGCCACTCGTGGCCAAGGACGCCCGCGGCCCTCGAGTTCGCGTCGTCTCGTAGACCCGCCTAACCCTGCGCGATGTCGTCATGCTCGGCATGGACGGCTGCGGAACACGCTCGTACCTCCAGGCCGCTCCCCTTTCGAAGACGGCGTGCGCGAAGACGCCACCGACAGGCTCGTCGAGAGCGTGCTGCCGTTCTACCTGATATCGAAATATCGCCGCTCGATGTACGCGACGCGCTCCGAGGCTTCCTTCCAGAACTTGCTGCGCGGGTACTCGTCGCGGACGCGCTTGTAGTTCGCGTGGGCCTTGCGGATGTCGCGGTAGGGGCCGTCGGTTTCGTACGCCTTTCCGAGCAGCATGAAGACTTCGTCGGAGCCGGCGGGATACAGCGCCAAGTAGCGGTCGAGGACGGCGATGGCGTTGTGCGGGCGCTTGGCTGCCAGTTCGTCGCGGGCGTAGGCGACGAGGGTGTCGGGGGCGGACGGAACGTCTTCCGGCTTTACGGCGGCTTGGGAGTCGGCAGGCGCGGCGCTCTGAGAGGGCGCCGCGCCGGGGACGCCGGCGGCGCTCGGAGCGGGCGTTCCCGCCGCGGGCGATGCGGTTCCGGGCGTCGAGGCCGCCGCGGCCGCCGATGATGCGGACGCGGAGGGCGTCGCGGCGGACGGTTTGGATTGGCCTTCCGCGCTCGGCGAACTTGCGGGAGCCGCGGATCCGGCGGCGGGCTTGGCGTTTCCGGATACCGCGGCGGACGCGCCCGAATCCTTTGCCTCGGGCGCGGCGAACGCAGCGGCGTCGACGGCTACCGTCACTTTCACCACGCGGTCTTCGTTGACGCCGCGCACCGGGTCCTGGCGCTTGAAGCGCAGGTAGTATTCGCCCACGCGCTCTGGCACGAAGGCGAAGACGGCGTTCGCGCCCTCGAAGCGGCGCGAGTCGTGTCGGAGCCCTTCGCGGCCGTAGATGTCGCCGAGGTAGGTCCACGACGAGCCGGGAATGAGGATTTCGAAACGTTCGCGCAGGATCGCGTTCACGTCCTTCCAGGTCTGCGGTATCGGTGCGGCGTTCGCGGGAGCGGTCACCGGGGTTTTCGACGGGGGCACCGAAGGCGTTTCCACCGGCTTGCGTTCCGGAGCCGCGGGTTTCGCCGTCTCCGCGTTTGCCGGTTTCGGCTCCGCCTGCTTCGCGGCTTCGGCCTTGGGAGCGGGCTTGGCAGCTTCCGCGCCTTTCGCGGGAGTTGCGGGGGTCGCGGGCTTTGTTTGCGTGGCGGGCTGTGTCGCCTGGGCAGCGGATTTCGCGGGCGCGGGCGACGCCGGCTTCGCGGCGGCCGCGGGCGCTTTCGCCTTCGGTTGAGGTTCCGGCAAGGACGCGGACTTTGCCGGCATCGTGGCGGTTTTGAGCTCAGGCGCGGGCAGTTCGCCGACGTACACGATTTCCACCGCGGCGCGCATGGGCGGGGCGGCCACGAGCAGCTCGACGATCTCGACCTCGCCGGGATCGGCCGCGACGGAGCGCGCGGCAAGGCACAGCGCGGCGGCGAGGATCGCCGGGAATCGCCTATTCGATGACGGAGAACAGCTCATTGAGATCCTCTCTGTTTTTCCGTCCGGCTTCGGAGACGTCGACGGTCCCGATATCGAACCACGCCCGTTCGGCTTCGGACCGATTATACCGCGCTTTCCGCGGACGCGCCAGCGCGGGCTCGGGATCGAGGGGATCGTCGAAAGGGACGACGAACGAATCGAGGAGTTCTCGCGCTTCCTTCGATGCCCGGGCGTCCGAGCTTCCGATTTCCGCGGGCGGCAGATACGAGATCATCACGAATACGACGCAGAGGCCGACGACGACGAGCGCCGCGGCGGGCACGATGGCCAGCAGGGGATTCCGCGCGATCGCGTCGCCCATGCGGCCCTTCGCGCGCGCGACGCGGGCAACGACCCCGTCCGCGGACGGCTTGGACGCCGACGCGAAGGCGCGCTTGTCGATGGACCCGCCGTGAAGTCCGTCCACGTCCGGGATGCCGAATCCGTCGTCGGCTTCCGCGCGCGGCGACGGCGGCCTCGCGCGCCGGGTGATCGCGCCGATCGCCGTCTTGGGGAGCGTCGCGAGCCCCGCCAGCGTCTTGCCGACCAGGTCCTTCGCGGTCTCGAGGGGATTCGGCACCGATCAGTCCTCGGCGGCCCCGGTTCCGCCGTCGGCGCCCCTGGTTCCGCCGTCGGCGGCCCCGTTCGCGTCGTCGGCGGACGCGGCGGCTTCGTCGGTCTCGGTCGAATCGTCCGAAGCCAGCGGCTCCGAGCCCTCGGCGGCGGGGACGTCGTTCGCCTCGACGGGAACTTTCCGTTCCGCGTCCTTGGTATCCTTTGCGTCCTTGGTATCCTTCGCTTCCTTCGCGGCGGCGCGCTCGGCCTTGGCGGCTTCCTTGGCCGCTTCCTTCGCGGCTTCTTCCTCGGGCACGGGCGCCAGTTCGCGGCCGTTTTCGTACTCGACGTCCTCGTCCATGTCGTAAGTCGGCGGCGGGGGCGGCGCCTCCACGGGCTTGCCGTCGCTCCGTTCGAGGCGCACGGCGATCACCTTCGTCACGCCCGATTCCTCCATCGTGACGCCGAGCAGGGCGTCCGCGCCGGTCACCGTCTTCTTGTTGTGCGTGATGACGATGAACTGGCTCGTGCTGCCGAATTCGCGGAGGAGGTTCACGAAGCGGATGACGTTCTGCTCGTCGAGCGCCGCGTCGATCTCGTCGAGGAAACAGAAGGGCGACGGACGCACCATGTACGTCGCGAAGAGCAGGCCTATGGCCGTGAGCGACTTTTCGCCGCCCGACAGGAGCGAGATGTTCTCGAGTTTCTTTCCGGGCGGCTGGGCGTAGATCTCGATGCCCGACTCGAGCACGTGGTCGGGATCGATGAGCCTGAGCTCGCCGCGGCCGCCGCCGAAGAGCCGGCGGAACAGGTTGTGGAAGTTCTTCTTGATCTTGTTGTACGTGGCGACGAAGAGCTCGGCGCTCTCGTTGCGGATCTCGTCCGTGATGCGCTTCAGGTCCTCGCGCGCCTTTTCGAGGTCGGCGAGCTGGGTCGAGAGGAAGTCGTAGCGCTCCTTGACCTCCGCGTACTCCTCGGGCGCCATGAGGTTGACCGACCCGAGATCCTTGAGCTTCGCTTTCCGCTCCGCGAGCTTTTCGCGCAGCTCCATGATGGGGACGCGCACTTCGTACATGCGCTCCTCGAACTCGGACAGCTCGCGGGCGTACTGCTCGCGGAAGTTGTCCTTGACGTTGCGGATCTCCGTCTCGGTCTGCGCGTTCGCGAGGTGCAGGCGCTCGAGCTCGTTCTGCGACTTGGCGAGCCCGTCCATCTTCTTCCGGAGCTCGTCCTGCCGCTTCGAGAGGTCGGAGTTCTTCACCTTGATCTCGGAGTCGATGCGCTCGAGCTCGGCGGTTAGCTCCTTGCCCTTCTTCTCGATGTCCGCGATCTCCGAGTCGACGTCCGAAAGCTGTTCCTTCGCTTCCTTGAGGCGCTTCTCCTCGAGGAAGATCTCGTTCTCGATCTCCCGGAGGTAGCCTTCCTGCGCGGCGATCTCGCGGCGGATGAGCTGGAGGCTCTCCTCGGCGGCCTGCGCCTGGGTCTGCATGCGGATGCGGTTGCCGCGGAGGTCTTCGAGGGTCCGGCGGTACTCGTCGATCTTCTCGGACAGGCGGCGGTTTTCCTCGCGGTGGGCGACGATGGCGTCGCGCCGCTCGACCACGCCCTTCTTGAAGCCCGCGATGCGGCCGTCCACGGCGCGCTTTTTCGTGATGATGCCCTCGGGCGACAGGAACTCGTCGATGAAGCCGGGCGTCGTCTTCTTGTAGGCTTCGTAGCGCGCCTTGAGCTCGTCGGCCCGCGCGGCGGCGTCGGCCAACGCGTCCTTCGCGCGGCCGAGCATGGCCTTGGCCTCGTCGGTGGAGTAGTCGGAAAGCTTCTGGAGGTCGTCGATGACGGCCGCGCGGCCGGACAGCACCGCACCGATGCCGGCGATGAGCGAGTCGATGGCTTCCTCGGCGGCCTTTCGCTCCTGCGCCGAATAGCCGGATTCGCGGAGACGCGCGTCCAGCTCGCGGACGATGTCGTCCGTGATCGCGTCGAGCTCCTTTTGGGCGTCCGCGGTCCGCTTGTCGAAATCGACGATGTCCGCTTCCGCTCGCGCGATGGCGGCGTCGTTGCGCGAGATCTGCTCCTCGGCGGCCTTGATGTTGCCCTCGAAGCCTTCGATGTTCTTTTCGATCTCGCGCACGCGCAGGCGGAGCGAGCCGAGCTCGCCTTCCTTCTCGGCGGATTCCTCGCGCGCGGTCTCGAGACGCTCCGCGACGCCCTTCCGGCGGACGCCCGCCACCTGGATCTTCGAGCCGGCCTCGGAGACGCGCTCGTCGAGGAGCTTCCGCTCCTTTTCCTTGCCCACGCGCTCCACGGCCAGGCCGTAGACGGTCTTCTGCGTCTCGACGAGCTTGGCCTCCATCGAGTTGACGAGGTCGAGGCTCTCCTCGAGCGTCGTGTTGATGAGGTCGATGTCCGACTTCACGCGATCGCGCTCGGCGACGCAGCGCGCGATGTCCTCGTCCTTGCGGGCCTTTTCCTGCACGAAGCCGCGGAGCCTGATGAGGTGGAGGTCGAGCTCCACCTGGAAGATCTCCTCGCGGAGCGAGCGGTAGCTCAGGGTCTTTTCGGACTGGATCTTGAGCGTGTCGTGGCTGCGCTTCACCTCGCCGAGGATACCCTCGACCTGGCGCATGTTCTCTTCCGTGCGCTCGAGCTTGAGCTCGGCTTCGCGCGATCGCACCTTGTGCTTCGTGATGCCGGCCGCCTCCTCGAACAGGTAGCGGCGCTCCTCGGGCTTGGACGAGAGGATCTGGTCGATGCGGCCCTGCTCCATGACGGAGTAGGCGCTCTTGCCGATGCCGGTGTCCCAGAAGAGCTCGCGGATGTCCTTGAGCTTCACGGGCTGGGCGTTGATGAAGTATTCGCTTTCGCCCGAGCGGTAGAGCCGGCGGCGGATGGCGATCTCGGGAGCGTCGATGGAGAGGAGGGCGCGTTCGTTGGAGATGACGAGCGTGACTTCCGCCATGCTCAGCGCCTTGCGGGTTTCCGTGCCGTTGAAGATGATGTCTTCCATCGACTCGGCGCGGAGGGAACGGGCGGACTGCTCGCCGACGACCCACTTGATGGAGTCCACGACGTTGGACTTGCCGCAGCCGTTCGGCCCGAGCAGGGCGCTGATGCCGTCCGAGAACTCGATGCGGGTGCGGTCCGCGAAACTCTTGAATCCGTGGACTTCGAGGCTTTTCAGGAACACGTAATTCCTCGCAGGATAAAGACTTGAATGACGAGCGAGCCCGGAGCCGGAGCCGTCCCGGCTATCATGCTACCACGACTCCCCCCCCGCCGGCAAGAACGGCCGCCTGCCGATAATGGTATAGTCATGGCGATGGACGCGGAACGGATCAGGCATGCCCTCGGGCACGCGAAGAGCGAAGACGACCTCGTGCGGCTCTATCGGGCCATCTCGAAGCGCGCCCACCCGGACACGGGCGGGTCCCACGAGAGCTTCGTCGCGCTCGCGCAGGAATACGACGCCGCGATGGCGGCCTTGCGCGCCGGCGAAGTCGACGCCCGCGAGCCTGCCGAAGCCTCGGCCAATGCCGCGCCCGCGCCGGACGCATTCGATCCGTACGCGGTCATCCGCGACATGGGCTACGCGATCCTCACGGATCCCCGCGGCTGCCTGTACGTGGCGATAGCGCGGTACAAGACGGGCGGGCTCTACGCGCGCAAGGTGCGCGTCTCGCGGGCGCTCCGCTCGCGCAACATCGCCATCATCCGGACCATCCTGTACTGGGCTCGCGCCTACGACCCCGACTTCGCCGAGATCTTCCTCGCGTACGACCGACGCAAAGTGGACGGCCTCTCGACGACGGCGCGCCATCGCGCGGCGTGGGACCTCAAGCGCTGGCTGGATTCCGGTTATACGCACTTCATGGAGTACGAGGAATACGGCCGCCCGATGACGGAGCGTCTCGCGCGCGGAAACCTCGAATCGGTGCTCGAAACCATCGAGATCAACCACCTCGACCGCGACGGCGACAAAGCCTTCGCCGCCTGGCTCCTCCGCGAACTCGACAAGCCCCCCGCCCTCCTCAAAACCTAGTTCGAGGGTCTTACCCGTTCCTCGCCCCGGCGGGCGGGCAGGTTGGCGCCCGTCACGCCCGCGAGTATCATGACCGCCGCCGCGGCCTCCAGCGCGCCGGGCCGTTCGCCGCGGAACAGGACGCCGGCGGCTATCGCCACCACGGTCACCAGGTTCAGGAACACCGTGGCTCCCGCGGCGGGCAACGATGCCAGGTTGTAGTTCATGAGGAAGAACGCGGCCACCGAGGACAGCACGCCCAGGTACAGGACCGAGGGCAGGTTGTGGACGGAGAGCCGCGGAAGGATGGGAGAGCCCGAAAAGGCGGCCGACAGCGCGTGGAAGGCGCCGAACGAGAGCGCCCCCGCCCACATCATCGCGAAGGTGATTTCCGCCGGGGTGAACTCGGCGGACAGCTTCCGGGACAGCACGTTGTAGAACACGGCCACGAGCACGGCGCCGCCCAGGAAGGCGATGCCCACGAGCTCCGTCTCCCCGTCGGGACCGCCCGCCGTCCGGCCCTTGGCCACGGCCACCAGCGCCACGCCGGCCGCCGCCAGCAGCACCGAGACGAGCTTCCGCGGGGTGAGTCGCTCGCCGAGGAGGGGCACCGCGGCGAGCGCCGCCCCGGCCGGGATGGCGGACAGCATGATGCCGGCGGTGCTCGTGGCGGACAGGCGCACTCCCTGGGTCTCGAACGCGAAGTAGGCCACCGGCTGGAGCGCCGACAGGGCCAGGAGCATGCCGACGCGCTTCCCGCGGAAATCGACCCGGATGACGCGGACCGCCGCGAGCAGCGACATGCAGAGGGCGGCCACGAGGAAGCGCGAGCACAGGAGCTCGACCGCGCCGAGCGTGTCGAGCGCGCTGCGCGTGAACAGGAACGAGAAGCCGAATATGGCGGACACGGCCACGCCGGCCGCCCAGTTGCGCATGCGGGTCATTGCACTCTCCAGAATTTCCGGAACGCTGGGGACGCCGGGCCCGGAAGCCGCGCGGCGGACGGGCCCGGGCTCGGGCGGAAGGCGGGAATCGCGTGAGCGATTGCAGGGAGTAGCCCGCAGCCCGCTCGGGCGAGGACTACTCCCGGAAAGCGCGACCCCGCCGCCGGGCGGGGGCACGCCCAAGAGTCACTTCTTGATAACGCCGAGTTCCGTGCCGATCTTGGCGAAGGCGGCGATGGCCTTGTCCACCTGCTCCGGCGTGTGCGCGGCGGAGATCTGGACGCGGATGCGCGCCTTGCCCTTGGGGACGACGGGGAAGCAGAAGCCGATCACGTAGATCCCTTCGTCGAGGAGGCGGTCGGCGAACTTGAGCGCGAGCTTTTCGTCGTAGAGCATGACGGGGCAGATCGGGTGCACGCCGGGGCGGATGTCGAAGCCGGCGGCCTTCATCCCGTCGCGGAAACGCTTCGTGTTCGCTTCGAGCTTGTCGCGGAGTTCCGTGCTGGACGACAACAGCTCGAGCGCCTTGAGCGTGCCGGCGACGATGGCGGGCGGCACGGTGTTCGAGAAGAGATAGGGCCTCGCCTTCTGCCTGAGGTACTCGACGATCTCCGCCTTGCCCGAGACGCAGCCGCCCGAGGCGCCGCCCAGGGCCTTGCCGAAGGTGGTGGTGATGATGTCGACGCGGCCCGCGACTCCGCAGTGCTCGAAGGTGCCGCGGCCCGTCTTGCCCATGAAGCCGGTGGCGTGGCTGTCGTCCACGAACACGAGCGCGTCGTACTTGTCGGCCAGGTCGCAGATGTCCTTCAGGTTGACGATGTCGCCGTCCATGCTGAACACGCCGTCCGTGATGATCATGCGGAACTTGCAGTTCTTGGCTTCCTTGAGACAGCGCTCGAGGCCCTTGGCGCTCTTGCCCGTGTCCGGATCGGTCTCTTCCACGTCGCGCATGTCGGCGTGCTTGAAGATCCACCGCTGGGCCTTGCAGAGGCGGACGCCGTCGATGATCGAGGCGTGGTTCAGGCTGTCCGTGATCACGGCGGAGTCCTCGCCGAGGAGCGGCTCGAAGACGCCGCCGTTCGCGTCGAAGCACGACGAGAAGAGGATCGTGTCCTCCGTGCCGAGGAACTCGCTCATCTTCTTCTCGAGGAGCTTGTGCGGCGACTGGGTGCCGCAGATGAAGCGCACGCTCGAGAGTCCGTAGCCCCACTCGTCGAGCGCCTTCTTGGCGGCTTCGCGGATGGCGGGATGGTTGCCGAGGCCGAGGTAGTTGTTCGCGCAGAAGTTGAGGACTTCCTTGCCGTCTTTCACTCGTATGAGCGCGCCCTGCGGCGTGGCGATGATGCGTTCGTTCTTGTAGAGGCCGTCGGCCTTGATCGCGTCCAGCTGGGCGCGGAGGTGGTTTTTCATGGCACCGTACATGCGAGGCTCCTTCGTTCGGGGGGATGATTCGTGACGACGGTCATCATACACCCGGATTCCGGTTTTGTGAACCTCGATACGTCGGCGCGGGCGACGGGCACGCGTCTCGCAACGGCCGCGTCTACAGCTTGCCGGCGGCCGTCTTCCGCTTCCGGTATTTCATGAGGATCTTCCGGGCTTCGGCGTAATCCGCCTCATCCACGGAAAGCGTCACTTCGCTGTCCGGATTCTTCAGGTTGCCGGTTTGATACGCGATGCCGGCTTCCGCGAGGACTTTCGCGAACTGTTCGAGTTTTTCCTTGTTGAGGAAGGTCCACAAAGTCGTCATCACGATGATCTCCCCCGGTCGTCAGTGAAGACGCGTCGTTCCGCTTCCACCGCCTCGATCTTCTTCCGGAGCTCCTCGGGAATCGGATGCTTCGCGTTCTTCTTGAAATCGAACATCACGAGGACGTCGAGACCCTCTGCGGCGACTTCGTCCGCGTCGTCGATGACGTAATGCTTCATGTGGATGCTGGTCGTCTTCAGCTCGGTGACGCGCGACAGCACGCGCACCTTCCCCGGGTAGAAGATCTGCTTCCTGAACTGGCCGCTCACGGACGCCATGATCGGACGGACGTCCAGCGTCTCGTCGGCCGGCGGCATGCCGAGCTTTTCGAAGAAGAGCACCTTCGCCGTCTGCATATAGCGCATGATGGCGAGGTTGTTCACGTGCCCGAGCGAGTCCATGTCGCTCCAGTCGATCCTGATGTCTATTTCCGCGGAGTATTCGATCTTCGTCGATCCGTCCATGACGTCAGTATGACACGGAAAGGCCGGTCTTGGCGACCGGCCTTTCCGTGCTCTGTTACATCGTCCGGATTTTCGCCCCGCCCTTGGCGAGGAGCGGCGCCGCATCGACGTATCGCAAGACGCCGTCGTCGCCCTGGACGCGGACTTGGTAGCCGAGATGGGGACCGGTCGACAGCCCCGTGTTTCCCAGGAAGCCCAAGCGGTCGCCGGCCTTGACGACGGCGCCCTTCGCCGCGATCGAGGGCTGCAAGTGCGAGTAGAGGATGCTGACCCCTCCGTTCGATACGACGACATAGTAGCCGTACGAAGGATCGTTCCCCGATTCTCTCACCGTGCCGTCCATGGTCGACACGATCGGCGTGCCTTGAACCTCCATGAGGTCCACTTCCTTATGGATGAACGCCGTCTGCGTGAAGGGATTATCCTGCCGGCCGAACGCGAGCGTAAGCCGAACCGCTTCTGATTCGATCGGCGATCCCGTCGGCAGCTTCGCGAGGTCGAACGAGAGATCCCGTACCGCTTCGTCGCCGTCGGCGAAGGTCGAGAGGACGATGGTTTCCCGGACGCTCGTCGACGCGCGGATCCCGTCCGGCGATGCGGCTCCGCCCGTTCCGGTCATGCCCGCGGTATCCGCGACGACGCTTGGGGCGATCGCGAACGCCGGCTTGACGAAGACCACGCCAGCGAGGAGCGCGATCGCGGCCGCCGCCGAACCGATGGCGAAGCTCGCCCCGGGACGCGAACGACCTTCCTTATTCCGTAACAACATGGTGATTCTCCTTTCGATATCCGTTTTCCGTACGACGCCCAGCGCGCTTGGGAGAGGACGGATGAGGGGAAACGCGGAAAGCTCGAGGATGAGCGAGGCGAACCCGAGGGGATCGGAGCCGGCGCGGACCGCCATCGCGTCGCACGCCGCTTCGCGGTCGAGCCGCATGAAACGGAGGAGCGGGAGGACGAACGGGACGCACCAGGCGAAACACGAGACGAATCCGGCGACGAAGGCGGCGGCTTGGTCCCGCCTGGAAAGATGCGCGACTTCGTGCAGCATCGCGATCCGCATCCGGTCCCGATTCCATGCCGTCGATGGAGGAGGCACGGCGATGACCGGACCGACCAAGCCCGAGACGTAGGGTTGGCGCGCCCGATCGGATCGGAGCGTCGCGCGTCCGCGGTAGCCGAGCGATCGTTTCGCTTCGTCGAACGCGGCGATCCAAAGCCCGTCGGAACAGGGCGGAAGGGCCCGAGTCGCGCGCGAGGCCAGGACGCGGCCCAGGGTGAAGAACGCGAGCGACCCGACGGCGCCGCAGAGCCACGCGGCGACGAGCGCGTCGGCGATTCGGGCCTGAACCGCGATGCGCGGGGTCTTCGACCGCCCGACGCGACGGGGATCGGTCCCTTCCGGTTGTTCCGACCCGATCGCCGCCCCGGCCGCATTCGGCGCGGCTGCGTCGTCCCCGATCGACCAGAGCGCCTTCGCCGATACCTTGGCGACGGACGGGACCTCGTCCGCATGGGCGGCCGCGTCCGCATGAATGGCCGAATCCGCAAAAGCCGCCGAGTCCGCGAACGAACAGAGCGCGACGAGCGGCACCGCGAAAAATGCCGCGAACGCGACCGCGTGCCGCGTCCGAGGGGACGCGCGTTCGCCGAGCGTCACGCGCCACGCGAGCGCGCCGCCGAGCAGCAGCGCCGTTTTCGCCAGGAACGAAGCGAGCATCGGGAACACGGCGTCACTCCTTCCCTTTCCGGGCTTTGTCGATCAGGTCGCGCAGGCGCCGGTATTCGTCCGTGTCGAGCGGCCGCTCGTCAGCGCCGAGCAAGGCCGCGATCGCCCGTTCGCGCGATCCCTCGAAGAAGGTGCGCATCGTCTTGAGCAGCGCGGAGCCGCCTTCGCGCTCGGCCGCCTCGACGGGAAACCAGAGATAGCGCTGGCCCTCCAGGCGGTGCGACACGCAGCCCCGGTTTTCGAGCGTCGCGAGGAAGGCGCGTATCGCCGAGTAGCTCGTGCCGTCGTCGAGCGCGGACTGGACATCGCGCGCGGTCGCCTCGCCTTTCGCGTAGAGGATTTCCAGGATGGCGCGTTCGCGTTTCGGAAGCTCGTCGAGCAAGGGCATGGACACCTCCGTGCTAGTTTTCCAGCACATGCTAGGAATCTAGCACCATGCTCGAATGAAAGCAAGAGGAATTGGAAGAATTTTCGGATTACTCGGCGGACTTGTGAAAATCGCATTCGGGGACGCGCCGTACGAATTCAATATACGTTGTATCCGGAAATCCGTTGTATCGCCCGGGCAAAATCGGCACTGTCGGCATTCTCACCCTTCCACCGCTCGTACGAACGGGTTCTCAACGCGGAAAGCGTGAAGAACGCCCGGGCTTGCGCGTTCGCCTCGTCCTTTGAGACGGACAGTTCGTCGAAATAGGCGACGAGGCAATCGCTGGCTTCGCCATGGATGGCATGCCACGGCGCGTCATCCGAGAACGGATCGACATGGTCGAACTGGTGCAGGTTCAAGCCCGCGTGCAGGTATTCCGTGTCGATGAGGACATGCCTTCCGTCCGTGGTGACGATCATGTTGCCGGGGTTCGCGTCCTCGAACGTGACGCACGCCAAGCCGTTCTTCAGGGGCCGCGTCAGTTCGGCGATGACGCGCCGGCGGGCCGGCTCCCCGTGGGAGCCGAGCTCCCATGCGACCATGTCGCCGATCGAGCCGAATTCGCGTCCGTCGAGATACATCGACGTGTACGGGCCGGCATGCGGATTCCGCAGGTTGAAGCGCGCGAGCCGCGCGAAGAACTCCGGCAGGAGGCGGCGGCTTTGATGCATCGGCTGGACGCCGTCGATCCATCTCGATATCAACAGGTAGCGGTCGCCGTCCGCGATTACCGTATCGTACCGTTGGACCAAGTCCTCGGCATCGTCCATCTCCCGAAGGCGCTCGATCGAGTCGGCGACATGGGAATCTTCCTTCGACCTGACCTTGCACGCGAAAACGCCGTCGGCGCAGGCGATCTTGTACAGGTTCGCGTACCGGTGTCCATGCGCGACGACGTGTTCCGCCGAGACGACTTCGCGGGCGAATCCCGAACGGGCAAGGACGGAGGGCAGATCACGCGCTTCCATGGGTATCCACCGGACATCGCGCGCTCACACTTCTATCTTCTTCATCTCGACATCGGAGATCGTCTTGTTCCGGTATACGAGGTCGGTCCGAGCCTCGAATCCGAGCCGCTGCCAGAACGCGTTGCCGATCTGGTTGTCCTTGAGGACCACGAAGGCCACTTTCGTGATGCCTTCCTTCTTGAGCGCCTCGATCGCCGCGTCCACGAGCTGCCGCCCGATGCCGCGATTCCGCGCCGCAACTTTCACCGCGGCGTGGTGGATGAAGCCGCGACGCCCGTCGTGGCCGCTCAGGATGACGCCGAGGAGTTCGCCGCCGTCCATCGTGACGAAGCACGAATCCGGATTCCGCTTCAAGTATCGCGCGATGCCTTCTTTCGAATCGTCCAGGTTGTTCAAGCCCATGCCCGGCGTATGCGTCCACAGGTCGTAGACCGCGTCGTAGTCATCGAGCGTCATTTTGCGAATTTCCATGATCTTCCCCCGTGGCGAATTTCTTTCGTGGCTTGTCAGCGCTTCAGGGATTCGGCTTCGCGCTGGAGGATGATGGCGTCGAGTTCCCGGTCGAGGGCGTCCAGGTCTTCGAGCATGCGGTCCAGGCGCGGCATGGACGCGGTCGGCTCGGACGGCGTCGAATCGAGGCGGTCGATGGACGGCGACACGAGCTCGCGGAAATCGGTTTCCTTCCGCGCCTCCGCCTCCGCGCCGCAATAGGGACAGAACGGGAAGGTGGCCAGGATCATCCTGCCGCAATCGCGGCAAAACCTCACCTTCATGGCGTCAGAGCAGGCTCGCGGCCAGCTCGGCGAGCTGGGAACGCTCGCTTTTCTGCATGGTGACGTGCCCGAACAGCGGTTGTCCCTTGAAGGCCTCGACGAGATACGAAAGACCGTTCGAATTCGCGTCGAGGTACATGTTGTCGATCTGGTAGGGATCGCCCGTGAGAACTACTTTCGTGCCGTCGCCCGCGCGCGACACGATGGTCTTGATCTCGTGCGGCGTGAGGTTCTGCGCCTCATCTATGATGATGAAGAGGTTCGGGAGGCTCCGTCCGCGGATGAAGGACAGGGCCTCAACCTCGATGAGCTTGTCCTTGAGGAGCTGGTCCATGCTCTTCACGTTCGGCCGCTTGTGCACGGAAAAGATGTACTCGAGGTTGTCGAAGAGCGGCTGCATCCAGTTCGCCATCTTGGCCGTCTTTTCGCCCGGCAGGTAACCGATGTCCTTGCCGACGGGCACGACGGGGCGCGACACGAGCATGCGCGTGTACTTCTTCTCGTCGAACACCTTGCGGAGACCCGACGCGATGGCGAGCAGGGTCTTGCCCGTGCCGGCCTTGCCGACGAGGGTGACGAGCGGGACGCTGTCGTCGAGCAGGAGCTCGAGGGCGATGCGCTGGCGGTCGTTGAGGGCGCTGATGCCGGACACGGCGCCGAGCTGCGGGTCGATGAGGGCGATGGTGGACGACTCGGGGCGGAAGCGCGTGATGACGCCCTTGCCCAGGGTCTTGTCGCGGAGCACGACGAACTCGTTGGGCGCCAGGCGCTCCTTCCATTCCAGCTCGCCCCGGGCGGCAAGCTCGCGCAGGGTAGAGTCGGCGGCGTCCATCTCGCGGCAGCCCTGATAGAGCGCCGTGATGTCGACCTTCTGCTTTTCGTAATCCACGGCCCTGATGCCGAGCGCTTCCGCCTTGACCCGGGCGTTGATGTCCTTCGACACGAAGAAAACGCGGCGTCCCTTGCGCTGGAGTCCGTAGGCGCACAGGATGATGCGGTTGTCGGTGTTCCCGAGATCGAAGCCCGGAGGTCCCTCGTTCGGGAGTTCGAAGGAAACGCGGAGCATCGAACCGTTTTCCATGCGGACACCGTCGTTGAGGCTGCCCTTCTGCGCGTAGCTGTCGAGGAACCGGATGGCGTCCCGCGCGCTCTTGCCACGCTGGTCCGGATAGGTCTTGAGGTTGTCGAGTTCCTCGAGCACCCAGAGCGGCAGGACGATCTCGTTGTCGCGGAACGACAGGAGGGAATCCGGGCTGTGGATGAGCACGTTCGTATCGACGACGAAGGTCTTCATGTTCTCGTTCATCGTCCCTAATTATAGACCGCTATCCGCCCCAATTCAAATATTTATCCGCGGCGAATTCCCTTCCTAGGAGCCTGTCGGGCTTGTAGATTTTTCGCGCTATCAGCGTGAAAAATCTCTATTCACGCAGGCTCCTTTCGGAGTTTGCGGGGTAGAAAAATCGCGTTCCCGCGATTTTTCATTCATTTCGCGGACAAGTCCGACAAACTCCTAGGCCTTGTGCGGGCGGAGGAAGCCGAAGAGGGAGCCGCAGAGGCCGCCGATGATGTGAGCGAATTCGGAGACCGAGTTGTTCTGGAACGACGAGAACACTTCCTTGCCGAGATAGAGGACCATCACGAGGATGAAAGTGAGCGGGATCTCGCCCTTGCCGAAATTGGTGAACGAGGCGAGCAGGATCATCATGAAGACGATGCCGCTGGCGCCGAGGAGGCCGGTCGGGAAGAGGAGCACGTTGAGCACGCCGGTCACGAAGGCCGTGACGGCCGTCATGAGGAGCAGGGGCAGCGAGCCGTACGAGACTTCGAGGATCGGGCCGATGAGGAGGATGAAGGCGAAGTTCGAGAGGAAGTGGTTCAGGTCCGAGTGACCGATGACGTGCGAGAAGAGGCGGACGTACTGCGTGACGTCGGCCGGATTGAAGCCGCCGCGGCCGGGTACGGAAAACCAGGTCTCCGCCAGCGAGCGGAAGACGAAGGTGTCCAGGGCGAGCACGACGGCGCTCACGAGCGTGAAGGTCAGGGTCGTCGGGGCGTTGTACTTGAGCTTCATCGTTTCCTTCCTTTCATGGGCGCGACGTCGGGTTTGAGGACGATCTCGACGGGGCAGTGGTCTGAGCCGGTGACGGTGTCCAGGATCCCGGCGGCTTCGACGGCGCCCGCGAACCCCGAGTCGACGCAGTGGTAGTCGATGCGCCACCCGACGTTCTTTTCGCGGGCGTGCATGCGGTACGACCACCAGCTGTACCGGTGCGGATCGGGGCAGAATTTCCTGAAGCTGTCCACGTAGCCCGCGCCCGTGAATTCGTCCATCCACGCCCGCTCTTCGGGCAGGTAGCCGGGATTGCCCTCGTTCTCCTTCGGTCTGGCGAGATCGATGGGCTTGTGCGCGATGTTGTAGTCGCCCGAGAGGACGACGTGCGAACCGTCCTTCACGACGCGGTCGCAAAACTCGCGGATCGCCCGGCAAAAGCCCAGCTTGTAGCCGAGCCGGGCGCCCGCGTCCTGGCTGTTCGGGAAGTAGGCCGACACCACGACGAGCCCGCCGAAGTCCGCGGCGACCACCCTGCCCTCGTCGTCGAACTCGGGCACGCCGAGCGTGACTACGTCGCGCGGCTCGGTCTTCGAAAAGAGCGCCGTGCCCGAATAGCCGCGGCGCTTGGCGCTCGACCAATAGGCGAAGTACGGCTTTCCGTCTCCGTCGACCGGGGCGAGGAATTCCTTCGCGAGCTGGTCGGGATTCGCCTTCGTCTCCTGGAGGCAGAGGACGTCGGGCGATTCGGCGGCGAGCCACGAAAAGAGGCCTTTTTCGGCGGCCGACCTCACGCCGTTCACGTTCCACGACAGTATGCGCATGCGACCTCGTCCGGTTCTCCGCGTCGCGGAGTCGTTGTGGAAGCCCGGGGAAACCCGGGCGAAGGTGCCTACTGGCTTTCCTGGACCGCGAGATCGACCGAGAGGACGATGCGGTAGGTCTTGCCGCGGTAAGCGGTGAATTTCCGCGTGATCGCGTAGTCGCCGATGCGGCAGACGACCGTGTGTTCGCCCGCCTCGAGCGCCAGCTTCGGTTCGCGCGCGACGTCCACCGGGACGCCGTCGAGCGTGATGACGGCGTTGGCCGGCGCCTCGAAGACGGCGACCGGCTTCGTGTCCTGGAGCGCGATCGACAGCTCGACGACCTTGCCCGGCTCGAGGACGACGGTGCGCACCTCGTCGCGGAATCCCTCCGCCTTCACCTGCACGGTGTGGCTGCCCTTCTTGAGGAAGACGGGTTCCCGCCAGCGTTCGTGTTTCCGGTCGTCGATGAAAACCTCGATGGCGCCCGAGGCCGACTGCGCGTCGGGCGCGTCCACGTCGAGCTTGAGGACGCCTTCGTCGACGATGAGCGGGCGCACGCGGATCTTGAAGCCGGACAGTTCGAGGTCGGGAGCGACGCCCTTCGCGATCGGCCACAGCTTGAACACGAGCGGATAGTCCCCGGCCTCGAGGACGGTCGGGACGACGGTGGCGTAGGGACCGGACTTGAGGGCGTGGCGCGGGCTCGCGGGTATCTGGAGGACGAACGAGACGCGGTCCGGCAGCGCCTGCCCGAGCAGTTCCTCTCCGTCGTACGCGACGCGGTCCGCGCGGGGCGCGGGCTTGACGCCACGGTACAGGGTCCAGGCGATGGTCTGCGGCGGTACGCGCGGGATCTTGATCTCGATCTCGATGCCCTGGACGAACAGGGAATCTTCCGCGAACTGGATGGCGATCGCGTCGGCCGCGCCGATGGACAGCTGTTCGCCTTCGGGTTTCGAGACGCTCAGGGTAACCACGGCGGCCAGGTTCGTGCGGAAGGGCGTCGCCGCGCTTTCCGGAACGGCGATCGAGGCGGCGAGGATGGCTGTGGAAAGGTAGGCGGCGAGTCGCTTCATGGTCGCATCCGGGGCAAGACGGTCGCCGGATCGCGAGGAGCGCCCTTCAGGCGCACCTCGAAATGGAGATGCGGTCCCGTCGAAACCCCGGTCGATCCGACCTTGCCCACGATCATACCGCTTTCCACGCTTTGCTTCAACCGTACGAGCGAAGCCGACAGGTGGCCGTAGACGGTCTCCCACCCCCCCTCGTGCGAGAGGACGACGTAGGTGCCGAGGACGGGGTCCGTTCCCGCGGCCGTCACGACGCCCGCGCGCGAGGCGTACACGTCGGTGCCGGCCGGCGCCGCGAGGTCGATGCCCGCGTGCATCTGGCCCTTGCCGGTGATGGGGCTGGCCCGGTAGCCGAAACCGCTCGTGATCCGCGCCTTCGGCAGCGGGAAGCGGAAGAGGGCGTTGAGGAAGAACGCGCGCTCGGCCGGATGGAAGTACGATCCGGCGAAGAGCCGGTAGCCGCTTTCCGCCCCGTTCCGCGTGACGACGAGCGGGATCGCGTCGGCGGCTTCCGGCCGCCGCCACGAATCCATGAGGCACTCGAGGTCGTTTCCGGGGACGTCGGGCAGGTAGACGCCGACCACGGACGGCAGGAGGATCCGTTCGCCCTTCCGGAGCGCGCGGCTCACGCCCATGCGGTTGAGCGTGGCGATGGTCTCGTACGTGCAGTTCACGCGCGCGGCGATGTCGACGAGTTCCGCGTCGGCTGGCAGGACGTACTCGAAGATGACGAGGTCCGGATACTGGCCGCCGGTCTGGCGCGCGGCGAGACTCTGGGCGACGAGGTCGGAAAGCTGGCGGAAGAGGATATCCGAGGAGTCGAGCCGCCCGATGCGCGGATAGTACGACGAGCCGTCCTGGGCGCTTGCCGCGAGGACGAGCGACGCCAGGAACGACGCGAGCGCGGCCGCCCGGATCCTCACGGGCCCTTGCGGCCCTTCCCGCCGAGCGCGCGCGGAAGGACGAACGCGGCCACGGCCGCGACGGCGACGAGCAGCGCGTACCAGGCGCGGTGGCGCGTGGCGAGGTACCAGATCGGCCAGACGAAGGCGACCGCGGCGAGCGTGGCGCCCGCGGCCAGCGCGAGGATCTTGAAGAAAGTCGAAGCGCCCGATCGGCGGTTCCGGGGACGTTTCGTCCGTCCGTCTTCCGCGAGGGGCGCGCGCGAGTCGCTCATGCCGGTGATCTCCTCCCGTTCGTCCGCCGCTCCGGAACGCGGCATGTGGCGGCGGTCACGCCCGGTCCCGCGGGGCGGCGAGCACGGTGTCCGCGAGGGCCTTGAGGTCCGCGTCCCACGAAGCGCCCGCTCCGGCCGCCTTCCGCTCGATCTGGAACACGCCGTCGCGGAAGACTATCACCCCGTTTTCGTCGTCGGCCGCCTCGTCGAGCGGGACGAGTTCGGTCGCCGCCTCTCCGACGAGTTCGCCGATGGGCTTGAGCTCCTCGACCGTCTGGCGCCACGACACGCGGGCGCGGCGGTCGAACGGAACGTAGTCCGCCGTCGCGAGGGCGGAATCGGCGGGGGTGACGGCGGCCACGAGCCCGCTTTCCTCGATGGGCGCGAAGGGCAGTTCCTCGATGGCGTCGACGAGCGAACGCGGCAGGAGGTCGATGGGTCCGGTCTCGTCCTCGGCCCGCTCGGAGGGGATCTCCTCGGGTTCCGACGTGAAGGACTTCGCGAGCGCGGCGACGGTCGAGATGGATTCCTCGTTTCCGTGGTCGCGCGACACGCCGATCAGGTCGGACAGGTCGAGGCCGCTCATGACGATCTCGAATTCGACGTCGTCGAGGAGTTCCTCCATCTCGTCGGTCCGGCGCGGAGCGCGGTCGAAGACGCCCCGGAACTCGTCGTCCTCGAGGCTGGGCTCCCAGGGTTTCCGTGGAGCGGCCGGACGCGCGTCGGCGAGTCCCATCACGCGTTCGTCGCTTTCGGGCAGCGTGTCGAGCGGCTCGAGCTCCTCGGCATAATCGGCGTCGTCGACGGGAAGGAGCTCGGCGATGTCGGAGACGCCGGAATCGGACACGGCTTCTATCGAAGACGCGGCTTCCATCGAAGACGCGGCTTCCATCGAAGACGCGGCTCGGGTTTCCGGCGACGCGGGCGCCTCTTCATCCGGAAGGCGGCCGTCTTCGGCGACCGGAGGCAGGTCTCCGTATTCGGAGGAGGCGTCCTCCAACTCGCCGCGCGCGAGGGCGCGGTCTTCGTCGTCGAAAGCCCGTTCGAGTTCCGAGTCGAAGGGCAGGATATCCGCGCCTTCGCCCGAAGCGGACACCGCGAAGTCGCCGGCAGGCATGGCGCCCCGGAACGCGGACGCGTCGGCGAAGTCGTCTTCCCCGCTTTCGTCGTATTCGATGTCGGCGCCGAGCAGGACATCGGTGAAGGGCAGTTCGCCCGGTCCGCCGTAATCGGCGAACTCTTCCTCGGCGACGGGCTCGTCTCCCGGCAAGGTTCGATCGTCGTCGAGATAGCTTGCCACGTCGATCGGCGCTTCGAGGAAATCCTCGGTGATATCCTGGAACGGGCCGGCGGATTCGGCGCTCTCGACGGCTTCGACTTCCTCGACGATTTCGGCCTCTTCGATGGAAGTGGCCCTCTCGAGAGACGAGGCTTCTTCGGCTATTTCGACTTCTTCGAGGGCTTCGATTTCTTCGACGGCTTCGAGGTCTTCGGCCTCTTCGAGAGCTTCCGCCTCTTCGACGATTTCAGCCTCTTCTATGGCTTCGGCTTCCTCGACGGTTTCAGCCTCTTCGATGGCTTCGGCTTCCTCGACGGTTTCAGCCTCTTCGATGGCTTCGGCTTCCTCGACGGTTTCAGCCTCTTCGACGGCTTCGGCTTCCTCGACGGTTTCGGCCTCTTCGACGGCCTCTGCCTCCTCGACGGCTTCCGGTACGGCGGTTTTCGCCTGGATCGCGCGCGCCGGGACGCGGGCGGTTTGGGCCGGCGCGGCGACGACGAGCCCCGACGACAGGGCGCGCGTGAGGAGTTCCTCGATGCGCGAAAGGTCGACATCGGCGGACGCGCCGGACGCGACGGGCGCACCCAGGACGCGGACGATTTCGTCCCAGCTCTTGTCGATGAGTTCGTCTACGTCGGTTTCGCGTCCCTTGGGGAGCCGCCCGAGGCTGGCGCGGATTTCGCGTCGGACATCGGCCTTGCGGGCGTCGAGTTCCGATCGCCAGCGGGCGAAGTCGAAATCCGACTTGCGGTCCAGGTACTGCTCGAGCAGGCTGATCTGGAAGCGCTTCACGCGTTCGGAGACGACGGTCATCCCGTCCTGCTTCAGGTTGAGGACGAGGAAGACGAGCAGGAAGGCGGTGGCGAGGAAGGTTCCGAGGAGGACGTAGCGCAGGACCGGCGGGAATTCGAAGAGCGACGCGGGTTTCGCGAGACCGAGCGGCCCGATCGAGGAACGCGCGGAAAAGAGCTCGAAACCGCCCGAGGCTTCGGTGCCGCCGAGGGGTTGCGGTCCGTCCGCGAGCCCGGCGTTCCACAGCGTCTCGATGGACGACGCGATGGCCGTCGACGCGGCGCCGTCCTTGAGGGCGAAACCGGGCAAGCCGAACACGAGTCCGGCCGTCCCGACGGGGAATACGGTGTCGCCGACGACGACCGCGCCGGTTTTCGTCAGGTGATCCCACAGCCCGGACACGGACACGCGGAACAAGGCGGTGCCCCGGGGCGCGCCCGAGGCGTCCGTGAACGGAAGGCGGAAGAGGATCGATTCGCGGTCGGGATCGACGCCGGCGCGGAAGCCCGAGGCGGGCGCCGCGAGGTCCGCGTAGGGCGGATCGCCCGCTTCGCCGTAGTTGCGGTAGACGAGGCGGAGGGCTTCGCGGACCGACACGTCCGAGCCGTAGGTGCTGTAGTGGATGCGTTTCCCGTCCGCGTCGACGACGCGGAAGCCGAGGAAGCCGGGCGTCGATTGCCGGAGGAGCTCGACGGCTTCGGCGCGGGAGTTGATGACGTCGGCCGAGTTGTTGGCGTCCAGGGCGGCGCGGAGGTCGGGCCGGTCCAGGAGGGCGCGGAAGCGGGCGGACAGGACGCCGGTCCAGGCGTCGGTTTCCCGCGTGACGTTCGCCAGGGCGGTGACGGAATCCGAGACGATCCGGGGACGGTAAAAGCGCGTTTCGACGAAGGCGAAGAGGCCCGAATAGGCCACGACCGCGAAGCCCGCGAACAGGAGCACGCTGAGGAGGAGGCTCAAGGCGATTTTCTGTCCCGTCCGCATGGTACCCGTGGTTCCCTTTTCGGCTGACCGCACGCGGTCCGCCTCCTTGGATTATCGGCAGTTTCGGGCGATGAATTAAGGCGCCGGAAATCCGATCCGCGCATCTTTTTTCGCCGCCCGTTACCTACTATACTACTGTGGACAGACGGGACGGGCCAGTCGCCGGCCCCGCGACACACCGGGAGGATCATCATGAAATCCGGATTCCATGAACGAGTGAAAAAAGCCGCCGCCGCCATCCCCGCGGAGTTCAAACCAGAAAACGCCGTCATCCTGGGCTCGGGCCTGTCCGGCATCGTGGAGGGCATGGGGTACCGGGAAATTCCCTACGCCGACATTCCCGAATTCCCGAAGCCGACCGTCGCCGGCCACAAGGGGCTCCTCTACCTGTCCGGCAAGAACGCGATCATGGCCGGCCGCTTCCATTATTACGAAGGCCACCCGATGGACGACGTCGTGCTGCCGATCTTCCTCCTCAAGGAACTGGGCGTCAAGAACCTGATCCTCACGAACGCCGCGGGCGGCATCAACCCGCGCTTCAACCCGGGCGACCTCGTCCTCATCGTCGACCACATCAACCTGCTCGGCACGAACCCATTCATCGGCCCGAACCCGGTCGACGCGACCGGCAAGCCCGTCGGCGAACGCTTCTTCGACATGGGCGACGTCTATTCGCGCGACCTCCGCGCCATCGCCTGGTCCTGCGCCAAGGTGCCCCCGAAGGAAGGCGTCTACGCCGCGATGACCGGACCGTCGTACGAGACGCCCGCGGAGATCCGCATGCTCAAGGCGATGGGAGCGGACCTCGTCGGCATGTCCACCGTACCCGAGGCGATCGCGGCCCGGTACCTCGGCATGCGCGTCCTCGGCATCTCGTGCGTGACGAACATGGCCGCCGGCATCGGGAAAAGCCCCCTCGACCACGCGGAAGTCGTGGCCACGGGCAAGAAGGTCGAAGCCGAGCTCAAGCAGCTCGTCTTCGGCGCCCTCGCCCGCCTCGAGAGCCAGGGCAAGGCTTGACGATCCCTGACGCCGCCAGCGGGCGGCGTCGGGCGCGCGCGCGACCATGAACGCCTCCGAACGCTTCACCCCGGACGCGGCGGAAACCTACCGCCGCGCGATCGCCGACGCCCGAGGCAACGAGGTCTTCGCCGTCGGGAAACTCGACGAAGACGGCCTCGTCTGCGAACTCGTCGTCGCCGCGCGCGGGCACAAGTCCGCGGTGCTCGCCTTCGGCTCCCAGGTGGACCGCGGCGACGTCCTCGTCCACAACCACCCCTCCGGCTTCCTCGAACCGAGCGACGCGGACCTGGCCGTGGCGGCGCAGGCCGGCGAGCGCGGCGCCGGCTCGTACATCGTCGACAACGACGTGCGCGAGGTGTACGTCGTCATGGAGCCGGTGCGCCGGAAGGCCCTGACGGCGCTCGACGTCGACGAGATCGCGGGCGTGCTGGAAACGGGCGGCAAGCTCGCGTCGCGCCTGCCGGGTTACGAACCGCGCCCGAGCCAGATCGAGCTCACGCGCAGAATCACGGAAGTCTTCAACGAGGGAGGCGTGCTCGCAGCGGAAGCCGGCACGGGAGTCGGCAAGTCCTTCGCCTACCTTTTGCCCGCCTTCGCGTGGGCCGTGCGCAACAAGGAGCGCGTCGTCGTGTCCACGGCGACCATCAACCTGCAAAAGCAGCTCGTCGACAAGGACATCCCCCTCGTCGCGGCCCTGTTCAAGCGCACCCCGAAGGCCGTGCTCGTGAAGGGACGCGGCAACTACGTCTGCTGGACGCGGCTCGCGGACGCCCTCGACGAGGAGGGACTGTTCGCCGGCGAGGACCATCCCTTGCGGCGCATCGAGGCGTGGGCCGGAAAGACCGCCACGGGCGACCGCGCGGACCTGTCCTTCTGGCCGGAGGACGGCGCGTGGGGTCGCGTCTGCTCGGAGGCGGACGCGTGCCTCGGGCCGCGCTGCGCGCACCGCGAACGCTGCTTCGTCCTCCGCATGAAGCGCGAGGCCGCGGACGCGGACCTCATCGTCGCGAACCACCACATCCTCTTTTCCGACCTGTCCGCGCGCATGGACGGCGCCGGTTACGAGGGCACCGCCGTGCTGCCGCCGTTTACCTCGCTCGTGTTCGACGAAGCCCACGCGATCGAGTCGAGCGCGACGTCCTTCTTTTCGCGCGAGCTGGCCCGCTTTCCCGTGCTCAAGCAGCTGTCTTCCCTGCTCAGGCAGAGGCGCGACCGCAAGTTCGGGCTCCTGCCGCGGCTCCAGAACGTATCCGGCATCGACGGCGACATCTGGAAGAAATTGCCGGACGCGCTCCAGGCGGTGCGCGACGCCGTGGAGCTCTTCGACGCGCGCGCGCTCACGCTGTTTTCCGGCAAGGAAAACGGCCTCCGCGTGACGTCGCGGACGGACGCGCTCGACGAGAACGCGTTCATTCCCCTCGCGGCGCTCGAACGCGCCCTCGTCGCCTTGGTCCAGCTCCTCAAGGACGCCCTCGACGGGATCCCGGACGAGGCGCAGGAGGACCCGACCGTCTACGAGACGCGGCTCGCGCTCAGGCGGCTGTCGGACCTGGGGGGCGTGTGCTCGAGTTTCAAGGACTTCGCCGACGACCCGGACCGCGTCTACTGGCTCGAGCGCGGACGGACCTCGCAGGGCGACTCCTTCGTGCAGGCCGTCATCACGCCGCTCGACATCTCCGCGCTCATGCACGAGTCGGTCTTCGACCGCTTCCGCACGGTCGCCTGCGTGTCCGCCACGCTCACGGTCGCCGACAACTTCGGCTTCTGGAAACGGCGCGTCGGGCTCGGCTGGACGGAAGCGGCCGCTCCCGGCGACGACGGGCGAGCGGGCGCCTTCGGCGATTCGGGCATCCCGGACGACGACGGGCTCCGCGTGTCCACGGGCGTGTTCCCATCGCCCTTCCCGTACGAGCGCAACGCCCTCCTCGCCCTCGCGTCGGGCACGCCGCTTCCCGACGCCGCGGGCTACCAGGGCTACCTCGAAACCGCGGTGGAGGCGATACTCCGCGCGTCGGGCGGGCACGCCCTCGTCCTCTTCACGTCGTACGAATCGCTACGCAAGACCTTCGACGCGGTCAAGCCCGCGCTCGACGGGCTCGGCATCACGGCGCTCAGGCAGGGCGACGACGAGCGCTCCCGCCTCCTCGACGCGTTCAAGGCCGACTCGGCCAGCGTGCTCTTCGCCACGGACTCCTTCTGGGAAGGCATCGACGCGCCCGGCGACACCCTGCAGGTGGTGATCATCTGCAAGCTTCCGTTCCGCGTCCCGACGGATCCCGTCCAGAAGGCGCGGGCCGACGCGATCGAGCGCCGCGGCGGCAACGCCTTCATGGACCTGTCGCTGCCGGAGGCTGTCATCCGCTTCAAGCAGGGCTTCGGCCGCCTCATCCGCCACTCGGAAGACCGCGGCGTGGTGGCCGTGCTGGACGGCCGCGTCGTCGCCAAGACCTACGGCCGGCTCTTCGTCGGGTCGCTGCCGGGCTGCAAGCGCGTCCAGGGCGACATCGCCACCCTCGCCCGCTCCGTCGCCGCCTTCCTGAGGCGGGAATGACGCGGAATCTCGCCGCGATTTCCACGAAACGCGGCGACGTGTTATAGTGAGAACGTGATGCGCATCTATCCGCTCGACAACCCGGTCAGGCACGATCATTGGGGCGGCACCGAGGCGATTCCGGCCCTGCTCGGCATCCCCAACGCCAAGCGCAAGAATTTCTCCGAGCTCCGCCTCGGCGCGCACCGCAACTCCCCGAGCCACATCGTCGCGAACGACCTCCACATTTCGCTCGACGCGCACGTGTCGTCCGATCCGCACGGCGTCCTCGGCTACCTGCCGGTCGGCGTGCCGACGGGAGCCCTGCCGTACATGCTCAAATTCATCTCGGTGGAACGCCCGCTCTCCCTGCAGGCCCATCCCGACCGCGCCAAGGCCGTGACCGGCCATACCCGGGAGACGCGGGCCGGCATCCCCCCCGACGCGCCCGAACGGCACTATCCCGACCGGAACCGCAAGCCCGAGATGGTGGTCGCCCTCGACCGGCTCGAGCTCCTCCTCGGCTTCAAGCCCATCGACCGCATCGTCGCCGACCTGGAAGCCGTCCTGCCCGAGGGTCGCCTCGGCTTCCTCGGGCGGCTTTCGCGCTCGCGCGACCGCGCCGAACTCGCGGTGGCCTTCTACGCGCTCATGAACCTGAACGGCTCGGACAAGCAAGACCTCCTGTCCGGCGCGCACGCCCGGTTGGAAAGCGCCATGGAACGCTCGGCCGATCCGGGCTCGCGCGCCTCGTTCGGTTGGATCCGCTCGTTGTGCGCCTTCTTTCCCGACGACATCGCCGCGCTCGCGCCGCTCTTCCTCAACTACGTCGATTTGCGGAAAAACGAGTGCGTCTACCTGCCGCCCGGGGAGATCCACACTTACCTCCGGGGCTTCGCCCTCGAGGCGAGCGGCAACTCCGACAACGAAGTCCGCGGCGGGCTCACGAAAAAGCCGAAGGACTTTCCCGAGCTCATGGCGATCCTCAACTTCAACCACGACGCGCGCGGATCCGTCACGCCGGAAGACTTGGGCAATGGCTCCTTCGCCTACCCCCTGGCGGCCCGCGAGTTCGCCGTCGAACGGCTCGAGTGCGCCCACGGCGCCCGCTTCTCCCGCCAGCGCGAACGGGGACCGGAAATCCTCGCGGGGGTCGAGGGCTCGTGCGCGCTGGCGTCGGGCGGCGTCGGACTAGACCTGTCGAAGGGAAAGTCCGTGTTCGTCGACGCGGCGGCGGACGACTACGAGATATCGGGCGACGGCGTCGTCTTCCGCGTCGCGCCCGGCTTCGGGGCGACGTCGTGACGATCTGGGCCGACGCGGATTCGCTGCCGCGCGCCGTCCGCGACCGCATCGCGCTGCGCACGGCGCGCGAGATCGAACGACGGCCCGGCGGCGTCGCGACGGTGTTCGTGGCGAACCGCCCCGTACCCGGAGCGCGTTCGGCCGGCTCGTCTTCCGTGGTCGTGGAGCCGCCCGCGACGGCGGACGACTACATCGCCGCGAACGCGGCGCCGGGCGACCTCGTCGTCACGCGCGACCTGCCGCTCGCCGAGCGCGTGATCGCCGCGGGGGCTGAGGCCATCAACGACCGCGGCGACGTCTGGACCGCCGACACGATCCGCGAACGGCGCTCGCTGCGCGATTTCATGGAACGCGCGCGCGAGCTCGGGACCGCTCCCCCTCCCGGCGGGCGCTCCTACGGCGCCGCCGAGGAGCGCGCCTTCGCGAACGCCTTCGACCGCGTCCTCCAGCGACTGCTCCGGCGCCCCTGATCGTCCCTCAGCGAAGTTCCGGAGCGACGCCGATCCGGCAGCGTTTCGGGTCCACGCAGCGCCTGGCCGCGCCGCGCGCGTCCGCCGCGCTCGCCGCGGCGAGCGCCTCGACGAGCCGGACCGCGTCGTCACCCAGAACTCGGGCGGCCGACGAGGGGGCGGAGAACGCCGACCACGCGCCGGTGAGCGCCGAATCGCGATAGGCCGCGAACGACTCCGGATCGGAGAGACGCGGAACCTGGGCAGAGGCGAAACCGGCGAGCGTCTCGGTCACGATCGCCGCGACCTTCGCGGCGTCGTTCGCGCCGCGCACGATCACGGCCGCGTACACGCCCGGCTCGTACTCGACATCCACCGAATAGCACAGGCCTTCGCGCTCGCGGAGACGCGCGAAGAGTTCGTCTTCGAGCGCGGCGAGGACGATGCGGAAGAGCGCCGCGTCGAGCGATTCCGCCCGGGGCGCGGGCAGGGCGACATAGACCGCGCGGGGCGTCGCGACTCCGGCCGTATCGTCCGTGCCGGGCACATTCGTACCGGGCACGAACGCCGGGGCAGCCGGCGCGGCGTTCGGGGCGGCCGCGTTCAAGATCGCGGAGAGCGAAGCGCGCAGCGCGGACGCGACCTGATCGGCGGCGGCGGCGCCCGCGAGCGCGAAGGACGCGGCGCGCACGCGCGAAATCCGGTATGCGTCCGCCTCTTCGGGAACGACGAGCGCGAGCCGCTCGGCGAACGCGCGCTCGTCCGCGAGCGCGGCGAAGCCGACGCCCGCGGGCGTTCCCGCCAGGGCCGCGGCCAGGGTGCGGTATCGGAGCTTCGCGCCCGCATCCGCGTCCGCGAGACGCGCGAGGACTTCGGCGCGGGCCCGCGCGAAGGAGCGACCGTCGGCCGAGGGCGCGGCGAGAGCGGCGCCCAGGACGCCGGCGAGACCGGCGAGCCGCGCGGTCGGGGCCGCCAGCTCGAGCCAGGAACCGGAACCGTCGACGCCCCAGGCGACGCGGGTTCCCGTCGCGGAGTATCCCGGCTTGACCGGCGCGTCCGAACCGGATTCCAGCGCGATCGCCGTCCGCGCCAGCATGAGCGCGTCCATGAGCGGATCCCCTTCGACGGGGAGCGAAACGCGCAAAACCGAAACCGGATTGCCCGGCATCGCGAAGGCGCGCAGCCCGACGCCCGGCTGAAGTTCCACCTCGGTCGTCGCGGCGCGCAATCCCTCCGTGAGCGGCCCCGGCACGATCGAATCGAGGGAACGCTCCTTCGTAACGGTCGTCTGCGCGGCGGCTTGTTTCGGCTGGGCGCCCGCCGCGGCGGCGGGCTTCGCCGCGGGAGCTCCCGCGCACGAAACGAGGGCGCACAGGCACAGGCCGGGAACCGTCATCCGGATCATGCGTACTTCTTTCATTGTCGAACGCTCCATTGACTTTTCGAGACGATTTGAATCGCGGGCTATGGCCCGGGCGGCCGGACCGGTTACTTCTTCCACCAGTAGGCGTTTTCGACGCCGAGCTTTTCGAAGCCGGACGCCTTGAGCGACGCCGTCTCGCGCTCGTAATCCGCGGGATTGACCCGCAGCACCGTCAGCTCGAGGTTCTGCATGAAAAACCTGCGGGCGTAAGCTTGCAGGTCGGCGGCGGTCAGTTTGGCCGCGTCGGCGGGAAAGGTCAGCCAGTAATCCGCCTGGGCCGCCGCCCAGTAACGGGCGAGCGCCTCGCCGCACACCGCGGGATCGGCCAGCTCGAAATCGCGCGCCGCCTGGAAGCGCGCGTTGACCGCGGCGATTTCCGCGGCGGTGAAATAGGTGGCGTTCCGCGTGAAGGCGTACAGTTCCGCGCCGCGGACCTGCTCCTTGAAATAGCGTTGCGCGATCTCGGCCAGGGTCGTGTTCGCGGGGATCGAAAAGCCGAGCGAGAAGGACGTCATGGCGCCGTCCCGGCGCATGAAATAGTCGGCGCCGAAGGCTTCGGCACCGGCGGCGCCGGGCACGGCCTTCGCGACGCTCGCCGCCAGGCGGTTGCCGGGCAGCTTCGCGAGCTCGGCGAGCGCCGAGGCGGCGCGGGCGGAGGCGGGTTCCGCCGCGGCGTCCGGTCCGCGGTACCGGAGCTCGACGCTCCCCGTTCCCGCGGGAACCGTCGCGTCGGGGAAGACGGCCCACATCGGTCGCGTCACGCCGGGCAGCGCCTGGCGAGGCAGGGGCGTCTTCCAGGGATCGGCGGCGGCTTTCCATTCGGCGAACGCGCGCTTGGCTTCCGCGAAGACGGCCTCGGGGTCGACATCGCCCCCGACGTACAGCATCGCGTTGTTCGGGACGAAGTACTTCGACTTGAGCGCGCCGAGGACCGCCTGGTCGAGTCGGTCGAGCGTCGCGGGATCGCCGTAGGGATCCGCGCGCCACGGATGGTTGCGAAGCAGTTTGCGCGTGACCGCGGCCTCGTACGCGTAGTCGACGTCGGCGAGCGCGAGGGCGGCTTCGTTTTGAAGCGCTTTCCGTTCGATCGCGAGCCGCGCGTCGTCCACGGGCGCGAGCGCCGCCTTGGCCCAGAGGTCGAACGCCGCCCCGACCTTGCCCGCGCCGACCGTCATGCTGACGATGACCGCGTCTTCCGTCGTCTCGCCTCCGGACGAGGCGGCGCCGACGCGGGCATACGCCGCGAGCGGGTCGGCCGGGTCGACGCCCGCGACGAACAGGTGCTCGAGGAGGTGCGACGCTCCGGCGGTCTCCGCGGTCTGGATCATGGTGCCCGCGCGGAAGGCGAGCCCGAGACTGGCGACCGGGGCGTCGTGGCGCTCGTACACGAAGAGCTCGAGACCGTTGTCGAGGGCGTAGCGGTGCAAACCCGGGACGACGGTGGGCGCCGCGGACGCGGCGGCGAGGGACAGGACGGCGATCGTTATCGTCAGGGCGCGACGAAGGAACATGCGGACCTCCAAAGTCGGGACGGGAAACGGTTTGGAATGCGGTTTTCGGACGCAGTATACCGAGCGCCCCGTTCCTCGTCCACACGCGAACCGCGCGCGAACGGGAATCCGCACGCAAAACACCCGGCCGACGCCGATGGTTACGCGCGCCGCGGTTTCACGGCGCCGTCCCGACGCGGTTGCCCTCCGCGTCTCCGGCGTGCTAGGCTCCCGGCGCCGATTCGTTTCGGCCACAACCATGCTCGAACCGCCCCTTTGCCCGCTGGCCGAACCGGAACTGCGCCGGGCCCTGTCGAAAGCCCTCCTCCGTTCCGTGCGCGAAGGCCGCGTCGGACTGCCGCCCTTCCTCACGCCCGCCCCGCCCGCACCCGCGAAGCCCGAAAAACGCTTCGCGAGGATCGCGCGGGCCTTTCCGCGCGCGGCGCTCCGCTTCGTCCTCCTCGCCCACGCCTTCTACATCCTCACCACCTCGATCCTCATCTGCGCGTACTCGGTCGTCACGCCGCCCGTCACGGTGCTCGCGGGCTACCGGAAATTCGCGAACGGCTGGAAACTCGCGAAGCCGCGCCCGGTGAAGCTCAAGAACGTCGTTCCGCTCGCGCGCCGCATGGTGATCTCGATCGAAGACGGCAAGTTCTACTCGCACTGGGGACTCGATTTCGAAGCCTTCGAGCGCGCCATCGAGATCAACAAGCGCATCAACCGCCCGATGTACGGCGGTTCGACCCTGACGATGCAGACCGCGCGCACCCTCTTCCTCATCCCGTTCAAGAGCTACCTGCGGAAATACCTCGAGATCATCGTCGCGCTCGAACTCGAGCTCTTCCTGTCGAAAAACCGCATTCTCGAGCTCTACCTGTCGTGGGCCGAGTGGGGCAAGGGCATATTCGGCATCGACGCCGCCGCGCGCGCGTACTACAAGATCGGCTCCGCGAACCTCGGCTTCGACCAGTCGGCGCGCATCGCGGCGCTCCTGTCGTCCCCGATCAGGTTCTCGCCGTCCACGATCGAGAAGAGTCCGCTCCTGCGATCGCGCTACAACTACCTCGTCCAGGCGTACGGCCAGTGATCGTTCGCCGCGTAACCGGAGAGATGGTGCGGCAGACGGGCGTCGGAACGGAACGATCGGGTGGAGCACACAAATGCCCATGGCGAATAGGCGAGAGTACTCGCGATATTCGCCATGGGCATTTGTGTGCCCCACCCGGCTGGTTCATTCGGCACGTCATCGGGCGCCACCTTACCACAGCAACGCCGCACAATCATTGGCAGGCCGAATGAAACGCGGCAGGCTTCGCTTGCTATGACACGGGCGTGATCGGCGAATCGCGGCGGGCTTCGCGTGCCATGGCACGGGCGTGATCGGCGAATCGCGGCAGGCTTTCGCTGCCTAAAGACCGTCCCGAATTAGCCTATCTTAAACACTCTCTCCGTCTTCCTCTTCTCCGTGATCTCCGTGGTACAACTCCGTGTCTTGTAAGTTCTTTTTGTGGGGTTAGGCTTTGAATGGGATGTAGCTCGCTC
>CAYZZW010000002.1:0-141593 GCA_964482955.1 uncultured Treponemataceae bacterium | reverse complement strand
CGGCGAGTACAAAGTGCGCATCACCGTGCTCAACGTGTTCATGAAAGCCGCGTCCGTGAGCGACTGGATGCCGGTGTCCGTGAAGCTGACCGCCGAAATCGACGTTAAGGAGATTTCGCCAGGCGGTCTCTTCGCCGGGGCGCCCAAGGCGGAACTGTCGGCAACCGGCTCGGGCTTCCTCAAGGACACCGTCGCCAAGCTCGAGGGGAAAGGCATCACCTTCATGGCCAGGCCCGTCCGCTTCGACAAGACGGGCGCCGTCTTCTCCTTCGACCTCACCAAGGCCCAGGCCGGCGCGTACGCCATCGTCTTCGAGAATCCCGGCGCCGCGCCTTTCCGCTGGAAAAGCCCGATCGCGCTGCCGGCGCGCGTGCGGCCCGTCTTCGCATCCGTCGAACCGGCCGTGGCCGGCAACGACCGCGTGTACGGCGCGCTGACCGTGCGCGGCTCCGGCCTGTCCGCGGACACCGTCGTCGCGTTCCGCGGGCCGGCCGGCACGCCCGACATCGTCGCGTCGAAGGTCGTCCGCGCGTCCGACGGCGAACTCGTGGTCGCCGTGAACTTCGCCGAAAAAGCCGCCGGCGCGTACGACCTCGTGCTCCGCAATCCCGGCGGTCTCGAAGCCGTCGGCAAGGCGGCGCTCACCCTCCGCGACGCGCTCGCCGGCGACGCCGTGCCCGCGGCAGTCGCCGCCGCTCCGCAAACCGCCGCGCCCGAAAGCAAACCCGCGGCGCAACCCGCCGCCGCCGCCAAGGCGCCGGAAAAGGCCGTCGTCGAATCGCTCAAGCCGCCCGCCCGCCGCGCGAACAAGGCGACGCCCGCCGCGCCCGTACCCGCGCCGCAGCTGCCCGCGGTCGCGGCGACCGCCCCCGCGACCGCGCGACCGGCCGACCCCACGCCTGCCGCGACTCAAGCGGGCGCGACCGCCCCGGAAACCGGCACCCCCGCCGAGAGCGTCCCCGACGCTTCGGCCGAGGAGGAAGCGACCCGATCGGGCTCGCTGTCGGAGCGCGCCATCGCGGCCGCCGAGGCGCGCGTCGCCCGCGCCGACGAACGGATCGAAGCGGAGCGCGAACGCGCCGAGCGAGCCGCCGCGCGGATGGCCAAACCCGCCGTCGAGGACCGCGTCGCGCCGAAACCGAAAACCCGCGCGGCCGCCGGCCCGTCCGCCCCCGCGCTCGCGGAACCGTCGCCCGCGCCGGACCGCGCCCCCGCGCCCGAGGCGCGAACCGAAACCGCGGTCACCGACCCGGACCGCATCGGCGTCGAACCCGTCTTCAAGCCCATCGAGCGCCGCATCGGCGTCTCCGCCGGGTACGCCGCGGGACTCTGCCTGTCGGACACGATCTCGAACACCTTCGACACGTCCTGGCTCGGCGGCACGCTCGCCGTCGAGTTTCCCTACGGACGCGTGTTCGACGGCGTACCCCTCGCGGAAGGCCTCGGCTTCCTGGTCACCGCCGATTTCCAATCGTACCCGGTCAAAGAGGCGGGCACGAAGACCGGCGGCCAACTCGTCATCGCGCAAGCGTCCGTCCAAGGCTGCTGGACTTCGGCCTTCAAGCTACCCGTGAACCTGACCGCGCACGGCGGCTTCGGCGCCGCGTTCAGCTGGGTGACCATCGACACGCTGCTCGGTTCCGAAAGCGATTATTCGCAGGACCTCTTCGTCACGGGCGGCGCCGGATTCAAGGCCGCGTTCGGCAAACTCTTCGGAGAGCTCGGCGCTGACGCCCGCGTCTTCTACTTCGACGGCGCCCTCTTCCCCTCGCTCATGCCCTACGCCCGCTTCGGCATCGCGCTGTTCTGAGGGAATGAATCTTCATGGTTCCCGTCCTTTCGATTTGATTTTTCCGGGCGCCCCCGAGCGGTGAACGCCGGACGCGTTCACCGCTCGGTCGGGTGTTCCGCTCCAAATCCTCGCGCAGCCCCGACACGCGCCTTCGGCGACCGCCGCGAAGCGCTGCGGGTTTTGCGCTTCACCCCCTGGCGCGGCTTTCCGCCAATCCGCGCGCATCCGGGTTCGTCTTGTGCGAAGCCCGAAACGGGGCGTATACTCGGAACGTATCCAATGCATGTTGCTTTGCGCCCGGCAAAGCGTCCGGACGCCGTCGCAATCCCCTTCGAGGAGCGTCTCATGGAACAAAAGTCGTTCTGCCTGCGCGAAGCCTCCCGCTCGTGCGCCAATCTCCTGAAGCTCGGCGTACCCATGACCCTGGCCGGCGCCGGCCTCGTCGCCGCCGCCTTTTCGATCGGCTCCGATCCGCGCTACGGCCGCTTCGGAGGCGGCTTGAACCCGGCCATGGCGCCGTTCCTGGTGTGGGCCGCCATCCTGGGCGGCGTCGGCGTCGTCGCGCTCCTCATGCGGCTCGCGCGCGGCGGCCCCGAGCGCTATTTCCGCGCGCAGGTCGCGCGCTTCGGCGACTCCGCGCAGGTCCTCGCGGCCATCGACGCGGAAGCCGCGGAAAGCCTGCTCGACACGAAAAAGATGGCCATGACCGCGCGTTGGGCGATCGTGAAGCGCGCCTTCTCGACGGTCGTGTTCCCGTTCAAGGACCTCATGTGGCTGTACCGCAGCGAAGTCCAGCACTACGTCAACGGCATCAAGGGCGGCAAGGAAATATCGCTCATGTTCCACCTGCGCTCGGGCGGCGCCGTCAAGGCGAAGATGTCGAACGTCAAGGCCGCCGTCCAGCTGACCGAAGGCGCCGCGACGCGCGCGCCGTGGGCCGTGGCCGGCTACAACATGCTGCTCGATGAATACTGGAAGACGAACCGCGCCCAGTGGATCAAGGAAACCGACGAGCGCCGGACCAACCCGCCGCCGGCCGCGGAACCCGCCGTCGGATCCGAGTCAAACGGCTCTTCGTCCGCCGCCGCGCCCGCAGCCCCCACGACGGGAGCGGCATCGCAACCCGCGGCTTCTCAAGCCGCAGCCTCCAAACCCGAAAGCCTCGACGAGCTGGCCCTGCGCGGCCTGTCCGCCTCCGAGGGCACGCGCGAATCGAAGGTCGGGCTCGTGTTCGGGCTCGGCCTCGGAAGCCTCTTCATCCCCCTGCCCATCGGCATCGTCGCCGCCGTGATCGGTTTCCTCGAACTGCGCGACGCCTCGCAGGGCAAGGTCGAGCGGAAGCCCCTCACGACCGTCGGCATCGTCCTCGGCATTTTCGGCACGCTCGTGCAAACCGCCATGTTCGCCGTGCTCATGAGCAGGCGGCGGTGGTAAAGCCGGTACGGCGATGCTCGGCAGTAGAAGTATCGAAGCGATAGCGAAGGAAGGAAGAAAAAGCCCCCGCGCGGCAGGTGCCGGCGGGGGCTTTTTCGTTTCCGGCGCGTCAGTCTTTTTCGTAAGCGCCCAATGAGTAGTCGTTGGGCTTCGTCCTGGCGACGTCGGTAAAATCGGTAGCGAGCTCCGTTGCATCTATCGTATAACCCGGACTCCAGATGGCAGCCAATGCGGAACCGCCAAGCCTGAACGCGGACGAGGGCATCAACGAGAAGAAATCCGTGGAGGTATTGGGCCACTTTGAGACATCGCCGACGGCGAACAGCGTGTCATATCCCGCTTTGTTCAGATTGATATTGCCGATTTTTGGATCGCCTGGATTGAGGGTAGCGTTGAATTTCGCGTCATCCAGCGAACCGCTCGATTCGAAAACTGCGGTCTTTCCGTAAAACGCGTTGTACTTCATCGTCCCAGGAAGGGCGTTCACGGCGGTACCGCCAAATCCCTGGGAACCGGAACTGGCCACGAAGATATTGCAGGAAATTTCCGCCGATGCGGCACCGTTGAGGTCGAGCGCGGCCTTGGTTCCGCTTGAGCCGCCGCCGCTCACGATCACCGTGTTGTAGCGGGCGGTGCCGCCGCCCGCGCCAACGCGCAAACCGCGGACCGACCCGGTTCCGTCTCCGCCGTAGATGACGTTCGTGTCGACAAAAGCGCCGTTCGCGGGGACGCCTTCCAAGGAAACGCCGAAGCATTGGCCGCCACCTGCGCCACCCGAGATGGCGTTATGGTCGAGAGTAACCGCTTTCCCCGCGGACAGCGCCGGATTCATGACCAAAATGCCCATGGACTTGATCTCGGATGAACCCGCGCGAATATTCGGGTTGTGATGGATGCGGATGTCGCCCGCGCCCGAGTCGGGAGCCACGAGTATGCCGACGGACTGCCCGTTTTGCGCGTTGCCTCCGACGATCTCCTCTATGGCGTAAGCCGGCCCGACGCCGCCGATCGCAAGCGTCGTCGGATCGGTCGCGTGGGTCGAAGCGATATGGATGCCGATCGCTTCTCCGGTACCGGTCGCCTTGCCTGAGCCTATGAACTTCCATCCGGCGATCTGCGTAGCGGAGCCCGCGATGGACATGCCCACGGAACGGATCGACGACACTCCCGTAGTGCCCGTGACGGTCGAAGTTCCCGATCCGGAGAGCGTGCCGCTGCTTCCCGATACGCGAACGCCGATGGCGGTGTCCGTATCCACGCTCGACCCGACGATGGCCGTATTGTCGAACGTGCAGGGACCCGCGACGTCCAGCAGGACGCCGATCCCCGGCCCGGTGCCGGCCGTGCGGCCGGTGATCGCGCTGTTCTTGATCGTGTTCGAGAATGCAGGCGCGACGTTGGCGATGACGAGCCCGAATGCGTTTATGCCGTTGCCGCCGCTCACGTCGAGCATGGTCGCGGTCAAAACCGCGTCTTCGTCGAGTTTTATGCCGATGGATTGATTCGCGGTACTCGCCGAACCGGCTTCCACGACGGCCGTGCTTGAATTGCCTTCGAGCGCGAAACCGGCCTGCGTGCCGCTCGCGTGCACGCCGTACGCGTATGCCGCGCCGCCGGAATTCCCGCCCGTTATATTGTTATCGATGAATTGAGCCTTCGACTTGTCGGCCCGGACGCCGCAAATCGTCTGGGCGGCGGTTCCGCCGAAGATGATGTTGTTGCGATATGCCGACTGGTCGCCGCTCCCGGAATACACGCCCACCGAACTCACGGCGCCGCTTCCGTTGCCCTTGATCGTGTTGTAGTGCACGGCCATCGTCGAGCTTTCGGCGTACAGTCCTATCGCGTCGGGCGCGTTGTTGCCCCCGTTGATTTCGTTTCCGCCGCCCGCCGCATCGAGGCCAACATAGAAAGGTCCCGAATAACGCGCGTACATGCCGAAGGCTATTTTATTCGCGTTCGTTGCGGCGTTGAGAACGCTCCTGCCGATGAAAGTCGTGCTTCCCGTGCAATTGACACCGATCAGGTTGACGGCGCTGGAATACTCGAGCCCGTCCGGCGCGTTGACCGTCGCGTGCATGACTTCCGATCCGACATTGTAACTGCCGGCGAAGTAAAGCGACGGAACCGGGGCGGCGGGGGTTCCGACGCCGGCCGGAGCCGAATTGAGGATGATCGTTTCGTAGTCAGTCGGATTCTGGACGGTAAAACCGTCGTTGTAGCCGCCGTTGAGGGAAACGCCGTCGCACATGAAGAGGCCCGCGGGCGGAGTTTCATACGTGCCGCGCGCCACATTCACCGTAAACTTGGCAACACCCAAGGCAGGCTGCATGGCGGCCGCCAGGTCGACCGCGCGTTGGATGGTCTTGAGGGGCGCTGCGCTGGTGCCGGGATTGTCGTCGCTGCCTAAGCTGGCGTGTACATGTAGCGGTTGAGGGGCTCCCGTACCGAGCCGTTCGAACGTGAACAAGACCGGATCGCTCCAGCCCCAGAGGTTTTTGGATGCCGCGCTTACCTGTATGGCAACCGACGGCATGAAACTCCCAAGCGGAAAAGCTCCCGAGTAATAAGTGCCCGATATCCTCGGATCCCCAGGATCAGATCCGTCGGTGCTGATGCAATATCTGGTTTCGCACCCCGGGTAGGTATTGTAGAGCGACAGGTTCGTTCCACCGATGACGAAGGCTTTGTTGGCCGGCAGAATCATCGGTATGGACGAAGTCGGCGGCGGCGGCGGCTGATTGAGGTTCGCAGACGCGAGTGACCACGTCTTCTCGGTGGCGGTGCCGCTTGCGATGAACACGGTCTCGGAATCCCCCCAGACGGCATACGAGTCGCCCGAGTCGGTGCGGACCAGCTTTGCTTCGACTCGATACCGTCCGGGCGTCAAAGCCACCGCCCCCAAGGTGATTCCGGACATACCGGCGGCGACTTCCCCCGCCGGGGCTATCACGATGGCATTGCCGGCATCGAACACCGTACATTGGAAATCGAGCAATTCGTGAGGTTCCGCGCCGATCCACGAAAAACCCGCCACGAATGATCCGTCGCCGCCCGCTGTATTGAACCCGACGAACACGTTGACCGAAGCGACGCCGCCGCTCGTGACGGTAACCGGCGCGGTGCCCGAACCGACCTGGACCGGGCCTTTCCACGCCGTGACGGTGACCGTCCAGGTGCCGGGCTGTAGGTCGCTGATGGTGACGGTGCCGGGACTTCCGACGTTCGCGGGCGGGCAGAAGCCCGGACCCGTCGCGCCGATGACGTACTTGTCCGCGTCGAACCAGGTCGGGTCGCCGTTCGGGTACGCCGTCTTCGGGAAGGTCGTGTCGATGGTCAGGCGCACCGAACCGGTGCCCGCCACCGTGTCGAAAGGATTGCCGCAGGAGAACGCGCCGAGGGCGAAAGCGGCCGCGAGCGTTATGGCCGACAGAGCCCGCATTGCGTCCGGAACCGCGATCGTCCGTCCGTACCCGCGCGACGTCACGGGGTCACCTCGAAGACGAAGCTGGAGGAATAGCGGTTGCCTTTCATGTCTTCCAATTCCGCGACGACGGTGTGCGTGCCGACGGGGAGCGGTCCCGGGCCGCAGGGACAGTCGGACGGGTTCGCCTTGCCGAGCGATATGGTCGGACCCGTCAGGGAGGGCATTTCGACCATGCCGGACGCGCCGGCCATGCGCCAATGCCAGGTCCCGGTGAGCGCTGGCGAACTCGCGGCGGCGATGGAGTACTGCGAATCGTTGTACGTGATGCCGATGATGCCGTCCCCGTCGGCGTCCTGTTTCGCCGCTCCGGCGGTGACGGTATCCGTGAAGGTGATCGCGACCGGCTGCGGCAGCTGGTCGTCGATGATGACGTCGGCAGCGCCCGAAATCGTGAAGGTGCGCGACACGAGGGTTTGCGATCCCCACCAGTTGTAGACGACGGCCTTGACGGTGACGTCGCCCGAATAGGTCGCGAGGGAAATGGGACCGGTGTATTCGGTACCGACCGTGACCGCCAGGGTGGCCGGGTCGAACGCCGGATCGGCGGGAGTCCCGGTTCCGATCGTGTAGGCGATCCTCGCGCCGTAGGTCGGCGAAGTCAGCGTGACCGACGCGGTCTTCGGCACGAGCGTGGCGGTCGGCGTCATCGTGAGCTGGACGGGCGGCTGGTTCACGTCGGCCGCGTTCACGGTCCGGTTGAAAGCCGTCCCGTAATCCTTGGCGACGAACGCCGTCTCGGACCAGCCCCAGGCCAGGCGGCTCGAGGAATTGTAGATTTCGACGTACAGGCGGTAGTGGCCGGCGGCGATCGGAGCGATGGACGCCGCGGCGGGCACGGTCGGTCCCGAGATGGTCTCGAACGGGATGAGATCGATGCTCGTTGCCGGCAAAAGATCGAGACGGTACAGCCAGGCATGGGCGCTATGGCCCGAACTCTGCAGGATTGCCGGCACGGTCAGCTGGAAATCGAAGTATCCGCTGGCGCCGCCGCCCGTGATCATCTTGATCTGCAGCGTGGGAGTCGCGGTGCCGCCCGACGTGATCGGCACGGAAACGACTGTTCCCGACCCGATCAAATCCGCAGCGGGGGTCTTGGTATTCCAGACTTCCGCCGTGAAAGTCCACGAACCGGGGTACAGGTTGTCGATGGTCAGGCTGGCGGGAAGCGCGCCGGAGATCCGGCCGGAATCGTATGAATGCGTGCCGCCGTCATTTCCCGTGATCTGGTACGAGCCGATCGTGTAGAAATTCGGGTTGCCCTCGGGCCACAGCGTCTTCGCGGAATCCGTCATCGCGTTCTTGAAGCCGATCACCACGGAGGGGCCGTCTTCCGACAATGGCTCGAGCCGGCACGCGGCGAATCCGAGGGTCAGGATGACGAGACAGGCGGTAGGAATCGATCTGCGCATACGGCTCCTCACGGCGTCACCGTGAACGCGAAGTTCTTCGAATAATGGAAGCCGTGGTCGTCGACGGCTTCGACCGAGACGGTGTAATACCCGGGCGCCATCGGCGTGGCGGGCGACGTGTACGCGAGCGGATCGTTCCACGGTCCGTCAGCGCCGAACCGACGGAGGTTCTGCGCGCTCGGGGTCCAGACCGGGATCTGTCGAACGCCCCACGGCGTCGTCAGGTACCAGTCCCACATGACGATGATGACGCCGGCCGGATTGGTCGCCATGACCTGCATCGTCGTGCCGACCGGAATCGTCGCGGACGGCGGGTTGGCCACCGGGTCGGCCGAGCCGGGCAGCCAGACGTCGAAGCCGAGGTCAGCGGTTCCAGGAGTCGTAGTGGAGTAATAATCGCCGCCGACGACGTCCGACGGGGACCAGCCATCCAGCACGGCGACGGCGAGCACGGACATGGGTTTCGGGAACAAATCGATGTCGAACGGAGCCGTATAAGGCTTCCGGTTCGGGTTCGACGCGAGCGCCGGATTCGAGCCGTCGAGGGTGTAGTACAGCGCGACCGTGGCCCCGGAGGGAATCGAGGAAGGCGGGTTCAGCGTGACCGTGACCAGCGTGGCGGGCGTCGTGGACGGCGGGGGGCTCAGGGTCGGCGCCGGAGTCTTGAGCGAATACCCGAACGTGGCGATGTCCGAAAACGACAACGCCGACTTGTACACGCAGGCGCGGAGAGTCGTATTGCGGTCGATCGGGATGGAAGACGCGTACGGGACCCAGTCTGCAAGCGGCGGCACGGCGCCGGACGCGGTCGTGTAGAGGATGTCGCCGGACGCGGAGGGACTCTTCGAGAGGGTCACCGTCTGCGTGCCCGTGTACATCCCCGGCGGCAGCGACGCGGCCGGCGGCGGCGGCGGTTCGCCGGGCGCCAGGTAGTCGGAGATGTTCGTGCGGATGGTCCAGTCGCACGAGACGAGGGCGAGCAGGCTGAGGACGGGCAGGAGGGCGGATTTCCGCATCGTACAAGGAATATACCGCGAAAAGAGGCGGGATTTCCACATGCCAGACCGTTTGCGCGGGAAATTCCCGCCAGGGTTTACCGCTTTAGTAGACCGCGTACGGCTCGACCGCGTCGATTTTAAGGCGCAGTTTCACGATGGCGACGTAGGCGCCCTTCTGGTACACGACGCGCGGCACGGCGGCGAAGGCCAGGCGGCCGCGGATCTCCCGGGGTTTTTCCTTGACGAGCGGGCGGAGGTACTCGCGGACGGCTTCCTTGATGGCCGCGCCATAGGCTTCGCGCCGCGCCTCGACGCCCTTGTTCACCGGGGCGCCGCCCGAGCCGCCGGCGGGCTTGAAATCGGCGGACGCCCAGCCGTCCAGGCGGCGGGCGTCGATGGCGCTCGGATAGTAGTCGACGTAGACGCGGTAGATGGTGCCGGTGGCTCGGCGGCCGGCCACGCGGAGGCGGGGGTCTGCCGCCTCCATGCCGCCCTGCGCGACGAGCTCGTAGACTTCCTCGACCTGTCGCGCGGCGTCGGGCGGCGTGTACGTGAAGGAAAAGCCCCAGGTCATGCCCGCGTAGACGAACGCCGCCTCTTCGACGAGGCGACGGAACGCCAGCGAAGTGTCGATCGGCTTCGGCGCGCCGTTTTCGACCGGCTCGACCTCCGCCCAGAATTCGCCCTGGAGGCGACGGTCCTGGGCGGCGGCCGGCGCTGCGGCGAACGCGGCGAACACGAACCACGCGCAGGCGAGCGCGGCCAACGACGGAAACGGTTTTCGCATCAACCCTTGGGCACGCAGATGGACAGGAGCAGCTCGTACAGCTCGGATCCCTCGCCCACGAGCTCCTCGTCCGCGGAGCTGCCGGAGAAGGCGTACACGGTGCCGTCGTAGAGCACGAAGCGCACGACGAGGAAGCGCTTGTTCTTCTTGTCGACTGTGCCCGTGCCGCGGTACTCGAGCGCGACGAAGTCCTCGTTCTGCTCGTAGTCGCCTGCCTGCTTCACGCTCGCGGCCGTGTTGTACGTCGACTTCATCGCGAGGAGGTAGCCCTTGAGGGCTTCGTCGAAATACTTGCGGCGGCCCGCGTCCGCGTACTTGCCGGGCAGGTCGTACACCGGGAAGACCATGACCGTCTGGTCGCTCTCCGTGGAGTAGATGGCGGCGACGCCTTCGTTCTCCTCGCTCGTCCACCAGGGCGGGAACATGACGCAGAGCCCGGACGGGTGGTCGTAGAAGTCCATCTGCCGGCCGGGACCTTCCTCATAACCCTCGCCGTTCGGGCCGAGGTACCCGTCGCCTTCTTCGTACGCGCCGCCGTCGCCCTCGCCCATGCCTTCGGTCGGGTCGCCGAACTGGTTGCCCGCGAACGCGCAGGTGTCGAACTCGGGCCACTCGCCGTCGCCCGTAAAGGAGTCGATGGCGTTGTCAGCGACGTCGCACGAATAGAAGCCGTTGCCGTCGTTGCCGCCCCCCGTGGAGCTGAGAGTGACGAAGCACTGCCCCTCGTTCCCGGCGATCACGCAGTCGCGGAAGGCGACGCCGGAACAGTCCTGGAGGAAGAACAGGGGATACGCCTGGTTGTCGATGATCCGGCAGGAGGCGAACTCGGCGCCGTAGCATTCGTTCAGGGTCACCGCGCCGGAGGTGCAATCGGTGATGGCGCAGTTCTTGAGGACCAAGCCGCTCGTCGCGTAGGCTTCCACGCCGATCGAGCCGGAACCGCTCAGCCTGCAGTCGGTCAGCGTCGCGCCCTCGGTGGCGGAAAAGGCGAGAACCGCGGCCTGGCAGGCGCTTTCGGTGACGTGGTCGAACGCGAGTTTCGCCAGGGTGACGTTCGAGCTGTCCTCGAACGCGATGACGCGGCCCCAGGGCGTGAAGCCCTTCACGATCGCGTTGCCCTTCGCGTTTTCGATCCGCAGGTTCTTGACGCCCGTGATGACGAGCTCGTACCCGCCCGAGACTTCCTCCCAGCGCGCGTTGGCCGATCCGGGCAGCTTGGACTTTCCGAGCGTGTAGGTGCCGTCTTTCAGCACGATCGTGCGATCGCTGCCGATCGCCTTGACGAACTGCTCCACCGTGGACACGGTGACCGACGCCTGGGCGAACGCGGCCGCGACGGACAGCGCCGCGGCGAACGCCGCGATCAAACCGACTTTCTTCATTTGACAGCCTCCAAGCGGCGGCCCCGTTCGAACGGCCGGCCGCGTCCCCGCGCGAAAACGACGACCGATCCCCGAGGACCGGCCGTCGTCCTTGAAAATCGCCCGATTACTCGCCGCGCGGCGCGAGCGCGCAGCTCATCATGATCGAGTTGAGCTCGGCGCCTTCCGCGAATTCCGCCTCGTCCGCGGTGACGGCGGACAGCGCGAACACGCCGCCTTCGCCCGTGAGCACGAAGCGCGCCCACACGAAGAGCTTTTTGCCCGCGTACTGCGCGGTGCCGCGATAGTCGATCGCCGCGAGCCCGTCGATCTCGAAGAAGTCGCCGGACTGCTTCACGGAGACGGTCATGTTGCCCGTCTTCTTCATGGCGTCCACGTAGGCCTTGAGCATGGCGGCCTGGTTCTTCTTCATCGCCTTGAGGTCGTTGGCGCCCTGGGGCTGGTCGTAGACGGGGAAGACGAGCACGCCCGAATCGGTGCCCGGCAGGTAGACGAGCCCGTTGCCGTTGTCGTAGTCCTCGCGGGTGGTCCACCAGGAGGGATACGTCAGCTGGAGACCGCTCGCGTAGTTGATGTAGTAGCCGAACTCCTCGCCTTCGCCCGGATAGTCGCCGTACTCGCCTTCGTCGCCGTAGACCGGATCGCCGAAGTCGTTGTTGCCGATATCGCACTCCTCGAGTATCGGCTGCCGGTCCGACGCGAACGCCGCGATCGTATTGTCCGTGATCGTGCAGTACGTGAAGGCCGGATCCTCGATCTCGTCGCCTTCCGCCGAAATCTCGACGAAGGTATCGCCGTCGTTGCCCGAAAAATAGCACGACGTGAAATAGACGAAGTCCGACGCGTAGATGCCCAGGAGCGGATACGCGGCGTTGTTCTCGAACGAGACGTTTTCCAGGGTGGCGCCCGAGACCTCCATGAACCGGGCGGCGCCTTCGCTGCAGTCGTGGATCGACGACTCGTTGACGCTGATCGTCCCGCAGCTTTCCGCCCAGATGCCGATCGAACCGGAGCCGTACAGGTCGCAGCCGCCCACGAACACCTCGTTGCACCCGACGAAGCGGAGCACGCCCGCCATGCATCCTTCCGTGGCCTCGTGGCCGACGGTCAGTCCGTTCAACGTGATGGTTTCGCAGTCCTCGAACGAAAGCGGCCACGCGTAGGCGGAGACGCCCACGATGCCGACGTCGCCCGATTCGGCCGTGATCTTCAGGTTCTTGACGCCGACGATGTTCAGCTGGTAGCCGCCGTCGGTCTTGTCGTAGCGGACGGCCTGGTTCTTCACGGTGTTGGTCTTGCCGATCGTGTAGGTTCCCGGCTTCATGACGATGGTCTTGTTGGAGCCGATGGCCTTGACGAACTGGTCGGCCGTGGAGACGGTGACCGTGGTCTGCGCGAAGGCCGTGCCGGCCACGGCGAGCAAAGCGACGGCGGCGATGGCCGCGACGCGACGTTTCATGTGATCCTCCTGGGCGTTTGAATGCGGTTTCAAGTGTAGCGTGGCCGCGGCCGGGTTTCTAGTCCGTATGGCCGCCGTCAATGCGGACGACCGCTGACAAGAATTCACCACGAAGGACACGAAGAAGGATCACGAAGGGCACGAAGAAGATAAAAAGAGGGTTGAAGAGGGATTTGGGAATTCACCACGAGGCGAAGCTTGACGATTACTCGAGCGTCATTATGGAGACATGGAGGAACGGAGGAAAAACAAGTTAAAGAATTTTGCGTTTATTCTTCTACTCTTACCTCTCCCTTCTTCCTTCGTGACCTTCGTGGTTGTACTTCGTGCCCTTCGTGGTAAATATTTCTCGTAACAGGCCGTCCTCAGTACCCCTGCGACGGCCTCGGGCCTTCGCCGAGCTCGGGGAGGGGGATGTCGTCGTAGCGGCCGGAGTTGTTCCAGTAGGTCAGGCCGGGGTCGCCCGCGTCGCGGACGCCGGCGGCCTCCCGCGCCACGTAGGACGCGTCGTAATAGGCGGCGTCGTAGGACGTGCCCAGGTTGAACGCCTGCACGTAGGGCCGGATCAGCACGCGGCCGCGGCCGATCGCGTCGGCGCGCAGCGTGCCGAGCTTGTAGATGCGGTACGGCCGCTCGACGGCGGGCTCGTGCGCGAGGAAGTCCTGCTCGAAGTGCGACGGGTAGAACATGGGGCAGATGACGTCGGCGTAGCGGGCGAGGAGCTCCACGTCCTGGCCGGTGCGGACCCCGGAGCGGTACCAGCCGTTCGCGCCGTAGATGTCGATGCCGATCGGCGCCTTCACGTTCTCCCGGACGTAACCTAGGAAGGACATGAGGGCGCTCTCCTTGTCCATGCCGGCGTCGCGCCAGCGGAACGACGCGTCGCCCAGGTTGACGCCGTCCGTCGGGAAGCGGATGTAGTCGAACTGCACTTCGTCGAAGCCGCGCGCCACGGCCTCGTTCGCGACCGCCGCGTTGTACGCCCAGATCTCCTCGCAGTAGGGATCGACCCAGTACTCCTTCATGTACTTCCGGTCCGCTTCCGCCGCGTCCTTGTCGCCCAGCCAGCCGAGCCACGCCTTGGCGTTCGCGGAATCCCACACGGCGTACGCGCCGCCTTTCCGCTCGTACATCGTCTGGTCCTTGAACACGACGATACGCGCGACGGTGGCGATCTTCCGCTTCTTCATCTCTTTAAGGAAGGAATCGATATCGATGGTCGATCCGACGCGCGCGGTCGCGGTCAGGTACGGATCGCGCGGGACGAAGCGCAGGCGGCCCGAATCGTCCTTCACGTCCAGCGTGACCATGTCGAGCCCGCGTCCGGCCAGGAGGTCGGCGTAGCGCGCCCAGCTTTCGGGCTTGAGCGCCAGGTCGGTGCGAAGGTAGATGCCCTTCCTCCCGTGCGCGACCCGGGCGAGCTCGTTGGCGCCGAGGCGCGGCGTGGCGCGGTCGAGCAGCCACAGTTCGGAGAGCGACAGTTCGGAATACCCGCCCTCCGCCTTGGCGTACAGCGCGTCGAGCCGGCCGAGGCCGGAGCCGACGGCGGCCGACGTCGCGAGGGCGCAGAGGCGCGCGGCGCGCTCGTCGCGGGAACTGATACCCGAAGCGGTCACGAGGCGCCGGACTTCGCCGTCGACCAGATGGACAAGACCGCTCGAGGTCGGACACAGGGATTCGACCACGGCGAAATCGCCCGGCCCCGACCAAGCCGCGGCGAAGGCGCCCGACTTCCAGTCGTAGCGGTACAGCCGCGGCAGGAAGCTGTTCGCCGCCCAGAGCTCGACCCCCGTGTCGACGGCGCGCACGGCGAGGTCGGACACTTCGTCGGGACTCGACATGGTGGGGACGGTCTCGAAACCGGGCACGCGGGTCCACGCCGCCTTGGGCGCCCCGAGCGGCTTCGAGAAAACGCCCCGGATCGGGTGGGACGCGAACACGAGCGCCTTCGGCGCCGAGACGACGCATACCGCCTTCATCCCCGACGTCCACTCGGGCGTGCCGTACGACGCCCAGGTCTTGCCGCCGTCCTTCGTGACGAAGACTTCGTCCTTCGTGCAGGTCGCCGCGAGTCCCGGGACGAAGGGATCGAGCTCGAGGTCCTTGAGGTCGGCGGGTTCCTTGACGAAGGTCTTCTTGCCGTTCGCGTAGCGCTTGATCGTCTTGACCGGCAAGCCGGCGCCGCGCGTCTCGAAGGCCGAAAGGTCGGCCGAAAAGACGACGCCGGCCGACGAGAGGAGGTACCAGCCGTCTTCCGCCTTGACGATCTTCCGCACTTCGCCGCCCTGCCAGAGGGGGACGGCCCGCCCCGCGTCGAGCCTGAACAGCCCGCGTTCGGTCCCCGCGAGGACGGCTTGGGCCTCCGCGGAAAGGGCGGCGACGGCCGACAAAAGGACTGCTGCGAACAGGCGCGGCGATTTCACGAAACGTACCCCCGGCCGGCGGTGTTTCCCCTGCGTATCCGGCCTCCGGCGATCATGCGGCACGGGCGCCCGCCCGTCAAGGGAAAAGGACCGTCTTGCGGCGCGGGAGCCTGAAACCGTGGTATCATCGCCTCCCCAGGGAGAACTTATGGACGATCTGGCGCTCATGCAAAACGAAATCGCGATCGAGGAAAGCGAGATCCTCGAGGAACCGTACTACGTCCCCGTCGCCAACGAGGCGAAGCTCTTCGCGGCCGCGTACAAGCGCCGCCTGCCGTTGCTCCTGAAAGGGCCGACCGGCTGCGGCAAGACGCGCTTCGTCGAGGCGATGGCCTTCAAGCTCAACAAGGTGCTGACGCGCATCTCGACGGACAGGACGACGGGCACCGTGCGCGCCGAGACCATCGACCCGGAAAAGCGGAAGAGCTTCCTCGTCACGGTGCCCTGCCACGAGGACCTTACGGCGAACGACCTGGTCGGGCGCTTCTTCCTCACGATGGACCAGGGCGTGCGCTGGATCGACGGACCGCTCACGAAGGCGGCGCGCTTCGGCGGCATCTGCTATCTCGACGAGATCGTGGAGGCGCGCAAGGACGTCACGGTCCTCATCCACTCGCTCACGGACTACCGGCGCATCCTGCCCCTCGTGAAAAAGGGCACCACGGTGTCGCCGCCGCCCTCGTTCATGCTCATCGTGTCGTACAATCCCGGCTACCAGTCCGCGCTCAAGGACTTGAAGCCGTCCACGAAGCAGCGCTTCGTCGCGGTGGACTTCGACTACCCCCCGGAGAACGTCGAGATCGAGGTGGTGCGCCACGAGAGCGGCTGCCAGGAAGGGCTCGCGCGCTCGCTCGTCGCGGCGGGGCGCAAGATCCGCGGCCTCAAGTCGCAGGGGCTCACCGAGGGCGTGTCCACGCGGCTCCTCGTCTATGCGGCCACCCTCGTCACGGAGGGCGTGCCCAAGGAGGACGCGGTGCTGTCCACGCTCGTGTCGCCGGTCACCGACGACGAGCAGATGCGCCTGTCCCTCATCGACGTGTGCAAGGGCTTCGACTTGATGTGATGACGCGACCCAATCCGTCGGGCGCTTCGCTCGCCTCCATCGCCGCGTCGCTCGAAGCCGCGATCGGACGCCAGCGGACCTACCGCGTTTTCGAAGCCGCTTTCCGCGCTTCCCAAGGCGATCAAGCCGCGCAGGAAGCCCTCCTCCGCGGCGCCCTGAGGCGCTTCGACCGGTCGACGGCTGAAACGTGGGAGAAGGCGCTCGCGTCGTTCCTGGCCTCGGCCGGCTGCGCCGCCCTGGTCGCGCGGACGACGGCCCTCGCCCGAGCCGAAGCGGAAAAGCCGACGGTGCTCGGCCACGACGAAGACCCGCTCGTCCGCCGGACGCGCGCCGTCGCCGAGTGCTACGACATGGCCGCGGAAGGCGCCGACACCCGGCTCGAGCTCTCGCTCCTCGTCGCCGCCCGCGGAACGGCTCCGTCCGACGCCGACAAGACGGTCGTCTCGCCGTACGACGGTTCGGCGTTCGACTGGGCCGCGCTCAGGCCGGAGCTGGAAGCGAAAGCCGGCGCCAGGGGCGATGCCGCGCGAATCTTCGACCGCTGCCTCACCTCCTTTTGCGCCGAGCGAGAGGACGCGCCGGGTCCGGACTCCTTCGCGAAAGTCCTCGAATCGTTCCGGACGCTCGTCACGCCCGACATCCTCGACGACCTGTCCAGGTTCCTCGTCCTCGCGCTGGCGCTCGAAGCCGCGCGCGGTCATCCGGCGTGGAGCGTCTTCGCGACTCTCGTGTCCACCTGGAAAGCCAAGGGTTTCGGTCCTCGCGACGCGTGCCTGGCCATCGCCGATTTCTGGATCGACGAACGCTACGACGCCGGAATGCTCGGCCTCCTCTTCCCGCTCGTGGACGCGTGCGCCCGCGTCTTCCATCCCGGCAAGACCGCCCTCTTCGGCCGCGTGTTCAGGATGCTCAAGAACTTCACCCTCTACTCGAAGTCGAAAAGCCCGGCCATCCTCAAGAAAATCTTCGAAGTCGTCGTGAAGCATCCCGACCTCGATCTCGGCCCCTGGGTCGACGAGGGCGCGCGCGTCCTCCGCACGCAAAAGTCCTGGACGGACGAGGCGATCCTCTACTTCGACCGCAAGTCGGAACGCAGCCTCCGCGCGTGGGCGACCATCGACGCGGGCATCGAGTTCGAGCTCGTGCGCGAACGCTTCACGTACTTCGTCCAGGCGCTCACCGGCAAACCCGTGGCGCTGCGCGCGTCGCGCGCGGATCCGCCCCTGCACGCCGCGTCGCCTAAGGGCGACGTGCCGTCCCGGGACGCCTCGTCGTCCAGGGACGCCTCGTCGTACAGGGACGACGGGACGACCAAGATCGACGATGAGGCGAAAGACTCGCCGGCTGAAAGCCACGCGCCACGGCATCATCTGTTCTACACGGACGGCACGACGATCTACGTCCCCGACTACGTGCGCTACACGAACGACGCCGACACGAACCTGCTCATGCTCCGGCACGGCGCCGCCCACGAATGCGCGCACATCGAGTTCGGCAGCTTCCTCGAGGATCCCGACCGCTACGCCTCCGCGGAAACCGGATTCGCGAAGCTCTTTCCCGGCGCCGAAGAGCGGAACCGCGCCCTGTTCGCGCGCTACGCCGATCGTATCGCCCGGACGCTCCAGGGACTCGGGTTCCTGGTGAAACACGCGGCCGTCAAGGATTTCCGCGAATACCCGGACGGCGTGCGGCTCGGCTTCCTCACGCCCTTCCCGTCGCTCTTCCGCGACTTCTTCAACATCGTGGAAGACAAGCGCGTCAACCGCCGCCTCTATGACCGCTACCCCGGCTACGCGAGGGAAAAAGCTGCCGTGAACGGGATCGACCGCGACGCCCAACCCGACCTCGCGTCCCTTCCGCCGGAAGCGCGCTGCCTGCAAGCGTTTTTGCAGACACTGAACTTCGGCGGACCGAAAGGCGGACTCGACCCGGACGACGAAGCGGCCCTGACGCGGATGACGGCGCCGCTCGACGGATTCGACTTCGATTCCTCCGACGCCTACGACGTCGCCCTCGCCGCGTCGGAATCCATGCGCGCCTTCCTGGACGACCTCGGCCGACGGTTCCCCGGATCCCTCGCGTCGATGAACCGCGAACCCGACATCCTCGAGATCTGTTTCGACACCTTCGGCACCGACTCGGGAGCGCGCAACGCACCCCTCCAGTTCGAGCTCGAGGGCGCGATTTCGCGCGGGGGGCTCGTCGAAAGCGCGCCGTCCGCCGAGAACGCCCCGCGCGAGACGAAGACCGAGTTCCGGAAGGCGTGCGAAGACCGGAACACGGACGACTCGCTCCGGCTCGCGCTCGTTTCCGACTCGTATCCGATCGTGCCGTACGACGAGTGGAACCACGCGGAGCTCGCCTATGTCCGCGACAAATGCCTGCTCATGGAGCTGGACCGGAGTTATCCGCTCCGAGAGCCGGACGACCGGCGGCCGGTCATGGATCTGGCGCGGAGCGAAGCCGGGCGGGCGGCGTCGATCCGGCGCGCCTTCCAGGCCCTCAAGGAAAGCCTCGACACGCCGCGCACGGGCCTCGACGACGGCGACGACATCGACTTCGACCGCTGCTTCGACGCGCTTCTCGATTTCAAGGCGGGCGGATCGATGGAGGACGATTTCTACATACAGCGCTCGCGGAAAGTACGCGACGTGGCCTCCGCCCTCGCGCTCGACCTGTCGGCATCCACCGCGAAATTCGTCGGCGGACGCTGCATCTACGAGCACGAAGCCGCCGCGGCGTTCCTCCTCGGCGAGGCGATGCGAAGCCTGGGCGACCGTTACGGCATCTACGCCCTGTACGACTACGGCGCCCGCGCGAACGCCTTCCACGTCGTGAAGGACTTCGACGACGATCCGGACGCGTCAGTCGCGGAACGACTGTCGCGACTCATCCCCAACCCGGGCACTTTCTCGCGGCTGTCCCCCGGACTCAGGCACATCCTCCGCGCCAAGCTGGCGAAGGTCGACGCGAAGACGAAACTGCTCTTCTTCATCACCGACGGGAAACCCTTCTACGTCGACTGGCTCAAGGACGAAGGCAAGAAGGCGAACGTCGTGAGCGTCGACGGCGAGGTCGAAAAGCTCGATCGCGCGGTTCCCGTCGTGAGCATCGACGGGCCCGGCGAAGGCTACGCGTACGCCGACCTCGCCCGCGTCGCGGAGGAAGCCTCCGATCTGGGAGTCCGCATAATCTGCATCACCCTCGCGCCCACCACCGTCCCGAGGCTCTCTCGCATCTTCGGGCCGAACTTGGTCTACCTCGACCGCATCGAGTTCCTGCCCGCGCGCCTCGTCGAAATCTTCCGGAAGATGACCCGATAGCCGGGCGTCTCGCTTTTTTCGGCGCCGGACGATACATTCAAGAGGTACGCTTGTTTGCATCAACCAGTTCCCGATACGGAGCGTTCGATGGCGCGTTGCATGAAAGTCGTCCGATTCCTGGCGCTGTTCGCCTTCCTCGCGGCGGCCGCGTCGGTCACGGCCGAAGAACTCTATTCGGACTCGGGATTCTTCGTCGACCTGCCCGAAGGCTGCGCCATGAAGGGCGGCGACGGCGCGAACACGTTCGCGTTCACGGATCCGAACGGCGTGATGGAGTTCCAGATCATCCTCTACGACGGGGCTCGCTACCCGAACGCGAAGGCCGGCATGGCGGACATCGCCAAGAAGCTCAAGGCGACGGTCGACCAGGAGGAATTCGTCTATCAGCGACGGAACGCCGTGCTGGCCGACCTGACCTTCGACCTGGGCGGCGGGCCGGACCACGGCTACGCGCTCTTCGTGGACGGCCTTCCGAAGAAAGCAGACGGCGCGCCGGAAAAGGACTTCCTCCTCCTCGCCTTCGTGCCGGAGGACAGCTTCGAGGATTACAACGACTTCATCCTCTCGTCCATCGACTCCTTTTCCGTCGACGAGGAAGCCAAGCTCTACCCGGGGCCGATCGGTCAGTTCGACACGCCCTGGGCGCCTGAAAAGCGCAAGCCGGTCAAGCTCGAGTACGACGGCGCGACGATCGAGCTTCCCTACGACCCGAAGGAAGGAGAGGCGGCGCAGGCCCTCGTCGAACGCGAATACCGCGTGCTCGCCGCGTACGCCGGCGCCGCGGACCTGGCGGCCGCCGCGTGGGCGCGCTTTTTCCGGATTGTCTACCGCGACTGCTACCATCGCCTCGATTACCTGGCCCTCGAGACGGCCAAGCGCGCCATGCTTGCCGCTTCGACCGCCGCGAAAGCCGCGGCCAAGAATTCGCCTCTGTCCGCGGCCGAGCTCCTTCCCAAACCCGTGGACCGCGCGCGCGCCATATTGAAGTGGGTACAGACCTTCAAGTACGAGCGCGACCCGAAGGGCTCGGATTTCGTGAACCCGCTCACCGCGGCCTTCGAGAAACGCGGCGACTGCGACAGCCGCGCCCTCCTCATGGCCATCCTCCTCAAGCACGACGGCGTGGACTCCATCGTGATGGTGTCGGAAGTCTACTCCCACGCGATGGCCGCCATCGACGCCGAGGGCGAAGGCGCGCGCTTCCCCTTCGACAACAAGAAGTGGCTCGTCGCCGAAACCACCGCCAAGGTCGACATCGGCCGCATCGGCCAATCCGTCTCCGACCCCGCCAACTGGCTCGGGGTGAGCCTGCCAGAATAGGAGCTAGCCGCGCCGTTGGCAAAGATTTCACCACGAGCGAAGATTGGCGAGTACTCGAGCGTTAGGGCACGAAGGTTTGGCCACGAAGAACACGAAGGAAGAATGAGAAAAGGGGATAGGAAGCTTGCGGGAAAGCGGGCTTTGGTTTTTTCCAAGATTTTCAGCAGACCTGGCTCGCTTCATGAATGGCTGTGCTCGGAAAACCACGCGGCATATCTCACAGCGACAAGATTCTCTTCTATTAAACCCTCTTCTCTTGAACCCTTTCTTCCCTCTTCTCCGTGACCTCCGTGGCCCAAATCTCCGTGATCTCCGTGGTCCCTCCTGCGCAAGCCGCCCTCTTCTCTTAAACCTTCTTCCCTCTTCTCCGTGACCTCCGTGGCCCAACTCCGTGGCTCCGTGGTTGCCTTTCAACTGGACGCCCGAGAGCCGAAGCCGGATGATCCTCGCGGTTGACAGGCGGAAAATGCGGCCGGTATAGTGAGCCGGACGAACGAAGGAGTACGCCGCATGGAACCGATCGGGCACAAGTACAAGGCCGAGATACTGGAGATCCTCAAGAAGACCGGCGGCCCCGCCGCGATGACGATCACCGAGGAGAACGTGTACCAGCGCGGCAACACGGTCGTCGTGCCCTACATCGAGAAGATGATCTCCGACCACCTCCTGCCCGGCTCGGAGTTCCGCGGCTTCGAGCACATCAAGGAGCTCTACGAGCACGGACGGAACGGCAAGTCCTGCCTCCTCCTCGTCGAGCACTACACGAACCTCGACCTGCCGGCGTTCGTGTACCTTCTCAAGCGCCAGGGACCCGAGGGCGAACGGATCGCGGACGCCGTCACCGCCATCGCGGGCATCAAGCTGAGCGAGACGAACCCGATCGTCACGGTGCTCACGGGCGCCTACACCCGCATCATCATCTACCCGAGCCGCTCGCTCGAGGGCGTCGAGAAGGATGCCGCCTCCAAAAAGGAAGCGCACGACGAGCTCGCGCGCGCGATGAAGATCAACCGCGCCTCGATGAAGGCCCTGGCCGAGCGCAAGAAGGCCGGCGACCTCGTCCTCGTCTTCCCCGCCGGCACGCGCTACCGCCCCTGGGACCCGTCCACGAAGCGAGGCGTCCGCGAGATCGATTCCTACATCAAGACCTTCGACAAGATGTGCCTCGTCTCCATCAACGGCAACATCCTCCGCATCAATCCCGAGGGCGAGATGCACGAGGACCTCGTCACCGAGGACAAGCTCGTCATGGAGGCGAGCCCGGTCGTCGACTGCTCCGAATTCCGCGACGCCGTGAAAGGCCGCCACCATTTCGGCGACGACATCAAGCAGGCGGTGGTCGACGAGGTCATGGCGCGGCTCGACTCGATGCACGAGGCGGTCGACAAGACGCTCTGACCCGAGCCGGGCGATCGCGGCTCCGAAAGGCCGGGTCGACCCCTTACATCGAACCGCGGTTTGTGATACAGTCCGCGCCGCATGATCCACCACGTCCTTTTCGAAGACGACAGCGTCCTTGTCGCGAACAAGCTCTCCGCCGTCCCCGTCGTGGCGGACGACTCGGGCGACGAGCCGCTCGGCTCCTTCATCATGAAGGGCCTGGCCGAGGAAGCCGGCGAAAAGCTCCACTATCTCGAGCCGGTGCACCGCATCGACCGTCGCGCGTCCGGCGTGGTGCTGTTTTCCAAGAACCGCCGGACGACGGCCGTGCTCGGCACGTCCTTCCGAGACCGCGAAGTCGCCAAGACCTACCTGGCCTGCGTCGAGAAACTCCCCGAAAAACCCGAAAGCACGCTCGTCCACCGCTTCACGCGCGACAACCGCGGCAACCGCACGCACCTGACCGCGATGTCGGGCGTGACGGGAGCGCCGTGGCCGGCCGACGTCTGCGCGCTCTCGTACCGCGTCATCGCCTCGTCCGAGCGCTACTTCCTGCTCGAAGTCGAGCTCCTCACCGGCCGCACCCACCAGATCCGCGCCCAGCTGGCGGCCATCGGCTGCCCCATCCGCGGCGACCTCAAGTACGGCGCCCGCCGCTCCACGAAGAACGGCCTCATCATGCTCCACGCCTGGAAGCTCGAATTCAACCATCCGCACAAGAACGAGCCGGTGGCCGTCGTCGCACGCCCGCCCCACAGCGAGCCGCTCTGGTCCGCCTTCGGCCCCGACTTCACGCCGGACGAGGAAGTCCTCGCCATCCTCGCCGCCCGCACCTCCGCCCCCTCCCTGAACTGACGGCCTTTCATTTTTTACCACGAAGGTCACGAAGTTTAGCCACGAAGGTCACGAAGGGAGAAAAGGCTGAAGAGAGGAAAATCGAGATTTTCTATTCACGAATCAACTACTATACCTTGATAAGTTACATTCATGTCTTTAGGCAGCCCCTGGATACAACCCTGCCTTAAAGCTCCCCATCTCCAAACTCTTCTTCTCCTCCATGGCCTCCGTGGTACAAATCTCCGTGCCTCCGTGGTTGCCTTTCAACGGCGGGTCGGCTTCCGCGGTGGTCGGTTTCGTTCCGTGGCAAATCCTCTCAGAAGACCGGGAGGACGGGTTGCAGTCCGGTATGCGGTTCGAGGTTGACGTGTTTCCAGCGGACGTGAGGCGGCTTGCCGGGGAGCGTCGGGGTGACGGCCAGGGCGAACACTGCGCAATTGCCCGTAGGCAGGAGCGGCATCCAGCTCCGGCAGCCGAAGGTGGAGCGCACGAGCCACTGGATGAAGCCGCCGTGCGAGACGGCCGCCGCGGGCGCGTTCGTCTCGCGCGCGTCGGCGAGCAGGCGCTTCCAGGCCAGCAGGGCGCGTTCGTAGAGTTCCGGCGAATGCTCGGCGTCGGGCACGCCGTCCCACGACCGGTATTCGAACTCAGCGAAGATCTCCGGAAAACGCCGACGCGACTCATCGATGGGTAAGCCGGAGAAACAACCCGTGTTCAGTTCGCGGAACAGGGTGTCCGGAACGGGAGCGGGCAGCTTGCCCGCCTGGGCGATGAGCTCGGCGCTTTCCCGCGCGCGCGACAGCGGCGAGCAGCGCAGCGTGGCGACGCCCTTGCCGGCGAGCCAGGTTCCGGTCGCCTTCGCCTGCAGGCGCCCGCGCTCGTTGAGCGGCCAATCGGTCTGCCCCTGGATGATGTTGCGGGCGTTCGCCTCGCTCTCTCCGTGCCGTATGATGTAGATCGTCGTGTCCCGCTCGACGTCCGAAAAAATCCGTTCGTGTTCCTGCATATTCGCCGCGGATTTTACCACGAAGTGCACGAAGAAAACACCACGAAGTGCACGAAGGAAATCACAGATTGAAATGATCCGATCAAAAAAAGGGGGCACCATCACGGCACCCCCTTTTCATTCATTCAACTAATTCCTTCTTCTTTCGCATTCATCATGCCCTAACGCTCGAGTACTCGTTAAGCTTCGCTCGTGTCAACACTCCTAGACCGCCTTGGCGACGGCGGGTTTGGCTACGAACTTCTGGAACAGGAAAATGGCCACGAGGATCGCGAGGCCGATGAGGTCCGTGACCGTGCCGGGTATCACCATGAGGATGCCGCCCGCGAAAGCCGCGATGCGGAGCGGCCAGAAGAGCGGCTTCATGAAGAAACCGGCCATCGCAGCCGAAACGCCGAGCATGCCCAGGCAGCTCGTAACGATCATCTGCACGATCTCCAGGGGCACCACGCCGACGAGCAGCATCTGCGGATTGAACACGAAGATGTACGGCACGAGGAAGGCGGCGACTGCGAGCTTCGTCGCGTTGAGGCCCGTCTTCATCGGGTCGCCCTTGGCGATGGCCGAGCCCGCGAAGGCCGCGAGCGCCACCGGCGGCGTGATGTCCGCGATGATGCCGAAGTAGAACGCGAACATGTTGGCCGGCAGCACCACCGCGACGGCGTCGACGGGCAAGCCCCGCAGGGTCGCGAGGATCTGGATGATCGCCGGAGCGGCCACGACCGAGGTGATGATGTAGTTCGCGGTGGTCGGGATGCCCATGCCGAGGATGAGCGACGTGATCATCGTGAACACGAGCGTGAGTAGCAGGTTGTTTTGCGCGAGCGCCACGAGGTTCGAGCCGAGCTTGAGGCCGAGGCCGGTCTTCGTGATGACGCCGATGATGATGCCGGCGCACGCGGTAGCGGCCAGCACGCCGAGCACGCCCTTGGCGCCGTTTTCGAAAGCCTCCAGGATGTCCTTGATCGAGATGAGCTTTTCCTTGTTCATCAGGGAAACGACGATCGAGGACGCCACCGAGATGGCGATGGCCATCATGGCGGCCTTGACGGGCGTGAAGCCGGTTACGAGCAGCCAGATGATGCCCACGAGCGGCAGGATGAGGAGGCCGCGCTTGGCGAAGAGCGGGCCGAACTTGGGCAGTTCGGCGCGGCTCAAGCCGCGGAGTCCGTACTTTTTCGCCTCGAAGTGCACGCCCGCGAACACGCCGAAGTAGTAGAGCAGCGCCGGGATGGCGGCCGCGGCGATGATGCGCGTGTAGGGGATGCCAGTGCGCTCGGCCATCAGGAAGGCCGCCGCGCCCATGATGGGCGGCATGAGCTGGCCGCCCGTGGAGGCGGTGGCCTCCACGGCTCCCGCGAAATCGGCCTTGTAGCCGAGTTTCTTCATCATGGGGATGGTGAACGATCCGGTGCCGACGACGTTCGCCACCGACGAGCCGGACACCGTTCCCATGAGGCCCGACGAGATGACCGCGACCTTGGCGGGTCCGCCCGACGCCCAGCCGGCGAGCGCGTTCGCGATGTCGATGAAGAACTGTCCGAGGCCGGTCTTCTCGAGGAAGGCGCCGAACAGGATGAAGACGAAGATGAAGGTGGCGGACGCCCCGAGCGGGATGCCGAACACGCCTTCCGTCGTGTAGAACAGGTGCTGGATGAGGTTGCCCGGATTCACGCCGCGGTGGATGAGAAAGCCCGGCATGTAGCGGCCGAAAACCGCGTACAGTATGAAGACCGACGCGATGATGACGATGGGCCAGCCGACGCAGCGCCGCGTCGCCTCGAGGACCATGAGCACGCCGACGATGCCGACGACGGTGTGGAACGGATCCATGGTGCCCGCGAAGGGCCCCGCGAGGAGCGCGTTGTAGTTGACGACGAGGTACATCGGGATCGCCGCGCCGACGATCGCGAAGACGAAGTCGATCGGATGGACGCTCGTGCGCGACCACTTCTTCCGCATCGGGTAGAGCAGGAAGATGAGACAGAGGCCGAAAGACAGGTGCACGGCGCGCTGGATCGTCGCCTCGAGCATGCCGAACACGGCCGTGTAGACCTGGAAGCAGGTGAAGACGATGGCGATGGCCGCCACGATCTTGCCGACGACGCCGCCGAGCGTCCGCTTGTCCGCTTCCCTGTCGAATTTCTTGAGAATCTCGTCCGCGTCGACCTTTTCGACGACATCCGCCGCCGTCCCGGTCGCTTTCTTCGGATCGCCCATAATCGCCCCTCCATTATGCTAGAGAACTTTGCCACGGAGACACGGAGATACGGAGAGACGAAGCAGGGAAAAATGGAAGGGGAAACCGCGGTCGAACGCGGCGACGAGACGGCGTCCGGCCCGTCTTTCTACTTCCCCACCCCGCGACTCCGTGCCTCCGTGGCAAAACTCTTCATGCAGTCCGGCAGCAGGACGGGGCGGATGACCACCAAGTCCTGCGCCTTGAACCATTCAGTGAACTCCCGCAATTTCCCGCCCACGAGCAGACCGTCGCCCGGAAGGTGCGACACGCGCACGGGCAACGTGTCGAAACGTCGCGTCATCAGCACGACGAAACGCCCGTCCTCGTCCCGGAATCCGTCGCCCGCGTCCGTCGGGATGCCGACGCCGTAGGTGTCGAAGCGCGTCTCGAACAGCTCGAGCGTCCCGGCCGAAACGCGGAATGATTCGTCGACGCGCGTCTGATGCACCGAGTGCGTGAACGCGTGCGTGAGGATGCCGCCCGGCAGGGCGATGAGCGCCCGGGGGAACCCGCGCGCGTCGCACAACGCGATCGCGGGCGCGAGCCCCGGACGGACGAAGGAAACGCAAACCGCCGCGACTGTCGCCCCTAGCAGCACGGGCAGCCATCCCGCGGAGTTCCGGATCGATCGCCTCATGCCATCCGCCCGGAAAAAAACGGGCGCCCCTTTGGCGGCGCCCGTCCGATCAGGGTAGCGCTTCCCTTATTTGACTCCGGCTTCCTTGAAGAACTTCTCGGCGCCCGGGTGCAGCTTGAGGGACATGCCCTGCTTGCCGGCTTCGGGAACGATCTGCGCGCCGACCGTATGGGTCGCCTTGAGCTTGGCGTTGTTGGCGTACATCGTCTTGAGCATCTGGTACACGGTGTCCGCGGAGAGCTTGTCGTTGCAGGCGAGCATGGCCTTCACGGCCAGGGTCGGGACGTCCGCGGTCTGGCCCTGGTAGGTGTTCGCGGGGATGACGACCGGCGCGTAGAACGGGTACTTCTTCACGAGCTTGTCGGAGATGTCCTTGGTGATGGGGATGACGACGAGCTTCTTCGAGACCGCGAGGTCCTGCACGGCGGCGGTCGGGTGGCCGGCGGTGAGGAACGCCACGTCGATGTTGCCGTCCTTCAGGTTGCTGGCGGCGTCCGCGAAGCTCAGGTACTGGACCTTGATGTCCGCGTAGGTGAGGCCGGCGGCTTCGAGGATCTGGCGGGCGTTGGCTTCCACGCCGGAGCCGGCGGCGCCGACCGCGACGCGCTTGCCCTTGAGGTCCTTGAGCGTCTTCACGCCGGTGCCCTCGATGGTGACGATCTGGCAGGTTTCGTTGTAGAGCGACGCCATGCCGAGGAGTCCGGCGTACTTCTTGTCCTTGAACAGCTCGACGCCGTTCAACGCGTAGTAGGCCACGTCGTTCTGGACGATGATGACGTCGGCGTTGCCGTCGCGAAGCAGGTTGATGTTGGCGGCCGAGGCGCCCGAGGTCTGGGCGGTGGCCTGCATGTCCTTGATGTTCGAGTTCCAGATCTCGGCCATGGCGCCGCCGAGCGGGAAGTAGGTGCCGGCCGCGCCGCCGGTGGCCAGATTGACGAACACGGGCGCCGCGAACGCGGCGACGAGCACTGCGGCCGCGATGACAGACGCGGCGATGATCTTCTTCATTTCGTGCCTCCTGAATGCTAAACCCCGGCGAGGCCGGGGAACATCGACAAGTGTATTTTACGGAACGCGCGCACGCAAGGTCGGGCGCGGGAACCGGAGCGCCGGGCTAGTCGGCGAAGAAGACGACGGCCCGATCCGAAACGGCCGCGCTCGCGAAAAGCGAACGGTCGCCTTCGGCCAAGCGTTCCACGACCCCCGCCTTCTCCGGACCAAGCGCGAGGAACGCGAGCCGTCCCGCTGACCGGAACGCCTCCGCGCCGAAGGTCGTCCGCGCGCGGAAACCGGACGGGGCCGTCGTCGCGAACGCGATTTCGCGGCGTTCAGCGTCGGCGGCCGAAAAGAGCGACGCCGTATGGCCGTCGGCGCCGACACCGAGCCACACATAATCAAATGCGGGCATTCCGCCGAATTCCGCAATCGTCCTTTTGGTGTATTTTTCGGCGGACTCCTCGGGCGAGCCGCACTCGTCGGAAGCCGGCCACGGAACCGGCTCCGGCGCGGGCGACCAGGCGCACGACGCGAATGCGCGCGCGGCCATCGCCTCGTTGCGGTCGGGGAACGACCGCGGCAGCCACCGCTCGTCTCCGAACCACAGCCTGATCGGCGCGCGGAGCGGCAGTGCCGCGAGCTTGCGGTACAACGCCTCCGGAGTCGCGCCGCCCGCCAGGCACGCCTCGAACCGCCCCGTCCTCGCCGCGGCCGAATCGAAACCGCGCAACGCTTCGATAAAATCCCCCGCCGCCGCCTCGAGCCACGCCTCCCGAGAATCAAACCTCCGCACGGTCATTTCGTTTTCTCGTACCGCGAAAGGTTCGGGCCGTCCGAGCCGGCCGCGTACTCGCCGAGCGGGAAACCGGGATCCTTCCATGACTCGATGAAGGCGTCCGTGATCCGCCACGCCTCTTCCACTTCGTCGAAGCGCGTGAAGAGCGTCGGGTCTCCGGCGATGGCGTCCGAAAGAAGACGCTCGTAGGCTTCGGGAATGCGGTCGCCGCGCTGCTTTACCGCGAAGGCAAACGCCTCGCGGACGACGGACGACGAGGCGGCGTCCTTCGCGTTGAAGCCGATGGCGATGCCGGCTTCCGGGCGGATGTTAACGACGAGCTCGGTGGCCGAGCCGGGGGCGCCGAGCAGGTTCGCGTACGGCGGCTCGGCGGGCTGCCTGAAACGGACGACGATCTCCGAGCGCCGCTCGCGCAGGGCCTTGCCCGTGACGAGGCGGAACGGCACGCCCGACCAGCGCCAGTTGTCGACGCCGAGCTCGAGGGCCGCGAAGGTTTCCGTGGCCGAATCGGGCGCCACCCTGTCCTCGTCGAGGTACGCGGGAATCCGCGCGCCGTCGGCGCCGGTTCCCGCGGCATAGCGCGCGCGGAGACTGCGGCTCCGGCATGCGTCGGCGTCGTACGCGGGGATCGAACGCAACACGCGGACCTTCTGCTCGCGGATGTCGCGCGCCGCGAGGCTGGCGGGCGGTTCCATCGCAGCGAGGCAGAGCACCTGCAACAGATGATTCTGGATCATGTCGCGCGCGGCCCCGGCGCGGTCGTAGTAGCCGCCGCGCCCGAGTATCCCCATGGTCTCGAGGACGCGGACGTCCACGCGCTCCACGAAGCGGCGGTTCCACGCCGGCTCGAAGATCGAGTTCGTGAACCGGAAGAAAAGAAGGTTCTGGATCGCTTCCTTGCCGAGATAATGGTCGACGCGGTAGATGTCGTCCTCGTCGAAGGCGGCCATGAGCGCGCGGTTGAGGGCGCGCGCGGTGCGGAGGTCGTAGCCGAAGGGCTTTTCGACGACGAGGCGCCGCCAGGGTTCATGAGGATCGAAGGGGACGCCCGCGGTGCCGAAGCCGGCATTCGCGAGCCCGGCCGCGACTTCGGCGAACGAGTCGGGCGCGCAGGCGAGGTAGAACAGGAAGTCCCGGCCGCGGTCGGACAGCTTGTCCGCGGCCAGCCGGCGGTACGTCTCCTCGTCCCCGAAATCGCCCCGGAAGTAGGAAACGCGCGACTCGAAATGTCGCCACGCCTCCGCGGAAAACGGCCGCTCGCCCGGACGCTCCGAAACGAAGCGCGCGCACTCGTCCCCGGCGAAACGCCGGAACGAAGCGTCGTCGAAAGGCCTCCGCGCGAAGGCGACCACGTCGAGCGCGTCCGGCAGGCGGCCGTCGACGAAGAGGTTGTAGAGGGCGGGGAAGAGCTTGCGGCGCGCGAGGTCGCCGGTCGCGCCGAAGATCGCCAGGGTGACCCGGCGTTCCGGCTCGCGCCGTCCCTCGTCGAAGAGATCGTCGATCATCGCGCTCCCGCCCGGGCGCGGTCGTTGAAACGGAGCCCGTTTTCGGGCACACTCGGCCGGTCCATTGCCTTGATAGTATACGGAGGAGCCCGTGTCCCTCAACGACAAACTCGACATTTCCGCCGCGAAAATCCGCGCGGCGCTGCCGTCCTCGTTCTCGGACGACGAACGCGCGCGGGCGCAGACGCTCTTCTACAAGCGGATCTCGCTCCTCGCGCACCGCTTCTACGGCGGCAAGCTCCAGACCGCCCCCCGCTGCGCCCTGCCCCACCCCTCGTGGCTCGGCGCGTGGTACACGCCGGGTGTGTCGTCCGTGTCCACGACCATACGGAACTCGTACCGCGCGGGCGCCGACGAGTCGTTCGCGCTGTCCGGGCGCGGCAACACGGTGGCCGTCGTGAGCGACTCCACGCGCGTGCTCGGTGACGGCGACTGCTCGCCCCCGGGCGGCATGGGCGTCATGGAGGGCAAGGCGTACCTCATGAAGTACCTGGGCGGCGTGGACGCCGTCCCGCTCTGTATCGATTCGCGCGGATCAGACGGCGCGAACGATCCCGCCCGCGTCGTCGACTTCGTGAAGATGGTCCAGCATTCATTCGGCGCGGTGAATCTCGAGGACATCAGCCAGCCCAACTGCTTCCGCGTCCTCGACGACCTCCGCGACTCCTGCGACATCCCCGTGTGGCACGACGACGCGCAGGGCACGGCGTGCGTCACCCTCGCCGGCCTCCTCAACGCCCTCGAGCTCGCCGGCAAGAAGCTGTCGGACGCCCGCGTCGTCCTCCTCGGCGCGGGGGCGGCCAACTCGACCATCGCGCGCCTCCTCATGAAGGACGGCGCCGACCCGGCCAGGCTCGCGCTCTTCGACGTGGCCGGCGGCATCCACGCCGGGCGCGCCGACCTCGAGCGCGACCCCGGCTCGTATCGCCAATGGGAACTGGCCCTGGCGACGAATCCGGACCGCTTCGACAAGCCGGAAGACGCCATCAGGGGAGCGGACGCGGTCATCGCGCTGTCCGCGCCCGGCCCGGACGTCATCAAGCGCCCGTGGATCAGGTCGATGGCCAAGCGCGCCGTCGTCTTCGCGTGCGCCAACCCGACGCCGGAAATCTGGCCGCACGCCGCCAAGGAGGAGGGCGCCTTCATCGTCGCCACCGGCCGCGGCGACTTCCCGAACCAGGTGAACAACTCCGTGTGCTTCCCCGGCATCTTGAAGGGCGCGCTCCTCGTGCGGGCGAAAGGCATCACGGACGGCATGGCCATCCGCTGCGCCCATTCGCTCGCCGACTTCGCCAGGCGCCGCGGCATCACCCCCGACAGCATCATGCCGACGATGGAAGAGACCGAAGTCTTCGCCGTCGAGGCCGAGGACGTGGCGCGGCAGGCCATGACCGAAGGCGTCGCCCGCCTGTCGCCGCCCCCCGGCGCCGTCCGCGAACGCGCGTTGGCCGACATCGCCTCGTCCCGCGCGCTCTTCCGTTCCCTCGAACAAGCCGGCGTCGTCCAGCCGCCCCCCGAATCGATGGTCGCCGAGGCGCTCGAGTGGGCGATCGGGCAAGTCAGGATCTGATCCGAAGAAAGCGATACCACGAAGGGCACGAAGTCCAGCCACGAAGAACACGAAGGAAGAAAGAAAAATAAATTTAAACAAAATGAATCAAGTACTCGGAGACCATAAAACCAGATCAGAGGGAATTGCGCTTACGCAATCCTACAATTCCCATCACATCCTCTTCCTTCGTGTCCTTCGTGATCAAACTTCGTGCTCTTCGTGGTAAATTCTTTAGCGCTTGCCTTCAAGGCCGGTTTATGGCGACTATAGTCCCATGAAAATCCCGGATTACCCCGAGTTCGCGCCCATAACGCTCGACATGCGCGACGAGATGTACCCGGTCCTGAACATGCAGGCCGACGGCATCTCCGAGTTCACCTTTTCGGCGCTCTACCTGTTCCGCGCCTGCAACGGCTACCGGATCTCCCGCGTCCCGAACACCACACTCGTCGTCTCCGGCGAAAAGGACGGCAAGACGTTCTTCTACACGCCGTGCCGCGTCCCCGACGGGAAGGTTCTCGGGGAGCTGCACGAGCGCTTCGGGACGCACATGAACATCTCCGAGAGCCAGGCGCTCGAGCGGCGTATCGAGCTCGAGAACCTCGGCTACACGGTGGCCGAGGACCGCGACAACTTCGACTACCTGTACTGCCGCAAGGACCTCGCGGAGCTCGCGGGCAAGGAGTACCACAAGAAGCGCAACCTCGTGAACGCCTTCATCAACTCCTACTCGTACGAGCAGCATTGCATCACGCCGAAGAACGTCGACGACGCCATCGGCGTGGCGCGCGCGTGGCGCGAGGCGAAGGGCATCGAGGGCGACACGGAGTCGGCCGTCGAGGGGCTCGAGCGCATCGAGACGCTCGGCATGCGCGGCTGCGTGTACTACGTCGACGGCAAGGCCGTCGGCTTCGCGCTCGGCGAGCCGCTCGCGAAAGGGCGCATGTTCGCGGTGCACTTCGAAAAGGCGCTCGAGGGCTACAAGGGCATCTACCAGTTCGTGAACCAGGCCTTCGCGCAGGGCCTCCCGTCGCATATCAAGATGATCAACCGCGAGCAGGACCTCGGCGACGAGGGACTCCGCCAGGCGAAGATGACCTACCGCCCCGTCGGCTTCGTGAAAAAGTACAAGGCGACGCGCAAACAGTCCTGATCGGGCCGCGCCAGGGATGGAAGCGTAAAACCCGGAGGGAGCGGCGCCGGCCGCGACCGAGGATTTGAAGCGGACAGCCCGGTCCGCCGCGCGGGCGCGCGCGGCGGAGGCGCCCGAGAACCCGCTTCCCGACCAAGGAATCGACGGGCGAAGCTCGTCGCCGCTCCGGGCGAACGCGCGGGGCGCGGTACTGGAAAAATGTCCGAAACGCGGGCATGATTCCCGCCACGGGGGAATCATGGGCAGGACCATCGAACACGGCGAGCCGCTCGAGCGGCTGTATGGCGTCAATCGCTTCGACGACCGCGTGATGCGCGAGCGTCTTCCGAAATCGGTGTACCAGGAGCTCAAGGTCGTCCAGTCGGGACGCACGGAGCTGTCGCCGCAGACCGCCGAAGTCGTGGCCAACGCGATGAAGGACTGGGCGATCGAGCGCGGCGCGACGCACTTCACGCACTGGTTCCAGCCCCTCACGGGCCGCACCGCGGAAAAGCACGATTCCTTCATCAGCCCCACGGGCGACGGCACCGTGCTCATGGAGTTCTCGGGGCGCGAGCTGACCAAGGGCGAGTCGGACGCGTCGAGCTTCCCGTCCGGCGGGCTCCGGGCCACGTTCGAGGCGCGCGGCTACACGGCGTGGGACGTGACGAGCCCCGCCTTCCTCAAGGACGACGGCGCCGGGCTCACGCTCTACATCCCCACCGCCTTCGTGTCCTACCACGGCGAGGCGCTGGACAAGAAGCTGCCGCTGCTCCGCTCGATGGAGGCGATCGAGCGCCAGGCCCTCCGCGTGCTGCGCGCGCTCGGCCGTTCCGACGTCAAGCGCGTCATTCCCTGCGCCGGCCCCGAGCAGGAGTACTTCCTCGTCGAGCGCGAACTCCACGACCGGCGACTCGACCTCAGGTTGTGCGGCCGCACGCTGTTCGGCGCTCCGGCCCCGAAGGGGCAAGAGCTCGAGGACCACTATTACGGGCAGATCCCCGACCGCGCGGCCGGCTTCATGCGCGAGCTTAACCTCGAGCTCTGGAAGCTCGGCGTGCCGGCCAAGACGCAGCACAAGGAAGTGGCGCCGAACCAGTACGAGATCGCCTCCGTCTATTCCGGCGCCAACACGGCCGCGGACGCGAACCAGCTCGTGATGGAGATACTCCGCAAGGTGGCGGAGCGCCACGGGCTCGTCGCGCTGCTCCACGAAAAGCCCTTCGCGGGCGTGAACGGCTCCGGGAAGCACATCAACTGGTCGCTGTCGGCGGACGGCCGGAACCTCTTCGACCCGGGAGACGATCCGGGGTCCGACGCCGAATTCCTCGTCTTCATGGCGGCCGTCGTGGAGGCGGTGGACCGCTGGGCGCCGCAGCTCAGGGCGTCGGTCGCGAGCGCCGGCAACGACCTCCGGCTCGGATCGAACGAGGCGCCGCCGGCCATCATCTCCGTCTTCCTGGGCGGGCAGCTGGCCGGCTTGTTCGACCGGGTGGCCGCGGGGGGAAAGGACCGGCCGCGCGCGGTCTCGGACCTGCGGATGGGGGCGTCCACGATCGCGCGCTTCCCGCGCGACGCCTCCGACCGCAACCGCACGAGCCCCTTCGCGTTCACGGGCAACAAGTTCGAATTCCGCATGCCGCCGTCGAGCGAGTCCGTCTCCACGCCCACCGCCGTCCTGAACGCCGCGGTCGCGGACGTCCTGTCGCGCTTCGCGGACGCGCTCGAGAAAGCGGACGATCCGGAGCGCGCCGCGTTCGATATCGTCGCGGCGTCGTGGGCGGAGCACCGCCGCGTCTCGTTCGACGGCAACGGCTATTCGGCGGAGTGGGTGGCCGAAGCCGCGCGGCGCGGGCTCGCCAACCTGCCGACCACGCCGGACGCGTTGCCCGCCCTCGTGGAGCCGGAGGCGCAGGCGATGCTCGGGCGCCAGGGCGTCTTCGCCCCCGCGGAGCTCGACGCCGTCTACCACACCGAGCTCGAACGCTACGCGAAGCGCGTCGTCATCGAAGCCCGCGTCATGGTCGACATGGCGCGGCGCGAGATCGCCCCCGCGGCGGCGGAAGCCCTCGTCCGGGCGCGGCGGGCGTGCGAGGCCGTCGGGGCGGAGTCGTCCGCGACGGCGCGACACGCGGGCGCCGTCGCGCGAATCCTGGAGCGGTTCCTCGAGGCGACCGAAACGCTCGACCGGCTCGCGAACGACCCGGGATCTTCGGCGGAGGCGTCGCCGCTCGAAACCGCGAAACGCGTCCGCGACGCGCTGCTTCCGGCGATGAAGACGCTCAGGGCGGAAGCCGACGAGCTGGAACGCTTCGTCCCGAACGGGCTCTGGCCCTTCCCCGGCTACTCGGACTTGATGTTCCGGATCTGACATGGGCATTTTCTCGGAACTGCGCGAGCGGAAACGCGAACGCGCCGCGAAGGCCAATCCGATCGCCGACGACGACTGGGCGTGGGCGCTCTCCGAGCACCCGATCTTCCGCCCGCTCGACGAGACGAGACGCGCCCGCCTCCGCTACCTGACGACGGCGTTTCTGGCCGAAAAGGATTTTTCGGCCGATCCCGAGCTCAAGCTCGATCCGCGCGATTTCGTCTCCATCGCGGCGCAAGCGTGCCTGCCCGTGCTGGAGCTCGGGCTCGATGTCTACCGGAAGTGGCACACGATCATCGTCGTGCGCGAGGACTACCGGGTCACGCAGTCGCGGGCGCTCACGGACAACGCGTGGGAGGAATACGAGGACGACCTGGCCGGCGAAGTGTCGGCTCTCGGGCCGGTGGTGCTGTCGCTGCGCGACGTCGAGGAGTCGGGCTGGGGCGACGGCTTCAACGTCGTCGTCCACGAAGCGGCGCACAAGCTCGACGAGCTGGACGGCTCGATCGACGGCCGCCCGCCCCTGCCGCGCGGTCTGTCGAACGCCGAGTGGGCCCGCGTATTCGGCGCCGCGTACGACGACCTCAAACGCAAGCTGGCCGCGCCCCGCCCGCGGAAAAGCCACGGCCGCGGACGGCGCGCCGTTCCCCGCATCGACGAGTACGCCGCGGAGGATCCCGGGGAATTCTTCGCGGTGTGCTGCGAGTACTTTTTCGAAAAGCCGGCCGTGCTCCTGTCCGAGTATCCGGAGGTTTTCGGGCTGCTCGAGCGCTATTTCGGATTTTCGATGGTCGGTTGACGGTCGGAGCTTTTCGAACCGGCTCCGCTCATTTGCGGCTCAAGGCCAGCACCGCGAGCTTCGTGCGGTCGGGCAGCCCCACCTTCGCCAGGATATTCCCGACGTGCACCTTCACGGTCTTCTCGCTCAGGAAGAGCTCCGCGGCGATCTCGCCGTTCGTCTTGCCCTGCGAAACGAGTTCGAGCACTTCGCGTTCGCGGGCGGTCAGGCCGCGGAACGGATCGTCGGCGGGCTTGCCGCGCTTCTTGAACGACTCCATGACGAGGCCGGAGCTCGACGGCTCCCAGTAATGCTCGCCGCGCGAAGCCATGCGGAGCGCCGCGGCGAGGGTGTCGCCTCCGACGTTCTTCATGAGCACGCTGACGGCGCCCGCCTCGAGCGCGGCGGACAGTTCGTCGGGGTTCTGGCTGGACGTGAGCACGACGACGCGCGGCGTCCGGTCCTTCAGCTTCGCGATCACCTCGAGCGCCGGAACGCCCGGCATGGACAGGTCGAGAAGGAGCACGTCCGCGATCCCTTCGAGCGCGCGCTCGAGAGCGACGGTACCGTTCGCGGCTTCCGCCACGACCTCGAGATCGGGGAACGAGGACAGCGCGTTCCGGATGCCGTCGCGCACGAGCGGATGGTCGTCGGCCACGACGATTCGGGTTTTCTTCGCGGCATTCATGGCTTGATCGCCTCCTCCGAAAACACGGCGAGCACCGTCGTACCGCCTTCGCGCGTTTCCATGACGACCTGTCCGCCCGCCTCCCGGGCGCGGCTCCGCATGAGCCCGAGTCCCATGCCGGCCCGTTCGCGCGTCGCGCCGGATCGCGCCCGTCCGTTCGCCTTGGACGGGGCGATGCCGTGACCGTCGTCCTCGATCGACAGCATGAACGCGCCGTCCTTGCGGAAGAGCCGCGCGGCGAGCTTCGAGCAGCCGGAATGCTTCGCGGCGTTGCCGATCGCTTCCCGCGCGATCCAGAACGACGCGTTCGCCGTCCGGTCGTCTTCGGGCAGGGCGTCGATGTCGAGGGTCTCCTCGAAGCCGCGGCCGGAGTCCTTCCAGCGGCCGAGCTCCGCGGCGATCATGGCGCCGAGGTTCTCCGGCGTGACGATGGCCGGCGAGAAGGCTTCCAGCATGTCCTGCGTGCGGGAAAGCGCCTGTCCGATGCCTCGCTCGAGGTCGGAGGCCATGGCCGCGCACTTGCCGTCGCCGAGCTCGGGGCGACGCGCCAGCGCGCCCGCGTTGAGCGACAGCGCGAAGAGCTCCTGCTTGAGCCCGTCGTGCAGCTCGCGCGCGATGCGGCTCCGCTCCTCCCACACGCCCCGCTCCTGGCTGCCCGCGAGCAAGCCCGGCAGCCCTTCGCCGAGCCGCGCGAGCGCCGACGAGAGCAATCCGAGCTCGTCGCGGGACGGACCGGTCTTGTTGACCGTGAAATCGCCCGCGAGGAAACCTTCCGCGGATGCGCGGAGCGGCACGATGCGCCGCCTGAGGGCGAGCGCGAACACGAAGCCCGCGATGGCTCCGCCCGGCAGGAGCAAGAGGAGGGAAATGTTGAGGACGCCGGCTCCGAGAAAACCGACGAGATCCGGAAGCCCGTAGCGTTCCGCGATATGCGCGAAGGCGATCACCGCCGCGGGCCGCGACGCGGGGGACGCGGCCGCCTGCCGCACGGGAACCGCGGCGTAGATGCCGCCGTCCATGACGGCCGAGCGCTCGACCCCGTCGAGCGTGTCTTCGGCGATCCGGACCAGCCGTTCGCGCGCGTCGGCCGTCATTTCGCGGCCCGGCAGTCCTTCCTCGATCGTGCCCGCGGCTCCCGGCAGGGCGAGCGCGACACCGAGCCATTCGCCGGGTATCCGTTTCGAAAGACGGTTTTCCCTCGCGTAGTTCGCGAGGCGGTTTTCGAGCGAACGGAGCATGGCCCGCCGCCCGAGGTCGCCGAGTTCCGACGTCTCGAAGATGACGGCTTGCTCCGCGACGGTCGCGCGCGCGAACTCCAGCAGCAGCTTGCCCTGGCGGCTCGGCATATCGCCGAATTGGGTGAAAATCAGAACGACGAGAACGACGACGGAGGCCACCGTCGTCGTGACGAAATAGATCATCCACATGGGGAACCACAGGCGCAGGAACGGCCCGACGGTTCCGACCGGTCGCTTCTTCATCGCGGCGAGGATACGCGATACGTCCCCGCCTGCCAAGCCGCCTTCGGATTCCGTCAAGGCGCGCCGCCGAACGTGAAATCGACGCCATATTCCCCGGTTTCGGGGGCGTACCACACGTCGAGGAACGAGCGGAGACGCATGCGCGACGCGAACCCGATCGCGGGCGCCCAATCGAGGGACAAGCGCCCGAAACACGCGTACCGCCAATCGACAAAGCCCGCGTCGTCGTGCCAGAGAGCCTCCGGCGCGAGCGCGCCGCGGACGCCGGCGTGCACCGACAGCCCGTTCAAGTACGCTGGGCCGAAAAGCGCGTCCACCGGCGCGCGAGCGAGTCGCAGCGCCGTTTCGCCCTGGACGTACCAGGTCGCCACGCCGTCGCCCGAGGGCGAAGCCAAGCCTCCCATGGGGCGATAGGTTTCCCGGTCTTCCAGGATCCACCGTTCGTCCGCCTCGAGCGCGTACCCGTCCGGTCCGAAACCGGCGCCCGCCGTCGCCGCGTACCCGCCGCCGAGTCCGACGGACAACGCTCCGAGCGAGAGGCGCCCTTCGCCGCCGGCGCCGAAACGGAAGCGTCCCGCTCGTTCGTCGTCGAGGCCCCACGCGCCCTGGGCGCCGAGCGAGACCGAGAACGACGACGAGATTCCCCTCTCGCCGGCTTTCGCGAACGGCAGCGCCAAGGCCAGGTCGGCGCGCGCGGTCGCGTACGCCGTCGTCCAGGGGCCGAAGTCCCCGCCGGAGCCGTCGGCGGCGCGGAGTCCGAGAAACCCGCCGGAGAGCCCGACGGACTTGCCGCCGTCGAGGTACAGACCGACGCGAGCCGCGCTCTCCACATCCGCGAGATCGGCGGCTTCGTCCCGGGCGGCCCGTTCGACGAGACCGAAGGACACGAGGGGAGAAAGTCCGAAGTCCATGGAAACCGCCCACTCCGGCACGGAGACGTCGAAGCTCCAGCCACCGGCCACCGTAGCCGCCGCGTCGCGCGTCGGATTCGTCGCGTAGGCCGCGAAGCCCGCGGCGCCGATCGTCTTTCCGGAGGACAGGGCCACGGTCGGGTGCCAGAAATACGGCGCGAAGCCGGCCATGAACCCGTAGGGCCGTTCGACGGACACGGCGCGCGCGTCATCGGCCGGAGCGGGATCCGGAGCGGGCCGGTACGGCAGCCACTCCGCGGGCGCCGCTTCGAACCCGAAACCGGCGCGATCGGACGGGAAACGGCAAACCGCGTCTCCGCCGGAAAAGCGACCGAGGTAATACACCGACGATCCGAGCGCGACGGGCGCGTGGACGCCGCCCGACAGCGGCACCGTCTGCCGCCTCGTTTCGCCGGCTTCGATTTCGAGCAGGCGGTAGAACGAGCCGTCGTCCCACGCGGCGCGGAGGACGCCGTCGCCGAACGACAAGTAGCGGATCCACGTCGTGCCTGGGGGAGGCGAAAGCCGCTCCGCGACCGGGCCGTCCGGCGCGTCGAGGGAGGAAAAGCGCAGGATCGAAACGACGCCCGCTTCGCGGACCAACGCGTAGACGGCCGATCCGTCGGGCTCGGCGCAGGGCGAGAAGAACGTGCGAGCGGGCCCGGCTTCCGCCAGCACCCGCTCGCCGTCCGGACTCGACAGGACAAGATCGCCTTCCATGCCGTCCATGCGCACGGCGACGATGCGTCCCGGACCCGCGAACGCGGCGTCTCCGAGTCCCTCCCATTCCGTTCCGGTCCGCGTCCCGCGTTCCGTATCGAATTCGACGACGGTCGGCACCAGACCGATCGTCGAGACGAGGAGCCTGGTTCCGTCCGCGGAAGCCGAAAGCCGGAACGCGGGCGTCATGCCGGCCAGTGGCGAGACCGCACCGGTCGTCGGATCCAAGGAGCGAACGGACAATTCCGTGCAATCCGCGTAGTACAACCGGTTCCCGGCCGCGCAGAGAACGGCGTCCATGCCGACCGGCGCGACCCGCGTCGCGTCCGTCCGCACCGGCGCGCGGGTCGCTTCGTCGGCGCCGAACGCGCGCCACGCGTCGTCGAGCGTCGCGGCGTAGACCGATTCGAACGCGCCGCGGAACGGGCCGAGCCGGCCGAAGGGCTCGAGCGGAAAACCCGCGCCGACTCGTCGCCAGAGCTCCGCGTATTTCTCGGGACCGAAGCGCGCGACGAGCCACCGGGCGAAACGCGCGCCGTACGCCTCGAGCGCGCGTTCGGCATCGTTCGTGTCGCGGACGCCCGAAACCCGCGTGAAATCCTTGAACCCGCCTTCGAGGATATCCTGCCGGACTACGGCTCCGACGATCGGATCCTCCGCGCGGCCGAGCCCCTCGCGGCTTTCGAACAGGGCGCCCGAGCCTTCGCCCAATTGAGGCGGGGCGGTCCAGTACGTCGTGTCGAGCGGCCTTCCGAACGCCGCGGCGACGGCTCCTTGGAACGCTCCGACCTTGCCCAAGGCGAGCGCCTTGGCCGCCTCGCGCCGGAACGCGCTTTCGAGCGCGTCCTCGTACGGCAGCGACCCGCCCAGCGAGCCGAAAAGCGCGAAGCCCGTTTCGATCGAGATGACGCCGGACGACATGGGATCGTACGACGTCATGAACAGGGACGAACCGAGGACGATCGTCAGCCTGCGCGGCGTGTCGACCTCGAGCCGCGCGGCGAGTTCCTCGTACGCGGCGTCGGCGAATCCGGCGAGACGCTCCGCGGAGTACCGGTCGCGCTCGCGGAACACGATGTCGAACCATTCCGTCGCGACGAGACGCCGGGCGTCCGGGTCGGGCGCCGCATGGGCGGAGCCGGCGGCGAGGACGAAAGCGACGACGATGCCGACGAACCGACGCGCGCGAGCAGGCCTCATTTCACGAGCTTCTCCATGCTCGACCGCGTCGCGGCGTACGCGTCGACGCGGTCGAAGCGCGCGACGTCCGCGCCGTACCACGCGAGCCACTCCCGGGCGCGCGCCTCCGCCTCGGCCGGACGCTTCGCCTTGGCGTACGCCGTCGCGAGCTCCGCGACGAAACCGGCGCGCGTGTCGTCGAGGGGCATGACGCCTTCCGCGCGGAACAGCGGTTCGTACAAGTCGATGACGCGGGCCGGGCTCTTGTCGCCGTCGAAGTACGCCACGACGAACGGAAGGAGTTCGTCCGCGGGATGGAGCTTCCGGGCGCGCTCGACGAGCGCGAGGAACGCGGGGCGCGTCGCCGGTTTCGAGATGGCCATCGGGGCGCCCAACTCGACGAGGGTCAGCGGATCGAGCGTTTCGTCGAGCGCGTCCATCGCGAGCTTTCCCGCGAATTCGAGCCGCTTGAGCTCGAGCCAGCGCTCGTGCGCCGCGACGAAATCGGCTTTTTCCGACCGGGGATCCGCGCCGCGGAAAGCCTCGAAGGTCTTCGTCTCCAGGTCGAGGCGCCAGGCGGGAGCCCACGCCGACCACGAGTCGTCCGCCGCGACGAACAAGCGCTTCCGGACCAGGTCGAATACGATGGTGTAGAGCGTGGAGGGACCGGCGATGCCGTTGCTCCGGGCGAACGCGGCGTCGTCGAGCCAGTCGGGCGTCGCGAGCGCGTTCCACATCCCCTCGGGCGAACCGACGCCGTTTTTGGCGAGGTACTCGCGCGACGCGTCCCAGCGACGGACGTTCGTGGTGGCGAGGACTTCCGCGGGGTCCGCGTACGCCTTCGCGAGGCCGTCCTCGACGTGGCGCCCGTCGCCGAAGGCGCGGTTGAACACGAAACGCGGCGCCTCGGCGATCGACCACGGCGTCTCGGCCTGCGCGTCCTCCTTGAGATCGAACACGATGCCCTTGCCTTCGGAGGCGCTCGACACGGTGCCGATCCACGCGTGGATGTCGTTGGGCGATCCGAGGAGGACCGAGCGCGCCTCGGCGAGCGTCGCGGCGGTGCGGATGACCTCGCGGATCTTCCAGCCCATGGGGATGCCGTACGGCCCGCGCTCGTTCGGCGAGGACATGTTGATGGAGACCGCGACGCCGCGCTCGTTGCACGCGTTGAAGCCGGGGAGGTAGCCGAGGATGCTCAGGTTCCACGCCGGGACGGACGCGCCGTCGTCGTAACGGACGATGATCGGATGCTCGCCGAGGAACCAGGGGCCGAAATCGAAGTTGCGGCCGTGGATCAGGCCGCCGTTCCCGGGATCGGCCGCGGAGAGGACGGAGGTGCACCCCATGAGCATCGTCGCGCCGGAGCACCAGAAGAGCACGTCGCGGTACGCGATGCCCGAGCCGTCCGAAAGGCCGCGCATCTCGTCGAGGTAGCGCTGCGGCGTCCGCTTTTCGAACGCCTTGACCTTCGCCTCGAGCTTGCCCTTCGCGAAGCCGCGGAAAGGCCACGGCACCTCGCGCCCGTACGTGTCGCGCAGGCGGACGATCTTCCCGAGCAGGGACGCGAGGCGTTCGCGCGCGAGGACGCCGTACGCGTAACCCTGTTCGTACGGCGTGCCCGACAGGCACAGGAGCGGGATGGGTCCCGTGGCGTCCAGCGTCGACGCGCCGTACTTCGTCATGCCCGGCGACAGCTCCGTCGCCGCCGCGAGCGCCTCCGGCTCCGCGCGCGTTCCCGACGCGCAGGCGCACAAGATCCCCGCGGCTCCGACCAACGACACGACGAGCGCCAGCGACGCCCGAAACCTTCCCTTCATACCGACCTGCCTTTTCCGCGGGACCTCGCCCCGGATGCGGGGAACGATATCCCCGGAACGCGGCCGCTCCATCGGCCTCCGGTAGCGATTTTCCTAGTGCCAAGGTCGTAGCGGTCTTCGGGCGGGATTTGGAAAGGAGAGCGCGAGAGGGAAACCTTTCGGAAAGGTTTCCCTCTCGTTCGCCTGACTCGGTCAAAACGATTGTTATTCGGGAATCACGCGAAACTCAGGGTTCGATGGCGGCGAAGCGTTTACGCGAAAAGACCGGCAAGAATGCCAACGCGGCGGCGGACAGGAGCGCGGGCACGCCGCCGAAGAGCGCCGCCATGCCGGCCGCGTCGAGCGGCAGGCGCGTCGACAGGAAGCCGAGGCCGCCGAGCAGGGCCATGGAGCCGAGGACGACGACGACCGAGTTCGGGTTCTGCTTGAGCGCGGCGAGGGGGTTTTCCCAGCGGAGGCGCGGCGCGGCCATGTCGAGGTAGAGCCCCGCGACGTTGACGAAGGTCGAAAGCGACAAGCCCGTGGCGACCCCGAGCGCCGCCTTCGGAAACGGCAGCTTGATGGCGAACGCGAGGGGAACGCCCGCGAAAAGCGCGCCGAGCAGCGCGAAGACGAGGGCGTGCGCCAGCTTGGCCAGGAAGTACTCCTCGGGCTTCACGGGCAGGGCCTTGAGGGCGGCGAGCATCTTCGCGTCGCGGGACACGGACGTGCACGCGATGCTCGTCATGGAGCCGAGGAAGGCCGCGGCGCCCGCGACGACGAGCATGCCGTACGGACCGCCCAGGATCGGCGCCAGCCGCGCGAACTCCTCGGCGAAGGCGGCGCGCTGTGCGACGAACATGATCGCCATGAGGACGGGCATGAAGACCACGACGAGCGGGCCGTTCAGGAAGTAGCTCGGCTCGCGGTTCATGAGGACGAACTCCCGGCCGAAGAGCGCGGCGAAGGACGGGCGCGCGGCGAAGCGGCGGTCGATGAAGTCGTCCGCGCGCGAAAGGCGCTTCCACGCGGTCTCGCCGAAGCCGGCCAGGCTGTGCACGTACGCCGGCCCGAGGAGCAGCGTGACGATCACGGCCGCGGCCGCTCCGACGGCGACGCTGGCGAGCGACCGCAGGACGGACGCGGGACCGAAGGGCGCGGTCAGCGACTCGAGCCCCAGCGCCACCGGCGGCCACGCGGCGGACAGACGCGCGACGATCGAATCCGGATCGCCGAGGTTCGCGACGATCCACTCGACGTCGCGGAGCCGGGACATGACGCGCTGGTTGAGGATGTTGAAGCCCACCGCGAGGAGAAGCGCCGCGAGGCCGACCGCGACCGTGAGGACGTTCTTGTTCCGGAACGGGCGCCCGAGGCGGAGGAGCGGCACGAGGACGAGGTAACAGAGCGCGAGCGGTCCGAGCGGCAGGCCGGCCGCGATCAGCGCTCCCTGCAGGTAGAACGCGGGCGAAGGTCGCTCGTGGAAGCCGTACACGCCGAGCGCGATGCCCATGAGGAGGACGGACAGCGCGATCTCGGACACCCACGTGACGACGAACTTGGCGCCGAGGCGCGCGCGCGGCCCGATGGGCAGGGCGTTGAGCTGTTCCTCCGCGCCGCCCGACCAGTAGGTCGAGAGCGCCGTGAGGAGCCCGAACACGAAGGTGGCCGCCGTGGCGACGAGCGCGGCGTTGAGGAGGACCATAGCCTGGAGGCCGAGCGGCTTGAGCGCCTCGTACTGGGCGACGCTCATGGCCAGGAAGATCGCGCCGAAGCTCGCGATCATGTACAGGAAGAGCAGCGCGATGCCGACCGTCTTCGCGACCGTTTTCGCGTCCACGCGCGTCTTGCCGCGGGGGAAGGAGATGCCGTAGGTCGTCCGGACAAGGAGCCAGGAGAGGCTGAGGAAGGCTTTCATCTCGAGCCACCGCCGTTCGGCACGGCCTCCCCTCCTTCGGCTCCCGCGGGCTGGACGAGCTCGAGGAAGAGGTTTTCGAGCGTGCCGTCGGAGCCCCGGAGTTCGCGGAGCCCGTCGAGCGTGCCCGAGAAGACGATTCTTCCCTTGTTGATGATCGCGAGGCGGTCGCACACGCGCTCCGCCGTTTCCATGACATGCGTCGAGAAGAACACCGTCTTGCCCGCGTCCGCGCGGGCGCGCATGAGTTCCTTGAGGCGGAAGGCCGCCATCGGGTCGAGGCCGACCATCGGCTCGTCGAGGATCCAGTTGGCCGGGTCGTGCACGAGGCTCGCGACGACGAGGACCTTCTGCTTCATGCCGCGCGACAGGCTGCCGATGGGCGCGTCGAGCGCGTCCTTGACCTCGAAGCGCGCGGAAAGCTCGGCGACGCGCTCGCGGCGCTGGTCCGACGGCACGCCGTGCACGTCCGCGACGAAGTTGAGGTACTCCCACGCGCGGAGCCGGGAGAAGAGCTCCGGGTTGTCCGACACGTAGCCGAGGCGGCGCTTGGCGTCGATGGGGTTTCCCGCCACGTCGACGCCGTCGATCGAGGCCGCGCCGGAGTCCGGCGCGATGACGCCCGTGAGGATCTTGATGGTGGTGGTCTTGCCGGCGCCGTTCGGGCCGAGGAAGCCGAAGATTCCGCCGCCCGGGATCTCGAGCGAGAGCCCGTCGACGGCCTTCACTGCCCCGCGGGCGTAGGATTTGGAGACGTTTTCGAGCTTGATCATGGAAACCTCAGTTCACGACTTTCAGTTTGTGCCCCGTGAGCCACACGGCGGGAGCGCCGTCGGGGCCGGGGGCCACGCGCGAGAACTTGCAGACGACGAGCACGCGGGCGCCCGGCTTGGCCAGTCCCGCCTTGCGGTCGAAAAACGCGGTGAACGCGTCGCCCGAATATTCGAGATATAAATGGAAGGTTTTCACGTCTTCCATGCCGATCCACTCGCCGGAGACGAGCTCCACCGCGTACGACACCGGCTCCGTGGAGCGCTTGATCACCGAGCCGACGGTGCCGACGAGCAGGGCGAAGCGGTCCGCCTTCGGCGCGGGACCGCCGTTCGCGGCCGCGGCGAACGCCTTGATGGACGCGTCGAAATCGACGACGGCGTCGAACGAGGCGGCGTTCGAGCCTTGCGCGGACACCGTGAACGCGGCCAGCGCGAGGACGACGAGCGATACGAGCGTGCGTTTCATGGCGGAGCCCCCTGGCACGGTGATTTCGATCCTGCGCCGGCGCGGCGAATCCGATCCCGCGCCCGGCGTGGCAACTCTACTCCCCGCCGTCGGCGCGGTCAAGTTCGCCGCCCTTCGCGAGGGCCATCGCGCGGAACGCGAGCGATTCGAGGCGCCGGAGCTCGGAACGCGAGAGGCCTGCCCGGGCGCCCGCGGACCTGAGCAGGATCTCCGCGTCGCGCCGACCCGCGAGCCTGAAACAGCCGTGCGCGGCCATGCGCCCGGTCACGCGTTCCACGGCGGCGTCGAGCTCCGCGCGCGTCGCGGGATCGGCGTCGTCGCGGACGGACAGCGCGCCCGCGGCCGGCCGCGACGGGGCGACGCGCCTGAGCTCCCAGCACGCGATCTGCACGGCGTGCGACAGGTTGAGCGACGGGAAGTCGTCGGAGCTGGGGACGTGGACCGCCGCGTCGCAGAGGTCGAGCTCCTCGCGCGACAGGCCGCTCCGCTCGTTGCCGAACACGAGGGCGATCCGTCCCGGAGCGCGGCGCCACGCCTCCTCCGCGAAGCGGTCCACCGGTATCGAGACGTCCTTGCGGCGCTGGCCGAGCCGCCTGGTGAAGCCGACCGCGAAGTCGACGTCGGCCAACGCGTCCGCGAGCGTGTCGAAGCGCTCGGACGCCTCGTACACGTCGAAGGCGTGGACGGCCATCGTCCGCGCGCGGTCCTCGTCGACGGGGCGGCAGGCGGCCAGCTTGAGGCGCTTGAAGCCCATCGTCTTCATGGCGCGGCACGCCGCCCCGACGTTGCCGCTCTCCTCGGCCCCGCACAGCACGACGGCGAAACGGTCGAAATCGTCCATGGCGCCGATACTAGCGCGAACGGCCGCCGCGGGCTAGGCTTCTACCATGGCACACGAACTCGGTTTGGAGGGGCGGACGGCCTTCGTCCTCGGGGGCACGGGCGGCATCGGCTTCGAGGTGGCGCGCGCGATGGCGGAACGGGGCGCGACCCTCGACCTGCACGGGGGAAGCGACGAAGGCCTTCGGCGCGCGCTCGCGCGTCTCCGCGAGGCGGGGCACCGGGCGGACGGCAGCGCCGGGCGCATCGCGGACCTCAACGACGCCGCGTTCGCGCTCGACCGCGCCGCCCGCTGCGACATCCTCGTCTGCGCCTTCGGTCCCTTCCTGCAAAAGCCGCTCCACGAGACGACCTCGACCGAATGGCGGAGCGTCGCCGAACTCGACCTGGCCCTGCCCGGCGCCCTCGTCTCCCGCGCGCTCGGTGGCATGAAAACGCGCGGTTGGGGGCGCATCGTCCTCTTCGGGGGGACGAGGACGGACGCGATCCGCGGCTTCCGCACCAACGCGGCCTACGCCGCCGCCAAAACGGGGCTGTCGTCGCTCGTGAAGTCGGTGGCGGCGGGGTACGCGGCCGACGGCATCGCCGCGCTGGCGGTCTGCCCCGGCTTCGTCGACACGGAGTACCTCGGCCCCGAACTCAAGGCCGAACTGGCCTCCAAGACGCCGCACGGACGCCTCGTGCCCGCGCGGGACCTCGCGGAGCTCGCGGCCAACCTCGTCGCGGACGGGAACGCCGTCTGGAACGGCTCGGTCCTGAACGCGGACGAAGGGCTGTTTTCCTGGTAAGTCGCCGCCCGAAGGCTCCGAACGACGGAAGAGGTCGCGTACGGTGGGAAAATCCGACATTTATACCGATACTCTACGGGGGACGAAGCCCGACTTCGCCCCGGAAAACGGCGCCCGTCGCGCCCGAACGGCGCGAGCTTGACAGTGTTTTGGACTTGCACTAGGGTTGAAAAATCCGCGGGTCCGTCCCGAGCGCACAGTACGAGGAGCACCATGAACAATAATGATATTGTTCCCGGATTCGACGACGAAAAGGACGACAGCCTTAAAATACGGCTCCAGCGCCTTGACATGGACGACGGCGGACGCAAGAAAGTCGAAAATTGCCTCGCCCTCTACTTGACCGGCTACATCGACACCTACAATTCGAATTTTTTCCAGAAACGCGTCGGCAAGGCCATCGAATCGGGCTACATCCGCCTCATTTTCAACTGTTCCGGGCTCAATTACGTGTCATCCACCGGCATCGGCTCCTTCACCGCCTTCCTCAAGGCCGTGAAACCGCGCGGCGGCGACATCGTCCTGCTCGAAATCCAGCCCAAGGTCTACGAAGTCTTCCAGCTGCTCGGATTTTCGCAATTCTTCAATATTAAAGACAACCTCGACGACGCCGTGAACTTCTACCAGCAGGGAGACCAGAGCTCCTCGCAGTCGGTGTTCCCGAAGATCTTCTCCTGCCCCATCTGCAACAAGAAGCTGAAAGCCGCCAAACCGGGACGTTTCCGATGCTCCGAGTGCAAGACGATACTCGCCATCGACGCGTCCGGCCAGGTGTTCCTCGGATAATACGTTCCGTCGGATCGTACTCGCGCGCGCACATCGGGAAACGGGAGGAAGCATGAACGGCCTCAACAAGATCGAGCAGTTCCTGATCGAGCTCAAGATCGAATACCAGGAAATAAGCCCCGGCGCCTTTCTCGTGAACGACCGGAGCCGCGGCCTCGTCCAGGTCGTGGCCGCCTTCGACGATCCCATCGTCGTCATCCGCGCCAAGGCGATGGACGTCCCCAAGGACAAGAAGCTCGAACTCTTCGAAACCTTGCTCAAGCTCAACGCCGAGGACGTCACCCACGGCGCCTACGCCATCGAAAAGAACGAAATCATCCTCGTCGACACCCTCGAATACGCGACGATGGACCGCTCCGAATTCGAAGCCAGTCTCGACTCGATCGGCTTCGCGCTCGGCAAACACTACAAGATCCTGGGCGCATACCGCTCCTGACAGGACGAGGAGGCTTTAACCATGGGAATTTTCGACAGGCTCAAGACCCTGCTTTCTTCGAACATAAACGACCTCATCTCGAAGGCCGAAAACCCCGAGAAGATGCTCAACCAGCTGCTCCTGGACATGAACACGCAGATGGTCGAATCGAAGAAATCCGTCGCCATGTCCATCGCCGACGAGAAGAAGATCGAGCGCGAGCTCATCTCCCAGAAGACCCAGTCCGAGGAGTGGGAGAAGAAGGCGATGATCGCGGTCAAGGCCGGGCGCGACGACCTGGCCAAGGAAGCCCTGGTCCGCAAGCAGGAGTTCGACAACTACTACGCCCAGCTCAAGCCCCAATGGGACGCGCAGAAGGCGTCGGTCGAAAAGCTGAAGGAAGCCCTCCGCCAGCTCCAGAACAAGATCGACGAGGCCACCCGCAAGAAGAACATCCTCATCGCCCGCTCGAAGCGCGCCGAAGCCCAGGAAAAGATCTCCAAGACCCTGACGAGCATGGCCGGCAACACGAGCGCCTTCGACACCTTCGACCGCATGGCCAAGAAGGTCGACGAGCTCGAAGCCCGCGCCGACGCCCAGGTGGAGTTGGCCGACCTCTCCGAGGGCGCCAGCCTCGAAAAGGAATTCAAGAAGCTCGAGCAGTCCGGCGCGGGAGCGGACGCCCTCCTCGAGGAGCTCAAGGCCAAGATGCTCACCCAGGACGCCGGGGCGCCCTCGGGCACGCCCCAGTCGTGACGGTAGAGATAACCGGAACCCGATTTTTAGATATCGACGGGAAGGAACCGCGGGGTTCCTTCCCGTTTTTTTATCGTTTCGAGGCTGCGCCCACGTGGAGCGCGGACGTCGATCTCTTCGTCGTGCCCGCGGACGCGCTCGACGTCCCGGTACCGCCCCCCGGCGCGCTCGTCTTCGCGTACGGACGGGAAGACCGGCTGTCCTACGCCTTCGAATCGGGCTGTGCCGACTATCTCCGCGAACCGTGGACCCGAGGGGAACTCGAGGCGCGGGCGCGCGCCCGCTGCACCCTGGGTTTCGGCTCGGCCTCGATCAGGATCGGGCCGGACGCCGTCGATGGTCCCGGCGGGGTCGTGGGCTTGAACCCGGGCGAATGGCGGGCGCTCCGGGCGCTCGTGGCCAACCGGGGATCCTCCGTCCCCCTGGACGCCCTGGCCACGGCCTTCGGCGCCCCCCAAGCGGCGAGCGCCGTCCGGATGAGGCTTTCACGGCTCCGGTCGAAGCTGCGCGTAGCCGGCCACGACCCGAAGTGGAACTGCATACGCTGCGATCGGGGACAAGGCTACCGGTTGGTTGAACAAGTTGTGGACAACTCGGCGAATAAATCCGTAAACCCTTCCTGAATCGAGACTAACGATAAGACGGCATCGGCACCCGGTTCAAACCCTTGAGATTTCGAACTTGACAATCGCTATTTCCTTTTTGGAATTATACTTAATTCAATTTTCCCATATTGGATAATTAGCAAAAACATCAAGAAACCGCACCATTTTCCGGGAAAACCGAAGGAAGCATCCCCGGATCATCCAACAAGTTGTGGATAAGTTGTGGGGATGGTGTCAGACACCGTTGACCGAGTGGTGTCTGACACCGCTTGAGCGACTTGGCCCGTTTCTTGCAAACGCGACAGGGCCATGTTACAGTGAACCAAATGAAGGCGGCGTTGCTCCAGATAGGCCGATTGTGGCTCGATTCGCTCCTCTGGCTGATCGTCCTGACGCTCGTTTTCTTCATTTATAACGCCATCCGGGGGCTTCACTCCGTCGCGGTCTTGCTCGGCCTGGCGGCGGCGCTGTTCCCGTACGCGCTCGCCGGCGCCGCGCAGTTCGCCTTTCCCCGCGCCACCCGCGCCTCGCCCAACCGGCCGGCCGGCTACCTGACGCTATTCGCGGGCTTCCACCTGGCCCTGATCGCCTACGTGCTGATCCTGCCGCTCGCCCCGCGCCCCGTCGACGCCCCCGCGACGTCGCGCGCCCTGCCGACCGGCGTCGTGGCCCCGCTTCCGGAAGGTGAACTCTACGTGTCCTCGGTGCGGGGCGACCGCGCCGAAGGGATATTCCTCTTCGATCCCTCGTCGAAGGACGCCCCGCTCGCCCGCTTCGCGGACGCCCCGCTGGGCGCCGACCGCGCGTCGGTCGTCGCGGGCGGAAAGACGAGAACCCCGTTCGTCCCGCCGCCCGAGCCGCGCCCCCCCGTCGTCGACGCCCTCGATTTCGCGGGCGTGCGGGAGTTCATGTTCTCGTTCGCCGGGAAAAACCCGGGCGAGCGGATCATGTTCGCCCTGTCCCTCGCGCTGGCGCTCATGTCGCTCTGGCCCCTGTCCCGGACCGGCTCCTGGCCCATGGTGTCCTTTTGCGTGTCCTTCGCGGCCGCCGTCGGCTTTTTCGCGCTCCTGTCGCTCGTCGCGTCGGGGGCGCCGGAACGGCTCGTCGGTTATCTCGAATTGAAAATCCCCGCGACGTGGACGCATTTCCTGGCCTCGTGCGTCATGGTCCTCGTCCTGGGCCTGTTCGACCTCGTCTTCCTCCGCAATCCGCGGGAACGGCGCTGACCATGGCCGCGAAACGCGTACCCGTGTCCGGCATCGTGCTGGGCTTCGTCCTGCTCGGCTATCTCGCGGCCTTCCTCTTCGCCGTGTACGAGGGGACGCCGGCCCGCATCATTCCCCGCTATCTCATGACGTGGCGCTCCCTGCGCGCGGCCGTCACGCTGTCGGCGCTGATCGTGCCGATGCTCTTCGCGGCCGCCGCGGCTGCCGCGTCCTTCGCGGTGCCCGCGGGCGGCAAGTCCTTCGACGCGATCAAGCCGCTTTTGCCGCCGGCGCTCGTCCTGTGCGTCCTCGCGTCGGCGTTCCGCCTCGTCGCCCTGCCGCCGCTCGTCACCACGCTCCGGACCGCCGAAACCGCCAGCCGGCACTTCAAGGAAGCCCTGAAGGCGGCCGACGACGCCATGCGCCGGAAGGACTACGACGACGCCCGGCGTTTCCTCGCCGTCTGCCGGGGCATCGACGCGTACGACTCCTCGTATTCGAAACTGAACGACGCTGTCGAGGCGGAAATCCTCAAGCGCGCGAAAACGGACGAAGCCGAGCCCGCGGCCCCGGCGCCCGACCCGAAACCCACGGTGGCGCCGGAACAGAACGCCGAAGGCTGGTACGCCCGCGCCCGCGACGCGGAGGCGAAGGGCGACTACCTCACGGCGCTCTTCTTCATCGACCGCGCCCTGACCCTGTCGCCCCGGGAACCGGCTTACCGCGAAGCGCGGAAACGCATCCTCGACGGCGTGGGACGCCTCAAGCCGCCGCCAGAAGACGCGGAAAACGCCGCGGTCTACGCGAAGAAACTCGAGGGCTACCAGGCCCTCCGCTCGGGCGATCCGCGGAAAGCCTACGCCGTTTACCTGGAACTCTCGAAAAAACTGCCGAACGACCCGGACGTGGAGCGCTATCTGGCCGAAAGCCTGGCCGAGCTCTCGAACAGCGCCGTGTTCTTCGACACGATGCTGCGCGCCTTGTCGACCGCGCCCGCAGAACGCTTCTTCGTCGTCAGGCGCAACGGAGACACGGAACGGGTTTTAGCCGCCACGCGCGCGGTCGACTCGTGGGATTCGGTGTACTTCGAGGGCTTCGAGCTGGCCGTGTTCGAAGGCGGAAATCCCGTGGTCCGGGTTTCCGCGCCCTACGCGCGCCTCAGGGGCTCGACGGTCTTCCTCCGCACCGTGGACCGCGACGCCCCGGACACGGTGTTCGAGCCCGTCTGGACGAAAGGCGCGCCCGACCTGCCCTTCTTCGCCGACGCGCCCATGGGCCACGAAGAAGCCGCGCGCATCCTGGCGCTCCGGCACGGGCTCGACGCGGTGTCGCTGCCGACGCTCTGGTCGGGCTTGGACGACGTGCGGAGCTACGGCCTCGATCCCCTGCCCTACCGCAAGGAACTGGCGACGCGGATCGCCTTTCCGTTCGCGGCGATGATCGCCGCTCTACTCGGCACGGCCTTCGGCGCCCGCTTCCGCCGCAAGGAAGCCCCTGGCGCCGTCGACACCGTCGTCGGCATCGCGATCATGACGGCCGTCGCGTCGTTCCTCTTCGCGGGACTCGCCTATCTCGGCCGGCTCGCGGTCGAAGCCTGCTACCAAGCCCTGCCGCCACCCCTCGCGCTGACGGCCTGGATCGTCCTCCTGGGCGCGACGACCCTCTGCTCCCTCCTCGCCGCCGCCCGCGCCCTCTCTCACGTCCGGGCATAAGGCCACCCCTGCCTTCTTTTGCACAAATATGAACCACGAAGGGCACGAAGGTTTTGCCACGAAGGACACGAAGGAAGAGCGGTTTGGGGATTTGCCACGGAGCGAAGCTTAGCGAGTACTCGAGCGTTGGCATTCAGGGAGATTTTTCAAAAAGAAAAATGGTATCTCTATTCCTTGCGATCAAAAACTAGGACTCCTGCCGACAATCACTCTTCTTGATCGCTTCGTTGCCTTCGTGCCCTTCGTGGTCCCACTTTCGTGCTCTTCGTGGTGAATTCTTCATGCGGGGTTCGGACATTTGACGACGAGGAGCTTGAGCGGTGCGGGGCCGTCGTTGCGGACGGACTTGGAGACGCCGGCGGGGACCTCCACTTCCAGGCCCGGGCGCGCGCGGAGTTCCTCGCCGTTCAGGGTCACGATGCCGTTCCCCTCGAGGACGTGGAAGAGCGCGTCGAAGGGCGTGACGTGCGGCGCGACTGTGGCGCCCGGCGCCAGCTCGAGATGCACGACGGCGTACTCCGGACGCTCGTAGAGCGCCTTCCCGACGACGCCGTCCGCGTCGAGGATCACCTTCGCTTCATCGACCGCAACCGTCTTCATACTGTCGCTCCCTGAGTCTTTTTACCACGAAGGACACGAAGGTTTTGCCACGAAGGACACGAAGAAGAGTGAAAGGGGCTGAAGATCGAACTCTGGCATATCTTATACTTTTGCTCCCTCTTCCTTCGTGCCCTTCGTGGTCCCGCCTTCGTGCCCTTCGTGATCGTTTTTACCGTTACGCCTTGGCGCGTTTTTTTTTGACGTCTTCGGCCTTGCGGGAGAGGCGGTTCCAGACGGCGGACAGGCCCATGGCCTTCTTGGCCAACGCGAGCGTGGAGCGGGCTTCCTCGCGCATGCGCATCGTGCCGTCGTACACCACCTCGTCGGCAAGGCCCGATTCGGCTTCGTACTTCGCGCGGCGCTCGCGGATCGGATCGAGGAACGCGTTGAGCGCCTTCGCGAGCTTTTCCTTCACCTCGACGTCGCCGACCTTTCCGATCCGGTAGCGGGCCTTGAGATCCTCGACCTCCGCCTTGTTCGGGTTGAAGGCATCGTGGTATTGGAAGACCGGGTTGCCCTCCACCGTGCCCGGCACGTCGGCGCTGACGCGCTTGGGGTCCGTGTACATCGACATGACGCGCTTACGCACCGTCGCCTCGTCGTCCGAGAGGTAGATGGCGTTGTTGAGCGACTTGGACATCTTGGCGTTGCCGTCGGTGCCGACGAGCGAGCCGTATTCCGACGCGAGCACCTCCGGGACCGGGAAGGTCTCGCCGTAGAGGAAGTTGAAGCGGCGAGCGATCTCGCGCGTGATCTCCACGTGCGCGACGTTGTCCTTTCCGACCGGCACGAGGTGCGCGCGCGGGAGGAGGATGTCCGCGGCCTGCAACACCGGATAGCCGAGGAGGCCGAAGGGCATCTCCTCGATGCCCGCCCCCTGGGCCATCTCCTTGAGGCTCGGGATGCGCGACAGCCGCGGCACCGTCACGAGGTTCTGGAAGAAGAGCGATAGCTCGACGACTTCGGGCACCGCGGACTGGAGGTAGATGACGCTCTTCGCCGGGTCGATGCCGCACGCGAGGTAGTCGAGGGCCGCCGAGCGCACGTTGTCGGCCAGCTGCTCGATGTGCTCCTTTTCGGGCTTGGTGGTGAGCGTGTGGAGGTCGGCGATGATGAAAAAGCACTCGTATTCGTCTTGCAGCCGCACGCGGTTGGCGAGCGAGCCGACGTAGTGGCCGATGTGCAGCTTGCCGGTCGGGCGGTCGCCCGTCAGGATTCGTTTGCGTTCCATGGTCTGCTCCGTGGGAGGGGAATGGGAAGCCGCGGTTTCGCGGCCGGATCGGATAGTGGAGAAACGGGCGGGATCGCCTCGCGGGGCTCCGTCAAGCCCCGGCGACGTCGACGACGGCGTGCGATCCCGCCGGGCGCCAGGACCAGCGCGGCGCGGTCCGGGCGTACGGGAGGCGCGTTGGCAGTCGCGGTACGGTGGTTCCGTGCTTCATGCGTCCGATGGTAGCGGAAACGAGCCGGCCGCGCAACACGCGAGCCTCGGCGGCTTTGGAAGGATGGGGCCCGGGGAAGGGAACCTTTCGCCACGACGAAAGGTTCCTTTCCACGGACGGCGGCGCCCGCTCCCGGACCGGCCGGTAACCGCGGCGGACCGCCGGGGGTTTTCCCGGAAGCCGTTGCGCGATTCCGCGCCGCGCGTCATCCTGTCGGAGGATAGACCATGAAAACCCGCGCCGCTTCCACCTTCATCCTCGTCGTCCTCGCCGCGCTCGCTCGCGCTGAACCCGCGAAGCCAGCGCCCTTCGACTTCGTGCCGCAGGGCGGGCACGTCACAGTGATCAAGTCGGTAGCCTGTTCCGCCGACGGCCGCCTCGTGCTGTCGGGCGACCTGGACGGCCGCGTGAAGCTGTGGGACGCGCTTTCCGGCAAGGAGCTCCGCGAATTTCGCGGCCCCGACGGCGGCGCGGCCCACGACGGTGAAATCCTGGAGACCGCCCTCCTGCCGGGCGGCCTCGGCGCCTCCGTCGCGCACGACGGCTTCAGGATCTGGCGCCTCGACACCGGCGCCGAGCTGTACCGCTTCGCGGCCGACGACTATCCGACGGCCGCGGGCGTGTCCGCAGACGGGCGGATCGCGGTGACCGGCCACACGGACGGGCGGATCGTCGCGTGGGACGTCCGGAGCGGCGCCGTCCTCCGCGCGCTCCGCGCCGAGGGCGTCTACGTCACCGCCGTCGCCGTGTCGGCCGACGGCGCGCGCGTGTTGACCGGCACCGACGGGGGACTCGTTTCGGCGTGGAACCTCGCGGACGGGTGCCTGCTCCGCGAGTGGAACGCCGAGTTCGGCCACGTCGCCGCCGTGGCGCTCGACTCGGGCGCCGCGCGCGCGGCGGTCGGGGGTTATTACGGGGCGGCGGCCGTCTTCGACCTCGGGACGGGGCGCGCGCTCCGCGACTTTCGAGGCGAAGGCATGGTCGAAAGCCTCGCGTTCAGCCGATCGGCCTTCGGCGACTTCCTCGTCGCCGGGGGGATGACGACCTCCGTCTTCGACCTGGCCGACGGCGGAACCGAGGCGGTCGGGCAGGTCGGCGCGAACGACATCGCCCTCGGTTCCGATCCGACGAAGCTGTACCTGGCGAGTTCGTTCCGGTTGCGCCGCTGGGATTTTTCGGAGGGCATCGGCGACTTCGGGGGCGCCGCGGACGGCGTCCAGACGTGCTCATTCGATCCGGTCCGCGGCCTCGCCGCCGCGATGAACCGCTCGGGCGCCGTCACGGTCTGGGACCTGCGCGCGGGGAAGCCGCGGGCCGCGTTGAGTCCGCCCGCGTCGAGGAAAAGCGATTCGCCGATCGCGCTTACGCCCGACGGGGAATCCTGCATCCTCACCGCCCCGCTCGAGCGCAGGTCGTTCGCCGGCGAAGCCGCGTACGCCGTGGAACAGCCGCTCGTGATCAAGGCCGTCGCGTGTTCGCCCGACGGACGCCTGGTCGCGGTCGCCGCGATCGACCATGGCGCCATCGTCTACGACGCGGTCACGGGAGCCGTCGTCGACACCGTCCCCGTCGAGGCATGGAGCAAAACGGGCGGCAACTTCGATTCCGCGGACGCGATCGCGTTTTCGTCAGACGGCGGTCTGCTCGCGGTCTTGGACGTCATCGACCAGCGGGTCGCCGTCCGCGACCTCCGGGCGAAGGTCACGCGACGCGTCTACGCGTTACCCCGCATGACCAAGACGATCGCGTTCGACGCGGACGGGAAACGTCTCCTGTGCGCCGTCGGAACGGGCATCGGCGCGCTCAGGCTGGCGGACGGCCGTTTCGCTCCGCCGACCGGAAACGACGATGTCATGTCATCCTGCCTGAGCCTGTCCGCCGACGGACGGCTCGCGTTGATCGGCATGATGGACGGGAGGCTGCTGCTCAGGAACCTGGCCACCGGTACCGTCGAACGGACGCTCGCCGGGCACGTCGGCAAGATCCTCTCGTGCGCGCTCTCGGCGGACGGCCGCTTCGCGTACTCCGCCGGCGAAGACGGGACCGTGCGCGCCTGGAACCTGGCCACGGGCGGGTGGACGGCGTTCGCCTCGGACTCGGCTTCGGGCGAGTGGCTCTCCTACACCGACGAAGGCTATTGGGACGGCTCGAACGGCTGCGGCTCCCTCGTGGCCATGGTCCGCGGCATACGCGCGTGGAACGTCGACCAGTTCGCCGCGCGCTCGAACCGGCCGGACCTCGTCCTCGAGCGACTCGGCTCGGCGGACGCAGGCCTCATGGCCCACTTCCGCGAACAATACCTGCGGCGCCTCAAGCGTCTCGGACTCCCGGCCGTCGAAAGCGGCGCCGCCCCCGAGCCGCCGGAAGCGGAGATCTTCTCGTCGGCCAAGGACGGGAAGTACCTCGACCTAAACCTGCGTTTCGGCGGCGCGTCGAGGCTCCGCTCGTACAACGTCTGGGTGAACGACGTGCCCGTCTTCGGGAGCTACGGGAAGCCGATCGGCGCGGCGGGCCCCTCCGAACTCGTCGAGCGCGTCGAGCTCGGCGCGGGGAGCAACAAGGTGGAGGCGGCCTGCACGGACGCGGACGGCGTCGAGAGCCTCCGGGCGTCGACGACGGTCTGGAGCTCCGAGGTGTCCGAGCCGGACTTGTACTTTCTCGGCTTCGGCGTCTCGAAATACCGCGACGCACGGCTCGACCTGTCGTGGGCGGCGCGGGACATCGAGGACCTGGCCGCGGCGTTCGCGGCGATGAAGCGCGGGGCCGGCGGCCCCTCCCCCGGCGGGAGCCCCGAGCCTGAAGATGGCCGCGCGTTCCGCGACGTGCATGTGAAGACGCTGACCGACGAAGCCGTGACGCCCGCGGGCATCCGCGCGGCCAAGGCCTTCCTGGCCGACGCGAAGCCGGACGACATCCTCGTGCTCGCAATCTCCGGGCACGGCCTCCACGCCGACGACGCGGCCGCCACCTACTATTTCCTCACGCACGACGCCGACACCGCGAACCTGGCCGGCACCGCGGCCGACTTCGGGCTCGTCGAGGACCTTTTGCAGGGAATCGCGCCGAGGCGGAAGCTCTTCCTCATGGACACCTGCGAATCGGGCGCGGACGCCGACGAGGGCGCGTCCGGACGAGGCCCCGGGGCTCGCGGGCCGGGACTCACGCTGACCCGCGCCGCGAAGGGCGCGACGATCCGCGAAGCCCTCGCCGACCGGCGGCGCTACATCTACAACGATCTGGCGCGGCGCTCGGGCGCCGTCGTGCTGTCGAGCAGCCGCGGCGGCGAAGCCTCCTACGAGTTCGACGAGTTCCGCAACGGCGCCTTCACGGAGGCGGTGCTCGCCGCGCTCCGCGAAGGCGACGCGGACGGCGACGGCTACGTCGACACGGCCGAGCTGCGCGACTTCGTCGCGGCGAAGGTGGCCCTCTGGACGAAAGGCGCCCAGCATCCGACCGTCGACCGCGACAATCTTTCGGCGCGATTCGGTTTCCCGGTCCCGTGACGCGGCTTTGGAAGGATGGGACCCGGGGAAGGGAACCTTTCGACGGATCGAAAGGTTCCCTTCCCCGGACGGAACGCGCCTACACGCGCGGACGCGCGACGATGCGCAGCCCGGCGGTTTCCGCGATGGCCGCGGCGTGGATGAGGACGTTCCAGTCGTTGCGTTTCGTGGGGGCGTCAAGGCGTTCCCAGGGGACGAAGTCGGCGTGAAGGTGGTGGAGCGTCTTGAGGACGCGGTAGGTCTCCGCGTCGACGGCGCCGACAGGGCGGTACCCCGCGAGGAGTTTTTCCGCGCTCCAGCGGCGGTGTTCCATGCGGCCGAGGGTTTCGAGCGCCCGCTTTGGGATCGCGTCGAAGGCGTACGCGCCCGCGGACGGGTCCGTCGCGGCGGGCGCTTGTTCGCGCGGCGCGAGGTCCCAACCGAGCCAGCGGAGCTTGAGGGCGAAGTGGCGCGCGGCGTAGCGGTTCGAGTCGCGGAGGATGTCCGGCAGGGCGGCCCACTCGGCGTCCATGCGCGCGCGGTTCCACGGCTCGCCCGGCTTCGCGAACCAGCTGTAGTGGATGGCCTTGGCGATCGCGTCCGCGCGCTCGGCGTTGCGGATGAGGTCTTCGCCGCGGAGCTCGTCCGCGGGGTCGACGTATTCGACGCGACGCTCGGCGAGGAAGGCGGCGCAGTCGGCGCGGTCGGGAAAAGCGTCGCGCCCGTCGAGCGGGCGCACGAGGACGATGGCGGTGCCCGGATGTCCGGGCTTGGCGGCGCGGCGCGCCTCGGAGAGCTGTCGGAGGGCGCGCGCGTCGTCGAAGGCGAGCGCCGCGTCGTCGCGGGCGACGAGCGCGAGGGCGGGCGGCCGTTCGGCGAGGGCGTCGCGCCACGCGGCGGCGTCGAGGACGGAGAGGCCGGCGATCTCGGGCAGGGCGGGATGGCGCTCGAGGAAGGCGGCGACGAGTTCCGGCGCGCGCCGGTCGACGACGGCGAGTTCGAGCCGGGCCGTCCCCGGAAAATGCGCGAGCTGGGCCAGCTCGACGGCAAGGGCTTGTCCGAGGTCGCCGAAACCGAAAATGGCCACGCGGATGGCGCCCGCGGACAGCGCGCCGGGGGACGGCGCCAGGGCCGGCAGGCAACGGTCCACCACCGCGCGCGCCAGCTGCTGCTCGAGGTTGAACGGACGCTCGACGAAGCCGCTCGGGCCCGCGCCGCCCGTTCGGCCGGAGTTCCGGTCGGCTTCCGCGAGTTCGCGGGCGACGCGGAGCGCGAAATCGTCGGAGTACGCGGTGAAGACGGCGGGTTTCGGATCGCGCCCCTCCGCGGCCAGGAAGCGCTCGAGTCCGCGGGCGGCGGCCAGGGCGGCGGCGTCGTTGTCTTCCATGACGAAGACGTACGCGGCGCGCGCGGCGCCGACCCGGCGCCAGCCCGCCTCGAGCGACGGCGCGCGCACGAGTTCCGCGCCCGAATCGGCGATGGCGTCGACCGGGGCTTCGCGATCCGCGGGGACGAGGAACACGACGCGGCGCGCGGCGGCCAGGTCTTCCGCGATGGTGGCGGAGCCGTCGGCGGCCCCGACGAAGACGACGTGCCCGCGCGCGAAGAGGCGGAGGCCGAGCGCGCGGAGCCGCTCGCGGAAGGCGCTCAGGGCCAGCGCGACGACGGCGCCGGCCAGCGTGGCGGGAGAGAGGAAGCGCGCGATGTCGAGGAGGAGCGGCACGGGTTTCCGGTCGAAGCTCGCGTTGATCGTGAACATGGTGAGCACGCGGTAGGCCACGTCGGTCCACGCCTGGCCGGGCTCGGGGTAATCCTTTCCGCCGAGGACGCCCGCCGCCACGCTCGCGGCGAAGGCCGCCGCCAAAACCACCGTCGACCACTGTATGCCGTTCCGTCGTTTCATGACGCCAGTCTAGCCGCCGCCGGGCGGGGCGACAAGGCTCGCCGCTCGACACGGCTCGGCGCGCGCCGCTACAATTCCGCCATGAAACACGGCCAGGCGGAACGCTGGACCACGTTCGGCAACACGATGCACGCGGGCCGGTCGCTGCCCCTCGGGGTGGCGCGCGGCGAGGCCTTCGACCCGGCGGAGGGTATCGGCGAACGGCTCCGCTTCGTCGCCGTCGGGAAGGGGTCCGGCGTCTTCCGCCGCGACGGCCGCTCGTGGCCGTTCCGCGCCCCGACCTACTTCTGCCTCGACGAGCGCGAGACGGCCGAGATCGACTGCTCCGACGTTTCGGGCAACCTGTTCGTCTATTTCCACCCCGCGGTCATCCACTCGAGCTTCGACTTTTCCATCATCCGCGGGGTGTCCGACGCGCCCCTCCCGCTCGACATCGTCCGCGACGTCTACTGGTTCTCGCCGTTCGTCCGCCGCGCCGACCCGGCCGACGGCATCGTGATCCCCGGGCTCGCCCTCGCCCGGCGCGTCGACGCGCTGTCGTCGCAGCTCGCGGACGAGCTCGCGGCCCAGCCGACCGGCTGGTGGCCGTGCCGCTCGCGCTCCTTCCTCATCGAGATGCTGTTCGCCATCATCCAGGCCGTCGAGACCACGGAAGCCCCCGCGTCCCTGCCGGACGCCGACGACGGACTCCTGCGCCGCTTCCTGCTCGAGGCGGGCTCGCGCTACCCGGAGCGCCTCTCCGTGGACGGCCTCGCCCGCGAGCTCGGCACGAACCGCACGAGTCTCCAGCGCGTCGTGTCGGAGGCGACGGGAAAGAGCGTCGCCGAATACGTCGCCGCCGTCCGGCTCGACGCCGCGCGCGCCCTCCTGGCCGAAACCGACCTCCCGGTCGCCGAGATCGCCGAACGGACCGGGTACGCCGACGCCTCCGCCTTCAGCCGCGCCTTCAAGCAGGGCTTCAACGCCGCTCCCTCGGAATACCGCAAGGCGTATGGCGGCGTCCTTGCGCCGAAATAACCTAAGCGGCGCACGCCGAAATAGTCGGCGCGCGCCGAAATAACCTAAGCGGCGCACGCTGAAATAACGCGAGCGGCCTGGCGCGACGAGCTTGGATTGCTTCCCTGCACGGAACGATTGCGTCCGCGCAATTCACCCGCCCGCCGTTCCGGGGTACCTTCCGTCCATCACGTTCCACGGAGGTATCCCATGCACAAAAAGATCGCGACGCTCCTCGCCGCCGCCTTCATCCTGGCCGGCGTCGCCGCCGCCGCCCCGACCGCGACCCTGCGCTTCATCGGCCGTTCCACCATCGTGCTCACGAGCGCCGCCGGCAAGGTCCTGTACATCGACCCGTTCGGCGAAGGCGACTATTCGCGGAAAGCCGACCTCGTCCTCGTCACGCACGGCCACGGCGACCACAACGCCGTCTCGCTCGTCGCGCTCGCGCCGAAGGCCGTCGTCGCCGGCCCCGCGGGCAGCGTCGAGCTCCCGTCGCTCAAGGCCGTCAAGGAAGGCGACAGCTTCGAGGTCGCCGGCTTCAAGATCAAGGCCGTCCCCGCGTACAACAAGAACCACCCGCGCGCCGAGAACGTCGGCTACGTCGTCACCTTCGACGGGATCTCGGTCTACCACGCGGGCGACACGAACTACATCCCGGAGATGGCCGCGCTCGCCGCCCTCAAGCTCGACTACGCGCTCTTCCCGACGGACGACTATTGGAACATGGGCGGCATCGAGGCCGGCACCTGCGCCGACGCCGTGAAGGCGCGCTTCGTCGCCGCCATCCACTCGAGCCCCGACGCCATGTACGACGCGGCCAACGCCGCCAAGCTCGCCCGCCCGAACGCCATTCCCCTCGCGCCCGGCGCCGTGATCGAACTCAAAAAAGCGAAGTAAATAAACCGATACGATAACGTTCTCCGGGGGAAAGACACCTTTCGTCGAAAGGTTTCCTTCCCCCGGACCCCTTTTCCTTCCAAAGCGCCGGAATCGCTCGACCTCCCGCGCGCAAGGCCGATATACTGGCACCGATGGAAGAGCGCGAGCCCTGGACGACCTACGGCATCACCCATTTTCCCGGTCAAACGCTGGACATCGGCGTCGCGGAAGGCCGGGCGTTCGATCCCCGCGAAGGCATCGGCACGCGTCTCCGCTTCGTCTCGGTCGGCGGCGGAGCGGGCGTCTTTTCCCGCGACGGCTCCTCGTGGCCCTTCCGCGCGCCCGCCTTCTTCCTCCTCGACGAACGCGAAACCGTATCCATCGACTGCTCCGACGCGTCTGGCAACCGTTTCGTCTACTTCCATCCCGCGGTCATCCGCGGCGATATCGGGTTCGACACGATACGCGCCAGGCGCGCCCCCGACGCCTCCGTCGACCTCATCCGCGACCTCTACTGGCTCAAGCCCTTCGTCGACCGGTCCAGGCCCGCCGCGGGCATGTGTTTCCCGGACCGCGCGCTCGAACATCGCGTCGCGGAGCTGACCGCGCGACTCGCCGAGGAAGCGGCGACGCAAGCCACCAATTACTGGCCCTGCCGCATGCGCTCCTTCCTCATCGAGACGCTCTTTTCCGTCGTGCAGGGAACGGAGCTCCGGGAACCCGAGGCGCCGTTCGCGGACGGCGACGACGAGCTCCTCCGGCGCTTCCTCGTCGAGGTCGGCTCGCGCTACGCCGAGCGCCTGACCGTGGACGGCCTCGCCCGCGACCTCGGCACCAACCGCACGAGTCTCCAAGCCCTCGTCGGCTCGGCCCTCGGCAAGACCGTCGCCGACTACGTGGCCTCCGTCCGGCTCGACGCCGCCCGCGCCCTCCTCGCCGAGACGTACTTGCCCGTCAACGAGATCGCCGACCGCTCCGGCTACGAAAACGCCTCCGCCTTCAGCCGGGCCTTCAGGCAGGGTTTCGGCGTCGCCCCCTCCGACTTCCGCAAAGCCTACCGGGACGCCCTGCCCGTCACCTGATGCCGCCTAAATACGATCGCGTCGCAAGCCGTCCGCGCGGTGCCGGTTTTTGCGTTCCCGCACACAAGGTCTGCGTTCCCGCACCGCCTGGCTCCCGGCCTCGCGTCTATATTCCTCGCGTCGAGTCCGATGAAGCGCGCGTCCGGAGCGGCCCGGCCGTCCGTCGCGCGGCATCGCGTCGAAACGCGGAGCGCCCGCGCATCGCCGGTCGCCTCCGCGACACGAGGAGTATCGCCATGATCAACGTATTTCGCGCTCTCGCGCTGTCCGCCTGCCTGGCGGCCTTCGTCCTGTCGTGCTCGCCGACCGCTGAAACGGAAACGCCGTCCGGCCCGCCCGCCATCGCCGTCAGCGTCTCGGGCCTGCCCGCGGGCACGGACGCCGGCATCGCCCTCGCCGGGCCGGAATCCTTCGCCGCCACCGTCGACGAAGACGTCACCTTCGACGCCCCCGCCGCGGGCACGTACGTCTTCGCCGTCCCCGTCGTCACCGTCGGCGGCGCCAACTACTATCCGAAGATCAACCGCGTGACCCTGGAGTACGACGGCGCGGCCGCGTCGAAGGTCGCCGTCGAGTACGCGACGCGGCATCCCCGCCTCACCGTCGCCATCGAGACGGCGACCGGCAGCGCCTCCGCCGATTTCGTCCTGGTGCCCGGTTCGATCTACAACATGGGCAAGAACGGATGGATGTACTGCGGCCCCGCGCACGACGTCGAGATCGGGGACTTCTACATGGCCGCGACCGAGTGCACCCAGCGCATGTTCAAGGCCGCGACCGGCTCGAACCCCTCCGGTTTCGTCGGGGACGACCTGCCCGCGGACACCGTCGCCTGGGACGCCGCGGGCGGAACGGGCGGCTTTTGCGACAAGCTGAACGCCGCCGCCTCAGGCTACGGCTTCCGGCTTCCCTGCGAATCCGAGTGGGAATACGCCGCCCGCGGCGGCGCGGCGACCGACGTCTACTGGGGCGACGGCGACGCGAAAAAATACGCCTGGGTGGCTGAAAACTCGGAATCGAAAACGCACCCCTGCGGAACGAAGACGCCGAACGCCTACGGCCTCCACGACATGTACGGGAACGTCTGGGAGTGGTGCGCGGACTACTGGCATGACGGCTACGCGGGAGCGCCGGTGACCGCCTATCCCTGGATCACGGATCCCAACACGTATAACGACCGCGTCTTCCGCGGCGGGAATTGGAACGCCGCGCCGGTCAAGGCGTGGAACCGGAACGGCTACAACGACGCGAACAACGGCGGCGGCTTCCGCGTCGTCTTCACGCCCTGAGCGCCCTCCGGGGAAAGACACCTTTCGTCGAAAGGTTTCCTTCCCCGGGCCCCATCCTTCCAAAGGCCACGCATGAAAAAGCCCGCCGTGAAACGCGGCGGGCTCCGTCGTTCCCGCGGCCGCGGGCCGCGCTATCGGTTTCCCGTCACTCGACGAACGCCCCGACGTCCCCGAGCCCTTCGGCCTTCGCGCCGAAGAACTGGCCGAGCGGCGAGTCGCCGGAGGCGTACTTGAAGAGGAGCAGGGCGCGGCGGACGTACGACAGGTTCGCGTCCACCGAGGCGGCTTCCTTCGCGAAGGCGGCGAAGAACGCGTCGCTCGAGCGGCCGTCGTTCAGGGTGCCCTTCCCGACGCCGCGGGCGTGCCAGTCCTCGAGCTCCTGGAGGCGGAAGAAGGGACGCTCGAGGGCGGCCATCGCCTTGAGCGCGTCGAAGAGGATGCCGCCCACCTGTTTCTTTTCCGCGACCCAGTCGGTCATGCGGGGCTCGTAGCCGGCGGCGCGCTTGTCTTCCCAGGTCTTGAGAATGCCGTCGACGCTTTTCAGCTTCGCGACCGCCGCGCCCAAGCCCGCCTGGCCTTTCGAGTAGCGTTCGGCGTAGCCGGAGATGACGAGGAGCGCCCGCTTTTCGAAGCCGGCCGTCGCGTCCTCGACCCAGCCCTTGCGGTAGGTGCCGAGGTTGCTGACCGGTACCTGCGCCGACGACAGTCCCGCGTCCGTCTGCTCGACGGCGGTGCCCGGCGCGGCGTACGCCTTCTGCCCGTCCGACGAGACGCACTCGACCTTGCCCGTCGAGCAGGTCACGAGGGTCGAGCCGTCCGGGATCGTGTTGACGATGAACTCGGTGCCGCGCACCCCGAGGGCGGCGTTGTCCGAGCGGATGTCGAAGCTGCCGCCCGAAAGCTTGTCCACCTTCACGAGGATGGCGCCCGCGAGGAGCTGGACTTTCGTCTCGCGCGGGCCATCGAGCGCGGCCGAATCGTAGTAGAACGCGGTGTTCTCCGACAGCCGGAGGGTGGCGCCGCCCGCGCTGCCGGAGGCCAGGTCGATCTCCGCCTTGCTCGCCTTGCCCGTGGCGATCACGTCGAGGCTCTCGACCACCGAACCGATGTCGCCGGCGAACTGCTTGCCGGCGCGGTGGATCGTCACGTCGCCCTCGGCGTAGGTGATCTCGCCGATCTTGCGCGGAGTCTTCGCCGGGGCGGCGGCCGGCTGGGCGGCGGCAGGGGCGGACGGCGCGGCCGTCCCGGGCACGGCGGGGGCCGCCGGGGCCGAGCCGCCCGGGGCCGCGGCCGGCGGGGCGTCGGTCGCCGCCGGAGCGGCGGGGGCGGCGGGCGCCGTCGAAGAGGAGGCGGCCGGAGCGGCGGGCGCGGCCTGCTTGCCGCCGCAGGACAGCGCCAGGAGCGCGGTGGCCGAGAGAATCGCCAGAAGGCGGATGAAGGTACGCATGGTGGATACTCCGTGTAGCCGTTCGTTCGATGCCCGCTCGGTGCGGGCCTTACGCTTACTCTAGCACATTCGCGCCTCGGGCTCCATGCGGCGCTTCACGACGCCGTAGACGCTGCGCGCCGCCGCACGACCCCGCACCATTGCATCACTGCACCGCCGCGCGCCGCCGCGCGCCGCCGCACATCGCCGTACGACGCCGTACGACGCCGTACGACGTCGCGCTTTTTCGAACCGTATCGCACGCTTCGCGAGGATTCCGGTTGCCGGATCGGAAGGGGGAGCGTACAATGAGCGCGCCGGAAACCGCTTGGGGATTTCCGCGCTTCGGAGGAATCATCATGGACAGCTTCGCAACGCGGCGCGCCAAAGTCGCCGCCTGGCTCAAGGCAAAAGGCGTCGCGGCCGCGCTCGTCGAAGACACGGAAGGCCGACGGGATCCGTCCCTGCGCTATCTCTCCGGCCACCCGAACGACGCGATCCTCGTCGTCGCGGACGACGGCCGCTCCATCCTCGTCCCCTGGGACGTGAACATGGCGAAGGAATACTCCAAGGTGGACGAAGTCGTCCCGTACGCGGAGTTCGGGCGAACGCCCGCCAAGGCGCTCGCGGGCATCCTCGAACGGCTCGGCGCGAAGAAGGGCTCGACCGTGGAACTGCCGCGCCAGACGCCGTACCTCTCCTACGTCAAATACGTGGAAGAGCTCGAGCACTACGACCCCCTCTGCCGCGAGGACGGCGTCGGCACCTTCATCCAGGAACTGCGCGCCGTGAAGGATCTCGCCGAGCTCGCGTCCTACCGGAAAGGCGCGAAGATCACGGACGACCTCATGGACGACATCGAGCGCGGCGTCAAGTCAGGCGAGATCCGCACGGAGACCGACGCGGCCCTCTTCATCGAGCGGGGACTCCGCGCGCGCGGCGCCGAGCGCGTCGGCTTCGACATCCTCGCGGCAGGCCCGAAGCGCAGCTTCGGCATCCACTGCTTCCCCAACTTCACCGGCGGCCCCTTCGGCACGGAGGGCATGTCCATCCTCGACTTCGGCGTCGTCGTCGACGGCTACACCACCGACGTGACCATGACCTTCGTGCGCGGCGCCGTCGCGGGCAAGCGCGCGAAGATGATCGAGCTCGTGAAGAAGGCGTACGAGGAGACGGTGGCCATGTGCGACCCCGGCCGCCGCACCTACGACATCTGCAAGAAGGCGGACGACATCTTCAAGGCGGAAGGTTTTACGATGCCGCACTCCCTCGGGCACGGCGTGGGCCTCGAGGCGCACGAACTCCCCGAGATGCGCCTGCGCGAGGAAAACGTCACGGTCTTGAAACCGGGCCACATCGTCACGATCGAACCGGGGCTCTACGACCTCGAGCTGGGCGGCGTCCGCTGGGAAAACGACGTCCTCGTCACCGAAACCGGCTACGAAGTCCTGACCCACTCCCGAATAGTGACTCTCTGATTTTTTTACCACGAAGGGCACGAAGGTGTTACCACGAAGGACACGAAGGGGAAGAATGAGATAAGGGAATAGCTGGAAATAGAGGCAATCGGATAGAATTTCGTATTATTCCGATTTCCGGATCATCTTCCGCGATCCTCATGTCTCAATTTTTGCTTTCTTCTCTTCCTTCGTTTTCTTCATTTTTATTTCGTATTCTTCGTGCCCTTCGTGGTCTTACTTCGTGCCCTTCGTGGTAAACTCTTTGCTTCAAGTTCGAGCAGGGCGCGTTTGCGGTCGGGACCGCCGGCGTAGCCGGAGAGCGCACCGTCCGAGGCGATGACGCGGTGACAGGGGACGATCACGGCGATCCGGTTCGCCGCGTTCGCCGCGGCCACCGCCCGCACGGCGCGCGGCCGCCCGAGCGCCTTCGCCTGTTCCGCGTACGAAACGGTCGTCCCGTATTCCACCTCGAGCAGCGCGCGCCAGGCGGCCAGCTGGAACTCCGTGCCTCGCAAGTCGAGCGGCACGTCGAACTTCGACCGCACGCCCCGGAAGTACTCGCCGAGCTGACCCTCGACTTTTCCATGAAGCTTCGCGCGACCGGGTTCCGCCGCGCAGCCGAAGATCCGCGCGAGCGCGGCGTCCGACGGCGCGAGGTCCGCGAACTCGAGGAGGCACAGCTTTTCGCGGAGCACGCCGGCGCGCATCGGCCCGAGCGGCGTTTCCAGCTCCGCGACGAGCATGGTATCTCGTCCCGCGGGCGCGGCCCGGGCGGCTTCGCGGTGGCGGAAGCATGACACGAGGTGGTCGTTCACGATGCCGATGGCCTGGAAGTGCGCGTACACGGTCACGCTGCCGACGAAGGCGAAGCCCCGCTTTTTCATGTCGGCGGCCGCGCGGTCCGAGAGTTCAGTCCGCGTCGGTATCTGCGAGACATCCTTCCATTTGTTGACGACGGGTTTGCCGCCCGAAAAGGACCACACGTACGCGTCGAAACTGCCGAATTCCTTCCGCGCCTTTTCGAAGGCGATCGCGTTCTTCACCGCTCCTTCGAGCTTGCGCCGGTTGTGGATGAGGCCCGGTGTCTCCATGAGCCGGTCGACGTCCGCCGCCCCGTAGCGCGCGACCTTCCGCCAGTCGAAGCCCGCGAAGGCGCGCCGGTACTCTTCGCGGCGGGACAGGACGAGCCGCCACGACAGCCCCGCCTGCATCGTCTCGAGGACGAGGAACTCGAAATGCTTCCGGTCGTCGCGCACCGGCACGCCCCACTCGGTATCGTGGTAGCGCTCGTACAGGGGATCGCCGTCGGCCCACGGACAGCGCTTCACGGCGGGGATCCCAGGCCGCCGTCGAAGTCGAAGCGCAGCACCGAGACGTCGTCGCCGAAGGCCGCCGCGCCGCTGCGCGCCTTGACCGCGTCAACGAGCCTGTGGAGTCCGCCCTCGCCCCGGCCGGCCCCGGCGTCGACATCGGACAGGATGTCCACGAAATCCGACCAGGGCATCACCTTGTGGTCGCTCGTGGGCACCTCGTAGATGCCGTCGGAAAACACGTACAGGCGCGATCCGGGCTCGATGGTCGCGACGGCGTTCGGGAACGCGGAATCCGGGTCGACGCCCACCGCCGGCCCGCCCGAGGAAAGCTCCGCGCGCGCGCCGCCGGGCGCGAACAGCATCGCGGGCGGGCTGCCGGCGCTCGCGAAGACGAGCTTGCGCGACGCCGGATCGTAACACCCGTACCACGCCACGAAGTACAGGTTGTTCTGCTCCTCCATGCGGAAATGGTCGTTGAGTCCCGCGAGCACGGAGGAAGGATCGGCGAAGTCGGCGCCGGACAACGACTGCGCCTTGAGGATGTTCATGAGGGTGACCGACACGAGCGCGGCCTCGATGCCGTGGCCGCTCACGTCGATCAGGTAGAGCAGGATCCGCCCCGCGGCGTCCCGGAAATAGCCGAAGATATCTCCGCCGAGGCTGAGCGAGGGCAGGAAGATCCAGTCGGGTTTCACGCCGTCGAGCGGAGCCTTCCGCGGCAGGAGCGAGCGCACGTAGTCGGCCGCCTCGCGGAGCTCGGACGCCAGCGCGCGCTGCGACTCCGTCATCGCCTTGAGCGAGCGCTTTTCCCGCTCGCGCAGCTCCTTCTTCTCCAGGCACGACTCGATGCGCGCCTGCAGGATGATCGGGTCGAACTCGCGCGGCATGTAGTCCTCGGCGCCGAGCCGGAGGCAGCGCGCGATGACGGCGTTGTCCATGAGCGACGAGATGACGATCACGAAGACGCCCGCCAGGCGCGCGTCGGCGTTGATGTTCTCGAGGAGTTGGAAGCCGTTCATCTTCGGCATGAGCACGTCGAGGAGGACTATGTCGAAGGGCGCCAGCTTGAGCATGGCCAACGCGTCCTCGCCGTTTTCGGCCACGCAGACGGTGTGCCCCATGCGCTCGATGCGGCGCTTCAGGATGTCGCGGTTCATCGCGTCGTCGTCGACCACGATCACGCGCCCGACGTACGCCGAGCGGTTCTCCTCGTCCCTGCCCGCGGGATACTCCGAAAGGGTTTCCGTCGGGGCGCTCGTCTCCTTCGACGCCGGCCGCTCCGACACGATGCCGATGATGGCGTTCGCCGCCTCGAGCATGCGCGCGACGTCCTCGATCGCCGTCGCCTTGCCGCGCTCGGCGGCGACCCGCTTGGCTTCCTGGAGCGCGGAGACGATCTCGTAGAGCGAGGCGAAGACGGCGGTCCGGTCGAGCTCCTCGGTTTCGTCGGTCGGGGTGAATTCCTCGCCGCCGACCCTGCCGAAATAGCGGAACAGGGGGACGTAGAGCTCTTCCGCGGCCCGGTGCACGCGCTCGCAGAGGGGCGGCAGTTCGCGGTCGTCGCGCTCGTCGCCGGCCAGGAGGTCCGAATAGCCCGCCAGGTGGTTGAGAAAGGTGCCCAGGTCGTGCCGGAGGCGGACTATCGCGTCATGGCCCATGACGCGATCTCAGGACTTTTCCGCGTGCTCTTCCGCGTATTTGCGGAATTCCTCCTCGGACATCTTGTCCGAGTACATGGGGTAGAGCGCCTCGACCAGTTCGTCGATCGTGGGGAATTTGGCGCCGTCTAGTTTATAGGCCATGATTATCCTCTCGCGTCCGGGCTCCGGAGCCGGCTCTTGTCGGACGGCGCGGCGCGAAGAAAACGCGTCGCGCGTCGGAACGCGCGGCCGGCTTTCACCCCGTCATCGTCCCGGAAGCTGAACTATAACCGCTTTTCCGGGAAAAATAAAGGATCGGTTTGCCCTCCCCGACGCTTCCCGCCGCCCCGAGCGCCGGTCTTCGCGGTCGATTCGCGTTGCCGCATTATATGGGAACTGCTATACTTCGCGGACATTCCGACGCCAGACCCGCGCACCAGCAACTCCGGGCAAACCGGGTTCCGCCCTACGGAAACCGCGTCGACGGAACCAGGAGGACGAGTACCGCCGTGATCAAATACCTGAAGACCACCGACGACAAGTGCGTCGGCTGCATGACCTGCACCGCGGTCTGCTCGAAGCTGTATTTCAAGCAGGACAATCCCGCCCGCTCCGCCATCCAGGTCAACGACCTCGGCAAGGGCGCCTTCCGCCTCGTCGCCTGCGACCAGGAATGCCGGAAGTGCGTCGCGGAGTGCCCGACCCAGGCCATCACCGTCACCCCCAAGGGCGTCGTCCTCGTCAGCAAGAGCCGCTGCGTCGGCTGCCTGGCCTGCGTCGCCGTCTGCCCGACCGGCGCGATGCGCTATTACCCCGGCGAATCGACGCCGTTCAAGTGCGTGGCCTGCGGCGCCTGCGCCAAGACCTGTCCCAAGCAGGCGCTCGAGATCGCCGAGAAGGAAGACAGCCCCGCGTCGCGCTTCCCGTTCGAGGCGGCCGCCGCGGTCGCCAAGGAGGCCGAGTGATGGGCGCGTTCAGCAAGAAGGATTTCAAGCTCCTCGCGGAGTTCGCGTTCGAGCCGAAACCGATCCGCCGCGGCTACGCGATGCGCACCCTCCACGTCGACGTCGGCGCGAAGAAAGCCGTCGCCAAGGCCGTCTCCGAGGACATGAAAAAGCGCTTCGTCGGCGGCAAGGGCTTCGGCCTCAAGCTCCTCTGGGACGCGACGAAGCCATCGACCAAATGGGACGATCCGGAGAACGAGATCGTCGTCGCCATGGGCCCGGTGTGCGGCAACACGAACTACCCCGGCTCCGGCAAGAGCCTCGTCGTGTCGCTCTCGCCCATGACGGAAGTGCCCATCGACTCGAACGTCGGCGGCTACTTCGGCCCCTACCTCAAGTTCGGCGGCTGGGACGCCCTCGAGCTCCAGGGCAAGTCCGACGTCGAGACCATCGTCTTCATCGACTCGAACTCGGGCACGGTCTCCTTCTACGAAGCGGACCCGCGCCTCGACGAGGACACGCACCTCCTCGCCGAGGAGCTGACGCGCGCCTTCGCGCGCGACGAGCAGGACCTCCAGTCGGTGTCCGTGATCAGCGCCGGCCGCGGCGCGGACCACTCGCCGATGGGCCTCCTCAACTTCAGCCTCTACGACAAGCGCCGCCAGGGCGTCCGCGTGAAGCAGGCGGGCCGAGGCGGCATCGGCACCGTCTTCCGGAACAAGAAGATCCGCGCCGTCGTGTGCCGCTTTTCGGGCGTCTCGCAGAACCTGAACGACGCCGCCGACCCCGCCGCCGTCCAGCGCCTGGGCCTCAAGCTGCACCGCGAGATCGTCGTCAACGACGACAAGCAGTGCAAGATGCGCAAGCAGGGCACCGCGCACCTCATGGAGGTCATGAACGACTACGACCTCCTCCCCACGAAGAACCACAAGTACGGCCAGGACCCCAAGGGCCCCGAGATCGCCAGCTGGGTGTGGGAAAAGCTCTTCAGCCAGAACCTGCCCGACGGCTGTTGGTACGGCTGCACCATGGCCTGCGCCCACGCGGTGGACCACTTCGAGCTCCTCACCGGCCCGTACAAGGGAAAGAAAGTCTGCGTGGACGGCCCCGAGTACGAAACCGCCGCCGGCGTCGGCTCGAACCTCTACGTCTACGACCCGCACGGCATCCTCGAGCTCAACTTCTACTGCGACACCTACGGCATCGACACCATCAGCTTCGGCACGATGTGCGGCTTCCTCATGGAGTGCTGGGAGCTCGGCATCCTGAACAAGGAACGCACGGACGGCATCGACCTGACCTGGGGCAACTGGAAGGGCGCCGCGCAGGTCCTCCACGACCTGGCCGACGGCAAGCGCTTCGGCACGCTCGCCGGCAAGGGCGTCAAGTTCCTCGCCGACCACTTCGCGAAGGAATACGGCGCCGACCCGCAGCGCATGAAGGACATCGCGCTCCACGGCAAGGGCCTCGAGCAGAGCGAGTACGTGTCGAAGGAATCGCTCGCGCAGCAGGGCGGCTACTACCTCACGAACAAGGGCCCGCAGCACGACGAGGCCTGGCTCATCTTCATGGACATGGTGAACAACCGCATCCCCACCTTCGAGAAGAAGGCGGAGGCGCTCCACTACTTCCCCATGTTCCGCACCTGGTTCGGGCTCCAGGGCCTCTGCAAGCTGCCGTGGAACGACGTCGAGCCCGCGGACAACGCCAAGCACCCCGAGCCGAACAAGGTGCCCGAGCACGTCCAGAACTACTACGAGCTCTACACGGCCATCACCGGCGAGAGCCTCGACTGGGACGGCCTCATCCGCATGAGCGAGCGCGTCTACAACTTCCAGCGCGCGTTCAACGTGCGCGTCGGCAAAGGACACCGCAAGGACGACTATCCGCCGTACCGCGCCATGGGCCCGGTCACCGCGGACGAATACGACGCGCGAGCCGAGCGCTACGACAAGGCGCTCAAGGAAAAGGCCGGCATCGACCCCGCCGGCAAGGGCTCGGAGGAAAAGACGAAGCTGCTCCGCCAGTACCGCGTCAGCCAGTACGACCAGCTCATCGACGCCGTCTTCAAGCGCCGCGGCTGGACACCCGACGGCTGCCCCACGCCGGAGCACCTCAAGGAAATCGGCATGGACCTGCCCGAAGTCCTCGACGTCGTGAACGCGCGCATCGCCGGAAAAGCGTAAACGCGAAGCTACTGAAACGAAACGGGGCGGCCGCACGGTCGCCCCGTTTCGTTTTCGCGACGGGCGCCCCGCCTCGGGCGCGCCCTACGTATATCGCCAAGCTTCGCGTGCCGCTGAAATCGCCCTCTGGAGATCGACGAGCGAAGCTCGTCGCCGGGAACGCCGCAGGCGTTCCCGAGGCGGCCGGGTGCTTCGCTCCAAGTCCTCGTCGCGGGCTGCCTTCGCCATCCCGCGCCTGCGGGCTTTCCGCTGCGCCCCCTGGCGCGCAAAGCGCTCACTGAAAAGTTCGCGCACAAAGCGCGAACCACGCCGACGAACGCTACGCGTTCGTCGATGTCAAAAATCTACATGGAAGTAGATTTTTGACTCAGCCCCCTGGCGCGCAAAGCGCTCACACGCCCTCTTTCGCCACGAGAGGATAGTCGTCGGACCTTTCGAAGCAATCGACGCACAAATCGACATCGATGCGCGGCCAATACAGATGCTCGCGCGCGGGCATTTCGACATCGCATATCTCTTCGATCGTGCGGTTTTTGAACCACGGGTATTCGACATAGTCCAGGAAGTACTCATGGTCACCGACGGCCACCCATATGCCGTATTTCGTGACTTGTACGATTTCAACCGGGGAAGTGGGGAATACCGTCGGACTCATAACTAATCACATGATACGTCCGCCGCGGTCATCGTTCAATACTTGCGGGCTCCGGATACCGCTGTCATACTGGGCGCCCCGCCGGGCGGCGGAAAGGAGTCCCCACAGCAGGAAAACGTCACGCGATCCCAATGGATGACCGACGGCGCTCGACGCCGTACGGTCCCGCATGCAGCCTACCCCGAGCCCGAAGCGCCTAACGTCCGAACGGACCACGGCCGAGGGCCGATGGGCCGCGCCCGAAAGGGCGCGACCTCCCGTGTTTGGAAAGGAGTACGGCGATGAACAATTCAATCATCGCGACGCCGAAACCGGCGAACGAACCCGTCAGGCAGTACGCCCCGGGTTCCCACGAGCGCGCCGCCCTCGAGCGCAAACTCGAACGAATGGCGACGCACCCGGTCGACATCCCCCTCTTCATCGGAGGGCAGGAAATCCGCACCGGGAACTGCGTCGAGATCAAGGCGCCCCACGACCGCTCTCTCACGCTCGGCCGCTACCACCTGGCGGGCGACGCGGAGATAGCGGCCGCCCTCGAAGCCGGGCGCGCCGCCTCCGCGGCCTGGGCCGCATTGCCCTACGAAGAGCGGGCCGCCGTCTTCCTGAAGGCGTCGGCGCGGATCGCCGCGGGCTACCGTTACACGCTCAACGCCGCCACCATGCTCGGCCAGTCGAAGAACGCCTACCAGGCGGAGATCGACTCGGCGTGCGAAACAGCGGATTTCTACCGCTACCTCCCGCATTTCGCCGAGGACATCTACCGCGTCCAGCCGCGCTCCGATACCATGGAGTGGAACCGCATGGAGTACCGGCCGCTCGAGGGCTTCGTGTACGCCGTGACGCCCTTCAACTTCACGGCCATCGCCGCCAACCTCGCCGCGGCGCCGGCGGTCATGGGCAACGTCGTGTTCTGGAAGCCCGCGAGCTCGAGCGTCCTGTCGAACTGGTACCTCATGGACTTGCTCCGCGACTGCGGCCTGCCCGCCGGGGTAGTCAACTTCGTGCCAGGGCGCGCCTCGCGGATCTCCGAGCTCGTCCTCGGCCGATCCGACTTCGCCGGGCTCCACTTCACAGGCTCGACCGCGACCTTCAACGCGCTCCAGCGGACGATCGCGTCCAACCTGGACCGCTACCGCTCCTACCCGCGCGTCGTAGGCGAGACCGGCGGCAAGGACTTCATCTTCCTCCACCAGGACTGCGACGAGGAGGCCGCGGTGGTCGCGTGCCTGCGCGGCGCCTTCGAGTATCAGGGGCAGAAGTGCTCCGCCGCGTCCCGCGTCTACGTGCCCGCGTCCCGCGCGAAGGCCTTCGTCGACCGGCTAGTCGCGGAAGTGGCGAAGATCAAGGTCGGGGACGTGCGCGATCATTCGTGCTTCATGAACGCCGTCATCGACGAAGCCGCCTTCGATTCGATCGTGTCGCACATCGAGCGCGCCAAGGCCGATCCCGGCGCGACGATCGTAGCGGGCGGGATCTACGACAAGTCGAAAGGCTTCTTCGTCGAGCCGACCGTCGTCGTCACGAAAAACCCAAGGTCCTCTACGATGGTCGAGGAGATCTTCGGGCCGGTGCTCACGGTCCACGCCTACGACGACCGTGACCTCGACGCCGCCTACGCGCTCGTAGACTCGACCTCGCCGTACGCGCTCACCGGGGCCGTCTTCGCGCGCGACCGCGGCGAGATCGAAAAGGCGCTCCGCTCGCTCGGGCGCGCCGCGGGCAACTTCTACGTCAACGACAAGCCCACGGGCGCCGTGGTCGGGCGCCAGCCCTTCGGCGGCGCGCGGGGCTCCGGCACGAACGACAAGGCGGGCTCGTTCCTCAACCTCATGCGCTGGGTCAGCCCGCGCGCGGTCAAGGAGACCTTCTGCCCGCCGCGCGATTGGACCTATCCCTTCATGCAGCAGGACGCGCGAACTTGACAGCGCGGGCCGGCGAGGCTAGGCTCGCATCGCTCCGAACCGCTTCGTCCTGACGGCGCGATGCCCATGGCGAACGGTCGAGATCGCGGTCCGTATGGACACGATCAAGGGTGTCGCCGGAAACGGCGGCGCCTCCCGTATTCGGAAAGGAGAACCCCATGAAACGCACCGTCGTAGCGGCGCTTCTCGCGCTGTCCCTCGCCGTCGGCCTCCAGGCCCAGGCACCCGCCGTCCCGCGCCTCCGCATCGCCACCACCACGAGCACCGAACAGTCCGGCCTGCTCGCGGCCATCCTGCCGGTCTTCGAGAAGGCCACCGGGTACAAGTGCGAAGTGGTGGCCGTCGGCACCGGCGCCTCGCTCAAGATCGGCGAAAAGGGCGATTGCGACCTCGTCATCGTCCACGCCCGCGCCCTCGAGGACGCCTTCATGGCCGCCGGTTTCGGCGCCGAACGCAAGGACCTCATGTACAACGACTTCGTCGTGCTCGGGCCCGCCAAGGACCCGGCCGGCGTCGGCAAGACGAAGAACGCCAAGGACGCCTTCGCGGCCATCTCGAAGTCGACGGCCGGCTTCGTGTCCCGCGGCGACAACTCCGGCACCCACACGAAGGAAAAGGACATCTGGAAGGCCGCCGGCATCGTCCCGACGGGCGCCTGGTACAAGGAGGCCGGCCAGGGCATGTCGCAGTGCATCATGATGGCCGAGCAGATGGGCGCGTACACCCTCGCGGACCGGGGCACCTGGCTCGCGATGAAGGACAAGTCGACGCTCAAGATCCTCTCCGAGGGCGACAAGGTCTACTTCAACCCCTACGGCGTCATCACCGTGAATCCCGCCAAGTGGCCCGGCGTGAACGTCGCGGGCGCAAAGGCACTCATGGACTGGCTCGTCGGGCCGGAAGGCCGGAAGCTCATCGCCGGTTACAAGATCGGCGGCGAGCAGTGCTTCTACCTGTATTGACGTTCGCGAAGGGCCGACGGCGGTGAAAGAGGCGTTCAGGCTGCTCTTCGCGGGCGACCGCGAAACCTGGTTCGTCGTCTTCGTGTCCCTCCGCTTTTCGTTCTTCTCGACGGTCCTATCGGCGGTCCCCGGCATCGCGGCCGGGGCCGCCCTGGCCGCCCGCCCGTTCAGGGGCCGCCGCCTCGTCGCGGCGACGCTCAACGCGCTCACCGCCCTGCCCACCGTCGTCATCGGCCTTTTCGCGTATTCGCTCATCTCGCGCTCCGGCCCGCTCGGCGGCATGGGGCTCCTCTTCGCCCCGGGCGGCGTCGTGTTCGGGCAGGTCTTTCTCGCCTTCCCCGTCGTGGCGACGCTCACCTACGCCGGGCTGTCGCGCCTCGACCCTCGCTTCCGCGAGACGATCGTCACGCTCGGCGCCGGACGCTGGCGGCGCTTCCTGACCACCCTCCGCGAGTCGCGGCAGATCCTCGTGGCGGCGGTCGTGGCCGCCTTCGGGCGCGTCACCGGGGAGGTGGGCGTGTCGATGATGCTCGGCGGGAACATCCGCTGGTCCACCCGCAACATGACCACCGCCATCGCCCTCGACGCGTCCAAGGGCGAGTTCGAGCGGGCGCTGTCACTCGGCCTCGTCCTCCTCGTCCTGGCCCTCGGCGTCAACGTGGCGCTCCACGCACTCGCCCCGGACGAACGGTGAACGCCATGAACGGAACGGATCTCCTGTTCGAGACGGAGGGGCTCGAGCTCGGCTACGGCCGGGACCGGGTGCTCGAGGTCGGGACCTTCGTCCTCCGCGGGGGCGAGCGGCTCGTCCTCCTCGGACAGAACGGCTCGGGCAAGACGACCTTCCTCAAGGCGCTCAACGGCCTCATGGCGCCACTGTCCGGGACCATCCGCTACCGCGGTCAGGCGATCCAAGGCTCGACGGCCTTCCGCGCGGAAACCGCCTACCTCCACCAGTCGCCCTACCTCCTCGCCGGTTCGGTGTCGTACAACGTGTCGTTCGCGCTCCGCTGCCGCGGCGTTCCCGCCCGCGGGCGCGAGGAGGCCGCCGAAGCGGCGCTCGCGCGGCTCGGGCTCGACGGCTACGGCCACAGGCCACGCCGCAAGCTTTCCGGCGGCGAAGCCCAGCGCGTCGCGCTCGCCCGCGTGCTCGCTTCGGGCGCCCGCGTCCTCCTCCTCGACGAACCGACCGCGAGCGCCGACGCCGCCTCGGCCCGAATCATCGAGCGCGTACTCCTCGAGGAAGCCGCCTCCGGCGCCACGCTCGTCGTCGCCACGCACCACGGCGGCCTCGCCGAGGCGCTCGCCACGCGGACGATCTCCTTCGTCGATGGTAGAATGAACGCGGAGGCCCGCCCGTGAACGACACGCTCCTGCACCCCGACGACGCCCTGAAACTCGCGCTCGCGGACCTTCCGTCCGCGAAGACCGAGGACGTCGCGCTCGCGGACGCGCTCGGCCGCGTCATGCCGGTCGCGCCGCGCTCCCGCGTCGACCAGCCGCCCTTCGACAAGTCGGCCATGGACGGCTTCGCGTACGGCCCGTCCGGCAACAAGGCGGACACGGATCCGTGGCGCGTCGTCGAAACGGTGGCCGCCGGCGCGGCGCCCGCGCGCGTCCTCGGCCCCGGCGAATGCGCGCGCATCATGACGGGCGCGCCCATCCCGAAGGGCGCCTCGGGCGTCCAGCGGGTGGAATGGACGCGGAGCGCGGGCACCGCGCCGGACGGCGCCGAACTCGTCGCGTTCGACAAGCCGGAAAAGATCTCCAACATCATCAAGCGCGGCGAAAACCAGCGCGCGGGGGATCCGCTCTTCGGTCCGCGCGTCCTCGGGCCCCAGGAGATCGGCATCCTCGCGTCATCCGGGTACGCGCGCGTCGAGGTGTCCGCGCGCCCCGTCGTCGGCGTGCTGTCCACGGGCGACGAACTCGCCGCTCCCGGCGTGACGCTCGGCGCGGCGGGCATCTACGACTCCAACGGCCCCATGCTGACCGCGCAGGTCGGGGCGGCGGGCTGCGTCGCGCGAGCTTACGGCATCGTCCGCGACGACGAAGCCGCGCTCCGCCAAGCGCTTTCCCGCGCGCTCGACGAGTGCGACGTCGTCCTCGTCTCGGGCGGCGTCTCGATGGGCGATTACGACCACGTCCCCGCGGCCCTTCGGGCGGCGGGCGTCGAGCGCGTATTCCACAAGCTGGCGATGAAGCCCGGGAAGCCGACCTACTTCGGCCGCCGCGGCGACACGGCCGTCTTCGGCTTGCCGGGCAACCCGGTGTCCGTCTTCGTCAACTTCGAGCTCTTCGTGAAGCCGCAACTCTACGCGCGCATGGGCCTCCGCCATGAGACGCGCCAAGTCCGCGCGCGCCTCTCGTCGGATTTCAAACGCCGCGAAGCGGACCGCGTCGAATTCCTGCCCGCGCGCCTCGAAACGGCCCCAGACGGCCTGATCGTCGCGCCGCTCCGCTACCACGGCTCGTCGATGCTCGCGGTGCTCGCGGACGCCGACTGCCTGCTCCGCGTCGAGATCGGCGCCGACTTCATCCCCCAAGGAACCTTCGTCGATGCGCGACTCCTTCGGCCGTGAGATCCGCTATCTCCGCGTCTCGGTCACCGACCGCTGCAACCTCCGCTGCGTCTACTGCATGCCCGCGGAGGGCGTGCCGCTTCTCGGGCATGACCAGATCCTGTCGTTCGAGCGGATAGCCGACATCGTACGGGCAGCCGCCGCGCTCGGCTTCGACAAGGTGCGCCTGACCGGCGGCGAACCGCTCGCGCGGAAAGGCCTGCCCGAGCTCGTCTCGATGCTCTCGGGGATTCCCGGCGTCGAGATTCTGGCGATGACGACGAACGGCACCTTGCTCGCGCCGGTCGCGCGCGATCTCAAGGCGCGCGGGCTCGATTCGGTCAACGTGTCGCTCGACACCCTCGATCCCGCGCGCTACGCCGCCCTCACGCGGGGCGGCCGTCTGGACGACGCGCTCGCCGGCATACGCGCCGCGCGCGAAGCGGGCTTGCCGGTCAAGCTCAACGTCGTCGCCCTCGAGGATTCGACCGAGTCGGATTTCAACGCGCTACGCTCCTTCGCCGCCTCGATCGGCGCCGGCATCCAGTTCATCGCGCGCTACCGCCTGGACGAGACGAAGCGCGACGGCGGGACGTACGACCGGCCCCCGCGCTGCGCCCTCTGCGACCGCCTGCGCCTGCTGGCCGACGGCACGCTCCGCCCCTGCCTGCACGGCGCCGCGGGCGTCCCGGCGGACTTTGGCGATATCGAAGGCAGCATACGACGCGCCGTCGCCTTGAAGCCGCGCCGCGGCCTTTCGTGCGACGATCTCGAAGTCGGCCAGATCGGAGGTTGATAATGGCAGAAAAGCTTTCGCACGTCGACGAGGGCGGCAAGGCGCGCATGGTGGACGTGTCCGGCAAGCCGCGTGTCCGGCGCACGGCGACGGCCGCGGGGAAGATCCTCCTCCGGCCGGAGACCGTCCGCCTGGTGCGGGAAAACGGCATCGCCAAGGGCGACGTGCTCGCGGTGGCGCGCCTGGCCGGCATCATGGGCGCCAAGCGGACGAGCGAGCTCGTCCCCCTCTGCCACAACGTCGAGATCGAGCACGTCGAGGTGTCGCTCGCGCTCGAGGACGACGGCGTCGCGATCGGCGCGCGCGCGGTCTGCACCGACAAGACCGGCATCGAGATGGAAGCCCTGACCGCGGTGTCGGTGGCCGCGCTCGCGGTGTACGACATGTGCAAGGCCGTGGACAAGGGCATGCGCATCGTCGACGTGCGCCTGCTCGAAAAGACCAAGGAGGAAGCGTGATGTCCGAAACGACGCGCGAATTCGAGATCGTGTCGCTCAACGTATCGGAGCGCACGGGCGTCCGCAAACACCCGGTGCGCTCCATCGTCCTCGTGGAAGGCCGCGGCGTCGAGGGCGACGCGCACGCGGGCCTGCTCGACGACCGGCAGGTGTCGCTTTTGGCCGCCGAGGACATCGAGGCCGCTTCGGCCGCGCTCGCCTCCAAGGAGCCCCTCTCGTGCGTGAAAGCCGGACCGGACGCGACCCTCAAGCCCGGCGATTTCGCGGAGAACGTCACGACCCGCGGCGTCGCGCTCCACGAGCTGCCGGTCGGCACCCGCATCGAGCTGGGCGCGGCCCTCGTGGAAGTCTCGAAGATCGGCAAGGAATGCCATGCCGCGTGCGAGATCCGCAGGATGGTGGGCGATTGCGTCATGCCGCGTCGCGGCATCTTCGTCCGCGTGCTGAGGGGCGGGGAGGTGCGCGTTGAAGATCGCGGTCGTTACCGTATCTGACCGGGCGTCCGCGGGCGTCTACGAAGACCGCTCCGGCCCCGCCATCGTCGAAGTCCTCGGCGAGCTCCTGCCCGGCGCCGCGGTCGAGCGCGAAGTCGTGCCCGACGGCGAAGCGTCCGTGCTGGCCGCCCTCGGGCGCCACCCCGACGCCGACTGGATCATCACGACGGGCGGCACCGGCCCGAGCCCGCGCGACCGCACGCCCGAAGCCACAGCCGCCTTCTGCGACCGCGCCATGCCCGGCATCGCGGACTACCTCCGCCAGCGTTCGCTCGAGGAGACGCCGCACGCGGTCTTTTCCCGCGGCGAAGCCGGCCTCCGCGGCACGCAGTATGTCGTCAACTTTCCCGGCAGCGAAAAGGCGGCGCGGTTTTGCGCGCGGGTGCTGGCGGCGCTCATGGAACACGGCACCCGCATGGCTAAAGGAGAAGGTCACTGACCTTGAAAACAAGGCGCCATGCGCGGCATGGCTAAAGGAGAAGGTCACTGACCTTGAAAACAAGGCGCCATGCGCGGCAGCGCGTTGAACAATCAAGGAATTTAATTCAAAATCAAGCAGGTCGAATGGACCGATCGTCCGTTCGAACGATCGATTCAAACACGAAGGGGCGAAGCATGGAGCTTTTCAGCGATGGCAATGGCAAGGATCTCGAGCGATTCTTCAACGATCGGCCGAGAAACGTATCGGTTTGCACCGTGAATGCTCTGAAAGAGCCGAATATCGCCATCATCAACTCGTCGAGGATCGCGGAAAACAAGATAGAATTCGAAGTCGGCGAATCGTCGACCCTGCGCAATATCGAATCGAATAAAAGCGTCGCGTTCATCATCGTCAAGGAAGGAAAGACGTTGATGGAATACAAGGGGATTCGGATTTACGGCTCAGCGACGGAAATCCAGACAACGGGCGAGAAACTGGAAAGGGCCCGCGCCATATTGCGGGAACGCGTCGGAGAAAAAGAGGCCGCCGCGATCAAGGCGACGGTCATCTGCAAAATCGACAGGATCAGGCCCTTGGTCGACAGGGGCCAAGGCTGGGAAAAATCCATATGACATCCGCCCCGTCCGACCGGGAGCGCGCGAATTCGAAATGACGCGGGAGGACCGCGCAAACGGGAGGACGGAATGAAAGAGATGAGGACGGTGTTGATCGCGGCCGGGACGTGTCTGGCTATCGCGATCATCGGGGCGATGACGTTCTGGTCGAGGGATCGGGCGAACGACATGATCGGCGTCACCGGCATGGGACGCATGGACTTCGCCTCCGACCGCGTGGTGTGGTCGGGGAACCTCCAGGTGCAGGCCAAGACCCTCGAAAAGGCGTACGACGCGCTCGTGGCCCGGCAGGGACGCGTCGACGCGTTCCTCAAGGCGTCCGGCATCAAGGACAGCGAAACCGTCTGGCGCCAGGTGGGCATGGAAAAGATGTACGGCGAAACGCGGAACGGCGATGGGGCGATCGTGGCGCGACCCTTCGAGGGTTACGCGCTCTTCCAGCAGTTCGTCGTCGACTCGGGCGCCATCGACACGGTGGAAAAGGCCTCGCGCGACGTCACGAGCCTCCTGAAAGAAGGCATCGAACTGAGCTCCGACCTGCCGCAGTTCTTCTACACGAAACTGCCGGAACTCAAGCTGGAGCTCATCGCCCTGGCCACGCAGGACGCCCGGGCGCGCGCCGGACAGATCGCGAAGAACGCCGGAACCCGGCTCGGCAAGGTGCGCTACTCGAGCCTGGGCGTCTTCCAGATCCTCGGCCAGAGCTCGTCGCAGGAGTCCTCCAGCTGGGAGGGCTATTTCGACACGGAATCCCGCCTGAAGACGGCGACGGTCACGGTGCGCGTCCAGTACGAGGCGAAGTAGGGGATTCCCGCGGAGGGAGCACGCGCAGGTCCGCCGATTACGACGCGCCAGGGATCGAAGCGAAAAGCCCGCAGCGGATTTACCGGGATCGAGGAAGGCGCGGCGCAGCGCACCTTCCTCGCCGCGGAAGCGGCTTGCAGCCGCTTCCGCGAGGACTTGGAGCGGAGAGCCCGGCCCCGCCCGGCGGCGCCGGGCGGGGGGCGCCCCACCCCCTTAACACGATTTCATGAATGCGATATACTCGCGGACGAGTGAGAGTACATACGGCTTCGTTCAAGTCTTCTTTCCCGATCGTCGACGGCTTTCCGTCCTTGCGCCCGCGTGATTCCCGAAACGCTCCGCCTAAGGCCGCTCCTGCCCGCCTGCATCCCCGGAACAGAACTACCAGGTCCTTGCCTCTCCTCGACCCCGACGTCCGCGATCCGCGGCGGGGGGTACGTGCTTATCCTGGATAAGCGAATTACGAATGCCCGGAAAAATCCGGGTAAAGGAAGATCACTCATGGCCAAGAAACTTTACGTCGGAAACCTCAGCTACAACACCTACGAAGACAGCCTCCGCCAGCTCTTCGCCGGTTACGGCACCGTGGTTTCCGCCAAAATCATCACCGATCGCGATACCGGCTCCTCGAAGGGCTTCGGCTTCGTCGAGATGGGCTCCGACGACGAAGCCCGCGCCGCCATCGCCGGTGTCAACGGCCGCGAGCACGATGGTCGCCAGCTCCGCGTGAACGAAGCGATGGACAAGCCCCGTCGCGACGACCGCTACTAAAAAACCGGCCGCTCACGCGGCCGCCGGGCGCCCCGCGCGCCCATAATTCGGGAACCGAAGGACCGTCCGCAAGGACGGTCCTTTTGCTTTCGGGGGAAGCGGCCATCCCGCTATTCGGCCATCGCCGGAAAGACGAGGCGGAAGCGCGCGCCGGGCCCCGGCAGGATCTCGAGACGACCGTCCAGCTGCGCGGCCAGCATGTCGGCGAGCTTGATGCCGAACCCCGTGGCCGTCTCGACGGAGAATCCGGCGGGCAGGCCGACGCCGTCGTCCGAGATTTCCACGCGGAACTCGTCCCCGACCGCTTCCAGAGCGATCCGCACGACGCCGCTCCGGCCGTCCGGAAAGGCGTACTTGTAGGCGTCGGTGAGAAGTTCGTTGACGACGAGGCCGACCGTCACCGCGCGGCGCGTGTCGATGGCGGTTCTCCCGAGGGCCGTCTCGAGGCGGATCGGGCGCTTGCCGCCGCAGCTTTCGGCCAGGTCGCGCGCGATGCGGCCGAGGTATTCGTCGAGCAGGATGGTCCGGACGTCGTTCGACGCGTACAGCTGGGCGTAGAGCGAGCCGAGCGCGCGGACGCGGTTACCCATGCCCTCGAGGCGTTGTCGCACTCGCTCGTCCTCCGCGCGGTCGACTTCGATGTCGATGAGCCCGCCCAGGATGGCGAGGTTGTTCTTCACGCGGTGCTGGAGCTCGCCGAGCAGAACCCCGGTCTCCTCGCACGATTTGCGGAGGGCTTCCTCCATCGTCTTGCGCTCGGTCAAGTCCACGAGGATGCCGTCGATCACCCGTTCGCCGCGGGGCCCGGACCGGGCCGTCGCGCCGAGCGACACGAAGCGCACGGCCCCGTCGAGGCGTCGCAGGGGGAACTCGAGGCCGCGCACCGCGCCGTCCCGCCTCAGCCCCTCCCGGATCCGCGCCTCGTCGTCCGGCGGGACGGGACGGCTGGTCCCCGATCCCGCCACGGCCCGCAGCGCCGCGGCGGCGTCGGGATATCCGAGGATGCGGGCGCACGATTCGTTCAGCGCGACGAGGGTCCCGTCGGAAGACGCCTGGAAGATGCCCTCCGACGCCCCCTCAAAAATGCCGCGGTAGAGGGCTTCGTTGCGCTCGAGCGCGATCGACAGGCGCCGGTTCTGCAACGAGAGGAGCCCGACCGTCATCAGGATGACGAAGACCGTCATGAAGACGAAGGGCAGGACGGCGTCGACCCCGGCGGAAAAAAGGGCATGCGGCCGGCGGAAGAACAGGGCGTTCGCGGCGCGAACCGCCAGGTAGACGGCGTTGGCGGCCAGGTACCAGGCAAGCACCATGGGCATCGGCGTTCCGGACAGGTCGTGCCGATGACGGACCATGACGACTGCGGCCGCGACGACCAGCGCCGCCGAATACGCCGAAAAGACGGCGACGCGCGCGGCGGTGTCATAGCGAACCACGGTGAGCGCGACGATGGTCGCGACGTAAAGCGCGGTCGTGACGGACAATAATCGGAGCGGCCGCCGGTCACCCCAAAAGTCGACGATGCCGACGAGGATCATGGTCATGCCGCCCACGAGGAAGGCGTTCGCGCCGATGATCGAAATCCAGTCGGGAGCACGTCCCTGGAGCGTGAGGAGCGCGAGTCCGCCCGTGCTGACGTAAATGCCCCAGGACCAAGGACGGGCGCTCAGGCGGTCGCCGCGTTTCGGTTTCGTTTGGAACACGAGGATGACGGAGCATATCACGCAAGTGATGACGGTCATGAGCGCGGCCGTTCTGGCGTCCATGGGCACTCCCCGCCCCCGCGGGCTGCTCCCAAGGGGCAGCCGGCCGCGCTTCCGCGGCCGGTCGATTCAAGTATAGGCCATGCGGCGGGATTTGGGAGGGGGCCGCGCGCGATTCGTGCCACCGGGACTGACCGCCGCCGGCGGGGGCGCCCGTCGGCGGCGGGTCGCTTGCGGCTTCGGACGGAAAGCGCGTAGAATCTCGGCAACGCCCGAAATGGTCCCGGCCGGACACGCACAAGGAGCCCCGATGAAACCAGCCTTGCTCGTCATCGACATGCAGAAAAAATACCAGGACGCCTCGCCCGGCGCGAAAAACTCCATGCACAAAGCCGTCGAGTACATCGAATTCGCCATCGAGCTGTTCGGAAAGAAAAACCTGCCCGTCTTCCACGTCCTCCAGGAAGCGGACGACCCGGCCGCGCCGAAGGGCGAGGACTTCTGGGAACTCGACGCCATCGCCGTGAAAAACCGGAACGACGCGGTCCTCAAGGAGAAAAACAGCGGTTTTGTCGGCACGGACCTCGGGGCGAGGCTCACGGCCGCCGGAGCGGACTGCGTCGTCATCACCGGATTCGCGGCGGAGTACTGCGTGCTGTCGACGACGCGCGACGCCGCGGACCACGGCTGGAAACCCATCCTGCTCGAAGGCGCCATCGCGGGCATCGACGAGACGAAGATCCCCTTCGTGCTCGACATCAACGACCACGTCACCGCCACCGCCCTCGAAACCCTCCTCGGCTGACCGCCTTCGAAACGCCGCCCCGCCGACCTGCCCCGAGCATGAAAAAAGCCGCCCGTCACGGGCGGCCTTTTCGTCGACGCGGGAACGCGTCACGCGGGTCCGATCACTTCTTGGCGGGTTCCGGCTCGACGAGCGGGACGCGGACGAGCGTCGCCGCGTCGCCGTAGCGTTCCTTGACGGCCGCTGCCGCCTCGTCGAATTCGTCCGACTTCTTCACGCCGACCACGTCGTACTGGATGCCCTTGACTTCGTAGGTGAGGGTACCGATGTAGACGTAGTTGGCGCCTTCCGGTACGACGATCTCGAGCCCGATGGGCAGGTAAAAGTGGAGGAAGTTGAGGCCGGCCGGCTCGATCTTGAAGCCCTGCAGGAAAATCCGCCGGTTTTTCGGGATGGGGAAGACGGCCGTGCCGACCCGGTCGACGCCTTCGATGTATTCGTCTCCCGTCGAGAACACGCCGCCGAGACTCATGAGCACCGCTTCGGACGGCTGGACCTGACCTTCCTGGAAGTTCTTGGGTTTCGAATCGGCCGAGAATTTCTCGTAGAATCCGGAGAAAAAGGCTTCGTTGATGCCGGGCGTCACGCGCACCTTGACGGCGATGACGACCTGGTTGGCTTTCGGCTTGACGTACTTCTTGGTTTCCGCGAAGGCTCCCGCCGTCAGGAAAAGCAGGATCGATAAGGCTGCCGCGATCTTTTTCATTTCTTGAGTTCCTCCATGCGGGCGACGATGAGGGATTCCCACGCGGTTTTCCGGTAGTCTTCGAGCATGGCTTTCAACACCGCGTACTCGGACTTTGCGTCGAGCGGATCGTTGAAGAAACCTTCCCGCGGAAATTCGCCGGGCTTGACGTTAGCCGTATCGGCGCGGAAAACGTAATCGCCCGCGCAGAGCAGTCCGGTCTTGTCGGCCGAGATGGTCATGTCGAGGCCTTTCTGGATGCCCAAGTGGCAATAGTAGGTCGTACGCCCGGCGGTGTACGAATAGTAATAGGCGTGAATGACGCTGTTCTTGGGCACGGGCATCAGCCAGAAACCCTTCCGGTTCGTTCCCGCCTTGAGCACCATCGGCTCGACGTCGGGATTGATCTGAGCGTACGACACGAACAGCCCCGAACCGTCGCTGAAGAGGGACGGCGGGAAGCCGACCTGTCCGTAGATGAGCGTGTGGGTCTCGGGACCGGGGAGGGTTTTCGGCTCGATGCCCTTGCCGTCGATGTTGGGGAACGGGACGGTCGAGCAGCCGGCCAGCGAAAGAGCCGCGATGGCCGCGACCGCGAACAGCGCCGCCGCGAACCTTGGTTTTCTTTTCATGGTCATCTCCATATTAACGCGATATCACAGGCCGAAACCGGCCCACAACTTGAAGAACACGGTTTCTGACAGCGGCTTGGAAATGCCGGCCGCGGTGCCGATCGTGAGCTTTCCGAGCGACGGGATCACGCCCTGGATGCCGCCGGACAGCTCGTAGCCGAAGCCGCCCAGGTCCGCGCCGCCCATGACGAGCGCCAATCCGAAGCGCCCTTCGGCGTACGGGACGAGGGCGAAGGAGTCGAACGAGAAGGGAACGCCGACCCGCGCCATCGGCGCGAAGAAGACGACGCGATACTCCCCCGTGCTCCCCCACGAGTCGGTGTACGAATACATGCCCGTCTCGATGCCGAAGCCCAATCCGACGAAATCGCTCGTCGCGACATACATGCCGCCGCCGGCGAGCCCGAGGTCCGGGATGAAGTTGTATTCGCCGAAGACGAGCAGGGTGTACGGCCGGTCGAAGGTGAACAGGGACACGCCGTCGTCCTTCGCCGCTTGGCTCTTCTTGCCTTCCTTCGCGGTCTTGGCCGCGGCGCCGGAGGTCGCGGGCAGGGCGTCCACGCGCCAGGCGGCGAATTCCTCGCGCCAGGCGAGCGGGATGGTTTCGGTCCCGAACGCGTACGACGCCTTGGCGGCCTGGCCGTCGAGGACCGGCGCGGAGGCTGACGAAAGCGCGGCCGGCTTGGCGTCGGCCTTGAGGATCGCGTCCATGCGGAACGCGAGCGCGAAGCGCATGCCCTCGATCGGCGATTCGACGTAGGTGTCGATCATCTCGCCGCGCACGGCCGACGGGGCGGACGCCAGGGCGGAGAGGAGCTCGTCGGAGCCCTTCGCCGTAACGAGCGCCTGCGACACGAAGCGCGTCAGGGCGCGGATGCGGGCGTTCGTATCGGAATCGACGGAGACCTTCGTCGCGGCCTCGAAATCCTTGGAGCGTTCGGTCAGGCGGGCCGCGCGGTTGTCCGCGGTCGGAGCCGCCGTGGCGCGGTCGAGGAAGGAGCGCACCGTGGCGGCGGGTATGGAAAAGTTCGCGGCCTGGCGGAACCGGGCCTTCCAGGTGTTCACGCCGAGCACGACGTAGCCCGAACGGGCGTCCTTCTTCGCGAGGAGGAGCGGGCCGCCGGAGTTGCCCGGATCGACCTGCGCCGAATGCTGGATGAGGCGCGAGCGCGCCGGATCGACGAGTTCCGGCACGCCGAGGCTGGCGTTCGTGATGTTGCCCTTGCCGAGCTGCCAGGCGGGCGTGTTGCCCAGGCCCGGGTAGCCGGCGGTCCACACTTCGGCGCCGTCGTCGGCCAGGGCGTCCGCGAAGGAGAGGCCGGCCTTGAACGGCCGTTCCTCGCCGGGGAAGGCGACGAGGGCCAGGTCGAGCTCGTCCGACACGGCGACGACCTGGCAGCGTTCGTAGGTCTTCTTCTTGCCGTCGGCCGCCTCGAACTCCACGTTCACGGCCACCGCGTCCGACACGACGTGGCGGTTCGTCACCACGAAGTTTAGGCCGTCGGCGCCGACGAAGACGAAGCCCGAGCCGAAGCGGTTCTTGTCGACGTCGCGGGTCAGGTCGGCGAGGTCGGCATACCCGTTCTTCTTGAGCGCGTCCGCCGTGGCGGTCAGGAACGCTGTCTGGGCCGTGTCGTAGACGGGCCGCACGACGGCGACATAGTCGCGGATCTGCGCGGAGGCGGACGCCGCGAGCGCCGCCGCGAAGGCGACGAGGAGCAAGGACTTTTTCATGGATACTCCGGATTCCTGCGGCCGGGAGAAACCGGCCGGAAGTCGTCGACGGGGCGCGTGCCGGGCGAATGCCGACCGGACGGGCAAGCCCGCCGAAGCCCGGGAATACTACGATAGGACTGAAAGCCTGTCAACGAACGCGCGCGTGACATGAAAAAACCCCGCGCCGGGCGCGGGGTTTTTCCGATCGGGGATCAGGCTTCCGCCGCCCCGGACTAAAGCGTTTTACAGGCCGTTCGCGATGCCGAGAATGCGGTCTGCCACGTCGATCTGCCCTTCCTTGCGGTAGATGCCGGAAACCTTGACGAACCAGGGCTTCACCTTCTTGGCGTAGATCGGATCCTTGATGTTCTTGTCGTAATCGGGAACGGTGAGCGCCATGCCCGGGGCGATCTTGTCGGGATGGGCGACGACGTCGCTCGAGGCGCCCATGATGAGCGGGAAGTAGAAACCGTTTTCCTCGCCGTAGAAACTGATGGTGATCGCGGCGAGCGTGTCGCCTTCGACCACGGTGTAGGACTTCGCGCCGTCGAGGTTGAGGTCGCGCTTGAACCCCGTATAGACGGATTCGAAGGTCTGGGTGGACGCGCAGCCCGCGAGCAGGGCGAGCGCGAGGATGAGGGCGACGATTCCGATGCGTGTCTTCATAAATCCTCCTGAAAAAGATGGCGTATTCGGAAAATCTAATGCATGGACGAGGAAAAACAAACCGGTTTTACCTGCCTCGTCGCCGCCGTTTCTCCGGCGATCAGCCCGCCGACACCTTGCCGGAAATGTCCGAAGGCTGCAGGCGCATGATCGTCACGGCGTCGTACGACGCGTCGCTCGTGATGTTGCGCGCGAGGATGGGCGCCGGATCGCGCTCCAGGTGGCCGAGTATGACGACCAGGGCGCGTTTCTTTTCCTCGAGCTCCGTGACGATCTTCATCTCGCCGCGGATGACCAGGGTCGCGAAGGCGTGGCTGCAGCCGCCGTCGATATAGCCGCGGTCCTCGATGACGGTGGCGCACACCTTCGGGTTGCGCTCGAGCCGGTCGACTTTCTCGCCTTTTTTGGCGCCGTGGAAATACATCGCGCCGCTTTCGGCGTCGTACCCGTAGCTCAACGTGACCACGTACGGGTCGTCGCCGTTGGCCATGCCGACCACGGCGTACTTGCCGCCCCTGAGGATGCGGTCGAATTCCGCCCGGTCGACGATCTCCTTGTCTTTCCGGCGCGGATGGTAGTGCGTCATGTCCTGTCCTCCGATGCTGTATTCTTTCCGGTATCGCTTATTTCCGCGTTTCGCGGAACAGCGTGCGGCACAGGATGGCGCCCGATACGACCACGGCGAGCGCGGCCAGCGCGTACAGTCCGTAGACGGCGAGCACGAGCCGCTCCTCCCAGCCCCCGGGCCGCGCCGGGCCGTTCGCGAGTCCGGTCAGCTCGGCTATCCACTGGAAGCCGAAGAACGCCGCCAGCGCCACGATTAACGCCGCGATCACGGGCACGCGCAAGCGTGCGGTCCACAGGGCGACGGCGAGTATCGCCAGGGATCCTCCCAGGATCAGGAAAGCGAGTTCGCCCGGCATGAGGAAGTCGAATCGGAAGCCGCCGCCTCCCGCCAGGGAAAAGCAGGCGAACGCGAACGGCGCCACGAACGGCGCCGCGGCCACGATCGTTCCGACGAGCGCGATGATAGCCGCCACCAGGGTCTTCTTAACCGCCATATCCGTCTCCATCGGCGCGAGAACGGCGCGTCAGCCGTAGACTTTGCCCAAGGCAACCGCGGATTCGGAACTTCCCGGGCATGCTTCAATCATAAAGCCGGCGCCGGCCGCCGTACAGGGGCGCCGCCCGCGGAACGACGTCAGCACTTGATCTTGGCGATCTTGTCGTAGGACGCCACGAGCCCCTTGATGATGGCGGAGCTCAGGCCCTGGTGCTCCATCTCGTTCAATCCTTCGATGGTGCAGCCCTGCGGCGTCGTGACGCGGTCGATCTCCGCCTCGGGGTGCGAGCGGTTCGCGTCCAGGAGCAGGGCCGCGCCCTTGGCCACCTGCATGGCGATCTCGCGCGCGTCCTCGGAATGGAACCCGAGCTGGATGCCGCCCTGCGTCATGGCGCGCATCACCCGCATGAAAAAGGCGATGTTGGACGCGGCGAGCACGGTGGCCGCCTTCATGAGTCCCTCTTCCATGATCATGGTCTTGCCGAGACGGTCGAAGATGGCCACGACGGTCTTCAAGTCCGCCTCGCTCGCGCCGAGCGAACAGACGCAGGTCATCGACGCGCCGACCGAGATGGCGGTGTTGGGCATGACGCGGACGATCGGCAGGCGCTTGCCGCCCAGGCCGTCTCTGATTTCCGCCGTCGAGACGCCGGTGACGGTGGAGACGAGGATGTGGCGGCCTTCGACCAGCTCGCCGCGGAGCCCGGAAAGGATTTCGGCCACTTGCTTCGGCTGGACGCACAGCATGATCACGTCGGCGGAACGCACCGCCTCCGCGTTGTCGCCCGTGACGCGCATGCCGCGTCGTTTCAGGTCGTCGAGCTTTTCCACGGCGCGACGCGACACGACGATGTCCCGCGGTTCGTAGAGCTTCGCGTTCGCGATGCCGATCGCGATGGCCGTTCCGAGATTTCCCGCGCCGATGATGGCTACCTTGCCCATGCGTCCCTCCGCGCGCGGTCGCGTCCGTCGGGGCGACGGCGATCCGCGCGGACCCATGATACACCGCCGCGGCTCCGCGAGGCGAGACGCGAGCCTCGCGTTCCGCGTCAGGTGACGACGACGTCCCGGACGCCCCGTTCCCGCGCGATCCGGGCCAAGTCCGTCATGAAGGCGTCCGTAGGCTCGCCGTCGGCGACGCGACCCGGACGTACGCCGACCGGGCGGTAGCGGATGAGGCGGTACACGGGCGGACTCGCCAAGGCGCTCCGCGCGAGCGCGTCGGCCACCGCGGACACGGTGCGCGCGGCGTCCATCATCCCCATGACGACGACGGTACGGACTTCCCACAGTTTCCCGGCTTCCGCGAGGAAGCGCAGGTTCCCGAGGACGGCCGCGTTGTCCGCTCCCGTAAGGCGCCGGTGCTCCGCGGGATCCGCGCTCTTCACGTCGAGGAGGACGCCGTCGCAGACCTCGAGCAGTCCGGGCCGCGTCTCCAGCGCGAGCGAACCGTTCGTGTCGAGAGCCGTGTCGAATCCGTATCCCTTCGCGAGCCGGAACAGTTCTTCGACCCAGTCGGCGCGGAGGCTCGCCTCGCCGCCCGACGCGGTGACGCCCCGGATGAACGCCCGGTATCGCATCACGCGATCGAGCGCCTCGCCGGGCGTCATGGAGATCGTCTTCGGGGACGCGGACCGCGGACAGCCCCGCTCGCAGGCGCCGCAGTCACGGCAGCGGGCTTCGTTCCAGGCGACGGTTCCGTCACGTCCGGCGGAAAGGGCTCCCGCCGGGCAGGACGCGACGCAGGCGCCGCACCCGTCGCAGGTGCCGATGGTCTCCGGATTGTGGCAGTACGCGCAGTCGAAGTTGCAGCCCTGCAGGAAGATCGCGGCGCGGTTCCCCGGTCCGTCGACCGAACTGAACGGCAGGATCTTCCTGACCGCCGCCCTCATGGCACGCGGGCGCCGAGCGGGCGGACCGGGCGGTCGAGGGCGCGCAGGTTCGCGGCGGCGTCGCGGCCGAGGGCCGTCGTGTCGCGGAGCACGGCGCTCCCGCCGGAGAGCCGGGCCATCTCCGAACGCTTCACGAGGTAGCCCGAGATCCGGACGACGTCGGAATCGTCCGCGTAAAACGAGAGGAAGCGGCAGCCCGAGGCGAAGGCGCCCTTCACGACGTCGACAAGGGCCGCGGGATTGCGCTTGGCGCCCGGCTCGAACGCGAAGATGTCCCCGACGCCGGAAGGGAAAAAGCGGTGGAAGGGAGCCGCGCGGAGCAGGTGATCGGGCAGCGGCGGTTCCTCGCCGATCGGGATCCGGCACCCGGGGCTCGTCCCGATGTCGTCGGACAAGCCCACTTGCGCGTGCAGGACGAAGCGGCCGCCCGTCGCCCCGCAGTGGGGGTTCCGGTGCGACGCCACCGCGGCGTCGATCGCCTCCATGACTTCGAGCCCGACCGCCTCGGCCCGATCGGAACGGCCGAAGCGGTCTTCCGGTTTCCGGGCGCCGAGCAGCAGGTTCGCGCACTCGGCGAGCCCCACGACGCCGAACATGGCCGTGAAGCGTCCGGCGTCGATCAAGCCCTCGCGGACGAGGAAGCTCGATTCGAAGAAACCGGACTGTTCGACGAGGAAACGGACGCGTTCGTCCATGTACCCGCATTGCCGCGACACGGCGTCGGGCAGCGCGCGGCCGAGGAAATCGTCCCGGTCCTTCGCGGTCGCCGCGAGCTTCGCCAGGTTGAGGCGGACCAGCGTGTGGGCCCCGCCGCCGACGGGCAAGGCGTTGTAGCAGGAGGCGATGGCGTAGCCCGTCGGGTTCTCGCGCGCGTACATGGAGTGGTTCGCGAAGCCGGGACGCGCGCAGTCGAGGGCCGCGGCCGCCGCGAGTTCCGCGAATGAATCCGGCGTGATCCCCGGATCGTAGAGCAGCGTGACGTTCGGCGTCGGCGCCGGTCGCTTCCGCGCCGCCTCGAGGACGAGGCGCCCGGTCGCGGTATCGGCGGGGCCGAGGTTCGCCTGGCAGAAGGAATCGGTGACCGTGCGGTCGACGTGCGCGAGGAAACGCGCGATCTTGCGCCCCGGATCGGGATCGCGGAGGACGAAGGGCTCGAGCAGCGTGTCGAGCGCCCCGACGTACACCGGGAAGCCCGTGATCGACGGCACGTGCCGGTACAGCACGAGCAGCGCGTCGAGGGCTTCGTCCAGATCGGACGGCGGCTCCATTTCGAGGAATTCCGAACCCGTCGCCATGAAGCGCCCGTAATCGGGGAGGATATAGCGGGGACGATACGGCGCGGCGCCTTCGCCGAGATCGCACACGATGCCGGCGGCGCGCAGGGCCTCGGTTTCCGGAGGAAGCTCCAGGACGCGGAGGGAGTTCTCGGCCGCGCGGGCGAGCGCCATCACCTTCTGTTCATAGGTGAGCAGTCGGTCGCTTATCGTCGAACGTATCGAATCCATCGCTCCCAATAGTATTCAACCGCATCAACGCAGACAAGCCATCCGCGGTTCCACGGCCCGTCGGGGGACAGAGGATTCAAGAACCGATGATCACCTGTACTTCCGTAAAAAAAGGCTTGCAAGATTTTCAAACCCATGTAATGATATTCCTACCTTTTCAATTTTGCGTATCTCTTTGTCGATTTTCGTAACAACTGCGGAGCCAAGCAATGAAACACTGGACCAAGTTTATCCTCACCATCCTCATCTTCATTTTTATAACCCCGAACGCCTTCGCCGAAGGCACGGAACCCATCACCGAGACCATGACCGGTCTCGTGCTCCAGATCGGCATCATCCTGTTCGCCGTCCGGGTGGGCGGCGGCATCGCCAAGAAGCTGGGCGTACCGTCGGTGCTCGGCGAGCTGCTCTCCGGCATCGTGATCGGCCCGTACGCGCTCGGAGCCATCGGCATCCCCGGCTTCCCGCACGGACTCTTCCCCGTCGGCGCGGGCAGCCTGGCGGTCAGCCCCGAGTTGTACGGGTTCGCGACCGTCGCCTCGATCGTGTTGCTCTTCGCGTCGGGCATCGAGACGGATCTGTCGCTTTTCCTGCGCTATTCGGTCGCGGGCGGCATCGTGGGCTTGGGCGGCGTCGTTTTCTCGTTCGGGCTCGGCGCCGGCGTCGGCAGCTTCCTCCTCCACGCGCCCATCATGGACCCGCGCTGCCTCTTCCTCGGCATCCTTTCCACGGCCACGTCGGTCGGCATCACCGCGCGCATCCTCTCCGACCAGCGCAAGATGGATTCGCCCGAGGGCGTGACGATCCTCGCCGCCGCCGTCTTCGACGACGTGCTCGGCATCATCCTCCTGGCCGTGGTGATGGGCATCGTCGCCGTCATCGAGGGCCACGCGGGCGGCACCCTGACCCTCGGCGGCGTCGGGGCCATCGCGGGCCGCGCTTTCGGCATCTGGCTCGGCTTCACCGCCCTCGGGCTCGCGTTCGCCAAGCGTATCGCCTCCTTCCTCAAGATCTTCAAGCACGCGCACGACTTTTCGATCCTCGCCCTCGGGCTCGCGCTCCTCCTCGCCGGCGTCTTCGAGAAGGAAGGCCTCGCGATGATCATCGGCGCGTACATCATCGGGCTGTCGCTCTCGAAGACCGACATCGCGCCCGTGGTGCAGGAGAAGATCAAGGTACTCTACGAATTCTTCGTGCCGCTCTTCTTCGCCGTCATGGGCATGCTCGTCGACGTGCGCGAACTCGCGTCGCCCGAAGTGCTCGCCTTCGGCGGCATCTACGTCGTCGCGGCGGTCGTGGCCAAGGTAGCCGGTTGCGGCCTGCCGGCGCTCGCGCTCGGCTTCAACGGCAAGGGCGCCCTCCGCATCGGCGTGGGCATGGTGCCGCGCGGCGAAGTGGCCCTCATCATCGCCGGCATCGGCCTCGCGGGCGGCATCCTCGACAAGCGGCTCTTCGGCGTGACCATCCTCATGACCCTCGTGACCACCGTCTTCGCGCCTCCCGTCCTCAGCGCGGCGCTCCGGATCCCGGGAGCCGGCACGAAAAAGCCGGTCAAGGGCTCCGCCACGGTCGCCGCCGAGTGGATCTTCCCCACGGACGACATCGCGGACATCGTCGTCGACTCGATCATCAACGACCTCAAGACCGAAGGTTTCTACGTCCAGCTCATGAACATCGACGAGGGCATTTCGCAGGCCCGCAAGGGCGACATCTCGATCTCGCTCGTCGAGGACGGGAACAAGCTGACCGTCGAGACGGACGAAGCCGACATGGCCTTCGCGAAGACCCTCGTCTACGAAGCCCTCGTCCGGCTCGACGACGCCATGGAACGGCTCAAGTCGGCGTACAATCCCCGGTCGCTCCTCAAGGACGTGGCAGGTCATTCGGGCCGCAACGACCGCAGTTTCTTCAAGGCTATCGATCCGGCGTGCGCCAAGCCCCGTCTCGAGGCGACCACGAAGGACGAAGCCATCGGGGAACTCGTCGGCCTGCTCGCCTCCGCCGGCAAGCTCGACGATCCCGAGGAGGTGCTCGCCGACGTGCGCTCGCGCGAGGCGATCATGAGCACCGGCATGCAGCACGGCGTGGCGCTGCCCCACGGCAAGTCGGACGGCGTCGATTCGCTCCGCATCGCGGTGGGCATCAAGCCGGAGGGTGTCGACTTCGATTCCATCGACGGCGAGCCGAGCCGCATCTTCATCCTGATCGTGTCGCCCAAGAAGGACTCGGGACCGCACATCCAGTGCCTCGCCTCGATCGGGTCGATCATGCAGGACGACGCCACTCGCCGCGCCCTCGTCGCCGCCGAGACCCCGGAGCGCGTCATCGAGATCCTCTCGACGGAGCCCGCCTGAGCCGTCCGGATATTGACGAACCGGCGCGCGGCGATGTATAAAACCGTCTCCGCTCGCCCAGATGGTGAAATTGGCAGACACGCTAGATTCAGGTTCTAGTCCGAAAGGGTGGGGGTTCAAGTCCCCCTCTGGGCAAGAAAAAAACGTTTCGCTCTACCGAGCGGAACGTTTTTTTTATAGGCCCAGAGGGGGACTTGATCCCTTTGAAAAACCCGCCCTCGCGGGCGGGTCGATGGTCATCGGCTTACTTCGCCGTCCTGGTCCGTTTCGCGACCTTCTTGACCTTCTTCGTCTTCTTGGCGGCGCCCTTCGGGGCCGCGGTCTTCTTCGCCTTGGGGGCTCCGACCTTGCGCGACTCCTGCGCGACGAGCGTCGCGATGCCGTTGATCTCGGCGTCGAGCTTCTTCATCTTCTCCCGCAGGTTCGCCAGCTTCTTGGCGATCGGCGTAAACGGATTGGCGGTTCGTGCCATGGGTGACTCCTTGTCGAAGACCGCGCGACAATCCGGTTTTCGCGATCAATCCGGATGCCGCGGCCGCATCGCCGAACGCGGGAGCCTCCGAAAACCCGTAGGCTCCCGGAGCTTCGTCGCGGTTCGTGCGTGAATTCATTATATATCCTTTTTGCTTCATTATACAAATGTTTTTTCACGAAGCGGAAACTCCGCTTCCCAAACGGCCGAAGCGGCCGTAGAATCGAATCCGGAATGCGCCGGGCGCCGAGATCCGGCCTCGAGGCCAGCCGAAATACACGTTGTCCGTTCGGGATTTCATCCGGGGAGGGCGTCATGAAAAGAATCGGGGTAGTCGTCTTCGCGACGATCGCGTTCACCGTCGCGACCTCGGGCATCTCCGCCCAGACCGCCATGGATCCGTCCGAATACCTCGAAACCGCGAAAGCCACGGCGGACATCGCGCGCGTGATCGACGGCTTCAACCGCTACGCGGAGCTGAACGATCCCCTCTTCCTCATGCACGGCGACGTCGTCATCCCGAAGGACAAGGGACTCGTCGACTCGTACGCCGGAAAGCTCACGGGCGATTTCCAGGGATTCGACGCCTTCGTCTACGCCCGCGTCTTCCGGAACGAGACCGTTTCGGCGCGCGTCTTCGGCATGTGGAGCAATTTCGGCTTCCGCCTCGACGACGCCTCGCTAGCCGCGTCGCCCTTCGGTTTCACGGACGACGCCAGCACCGGCTGGATCACCGGATACGCCCTGTTCGGCGCCCAGGCCCGCGTCGAACGGAACCGCTACACCCTCGGCGCGGTGCTCCGCTTCGAACCCGTCGTCACCGACGGCCCGCCCGAGCTCTTCGGGTACGAGTACGATCCCGACGGAAACTTCCGCACGAGCGTTCCGCGTTTCGAGCGCTTGTACGCCGACGCCGACATCGACGGCTGGAAGGTCGACACGCTCCTTTCGCTCGAAGCCCTCGAGCGCCTCGCGGTCCTCAAGCTGTTCGACCTCGCCATGGCGGGCCTCGAACTCGGCCCCGCCGCGCGATACCTCGGGCGCCTCGGGTCCTTCCGACCCGGCTTCGGGACGCGTTGGTCGCCCGCGGCATGGTTCGAAGCCGAAGCCTCGGCGTTCGCCGCCGTCGGGACGAAGGGCGTCGGTTTCGGCGAAGCCGCGCTCGACCTCGGTTTCCCGATCAGGATCGGAAAGAACGAGAAACACGAAGGCAAGGATTTCACCGTCCGCCTCGACGCGCGCGGCTCGCTGCTCGGCGCGGAATCGGGCGTCCTGCCGGGCGGCAGGCTCGAACTGTCCGTGGACAACGCGCGCGGCCTCACGATCTGGGACTGGCTCGGCTGGGCCGACGTGTACCTGGGCGCGTCCGCGGGCGTCGCCTGGAACCACGCGGACACCCTGGCGCGCATGCCCTTCGAAGACCGTCTCCTGTTCTACTTCAAGCTGCACGCCGCGCTGTACTGAACCGCGCCGGTCGGAAAAGCCCGGGACTTTTCCGGGGAAGGGAACCTTTCCCAAAGGCTTCCCTTCCCCGGGCCCCATCCTTCCAAAGGCTCCGTCAGAACCTCGTGCCCAAGCCGAGCTCGATGACGAACCCGAATCCGTCCTCTTCCGAACCGCGGGAACCGAAGCGCCAATCCATGCCGAGACCAGCCCGCCACGCCAGCGCGCGCGAGCCGCCAGCGAGCCCGATCAGGGCGCCCGCGTACGACGAGGCGTCAGCCTGGACGAGCAGCGTCCCCATGGACAGCCCGATGAAGGCGCCCCGTCCGTGGGGGTCGAAGCCGTAGTAATCGACTTCCGCGCCGATCGACAGGGGTTCGAACACGAAGCCGTCCCACGCGAACACGCGGACACCGACCTGCGTACCGAAGCCCATCGACCACGTCCCGAACGGCATCACGCTTTCGAAAGCCAGCGCCGCCGACCACGCGTCCCGGTACCGCGCCCGGGCTCCGACGCCGAACGCGAGGCCGCCGCCGTCGTACGCCCCCGCGCTGTCCGACTTCGGCGCCGACGAAGACGGCGGAGGCGGCGGAGCCGGCGCCATGGACGGCGCGCTCGTGAGGGCGCCGCCCCCGATTCCCGCGAGTATCCGGTCCCGTTCCGCCTGCGTGAGCGCTCCGGATTTGCTTTCGGCCAGGTATACCGGGAAGCGCGTGAACGTGGTCAAGCCGTCGAGCGAGGTGTAGATCTGCACGATGCCGATCTTGACCCCCGCGGCGAGCACGATCACCGAATCGCGATAGAGCATCATGCCCTCGAGCGCCGCGACGGGATTCCCGTCGCCCCGCTTGACCATGACGCCCTCGCGCGCGGACATGACGATGCCGATGGCCTCGTCCTGGGAAAAAGCCGGAACGACCGCGATCGCGGCGACGACGAGCCACGCGATCGCGGAAACGAAGGGACGGATCCTGTTCATGGCGGACCTCCGACCGAACGGCGGCGGCGCAAGGAACCCGTCGACCGCGGCTTCACTGTTTGAACGGCTCACACGATAGAATTTAACGCATCGGACGCGCCGTTCAAGTGGGCCTTTCCCGGAACGCCGCCCGCATTGACCTCCCCCGGCGACGCGGCTATTGTGGTCGCGATGAAACCAGCGCCGAAAAGCCCGTCGCACGGGCGTGGAACATGCCGAGCCGCCCCGCGGGGCGTGAATGCCGCGCTGCTCGTCGCTTCGGCCCTCCTGCTCGCCGCCTCCGCCTGCGGCGGCGCGAAGCCCGCCGATGGACGCCCCTCCGTGGTGGCCACGATCTTCCCGCTCTACGACTTCGCGAAATCCGTCGGCGGCGACGCCGTGTCCGTATCCCTCCTCCTCCCGCCCGGCGTGGAAGCGCACGCCTTCGATCCGAAGCCCGGCGATCTCGAGCGCATCGCGCGCGCCGACGTCTTCGTCTACACCTGCGAATCGATGGAACCCTGGGCGCCCGCTCTCGCCGAAAGCGCGAAATCCGTCCCGAACGGCAGGAAGACGATAGTCACGGAAGCCGCCGACGGCATCGAGCTCATGAGGGCCGACGGTCCCGCCGACGACGAAGACGGGCGCGCCGGAGTACACGCCCACGAGGGCGGAGACCCCCACGTCTGGCTCGATCCCGTCCTCGCCTCGCACCTCGTCGACTCGATCGAAGCGGCATTGACCGAGGCCATGCCCGACAAGGCCGCGCTGTTCGCCGCCAACGCCGCGTCCTGCCGGGAGGAGCTCTCCAAGCTGGACGCGGACATCGCCGCGGCGCTCGCGCGTTGCGAGCGGAAAACCATCGTCTCCGGCGGCCACTTCGCCTTCGGCTACTTCGCCCGACGTTACGGCCTCGAAGCCGTGTCGCCCTTCGAGGGCTTTTCGCCCGACGCCGAACCGGGAGCCCGCGGCGTCGCGAACCTCGTCGACGCGGTGCGGAAAACGGGCGCGACGGCCGTCTTCTTCGAAGAGCTGTCGGATCCGCGCGTCGCGCGCGTCATCGCGGAGGAAACCGGCGCGAAGCTCCTCCTCCTGCACGCGGCGCACAACGTCTCGAAGCGCGAACTCGAATCGGGCGTCACCTTCGTCGGCATCATGCGCGGCAATCTCGAACGGCTCAAGCAGGGGCTGGGCTACCGATGACCATACTCGCCGTCGATTCCCTCCAGGTCCGCTACGGATCCTACGAAGTCCTCCACGACGTGTCGTTCGAGGTCGAGCGCGGGTCCTTCCTCGCGGTCGTCGGACCGAACGGCTCCGGCAAGACGACCCTCGTGAAGACGATCGCGGGCCTCGTGGAACCGGCCTCCGGCACGATATCCCTCCGCGCGGTCCCCGACGGGACGGGCGGCGAGCGGAAACCGACGATAGGCTATCTGCCGCAAAAGGCGGCGACGGCGGACCATCGCTTTCCCGCCTTGGTCCGCGAAGTGGTCGCGTCCGGCATCCTCGCGCGGAAGCCGCACCCCAAGCGCATGGGCCCGGACGACAAGCGCGCCGTCTCCGAGACGCTCGAGCTCCTCATGATCGCCGACCTGGCCGAATCGCGCGTCGGCCGCCTGTCCGGGGGCCAGCAGCAGCGCGTGCACCTGGCCCGCGCCCTCGTATCGAAACCCGACCTCCTCCTCCTCGACGAGCCGACGGGCGCGCTCGACCCCGGCACGCGCGCCTGCTTTTACGAGACGATGGAGTCGATCAACGCGGAACTCGGCACCACCATCCTGTTCGTGACCCACGACCTCGAGGCCGCCGCGGGGTACGCGGGTCGCCTGCTCTTCGTGGACCGGCGCGTCGTCTACGACGGTCCGACCGAGGGCTTCGATCCGGGTTCGGCCATCGAGTGCTATTTCGGCGCCGGCCACCGCCACAAGGGAGCGTGCGCCCATGGCTGACCTCGTCGCGCAGATCGCGAAGGCCCTGTCCTACGGCTTCGTGCAACGCGCCCTCCTCGCGGGCTCCTTCGTCGCCGCGGGCTGCGCCCTCGTCGGCGTCTTCCTCGTGCTCCGCCGGCTGTCGCTCATCGGCGACGGTCTCGCGCACGTGAGCTTCGCGTCGGTGGCCTTCGCCCTCGTCCTCGGCGCGTCGCCGCTCGCGCTGGCGCTCCCGCTCTCCGTACTGGCTTCGATCGGCGTCCTCGAGCTTTCGCGCAGGTCCGCGTCGGGCGACGCCGCCATCGGCATCCTCTCGAGCCTCGGCGTCGCCGTCGGCGTGCTCCTCGCGAGCGCGGGCGGCGGCTTCGACATCGACCTCTTCAGCTACCTCTTCGGCAGCATCCTCGCCATCGGGAACGGGGAACTCCTGGTCTCCGGCGTCGTGTCCGCCGCGGTCGTCGCCGTCGTCGCCTTCTTCGGCGCCGACCTGTTTTCCACGACCTACGACGAGGACTTCGCGAAGGCGTCCGGCGTGCGCGCGACCGCCATCGGCCGACTGCTCGTCGCGCTCGCCGCCGCGGTGGTGTCCATCGGCATCCGCGTCGTCGGCACGATGCTCGTGTCGGCGCTCGTCGTCCTGCCGGCGTCCGCCGCGCTCGCCCTCGGGCGCGGCTTCAAGGCAACGCTCGGCATCGCCGCGCTCCTAGCCGTCGCGTCCGTCGTCGTCGGAGTGCTCGCCTCCTACCTCCTCGACCTGCCCTCGGGCGCCGTCATCGTCGTCGTCGACTTCCTCGCCTTCGCGCTCTGCCACGCCCTCGGCCGTCGCTGACCCGGCGATCCGCCGGGGAGCGCCTTCGGCTTGTGATCGCCCGCGCGCGACGCTAGACTTCTACCATCACGCGAGGAAGGCGCAGCGATCATGGACGTATCGATCGGACAGCTCACGAAGATCATCCGCGCGCGGGAAAGTCTCGCAGTCGTCGGCAGCCTCGCCTCGGGCGTCGTGCACGACCTCAACTCGCCGCTCCACGCCCTCTCCATGGGAATCGACGTCGTCGACGACGCGCTCGGAAACGGTTCGTGCCGGCCCTGCCTCTCGCCGCAGGACGACGACCGCCTCGCCGCCCTCGTCGCGAAACGGCGGGCCACGCCGCAACCGGTCGGCTCGAAAGCCCACGAAGCCCGTGAAACGCTGCGCGCCCTGTTCCAAACCCCGAGCGCCGATCCGGACGGAGCGATGACCGGGCTCTGCTCGGATCTGGGCTTGTGGAATCCCGATCCGGGCACGATCGAAATCCTCTCGGGCGCTTCGGACAACCTGGTCGAAGCCGCCCGCCGCGCGGTCATGGTGATCGAAGCGGTGGAAATCATCCGGGAGTCCTCGGCGCGGCTGTCGGCGCTGACGCGGGCGTATGGCTTGATCGGACGCGCGGTCCGGGACGCCCCGACGCCGCCGGTTTCCGTGGCCGAATCGCTCGACTCGGCGCTCGCGGTCTGCGCGCCGCGCTTCAAGGGACAACTCGCCGTCAGGAGCGATTTCAACGGCCTTTCGGGCGTCGCCATGCTGCCCGACGCCTTCGGCAGGGTGTGGCTCAACCTGACGCTCAACGCCGCCGAGGCGATGGCGGCGGGCGGCGTCCTGACGGTTCGCGCCCGCTGCGAGGAAGGGATCGCCGTCGTCGAATTCGAGGACACGGGGGCCGGCATCCCCGCGGAAAACTCGTCGCTCGTCTGGGAACCTTTTTTCACGACGAAGACGGACAGGCCGGCCGCGGGACTCGGGCTCGCGGAGGCGCGCGCCATCGTCGAGGCCGCCGGAGGATCGATCGACTTCGAATCCGCGCCGGGGCGGACCGTCTTCAGGGTGCGCGTCCGCTTCGCCGAGCAGGCCGATCCCGTCCACCGCGAAAGCCGGCTGCTGTAGCGGCGGCGACGCGCGCAAGGTCCGCCATGCCGTTCGACGACGCGTTCATCCGGGCGGCGCGGGACTATCGGGCGCTGCTCGACGGCGGCTATCCCGCCGACGCGTCGCGGAAGCTCGTGGGCGACCGCCACCGCCTCGACCGCGCCGACCGCATGGCCCTGTTCCGCGGCGTGCTGTCCGCGGAAGCTTCGGACCGCGTCCGCGCGCGACTCGTCGAACGGATTCCCGACGGAACCCCGATCGCCATCGACGGATACAACGTCCTGTTCACCGTCTACAACTTCAGGCGCGGCGTGCCGCTCTTCCTCGCCACGGACGGGTTGCTGCGCGATTCGGGAGGGGTCCACGGGCGCGTCGTCGACGACGACGCCTTCGGCGAAGCCATATCCCTCGTCGTCCGGCACGTTTCGCGCCTTTCCCTTCCGTTCGTGTCCGTCGCGCTCGACGCGCCCGTGTCCCGGAGCGCGGAACACGCGACGCTCCTCCGGACCGCGTTCGCCGACGCGGGCGTGAAAGCGTTCGTCACGCTCGAAACCTCGGCCGATCGCGCGCTCAAGGACGTCGCGGTCGGCCTGATCGCCAGTTCCGATTCGGCCGTCGCCGCCGCGTCGGCCGTGCCGGTGTTCGACCTGGCCCGCCGCGCCCTCGAGGCCGAGTACGGCGCGTCCTTTCCCGACTTCGCCGCCTGCGTGCGCGGCGCCCCCGTTTTGGGCTGAAACCGGCGTCGGCCTCGCTACCGGCCGATCTCCGCGAACGCCGGCCACTCGAGCAGCGCCACAGCGGAAAGGCCGGCGTTGTTGCACGGCTCCATGCCGTCGCGGAGGGAATCGCGGACGCCGCCCGAAGCCGCGTCGAAAACGGGCGGAGAGCTCAGCCAACGCGCCGTTCGTTCGGGCGCGGGAAGGACGAGCCCCGACCGGCCGAGGAGCAGCGTCGCGGCGCTCAAGGAATACGCCGGATCGCCGGGGAAACACCGGACGCTCCCGTCCCCGGCGGCCTTCGATTCGAGCCAAGCCACGGCGCGCGCGTTCGCGTCCGACGGTCCCCACGCCCAGGCGAGCCACCCCTGGCACTGGATCGGGCCGAAGTCGCCCAGCGACCAGTCCGGTTCGCCCCCCGACACGCCGACGGGATAACGTCCGCGCTCCCCCGAAAAGAACGTGGACTCGACGGCCGAGCGGAGCTGCTCAGCTGCGTCGCGGTACCGGGCCTCGCCGTACAGCAGGAATCCCGCCCGGAATCCGAGCCACACGTCGGCCTGATCGGCCGTGTAGTTCATGTCGGAGCGGACCGGCGCGCCGCCCTCTTTCGGAATCAGATGACAGCTTCGCGACAGCCCCTCCTCGCCGAGACAACGGAACTCGACGAATTCGAGCGCGGCGCGGACATGGGTTTCATATCGGCCCGGAAGATCGGAATCCGGGTCCACGCGCCTGGCGAGATAGACGAGGTACGCTAAGAGGGCGGAACTCGTGTCGACGCCGCGGGCGTCGGCGTACCCGTCTCCGGGCGGCACGGCGACATGGTTGCCGTGCGCGTCATACGAATACCGCCAGCTGCCGCGCCAGAAGTGATCGTCCAGCTCCTCGCGGTCGGCGAGCCAAGCGACGCCGCGCTCGAACCCGTCGAGGTACCTCCGGTCCTTCGTCGCGTCGTACGCGGCCGCGAGCCCGATGAGCGCGTACTCCATGTTCGAGTCGGTGTTGACGGTGCCCCAGCCGGCCACGTCCTCGACGGCTCCGGAAGCGTCTTGCAGGGACAGGATGAAGTCCGCCATGCGGAGCGCTGCCTTGACGCGTTCGTTTCGCGTCAGCGTCAGCGTCGGCGTCGGCGTCGGCGTCGGCGTCGTGGCGCACGACGCGAGCGTTACCGCCGAGACGAGCGCGGCCAGACGGAGCGCGACGCGCCTCGCGTCCATCCCGCCTGCGTCCGAGCGGCGCGCGCCCGCTTTCACGCGCGGCGCCCGAGTCCGGCGACGGCGCGCTCGAAGCGCCCGAGGGCTTCGTCCAGGGTCGCGCGGGGGCAGCCGAAATTGAGGCGGACGAAGCGGCCGTAACGCGGCCCTCCGAAGAAGGTGCCGGAATTGAGTCCGATCTTCGCCTCGCGCGCGAGGAATCGCGCGAGTCCGTCGTTTTCCATCCCCAGCTCCGAACAGTCGAGCCAGAGCAGGAACGTGCTCTCGGGCGCAAAGGCCTTCACCCCGGGGACGCGTTCCGATATGAAGCGGACGGCTCGGTCGCGGTTCGCGCGCAGGTAGGAGACGAGACCGTCGAGCCAGGCGTCGCATTCGGTGTACGCCGCGACGAGGGCGACCGCGCCGAAGATATTGCCGCCGTCGACGCCGAGGGCGGCGAGCGACGCGTCGAAGCGGCGCTTCAGGTCCGGGTCCGGGATCACGACGTACGACGTGGTGAGCCCCGCGAGCCCGAAGGTCTTGCTCGGCGCTCGGCACGTGATCGTCCGCCGCGCCGCGTCCGCCGACAGCGACGCGAGCGGGACATGGCGGCCGTCGTACACGATGTCCGAATGGATTTCGTCGGACAGGATCACGAGTCCCTTCCGCCCCGCGAACTCCGCGAGCCGCCCGAGTTCGTCGGCCGTCCACGCGCGCCCGACGGGATTGTGCGGGCTCGAGAGGATCAGCATGCGCGCGGACGCGTCCGCGGCCCGTTCGAGCGCGTCGAAATCCATGACGTAGCGGCCGCCGATCTGCGCGAGCGGGGCCTCCGCGATCCGGCGGCCGTTCTTCGCGACCACGTCGAAGAAGGGACCGTAGACGGGCGGCTGGACCAGCACCGAATCGCCGGGCTCGGTGCAGGCGAGGACGGACAGGGCGAGCGCCGGCACGACGCCGGGGCTGAACGAAATCCATTCGCGCCTGATCTCCCAGCCGTAGCGCCGGCGCTCCCAGCCGACGATCGCGTCGTGGAACGCGTCGCCGCGGAACGTGTAGCCGAACACGCCGTGCTCGAGGCGGCGGCGCATGGCCTCGATCGCGGGTTCGGGGGCGCGGAAATCGGTATCCGCCACCCAGAGCGGCAACAGGTCGTCCGTGCCGAAGATCTTCGCGTTCAGGTCCCATTTGACCGAGTCCGTTCCCCTGCGGTCGACGATCGCGTTAAAATCCATTTCCGTCTCCTTCCGGCTTTCGCCCCCGCGGGCGCGGGCATGGCCTTCCGATCGTACGTCGTTCCCGGTATCATGGCAACGGAAAACTCGAGCGATCACGGGGGGCTCTCGCATGGTTGAACCGAATCCGACCTTCGGAACGGACATGGGCGTCGTCCGCGTACCCGGCACGGACGGAGCCGTCGCCCTCGCGGCCTGTCCGGGAAGACGGAAAGGAACGGCCGTTCCCGACGGAAACGCGCTCGCGTCCGATCTCGACGCGATCCAAGCCTGGGGCGCGGAAATCCTCGTTTCCCTCGTGGAACGGGACGAACTCGACGCCATCGGCGCGGGCGACCTTCCAGCGCTCGCGGAGGAGCGTTTCGTCCATCTCTGGTTGCCCATCGAGGATTACTCGACGCCGGGGCCGGAGTGGGAACGGGCATGGACCGACGCCGGCCCGCGCGTACGGTCGGCGCTGGCGCGGGGCGGCAAGGTCTGCGTCCACTGCATGGGCGGCTGCGGGCGCTCGGGCACGGTCGCCGCCCGCATCCTCGTCGAATTCGGCGTCGATCCGGACCGAGCCGTCGAACTCGTGCGCCAAGGCCGTCCCGGAGCCCTCGAAACCGACGGCCAAGTCGCCTACGTCCGCCGCATCGGGGCGGAACGGTATTTCGCGGGAGCCGGGAGCGGGCGCGTCTCCCGACGCTGCCTCCTCGTGGACCATGACGACACCGCGGTCATGAGCACCCCGCTCATCCATTATCCCGCGCACGTGGAGGCGATGCGCCGACTGCGGCCGGGCCGTCGCGTCGTCAGCCTCGAGGAATGGTTCCGGAAGAATTTCGATCCGGGCCTTTCGGAGTTCCTCCGCGGCGAACTCGCCCTGTCGGCCGAGGAAGTCGACGAAAGCCAGCGCATCTGGCGCGAATTCACGGCCGGGCGGCACGCCGAGTTCTTTCCCGGCATGTACGCGCTCCTGTCGGAATTCAAGCGCCGCGGCGGCATCCTCGTCGTCGTCTCGCACTCCGACGCCGACATCATCGCCCGCGACTACGCGATGGCGGGAGACCTCGTTCCGGACGCCATTTTCGGCTGGGAAAGCGATCCCGCGCGGCGCAAACCCGCTCCGGGCCCCGTGCTCGAGACCCTCGCGCGCTTCGCCCTCGAACCGAGCGACGCGGTCGTCCTCGACGATCTCAAGCCGGGAGCCGACATGGCCGCCGCGGCCGGGGTGGACTTCGCCGCCGCCGGGTGGGGGCACGCGATCCCCGAAATCCGCGAGGCGATCAAGCCGGCCGCGTTCCGCTATTTCGGGACCGTCGTCGACTTCCGGTCCTGGCTGCTGCCGGACTGACGCGACGGCCGGGCGGCGTCGCCTCTCCGCGCGCGCCCCGTTTCCGGCTCCGTCCTCCCGATTTTTTCCGTTTGTATTCCGGTTCCGACGTGATATCATCGAAGGAAAAGTCACGCCCTTCGGGGCGGCGGAAAGAGGCTCTATGAAAATCCTGGTTGTCGAAGACGACCACGTCCAGCGCAAGCACATGGCCGGGCTCCTCGAACGGAACGGCCACGAGGTCGTGGAGGCGTCCACCGGCGCCGAAGCGTGGGACGCGCTGTCCTCCGGGGAACTGCGCGTGCTCGTCGTTGATCGCATCCTGCCCGACGTCGACGGCCTCGAGCTCATCAGGCGTCTCCGGGGGCGCCCGCTGTCCGGCTACATCTACGCGATGGTGATCACGTCCGTCGAAGGGCACGAGTCCCTCCTCCAGAGCCTCGACGCCGGAGCGGACGACTACGTCACGAAGCCCTTCGACCGCGCCGAGCTCATCGCGCGCCTCAAGATCGCCGATCGCGTCCTCAAGCTCGAGGAAAAGCTGACCGACCTCGCCAAGAAGGACTACCTGACCGAGCTGCTCAACCGCTACGCCTTCATCCGCCAGGCCGAGATCGAGTTCGAGCGCGCGCGCCGGCAGGGCGGGCGTTTCGGCATCATCATGATGGACCTGGACCACTTCAAGCACGTCAACGACCGCTACGGCCATCTCGTGGGCGACGAGACGCTCAAGTCCGCGGCCGACGCGCTCCGCGAGGCGTGCCGCCCGTACGACGTCATCTGCCGCTGGGGCGGCGAGGAATTCGTGATCCTGACGCCCGGCTGCGACCTCGACAGCGCCGCGAAGACCGCCGAGCGCCTGCGCGCCGTCCTTCCCACGAAGAAGATCGAGCTGCCGGACGGGGGCACGGTGTCGGTGACCGGCAGTTTCGGCGTCGTCGCCTACGCCCCGGGCGCGGACGACTCCATCCTCGACATGATCGGCCGCGCCGACGAAGCCCTCTACGACGCGAAAAACGCCGGCCGCGACGCGGTCAGGACGGCCTGAGGCCATGCGCGCCTGCAAGGAATTCTACGGCAGCGTTCCCGGCGTGGACCCCGACCTGGCCTACCGGTTCCACGAGTCGGACACGGATTTCTACGGGGAGCTCCTCGTCATCTTCCACGACACATACCGGGAAATCTCCGACCATCTCCATGATTCCGTCGCGGCCGGCGATCGCGCGACCGCGCGGCTGCTCGCGCACAAGCTGAAGGGCGTCGCCGGCAACCTCTGCCTGCCGCGTCTCCGCGAGCACGCGCACAACCTCGAGTCCGCCCTGAACGGGGCCGAAGAGCGCGAACTCGCCGCGAAGCTCGCGGAGATCGACCGCATCCTGGCGCCCCTCTTCGCGCGGATCGAGGATCTCAGGAAGACCACGCCCTGCCCACACGCGTCCTTGCTGAACGCGGCGAGACAGGCGCGATCCTGACCTCCGACGGGAACGCGCCCGCCGCGCCGCGGTAACCAGGCGTCCGCCCGGCTTGTTTTACGACAAACGCGCGTTCGGACCGGCGCCCCTCCGCCCCGGTCCCCGGGAGGCATAATGGCACGACGAATCCTTTCAGCCCTGGCGATTTCCCTGGCGATCCTGGCGGTCGCCTGTTCCACGTCGAAGTCCGCTCCGGGTTCCGCCGGAACGCCGCCGCAAGAAGCGCCGGCGGCGGCGGAGGCCCAGCGCGGCGCTTCGAAGTCGTACGAAATGGCCCCGGCCCCTCCGGCCGCCGCGACGGCGGGCGTCCGCGGCTATTCCGCGGGCGACACCGACGCGCCTCCGCCCGCCGACGGCGCGAACGACGAAAGCTACGCGTCGCTCCCGGAAAACGCGTTCAAGCCCGCCAAGAAAAGTCCGCTATCGACGTTTTCGATCGACGTCGACACCGCGAGCTACGCGAACGCCCGGCGCTACATCGGGAGCGGGGCGCTGCCGCCGCCCGAAGCGGTCCGCATCGAGGAGTTCGTGAATTACTTCGACTACGCGCACCCCGATCCGACGGACGGTCCCATCGGCGTCCGAAGCGAGATCGCCTCCTGTCCGTGGGCGCCCGATCACCGGCTCCTCATGATCGGCGTCCAGGCGAAGCGCGTGCCGATCGAGACGCTGCCCCCCGCCAACTTCGTGTTCCTGCTCGACGTCTCCGGTTCGATGTCCGACGAGGACAAGCTGCCGCTCCTCAAGAAGGCCTTCGCGATGCTCGTGGAGCAGCTGCGACCGCAGGACACGGTCGCCATCACGGTCTACGCGGGCGCCGCGGGCGTCGCGCTCCCGCCGACGTCGGGCGACCGGAAGGCGAAGATCCTCGACACGCTCGATTCGCTCGAATCCGGCGGCTCGACCGCGGGGGGCGAAGGGATCAGGCTGGCGTACAAGCTCGCGAAGGAAAACCTGAAGCCGAAGGGCAACAACCGCGTGATCCTCGCCACCGACGGCGATTTCAACGTCGGCGTCACGGACGAGACCGAGCTGCTCAAGCTGATCGAAACGTACCGGAAGGACGGCATCTACCTGTCGATCCTCGGCTTCGGCACCGGGAACGTGAAGGATTCGCGCATGGAAGCCATCGCCGACAAGGGGCAGGGCAACTATTCCTACATCGATTCGGCGCTCGAGGCGCGGAAGGTGCTGGTTACGCAGATGGGCGGCACGCTCCTCACCGTCGGCAAGGACGTGAAAATCCAGGTCGAGTTCAATCCCGACGCCGTCAAGGCGTACCGCCTGCTCGGTTACGAAAACCGCATGCTCGCCTCGAAGGATTTCGCCGACGACACGAAGGACGCCGGCGAAATCGGCGCGGGACACACGGTCACGGCGCTCTACGAGCTCATCCCGGCGGCTTCCGCGGAAGCGGTCCCCCCGGGCGTGGACCCGCAGGAACGCGCGGAAAAGCCGACGGTCTCCGACTGGGCGCAAGCCGAAAGCGCGCGCGTCCGGATTCGGTACAAGGAACCCGAATCGGAGACGAGCAAGCTGCTCGAGTTCGCCGCGCTGGAACGGAACGGCGCGTTCGGCCAGGCCGATTTCGGCCAAGCCTCTTCCGACTTCCGGTTCGCGGCGTCCGTCGCGTCGTTCGGCCTCGTGCTCAGGAACTCCGCGTACGCCGGTTCGTCGAGCTTCGCTTCCGTCGCGGACATCGCGAAAAACGCCCTCGGGCGCGACTCGAACGGCTACCGGGCCGGCTTCCTGGAGCTCGTGAAGGCCGCCGCGGCCCTGAAGCGCTGAAAGCCCGCGCGAAGGAAAGTTCCGCTTCGCGCCCGGATTGACGGAAAGGGGCGCCCCCGCCGCGCGTGCGGCCGGGGGCGCCCCTTTCCATGTCCGTTTTCTTACTCGTCTTCGCCTTCGTCGAACGCCTGGTCGAGCGCGGGCTTGTTGCGCTCGATCGTCTTCATGTCGTCCGCATGCACCGCCTTGCGGTACTCGGACGCCATGTCGCGCATCTGCTGGAGCATGGGCGCCATCTGTTCCTTCATCATCGCCTTCTGCTCTTCGGTGTAGTCCGTCGAGGACGCCAGTTCGGTCTCGACCTGGGCGAGACCCTGCTCGAGCATGAGGGCGGTGTATCCGACCATGATCGCGTAGAACTTCTCGAAGAACGAATCGTTCCAGCCGTACTTGGCCAGGACTTTCTTTACGCGGGCGTCGGCCTTCATCGTGTCGAACATGCCGCGCAGCTGGCCGACCGACATCGGCTGGCCGTCCTCGGTCTGCTCGAAATCCATGTCGATCGCGTCGAGTTCCGGCGAGATCTTCGGCAGGTCCTGGACGAGTTTCTTGATGTCGGCGTCGGTCAGGACTTTCCTGGGCGCGGCTTGCGCGAAAACGGCCTGCGACACGAGGGCGATCGCGAGGGCGATCGCAATGGTTTTCTTCATGACTGCTCCTTGTCGGACCTCGGGTCGGCCCGGAGCCGGCGCGTTCGTCCGTGATGCGGGCGCCATTGGACGCCCGTTTGAGTATACCGTACTCGAACCCGGAAACCATGAAAAACGGGGCGAAGCCCCCGGAAAGCGGCTTCGCCCCGTCGGATGAAACGATCTGCCGTCAGCGTTCTTCCGTGTTCGGATCGACGGGTATGACCCCCGCCTCGGCGCCGGACTTGACGGCGGCCGCGTGGATCATCACGGCGTCGGTTCCGACCGGGATGCGCACCTCGCGCGAGACGCTGGCGCCGTCGGCGAAGGAGAAGGTCACCTGCTGCCGCTGGCCGATGACCGTGACGAAGCGGATCCCGTTCGGCTTGACGTCGAGCGGCTTCGCGCCCTTGATCTCGACCTTGACGGCCGCTCCGGATCCCGGACCGGCCGTGTAGTTGTTGACATACAGCTTGTGACCGCGACCGCCGAGAAAGGCGAACACGGCCAAGGCAAGGTAGACGACGCCTACGGCCGCCCGCGCGATCAACCTGATCTTGTTCATTTGCCGGCTCCTTCCACGGCCGGGGCGGCGGCGCCGGCCCTGAGGCCCGCGCGCGCGTTTTCGGCGTTCTTGCGCTCGCGCCACGCGTGGATGGTGAGCGCGAGGGCGATGACGGAGAAGTTGATGGCGTCGGACATGTACTGGCCGATCTGCGCCGACCTGAAGATCTGGGCGCCGACCTGCGGCAGCGTGATGTAGAGCGTGTGGATGATAAGCACGCCGACGAAGACGTTCGTGATCGTCGCCTTCTTCTTCGTGGCGCCGCCGACCAGGATGGCCGCCGCCGCCATGTAGCCCGCCTGCCGCTGGCTCGTGTACGTGAACATGTTGCCGAGGTTCTGCAGGTAGATGACCTGGCCGATGCACGCGAGGATCGTCGAGATGACGATGGCGATGATGCGCGTCTTGTCCACGTCGATGCCCGACGCGTGCGCGACGTGCTCGTCCTCGCCGACCGCGCGCATGTCCTGGCCGAGCTTCGTCTTCTTGAACCAGATGATGAACACGCACAGGAGCGCGATGATCATGAAGGTGACCACCGGGATGGGGATGGTGCCGATCTTGAAGCTGACGAGCTTGTCCAGCGTGCCGCGGAGCGTCGAGAGGTCCAGCGTGTTGCGCACGCCGAAGCCGTCGATCTGCGCCACCTTGGCGGTGCGGATGGGGATCAGCATGCCCACGATGTACAGGCCGAACATCTGGTACACGCCGTCCATGAGGTACCCGAGGATGAACCCGGTGACCATTTCGCGGCCGCGCGCCTTGTTGAGCACCATGCCGGAGAACCAGCCGAGGAACACCGAGATCGGGATGCCGAGCAGCATCGCGAAGAGGAGCCCGTTCGTGCCCACGATGTTCCAGTCGATCGTGAAGATGAGGCCGATCTGGCCCGCCATGGCGCCGAGCGTCATGGCGAAGTTGATTCCCATGCCGGCGATGATCGGGAGGATCAGGGCGAACACGAGGAAGGCGCTGCGCGCGATGCGCGTCACGAGCTGGTCCAGGATGAACACACCGCTCAGCTTGGACAGGGGAATGGCGACGATGGTCATCACGAGGAAGATGAGGACGACGAGGTTGTCGCCGGCGAACTTCCTCAAGTCGAAGTTCTTTTTCATTTGGTCACCTTCGTCTTTCGCGTGAGCGCGTAGATGATCATGCCGTTCGACACGATGATGCGGATGACTTCCGACATGTCGGTCTTGAGGACCGAGTTGATGACGGACGGCGTCATCGTGAGCATGCCCTGGAAGAGCAGCGTGCCGATGACGACGTTCACCATGGACGCCTTGTTCACCGAGGCGCCGCCGAGGAGGAGGGCGGACACCGCGGGGAAGGCCATGTACAGCGGCGCGTCGTACACCTGCACGAAGCCGAAGCTCTGCTGGTACACGAGGATGCCGATGCCGCCGAGGATCGTCGAGACCATCGTGCTCATGACGCGCATCCTGTCCACGTTCACGCCGGAGGCGCGCGCGTAGTCGGGATTGGAGCCGACGGCCGTGATGGCGGTGCCGACCTTCGTGCGCATGAACACGTACATGACGAAGGCGCACAGGGCGACGAACAGGATGAGACCGGTCGGGAAGACGAAGGTGTCGCCGATCCGGACGGCCAGGAAGTCGTTGAGGATCTTGTTCCAGTAGGACTCGAGCGAAATGGATCGGCGGAGGCCGGTGCCCGCGAAGCCCATGACCATGTCGGCCTTCGTGTAGGGCAGGACGATCCACAGGATGGAGAAGATCATCACCATGGAGAATCCGACGTACATGCTGATCGTCATCTCCTCGCCCTTGACCTTGTTGAGGAGGTTGCCGTACAGCCAGCCGAAGATGCCGGCGATCACGATGGTGAACGCGATGGCGACGAGGAAGCCGATCGGACCGGTAAAGCCGAGGTTCATCGTGATGGTCACGCCGAGGAGACCGCCGATGACGCCCACCGGCAGGCCGAAGTTGAGTCCGCAGCCGCCCTGCACCATCGGCACGAGGGCGATGACCATGACCGCGTTCTGGCCGAAGCGGTTGAGCACGTCCGTGAACGACGCGTCGAGGCGGACGCCGACGAAGGGCGCTGCGACGAACAGCGCGAACAGGAACAGGGCGATGATGATGCGCGGCCAGCCGAAGTCCTGGACGAAAGTCTTGATCTGGTTCATCGGGCCCCTCCGTTGGCGCCGGCTTTTTCGCCGGACATGAGCAGGCCGAACTCGGCGATGTCGGCGTCGGGCGGCAGGATGCCGGCGATGCGTCCCTCGTCCACGATGGCGATGCGGTGGCAGATGGAGCGGAGCTCCTCGAGTTCGCTGGAAATCATGACGATGGTCATGCCAGATTCGCGGTTGTAGCGCTTGAGCGTCTCGAGCACGATGGTCTTGGCGCCCACGTCGATGCCGCGCGTCGGTTCGGAGACGAAGAGCAGGTTCGGCTTCATCGCGAACGCCTTGGCCAGGCACACCTTCTGCTGGTTGCCGCCGGAAAGGGCTTTCGCCTTCTGGTGGGGCCCCGTGCACTTGATCTCGAGCGCGTCGATGTAATGCTTGGCGAGCTTCTTCATGGACGCGTCGTCGCGGAGCTTGAGGAGGCCGCCGAAGTACGACTTGAGGTACTCGCCCTTGGCCTGCATGGCCGTGAAGGCGATGTTCCAGTCGAGGCTCTCGTCGAGCAGGAGGCCGACGCCGCGCCGGTCCTCGCTCACGAAGGCCATGTGCGTGTTGAGGGCTCCGTGCGGATCGTTGAGCGTCACGTCCTTGCCGTGGAGCGCGACCGTGCCGCCGGCGGGGAAGAGCCCCATGATGCCGTTCGGGATGCCGAGCTTGCCCTGGCCCGCGAGGCCGCCGATGCCGAAGATCTCGCCTTCGCACACCTCGAAGTTGACGTCCCGGACGGTCTCGCCGGGCATGTCGACCCAGAGGCGCTCGACCTTGAGCGCCACCTGCTCGCTCTTGCACGCGGCGCGGTCCGACTTCTTGCCTTCCACGTCGCGGCCCACCATCCAGGAGGCGATGTCGCGCACGGAGACGTTCTTGGAGGACACGTCCTTGACGGCGTGCCCGTCGCGGAGCACCACGATCTTGTCGCAGATCTCGGTCACTTCGTGCAGCCGGTGCGAGATGAAGATGATGGCAATGCCCTGGTCGGCCAGCTTGCGCAGGGCCTTGAGGAGGACGTCGGCCTCGGTTTCGGTGAGCACGGCGGTCGGCTCGTCGAGGACGAGGAGCTTGACGTTCTCGCGGTCGATCTCCCGCGCGATTTCCGTGAACTGCTTGTGCCCGACCGGCATCTCGGCGACGAGCATGTCGGGGTCGAGCGTGACGCCGAGACGCGAGATGGCGCCTTCGGCGCGCTTCCGCATCGCGGGGCGGTCGAGGGTGGCCATGCGGTCGCCGAACACCTCGACGGACGGATTCTTCCGGGTGATTTCCCGGTTGAGCATGATGTTCTCGGTCGTGGTGAAGCCGGGAATCAGCGAGAATTCCTGGTGCACCATGCCGATACCGGCGTCGAGAGCGTCGAAGGGGCTCTTGAAAACGACGGGATTGCCGCCAACGCTGACCGTTCCCTTGAAACCGCCGGTTTCGGCGATGACGGGCATGCCGAACAGGATGCGCATCAGGGTCGTCTTGCCGGCGCCGTTTTCGCCTACGAGACCGAGGATCTCGCCTTTGTTGAGCGAAAAGGAAACGTCCTTGAGGACGACGGTCCCGTAGAAATCCTTCGATATGTTCTCGAGCCTCAGGATGGGCGTCGTGTCGTTCATATCAAGCCTTTCGGAATCGGCATCCGCGACGTGGTACTCGTGTCGGTATAAGCGGAGACCGGAGTGGGGCGGCGCCGGCTCCCGAGGGGCCCGGCGCCGGGCCTGAAGCCATACAGATGGCCGCAAGCGACGGAGGTTCAAAAAAAAGAGGGGCGGCCTCGTCAGGCTAAGCCCCTCTTTCCCAAGATCAAGTCAGGAGCTTATTTCTTCGTGAACTTGATGTTGTAGTACTTCTGGTCGATCTTCTGCTCGGTCGTGGGGAGGTAGCCCTTGCCCATGACGTAGGTGTCCATGTAGACGAGGTAGTGGTTCGCGGCCTTTTCGCCGGTGAGGGCGTTGATGTAGTTGCCGGAAGCCCACTTGGCGCCGGGGGTGAACTTGCCGAAAGCGGCGTTGAGGGCGGCCAGGTCGTCCTTCTTCGCGTTGCCTTCGATGATGTTCTTGGCGAACTCGCCGAGACCGGCGGTGACCGTGTAGCCGTAGGAGTACGCCCAGGTTCCGAAGCGGCCAGCGCCGCCCTTCGCCTTGACGGCTTCTTCGACCTTGGCGAGGATCTTCTGGAAGTCGCCCTTCTCGGCCGTCAGGTCGAGACCGAGGGCTCCGGGGTAACCCATGAGCGGGGACGGGAGGTCGGCTTCGACGAAGATGCCGCCCACGGCGAGAAGCTGCTTGAGCAGCGGCTCGGTGTGCGCGTCGTTCGTGCAGAAGAACGCGGTTTCCTTGCCGTACTTCTGGACCCACGCCGGGACCTTCTCGAGGATGTACTGCTGGGCGCCCGCGACGCCGACTTCGGTCGTCGGGTCCGGAGCGGTCTCGAACACGAACTTGAGGCCGAGGTCCTTGCACGCTTCTTCCATGATCTGGCGGCGGAGGCCGAGGGTCTCATAGGACATGTGGCGGGGGAAGGAGATGTGGACGAAGGTCTTCGCGCCGAGCTCCTTGGCGGCCCAGATGATCGTGTAGCCGCGGGAGATGAAGTCGCTGTTGACGGCGACGTCGGCGACCTGCTGGATGACGGGCGGATCCTCGTGGGGCTCGCCGGCGAAGAGCAGGATGTCGTTGCGCTTCTCGCGGACGCGCTTGAAGGCTTCGGCCGTTCCCGGGATCGCCTGGTTCATCACGATCGCCTTCATGAGGGGATCGTCGGCGAGGGAGAGGACCTGGGAGATGGTGGTGTCCATCTGATCCATGAAGTTGTCGGGATAGGTCAGGTGCTTGATCATCCCGCCGTCCTTCACGTCGCCATACAGCTTGATGAGGGCTTCAGCGCCGCGGAGATCATCCTCGGACTGGGAAACGGAGCCGGTGACGACGCCGATGTGGAACGCCGCCTTGGCGGGGGTCGTGGTGTCGACCTTCTTGGGGCAACCGACGAACGCGAGCATGGCCGCGACGACGAGAAGCGAGAACAGTGCGATACGCTTCATGTGGAACTTCCTCCTATACGGATTGGAAAGACTACCCCATTGTACTCGAAGAACCGGAGACGTCAAGGGTTTTATCGTTCGCCAGCGCGTCGGATCACTCGCTAAACCGGTACAATTCCCCTGGTACCGGAGCGGACGATCCCGGCTCCACGCCGATCCCCGAAAGGGGGACGCGCACGAGCAAGTGGTTCTTCGACCGGACGTCGATGGACGGATCGACATAATGAATCGCGGCCAGGCGCGGCTTCCCCGGCGGGCCGGACCACTCGGCCCAGGCGGTCGCGAAATCGCGCGGCGGCGCCGATCCGTCGAGACGCCCGGCCAGGGCCAGAACCGGCTCGAGCAGGACCGCCGTCCCGGTCGACACGCCCCCCAAAAAGGCCGCCGGCTTCCAGGCTTCCGCGAGCGCGGCCCGATCCGCCCCGAGTACCGAATACAACGATTCAAATGAAGGATCCGGACAGCCGAGCAGGATCACGGAACGGCCTTTCGCCGCGCGCGCGAAGGCGAGCCATGTCGTTTCGTCCGCTGCGAGAACGCCGACCGTCCCGCCGCCGCCGGAGGCGAAACCGTCCAGGGCTCGCGAGGCGAACGCGTCCAGGGCCCCCGGCTTGCGGTCGGCCACGGCCGCCTGGGCGTCGAGGACGGCGAGGGACAAGCCGCGCGCGGCCAGCGTCTCGCGGAAGGCGGCCTTCCGCCGGGCGGTCTCGCCGGCAACCCCCTTCGTCGCGTCGACCCAGACGGCGCGCGCGGTCTTCGGAAGGACCGAAGCCGCGTCGAACGAAGCGGCCACGAAATCCGCTTCCACGACGAGCGTCGCGGAAGCCTGCACGGATTCCGGAGCTTCGTCCGGCGTCACGGCGATCCGGATCAGGGCGGGGCGCGCTTCCGCGGCGCGGCGGAACGCCTCGGCCGTGCCGACGGGCGCCGGCGCCACCACGACGGCGGACAAGGCCGGGTCGTCCGCCTGCGCGGCCACGGCGGCGATGAAGGCTTCGCGGGCGTCGCCGCTCCGCCCCCAGGGCGCTTCGACGAGTTTCCAGGGGCCTCCCTCGGTGACGAGCGCCCGCGCCCGCGCCGCGGTTTCGGCGAACGAGGCCGGACCGCCCTGATTCGTCGGCACGACGAGCGCGACGCGGGCGGGTTCCCGGGCGGTGCCCTGGACGCTGCCCCGCTCGCCCGGCGCCGAGGCGCCGCGCCGGCACGAAGCGAAGGCGGAGACGAAGACGACGGCGGACACGAGCGCGATGACTCGGAACAGGGGCGAAGCTTTCACGGGATTACCTTCCTGGCTATGGACACGTCCGGCATGTTCCCCGCGCCTACGCGGGGGGCAACTCTGTCCCGAAGGTCCGCACGGCGTCAAGCGCGGTGGGGGGGGGGGGGCCGCGCCGGTTCATGCCCCGGCGGCGAATTCGCGGAGGCGGGCGAACGGCACGGGACGCCGCGTGAGTTCCTCGCACACCGACGCGAAGCGCTCGGCCGGCTGGGGTTGCCCGAAGAGATATCCCTGCATGCGCGAGCACCCGTCCTCCGTGAGCATGCGGAGCTGCCGCTCGCTCTCCACGCCCTCGCACACGACGTCGAAGGCCATCTCCTTGCCGAGGGAGAGGATCGTGCGCACGATGGTCCGGTCCTGCGGCGAGTCCTCGATGTGGCGGACGAAGGACTGGTCGACCTTGAGCGACGAGACCGGCAGCTTGCTCAGGTAGCTGAGCGACGAATAGCCGGTGCCGAAATCGTCGACGGAGAAACTGACGCCCTCCGCCTTGAGCCGCTCCATGCGGCCGACGGCCTGGGCGGGGTCGTCCATGAGGCAGGATTCGGTGATCTCGAACTTGAGGCGCTCGCGGCCCTCCCGCTGCATGACGCGCTTCACGTTCTCGAACAGGTGGTCGCTCGAGAACTGGCGCGGCGACAGGTTGACCGACAGGCCCACCGCGCCGAGCGCCCCGTCCTTCCATTCCGAAAGCGCCCGGGCGGCTTGATAGAGCACCCAGTTCCCGATGGGGATGATGAGCCCCGTCTCCTCGGCCATGGGAATGAACAGGTTCGGCGCGAGCAGCCCGCGCGTCGGGTGGCGCCAGCGGATGAGGACTTCCGCGTCGACCTTCGCGATCTTCACGGAATCCGGCCCGACCGAGTCGATGGTGACGATGGGCTGGTAGTACAGGTGGAACTGCCGGGAGATCTCCTTGATGGCCTGGGACTCGAGCGCCTTGAGGATGGCGTTCTGGAGCTCCATCTTCTCGACGACCGACTCGCGGATCTTTTCCGAGAAGAATTTCACCGGACGGCCCTTGGTTTCGGCGTACTCGAGGGCGATGTCCGCGTTGTGGAGGAGCCGCCCGCGCTCGAGCCCGTGCTCCGGGAACACCGCCGCTCCCGCCACGCAGCCCACCGCCAGGTGGCAGCCGGAGAAGACGTGCGGCTTCCCGATGGCGGCCATCGCCGCCGAGATGCGCTTCTTGAGGGCGTCGAGGTCGCCCGCGTCGCGGAAGACGATCACGAACTCGTCGTCCCGGGAATGGTAGAGGCCGTCGCCCGCCGATACCGCCTCGAGCAGGCGCTGCCCGGTCTGGTAGAGGATCCACTCGATGATAGTCGGCTTCATCGTCCGAGACATCACCGCCATGCGCGAGTCGAATTTGACGATGACCACGGCCAATTTCTCGCCGGACGTCAGCGCCCGGTCGATCGCCAGATCGAGGTCGACGCTCAGGCGGACATGGTTCGGCAATCCGCTCCGCGCGTCGACCGAGAGGCGTTCCTCGAGGTCGTGGTGGCGCCGTTCCTGCTCGCCGAGCAGGTCCGAGAGGCGCTGGTTCTGCGAGCGCAGGAGGTCGATCTCGCGCTCGAGGAGCTTGATCCTGTCGCGGTGGTCAGTCGTATCGCCCATGCATCCGTTCCGATCGCGTTTGCGGCCGCCCGCCGTTTCCTGAATTGCGCAACGCGCCATTTCGGCGCACGCGCCGCACCTAACAGTAGCCGGGAAAGACCGGGCGCGCAAGGAAAAAAGCGAAGCCGCGGCCGCGGCGTTCCCGGACGGCGGAGGCGCTTGCGCAAGCGGCGTTTTCGGTCCACCCTCGGTTCCGGAGGAACATCGTGACCGTACGGCAATTCCTGGGCGTCGTGGAACTGAAGACGAAGATCGTGAGCGTCTCGACGCTCGCGCTGTCCGCGCTGTTCGTCCGCTGGCGGACCGGATCGCTCGACCCGGCGGCTTTCGCGCTCGCGCTGGCCGCCGCGCTCTGCGTCGACATGGGCACGACGGGCTTCAATTCGTATTTCGACTGGCTGCGTGGCGGCGACCGCGCGGAAGGCAACTTCGAACGGGACAAGGCCATACTGCACGGCGGCGCCGATCCGGGGCAGACCCTCGTCGCGTCGCTCGCGCTGTTCGGCGCGGCAGCCGTGCTCGGATTCGTGCTCGCCGCGCGCGCGGGTTGGGCGCTCGTGCCCGCGGGCTTCGTCTGCCTGGTCGTCGGCTTCGCCTATTCGGGAGGTCCGCTGCCGATCTCCTCGACGCCGCTGGGCGAGTTTTTCGCGGGCGGTTTCCTCGGCGAAGTCCTGTTCCTCGTCGGCGTCTATTCGCAGACCGGGACGATCGACGGCGCCGCCGCCCTGGCGGGCATCCCGTCGAGTTGCTTCATCGCCGCCATCCTGTCCGCCAACAACCTCTGCGACGCGGAGGCCGACCGGCGCGCGGGCAGGCGCACCGTCGCGGTGCTGTCCGCTCGGCGCGGCCCCGACGGCGGCATCGTCGCGCCCGGCTGGCCGGCCCTCGCGGCCTTCGTCGCGCTGATCTGCGCCGCGTGGAGTTCCGCGTTGATCCTCGGGGAGCGCGGCACCCTGCCCGCCGTGCCGCCGGTCGTCCTGGCCCCGGCAGTTGCCGCGAACGCCACCTTGCTCGCGGGCATGTTCCGCCGCGGGTTTTCCGCCCGCACGAAGAGCGCGTCGATGAGTTCGGTGAGTCTCGGGTTCCTGGCATTCACCGCGGCGCTCGCGGCGGCTTACCTCGTCGCCGGGCGCGCGCCGGCGGTTCTCGGCCTCCTGCCGTAGAGCGCGCAGAGCGCGCCGAAATCGCGGAGCGCCTCCGCCGACAGCTGCCCCGGGCGGAGACGCCAGCGCCAGTTGCCGCCGACCGTCGACGGCGTGTTCATCCGGGCCGGCGAACCGAGCCCCAGGAGGTCCTGCGCCGGCACCACCGCGAGCTCCGCGGGCGACTTCAGGGCTTCGCGCACGAGCGCGGCGGCCAAAACCTCGGCGTCCAGGGCCGCCTCGCCCGCGCCGACATACTCGGCAAGGAACACCCGCTCTTCCGCGCTCGCCGCCTCGACCCAGCCGAGGGCCGTGTCGTTGTCGTGCGTCCCGGTGTAGACGACGCAGTCGCGCGGATAGTTGTGCGGCAGGAAGGGATTCGCCGTATCGAGTCCCGTGCCCGATTCCTCCGCGTCGAAACCGAACTGCAGAATCTTCATGCCAGGGAAGCCGAGATCGTCGCGCAGCGCGCGCACCTCAGGAGTGATGAACCCCAGATCCTCGGCGATCACGGGCAGTCCCTCCCCGAGCGCGGACCTGACCGATTCGAACAGCGCCCGCCCCGGCGCCGGGCGCCAGACGCCCTCCCGCGCCGTTCGGGCGCTCCCGGGCACGGCCCAATACGATTCGAAGCCGCGGAAATGGTCGATGCGGACCGCGTCGAAGCGGGCGAACGCCGACCGAAGGCGCTCGATCCACCAGGCGAAACCGCTCCGTTCGTGCGCGTCCCAGTCGTACAGGGGATTCCCCCAGAGCTGGCCGTCTTCGGAAAAGTAGTCGGGGGGAACGCCGGCGACTTCCCGCGGCGCGCCCGAAGCGTCGAGCGCGAACAGCGCGCGGTGAGCCCAGACGTCGGCGGAATCGGCCGCCGCGAAAATGGGAATGTCGCCGATGACGCGCACGCCCCGGTCGTTCGCATGCGCCTTGAGCGCGCGCCACTGTTCGTCGAACAGGAACTGGAAGACCTTCCAACGCGCCGCGTCGTCGGCGTTTTCCCGCCGGGCTTCGGCCAGGGCTTCGGGTTCGCGGAGGGCGAGCGCTTCGGGCCACGACGTCCAGGTCGAGCCATGGAGTCCGCGCCGGGCGGCGTCGCCGTCGAAATCGCGCTTCAGGGCGCGGAACAGCGCGTAGTCTTCGAGCCAGGAGGCGTTGTCGGCGACGAAGCGCTCGTACGCCGCGCGCCGCACCCCCGACGCGCGCCGGACGAAGGCGTCGGCCGCCCGGTCGAGCAGCGCGAATTTGGCCGGAATCAGCGCGCCGTAGTCCACCGACCCCTCCGGCCGGCGGAGCGCGGACGCGTCCGCGTCCCCGACGAGTCCTTCCGCCACGAGCGCGTCGGTCGAGATGAACAGCTCGTTGCCCGCGAACGACGAAAAGGACGCGTACGGCGAATCCCCGAAGCCCGTGGGTCCGATGGGCAGGGTTTGCCAGAACGCCACGCCCGCGTCCGCGACCAGGCCGACGAACGCTTTCGCCCGATCGTCCAGCTCGCCGATGCCGTACGGCCCGGGAAGGGAACTGATATGGAGGAGAATGCCCGCGGAACGGGAAACGCGCATGACGGCTCCATCGCGTCGGGAATCGCGCCGTCCGTAGTGCGGGCGGGCGGAAAACCCCGTGATGGTAGAGATATAAACCGGTTTACCTCATCCTGTCAAATACCAGTGTGGATTCTTATGGAAGACATCCAAGAACGGGTGCATGGACGGCGCTTCACTCGTCGTCGAACCGGATGTGTCGCGTCTCGATGCACTCCGCCTCGTGCGCGTTCACGGTGGACCGGCACAGGGTGTTCCGCAGTTGGCGGACGTTCCCCGGCCAGGCGTAGGTTTCGAGGGTCCGCATCGCGGCGCCGTCCACGCGCTTGCCGTCGCAGCAGGTTCGTGACAGGTGCTCGACGAGCAGGGGGATGTCCTCGACGCGCTTCCGGAGCGGCGGCATGGTGACGGACAGCGTGTTGAGCCGGTAATACAAGTCGTTCCGGAGCGCCGCCGTCCCGCCCGGCTTGATGTCCGCGTTCGTCGCGGCGAGGATGCGCACGTCGCTCCGCATCGGCACGCAGCCGCCGAGCCTGAGAACCTCGCCCGACTCCAGCGCGCGGAGCAGCTTCACCTGGACGTCCGGGGACAGGGCCCCGATCTCGTCGAGGAACAGCGTGCCGCCGTTCGCGCGTTCCCACGCGCCGGGATGCCCGATCGCGCCCGTGAAGGCGCCCCGCTCGGTTCCGAACAGTTCGCTCTCCGCCAGCTGGGAGGGGATGGCGCCGCAGTTGAGGGCCACGAAAGGCCGGGCGGCGCGCGACGACTGGGCGTGCACGTCCCGGGCGGCCAGGTCCTTGCCGGTGCCGCTCTCGCCGAGGATGAGCACCGGGTAGTCGTAGGCGCCGTACAGCGCCAGGGTTCGCTTCACCTCGAGCATCAGCTCGCTTTCGCCGATCAGCGGGGAAGCCCGCCGCGCGCGCGCCTTGTCCCGGCGGGAGCGGGCCGTCGGCGTCGCGTCGAGCAGCTTTTTCCGGAGCTGCGGGAGCGCGTACGGCTTGGTCGCGAATTCCTCGGCGCCCCGCCGGCCCGCCTTGACGGCCAGGGTCGTGTCCGCGCGCTCCGACGCGCACACGACCTTCGGCGGGTGGTCCGAGGCGGCCACCTCCTCGACGAAGTCGAGGCTGCGTTCGGCGTCTTCGAAGTCAAGCGAAACCAGCACGAGGTCGAAAGGCCGCGCGCGGAGTTTTTCCCGTCCTTCGTCGTCGTCGTCCGCGCAGTCCGTTTCGAAATCCTCGGCGAGAAGCGACGCGATTCTCCGGGATTCCCGCCGATCCGGGTCGACGATCAGGATGCTACGCATGCGGGCAGTATAATCCCGTTTGAATGGCACGGACGATTCTTTTTCCGTCACGACGCGATAGTTGCATCACTTAAACCGGAAAAATGTCCAAAATCTCCAACCATCCCGCGGGTCCGAAGCCGAAGCCCCCATTGAAAAAACATCGCGAGCGGGTATAGTTATCCGGATGGACCAAAAATCGTTGCTGCCGGAAGCGCCCGGCCCATTCTCGCTTGCCAACGACGGCGCGCTGACCCTGACCTTCGTCGGGACCGGCAGCGCCTTTTCGAAAAAATACTTCCAGAACAACCTGCTCGTCGTCAAAGGCCGCGACCACCTGCTCGTGGACTGCGGCAGCCGGACGCCCGAAGCCCTGTCCCGCCTGGGACTGTCCGTCACGCACGTGCAGAACTACCTCATCACGCACTCGCACGCGGACCACATCGGCGGCCTCGAGGAAGTCATGCTCGTGAACCGTTACGGCCCGCGCAAGAAGCCGAACGTGATCATCACGAAGGAATACGAAAAGCAGCTCTGGAACATGTCGCTGCGCGGCGGGGCGTCCTTCAACGAGGAGCACGACGGGAAGAACCTCGAGTTTTCCGATTTCTGGAACGTGATCCGCCCCGAACGCGTGAAGGGCACCGACCGCGAGCGCGCGGAGGCGACGGTGGGCGGCATCCACGTCACCGTCTTCCGCACCAAGCACATCCCGGATTCGGCGCCGACCTGGAAGGAATCGTCGATCAGCTACGGCGTCCTCATCGACAAGTCGGTGCTCTTCACGAGCGACACGCGCTACGACCCTGACCTGATCGTCGGGCTCGACCGCGAATTCGGGCTCAAGGCGATCTTCCACGACTGCCAGCTGTTCACGGGAGGCGTCCACTCGTCGCTCGACGAACTCGCCGCCCTGCCCGCCGCCATCAAGAAGAAAACCCTGCTCATGCACTACCAGGATTCGGCCGAGACGCAGGTCGACCGCGCCGCCGAACTCGGCTTCGCCGGCTTCGTCCGCCAGTGGAGCACCTACACCTTCGACTGAGTTCCGCTAGCCCTGATTTTATGGGCTCCGCCAATACTCAAGCAAGCAACAGAAGCCGTAGACGCGGCGGAGCGTGAGAAATCCGGGCTCGGAGTCTGTCGGAATTGGGATTCGGGCGGGAAGCGAGCGAGCCTCGAGCGGAAAATTGGCGAAGAAGGAGGGCCATACTACCCGTATGGCCCGACTGATGAGCCGGTTTTACGCCGAGGGGCGCCGCTTCTACGCCCGAAAGCCTTTCGGAAAGGTTCGCACACTTCAAATTCAAACGGCGGCGTTCCCAAGTCCGACAGACTCCTAGGCGCGGCGACGGCCCTCATCCACGACGCGCTTGGGCGCGGCCAGGTAGAGGAGCTTTTCGCGACCAAGGCAGGTCGACTCGCCGACGCCGTCGGCGATGGACAGGAAGAGCGGGGCCGACACCCCCGACCCGAAGGCTTCGCGCGTCGCGTCGAGAAAATCGACCGCGGCGGCCGGCGAGCTGAGGGTCAGGTACTCGGGCTCGCGCCTGCCGTACATCTGGTACTTGAGGACCCACTCCTCCTCGCGGACGCTCATGAGCGCGGGAATCTCCTCGAGGCTCTGATCCTTCGTGAAGCGGAGCGTTTCCACCCGGTCGGCATTGAGCACGACTTCCGTCCCGTCGCTCGTGCGGAAGAACGCGAAGTAGCGCGATTCCGACAGCTTGGGCCACAGCCCTTTCAGGCGCTCGAACTCGCGGTGATCCACCTCGAAAAACGTATCGGAATCGAAACCCTCGAATTTGACCTTGAGGCAGTACTTGGTAATCATGGTTCCCGGCATGGCGCGTCTCCCCCCGAACCGATTTCAAAATCAGAAAAAGCCCCGTCCATTCCGAATTGTCGCGCCGTCCCGGGCCCCTGTCAACCTTGCGCGGCCGCGGCGACTTCATGCTAGTATCGTCCGTCGCGCGCGGTCGCGACGCGAAACGGAGGAACGACATGGAACCCATCGCGAACGAATACGTGGACTACGCGATCGAGAAGATCGCCGCGCTCTGCCGGATACCGAGCCCGAGCGGCTTCACGCGCGACGCCGAGCGCTTCGTGTTCGACGAACTGGCCGCCCTCGGCTACGCGCCGGAATACACGAACAAGCGCTCCGTGCGCGCGAAGCTCGGCGGCTCCGGAAGCCCGCTCGTCCTGGCCGCCCACATCGACACCCTCGGCGCCGTCGTGCGCTCGGTGAAATCGAACGGCCGCCTCCGCGTCTCCAAGATCGGCAGCTTTCCCGAAAACTACGTCGAGAGCGAAAACTGCGTCGTGCACACGCGCGCGGGGAAGACCTTCACGGGCCGGTTCCTCCTCGACAAGCCGGCCGTCCACGTGAACAAGGACGTGGGCACCACCGCGCGCGACGACGCGAACGTCGAGATCGTGCTCGACGAGGTCGTGTCCACGGCCGACGAGACGAAGGCGCTCGGCGTCGGCGCGGGAGACTTCGTGTCCTTCGACCCGCGCACCGTCGTGACGCCGTCCGGCTACGTCAAGAGCCGCCACCTCGACGACAAGGCGAGCGCCGGCGTCCTCCTGGCCTACGCGAAATACGTGAGGGAAAAATCGATCGCCTTGCCGCGCGAGACCTGGCTTCTCTTCACGAACTACGAGGAAGTCGGCCACGGCGGCAGCGCGGGCCTGCCCGAGAAGACGACCGAGGTGCTCGTCGTGGACATGGGCGCCATCGGCGACGATCTCGGCTGCGACGACCGGAGCGTGTCCATCTGCGCGAAGGATTCCGGCGGCCCCTACGACTACGAGATGACGAACGAGCTCGCCGGGCTCGCGAAGGCCGCGGGTCTCAGGCACGCCGTGGACGTCTACCCGTTCTACGGCTCCGACGCGGGCGCCGCGCTCCGCGCCGGCTACGACGTGCGCCACGCGCTCATCGGTCCCGGCGTGCAGGCGTCGCACGGCTACGAGCGCACCCACCGCGACGCGCTCGCGGCAACGCTGACGCTCGTGTCGCTGTACAAAGGAACAATATAAGCGAAAAGCCGGCCCCCGAACGCCGGCCGCGCCAGGGGGCGCAGTGGAAAACCCGCAGGGCGCGCCGAAAGGCGCGCCCGAGGATTTGAAACGGAGCACCCGACCGCCACGGGAACGCCTTCGGCGTTCCCGACGACGAGCTGCGCTCGTCGATCCCAGGAAAGCGTTCCCGCGGCGGGGGCGCCCAAACGGGAAATCCGCGCAACCGGCGACACCAACCCGGGTTTCTCACAACAAAATCGGGCGGAGTGTGAGAAATCCGGGTTAACCCGGGAAGTAGCCCTTCGCCTCGCACTCGTCGAGGAGTCGCTCGAGGAAGGCCCAGATCTCTTTCGAGCCCTCGGCGACGTGGCGGTTCTTTTCGAGGACCATGGCTTTCGTGACGCCGTGTTTTTTCCAGCCGAAACCCTTGTTCTTCCAGTTCTGGAGGAGGGGCTCGAAGCGGTCGAACACCGCGGCGAACTTCGCGTCCTCCGACTCGCGCGCCTCGAACTCGGCCCATAGCTCGTAGAGCTCGTCGGCCTGGTCGGGACTCAGGATGCCGAAGATCCGCCGGGCCGCGCGCTCCTCGCGCTCGAAGGCGGCGTCGCGATCCGCGGAATACAGGAAGGTGTCGCCCGCGTACAATTCGACGAGGTCGTGCACGAGCAGCATGAGGATGACCCGCCCGACGTCCACATCCGCGTCGGCGTACTCGCGGAACAGGTGGGCCATGAGGCAGACCGTCCACGAATGCTCCGCGTCGTTCTCGAAGCGCGATCCGTCGAAGAGCTTCGACTGCCTGGCGATGTTCTTGATCTTGTCGGCTTCCATGATGAAGTCGATCTGCTTCCAAAGGCGCGATTCGTCCATGCGATTACGATGCCGGACACGCGGAAGCGCGTCAAGCGCGGAAACGCGTCAACGTCGACAAGCTCGAAAAACCGTGTTACAAAAGACGGACGCACGGATCGATCCGACGGAAACCGAAACAAGGAGATCATCATGGACCAGCGCATGCAAAAACTCGCGTACGTGCTTATCAATTATTCGCTCAAGCTCAAGAAGGGCGAGAAAGTCGCCATCCGCGGCGAGGACGTCGCGCTGCCGCTCATGACCGAATGCTACCGCGAGGCGATCAAAGCCGGCGCGCTGCCCCAGATCGCGGTCGTGCACCCGCCGGTTTCCGAGATCCTCCTCAAGCAGGGCACCGACGAACAGCTGGCCTACGTGGCCGACAGCGACATGAAGCTCGCCGAGAGCGTCGACGCGGGCCTCTTCTTCTGGGGCACGCGCAACACGCGCGCGCAGTCCAACATCGACTCAGACCGTATCCGCGCGCGGTCGAAGGCCACCTTCGGGATCAACAAGATCTACCACTCGCGCGAGGCTGAGGGGAAATACCGCTGGTGCGGCACGCAGTACCCGACGGAGGCCAACGCCCAGGAAGCGAACATGTCGCTCGCGGAATACGAGGACTTCGTCTACGGCGCCGGCATGATCGACTCGCCGGACCCGATCGCCCACTGGGAAAAAATCCAGAAGGAACAAGACCGGCTGTGCGGCATCCTGAACGGCTTCAAGACCATCCGCTACGTGTCGAAGGACACGGACCTCTCGTTCGGCGTCGGCGGCCGGAAGTGGATCAACTGCTGCGGCTTCGTGAACTTCCCAGACGGCGAAGTCTTCACGGGCCCGGTCGAGGACAGCGCCGAGGGCACGATCCGCTTCAGCTTCCCCGGCATCTACATGGGCAAGGAGATCGAGGACATCCGCCTCACCTTCGAAAAGGGCAAGGTCGTGAAGGCCTCCGCCTCGAAGGGCGAGGATCTCCTCCACAAGCTGCTCGACACGGACGAGGGCGCGCGCCGCATCGGCGAGGTGGCCGTGGGCACGAACTTCGGCATCCAGCAGTTCACGCGCAACATGCTTTTCGACGAAAAGATCGGCGGCACGGTGCACGTCGCGCTCGGCTTCGCCATCCCGGCGTCCGGCGGAAAGAACGAGTCGGCCATCCACTGGGACATGCTCTGCGACATGCGGAACGGGGGCGAGATCCACGGCGACGGGAAGGTCATCTACCGCGACGGCAAGTTCCTGATCTGAAGACGGGCTAGCGGCCGAACACGGCCTTGCGGTTTTCGGCGCCGATGCGGAGGATCTCGTCGAGGAGCGGTTTCCGGGGGTCGGCCTTTTCGGCGAGCTCCACGGAAAAGCGGTTCATCGAAAAGTGGCTCTGCACGGTCACCGCGTCGAAGCGGTCCGCGAAGGCCGCGCGGAATTCGTCGAACCACGCCGCGAACAGCCCGCCCGGCGCGAGCCCCGACTTGCCGCAGATCCACACCGGCAGGCCGAGGGCGTCGTTCAGGCGGAACGCGAGGCGCGCCATGAAGCGCTGGCTCTCCTCGAACACGGCGCGGAGTTCGCCGCGCGGATCCTTCTTGAGCAGCTTCGGAAGCTCGGCCGTCTTCGGCGTGTGGATGGGCGTCTTGTTGATGATGAGCACGTCCGCGCGGAAATCCATGTGAAGGCGCTTGTCGAAAAAGCCCGCGGCCAGCTTGCCGGCTTGCCCGACGAGGTAGCGCCGGTTCGCGGCCTTCTGCTCGTTCTTGCCGGGGTTGTCCGCCACGAGTATCCACGCCGGGTTCGAGCCGGCGCCGACGTCGTCGAGGGCTTCGTTGAAGACGATGGGCGTCTCGATGGCGTAATCGTCGTAGCCGAGTTCCACCCTGAGCTCGTCCTCGAGCTTCGCGAGTCCGGGCAAACGCGCGTTCCACACCGCCACGGCCGCCTTGAAATCGTCCCGAGCTTTCAGAAACTTCCCGTACGCCGCGCGGTTCATGGCCGCGATCATGCACCGCGCGCGGCCCGTCGCGCAAGCGAGCCAGCGGCGGAGAACCAAGACCGCCGTTTTTCCGCCCGCGATCGTTGCCGCCGGACGAATCGGACTTTATATTGAAGAAAACGTCCCAGGAGGAAACCATGGCCACGATCACGCTCAAGGGAAATCAGATCCACACCTCAGGCGAACTGCCGAAGATCGGGAGCAAGGCGCCCGATTTCACGCTGACCAAGGGCGATCTCTCCGACGTCACGCTCGCGTCGTTCGCGGGGAAGGTGCTCGTGCTCAACATCGTGCCGAGCCTCGACACCGGCGTGTGCGCGCGGAGCGCCGTCGCCTTCAACCGCGCCGTCAAGGAAATCCAGGGGGTCATGGTGCTCACCGTCAGCCGCGACCTGCCCTTCGCCCAATCGCGCTTCTGCCAGGCGGAAGCCGTCGACACGGTCGTCACGCTGTCCGAGCTGCGGAACCGGGATTTCGGCGCGCGCTACGGCGCCGCGATCGCGGACGGTCCGATGGCGGGCCTCCTGTCGCGCGCGGTCGTCGTGGTCGATCTGTCGGGGAAGGTCGTCTACACGGAACAGGTACCCGAGATCGGGCAGGAGCCGGATTACGGCGCCGCGCTGGCGGCCGCGCGGAAGGCGCTCTAGGAGTCTGTCGGATCACTCGGCCGCGTCGAGCACCACGACGACGCGGCCTTCGCGCAGCAGGGCGCGGTTGTCCGCGAGGTTGAGGATCTTGAGGGCGTCCTCTTCGGTGATGACGATGTCGGTCCGGTTCGTGCCGAACACGCGGTAGGCCATGATCCGGAGCGGATCGTCGCCGACGCGCGATTCGAGCGAGGGATCGGACAGGTCGGACGCGTACGCCACGAGGCCCCAGCGGCGGATGGCCGCGGGATCCATCATGTTGCGCTCGAGCACGAGCGACATGGTTTCGTCGTAGATGCGCGGGAAGAGCGCGGGCACGAGCCGCGCGTCGACGTGCTCGCCCTGCACCGGATACTCGCCGGCCGCGTAGATCACGACGCCCGTGTAACGCTTGGTCGGCACGAAGCGGAGCGAGGGCGGCGGTTCGTGCGGAACCGTGTGCCGCACGAAAAGCTCCGACAGCCGCGTGAGCGGGAACTCGTAGGTGGCGCGGTAGCTCGCGAAATCCGACGAGAAGCGGGCGCCCGTCCGCGCGCCCTTGTTGAGGAAGCCGAGCAGGTCGTCGACCGAGATGGTGCCGTCCGACGTCGTTTGCCCGACATCGCGGTACGAATCCACGAGCAGGGAAAACACGCCGCCCCTCGCCAGGTCCGCCAGGTCGCGCGTCACCGCGAGCCCGGCTTCGGAACGCGCCGCCGGCATCCGGAGCCCCGCCTTGGCGAGATCGAGCGAGATGTCCACGACGAGCTTCTGGGAAAACCAGTCCACCCGCGTCGACACGACGTAGGCGGAGAGGTCCTGGGCGGCCGCTCCCGCGGCCGCGAGCGCGCAGAGGGCGAGGGCCGCGACGACCCGGATCGTCTTCATCGGAGCGCCGGCACCGAGAGCCGCGCGCCTTCGCGCAGGACGGAATCGAGCCTGAGGCCGTTCCGCTCGGCGAGGACCTCGGGCTGGACGCGGTAGCGGAGCGAGAGGCTCCACAGGGTGTCGCCCTTCGCGACAACGTAGGTGTCCGTGAACGCGGGCGCGTTCAGCGACGCGGCGGAGACGTAGGGCTTCTTGTCCTTGAGCGCGGGGATCACGACGGTCTGCCCGATGCGGAGCAGCTCCGGGCGCAGTCCCTTGTTGTACTTCTGGATCATCGCCACGGTGACTTCGTAGTGCTTCGAAAGGGCGGACAGGGTGTCGCCCGACTTCACCTTGTGCAGGTAGAAGCGCATGAGGGCGATGTCCCCGCGGGTGAGCGCCGCTTTCACGGCTTCCGCGTGGGCTTCGGGCACCTTGAGCGCGTACGCGCCGTCCGGCGGCGTCACGTTGTACTGGAGCTCGGCGTTGCCGGCCTTGAGGACCTCGGGCTTGAGCGCCGCGGCGTCCGCGAGCATCCCCACGTCCACGGGCTTGGCCAGGGGGACGAGCTCCCAGCGGACCGCCTCGCGCCACGGCGTGGACAAGCCGTGGCGTCCCGCGTACATCGCGACCGACACGACCGCCATGAACTTGGGCACGTAGTTGGCCGTCTCGCGCTTCAGGAGTCCCTTCGCGCACAGTTCGTAATAATCGTTCGTGCCGCCCTTCTTCGCGGCGCGCGTCACGGCGCCGAGGCCGGCGTTGTAGGCCGCGAGCGCGAGCTCCCAGCTGCCGAGCGCGGCGTGGTTGTCGCGGAGCTTGCGGAGGGCGCCGTCGGTGGCCTTCCAGAAATCGCGGCGCTCGTCAATCCAGTCGTCCACGCGCATGCCGTAGCCGGAGATGGAATTCTTCATGAACTGCCACATGCCAGCCGCCCCGGAGCGCGACACGACCCAGGGCGAGTACTCGGACTCGATGAAGGGCAGGAAGAAGAGCTCGTCGGGCAGGCCGTAGGAGCGGATCCGCTCGCGGATGAAGTCGGCGTAGGGATCGGAGCGGCGGGCCACCGCCTCGAGCCAGGCCTTGCCGCCCTCGGACAGGTACCCGGCGCGGAAACGTTCGAAGGCGGGATTGCCCCAGGGCACGTCGAGCGCGTAGTCGACCAGGGCGGCGTGTCCGCGCGCGGGCTCCTCGAAGCCGTCGGGCCTGGTCGACCGCAGCGGACGGCTGGCGAACGGGGCTTCGCGCGGAACCGGCCGTTCGACGGCCGGGACGTCGGTCTGTTCGCGCGGGGGCGCGTCGGACTCCGCGGCGAACAGCGGTGCCGCTGCCAGGATCGCCAGGAACGACAGGACAGACCGCTTCATTCGATACGCTCCCCGTAGTAGATGCCGGCCCATTCCCAGCGGCCGTGGATTTCCGGATCCGCGGGGAAGTTGATCTTGCGGAAGTAGAACACCCAGCCCATCGAACGGTCGGTCCATCCCCAAGTCCTCAAATAACCTTCGGTCGAATTCGAGTTGGACTCGAGCGTCGGCGACGACGAGATGGGTTGGCCGCCCATGAACGGCGAAAAGTCGAACACGACGCGGCTCGAGCCGTCGTTCTGGTCCTGGTACCACGACATGGCGAAGAAGCCCACCTTGGCGCGGAGGCGCGACAGCCGGGCCGCCGAGCCCGAGGCGAGCGCCTCGCGCACGGCCTTCACGAGCTCGGGCAGCGTTTCGAACGTCCAGTCCTTGGGGGAATTGGCCAGCTCGACCATGTTGCGCGCGTGCGTGAAGGCGTCCGCGTGGCCGGGGACGGGGCTGCCGAAGTACGGCAGGTACTTGCGGTACGCCTCGATGGCTTCCGCCCACTCGCCGATCGCCTCGTAATCCATGCCGAGCATGAAGTACTCGCTCCCGAGGTCGACGCCTTCGGGGAAGCGCGCGATGAGCTCTCGGCGGTAGCCGATGCGGCGCCCCGGATCGCCCGCCGAGGCGATGAGCTCGCGGAGGCAGTTTCGGTGGATGGATTCGCCCTTCACGACGAGATCGGGGAAATTCTTCACGATGCGGTCGAAATAGAGCGCGGCGATCGGCTTCGAATCCATCGCCAGGTAGGCGTGGGCGATCGTGTAGAGGTTGTAGGCGTTGTAGGGATCGTCCGGATTCGCGCCTACGTACTCGTCGAGGAAGTTGACGAGCCGGCCGTACTCCGCCCGCGACAGGTAGCTCCGGGCGATTTCCTGGACCACGGCGAAGCGCTCGGGGCCCTCGACGCTTCCGTCGTCGAGCAGGCGCGACAGCTGGCGGAGCTTGTCCCGGTCCGCGTCGTTTCCGGAAGCGTAATACCCGCCCGTGGCGTCGCAGGCGACGAGCAGGACCGCGAGCGCCAGGGCGACGGCGGGCGTGAAACGGCTGCGGGACATGGGCGCGATGATACCATCCATTGATTTCCGTTGGCAAGCCGACGGCGTGTCGGTATACTGGTCATGATGGGCATGAAATCGAGTTTTCCCAAATATCCCGACTTCCTCTTCATGGGCGCCGTGGGGACCCTCCTCGTCGGGGCGGCCTTCCTCACCGTCACGACCGGCATCCTGAACCGCGGCTTCGAGGTGTGGCCCCTGGCGATGACCGCCGTCGGCGTGTTCCTCGTCTACGCGGCAATCTCGCTCCGGAAACGTTCGCCGCTCTTCTTCGCCGGCATGGCGCTCGCGATCGGCGGGCTCGTCCTCGTGCTGATGTACGCCGCGGGCTGGACCGTAGCCCAGGCGTGGCCGCTCTTCATGGCCGATTTCGGCGTCGCCCTCGCCTGCACCGGCATCCGGCGGACGAAAACGCCGCGCGCCTCGTTCGTCGTTCCCTCCCTCCTCTTCGTCCTGCTCAGCGGCTTTTTCTCGCTGTTTTCCTTCCGGCTCGTCGACATCGGATTCAAGCGCTTCATCATGGTCTGGTGGCCGCTCGTCTTCGTGATCGGCGCCGCCATCCTCTTCGTCATGTACGCCCGCAACCGCGCCCGCTTCGCCCGCCCGCGCGGGGAATCCCGATGAGGACTTCTAAGCGCCGCCGGAGGCGGGCCGCGGCGCCCGCCTGCGCCCTGGCGGCGCTGCTCGGCGCCTGCGCCGGGACGCCCGCCCCCGTCCCCGGGGGAGCGGCGGGCACGGCGCTCTCCGCCCCGAACCAGGCCGACAAGGCCGTCGCCGAGCGCTCCGAGATCGAGCGCCTCATCGAGCGCGGAGCCCCGTCGACCCTCGCGGAGGCCGTGCGCCTCTCGCGGGAATCGAAGCTGCTCGCGAAGGACGACGCCGCGGCCTACGCCTACGCGGCCTACGAGACGATCCGGGTCGTCTACCCCGAGTTGTCCGCCCCTGCGGACCAGGACGCCCCTCCTTCCCAGTCGCACCCCGTCGCCAAAGCGATCGCCGCGGTCCGCATGGGCCGCCCAGACGCCATCGAGTCCCAGGGACCGTTCTTCGACTTCCTCGCCACGCTCGCCGCCTTCCGTGCCGACGGCGAGTCCGCCATGCGCGCCGTCGAGCGGGCGGCCGAGCGCTTCCGCGCCTTCGGCGCCTCGTCCGCGGTCGCGGAACTGGCCATGGGCGTCGTCGCCGAGCGGCGGAGCGACTACGGCGCAGCCGAGCGGGCGTTCACCGCCGCATACCAGGCGTCGACCGAATGCTACCCGGCGCTGTTCGGCCTCGCCCGCGTGAAACTCGGGCTCCGGGACGCCGGCGGCTCCCTGGACGTCCTGTCGATCCTCGAAAAGGAATTCGGCCAGGCCATCGCGTGGCGCACGCTCAAGGCCCGCGCCCTGCATCTGGCCGGCCGCTACGACGAGGCGCTGCCCGTCGCCACGGATGCCCTCGCGCAGGACCCCTACGCCTACGAACTGGTGCTGATCCGCGCCGACATCCTGTACCGACAGGGTCTGTACCGGCAGGCCCAGCCGCTCCTCGACGCCTACGCGAACGTCCGCCCGAACGACCGGGCCTTCCTGCTCCTCCGCGCGCGGAACTACCACTACGGGCTCGATCGGCGCGACGACGCGGTCAAGACGCTCCGCAAGGCGGCGTCCCTGTACCCGGGCGACGCGGAAATCGAATCCGAGCTGGCGGCCGCCCTCGCCAAGGGTTCGCGGGAAGAACGGACCGAAGCCCTCGCCCTCGCCGCCCGCCTCTTCGCCACGAATCCCGCCGACGCGAACGCCCTCGCCGTCCTCCTCGACGAGGACGTCCGGCTCCGCGACTGGACGGCGGCGGCCGGCAGGCTCGACCGCCTGCGCGAGGCGAAACCGGAGTGGAAAAACCGCCGGATCGCCTTCATGGTCTACCGCGGCGCGGGCCGCCTCGACGAAGCCGCGCGCGAAGCCCAAGCGTGGTTCGCCGAAGCCCCGGCCGACGAACAGGCCGCGGCCGCGTGGGCCCGCGTCCTCGTCATCGACCGGAAGGACCGGAAAGCCGGGGCCGAGCTCGTCTCCCGGCTCCTCGCCTCGGGGGGCACGCCCCGCTTCAGGTCCGAACTCCTGTACATCCAGAGCTTCCTCCAGGCCACCGACGACGCGGCGATCGCCACGCTCCGGGCATCGCTCATCGAGAACATCGAGAACCTCGAGTCGCTGACGGCGCTGTACGACCTGTATTACAAACGCGGCGACTACAAGCAGGCGCGCTTTTACCTCAAGCTCGCGCTGTCGCTCGCCCCCGCCGACGCGGATCTCGCGAGGCGGCGCAACGAACTCATGCTGAAGGGCGTCGCCCTGCCGTAGCCCGGATTCCCCACGCTCCGCCGCGCTCGGTTCAGACGTTGCCCGATTTCGCCACGGGAAATCCGGGCTACCCTCCGCCCGTCCCGACCTTGACCGCGCCGTGGCATCCTACTATCGTAGGATCATGCGAAAAATCGGGGCCTTCTTCTTCCTTATCGTCGCCGCGGCGACGCTGGCGTTCGGCGTCGACATCGACCGACTCGACAAGCCGACCGAACTCTTCCAATGGAAATACGCGCCCGGCGACGATCCGGCCCGCGCCGATCCCGCCTTCGACGACGCGACGTGGAAGCGGATCGCCCCCGGCGACCGGGTGTCCGTCGACGCGTCCGGCTACGTCTGGCTCCGGACGGAATTCGCGCCGTCCGAAGCGCTCCGCGGATCGAGGCTCTACGCGTTCCTCGGCAAGTTCCCCTGCCCCTCGGAGTTCTACGTGAACGGCTCGCTCGTAGCGACGCGCGGCAGCTACCCGCCGGACTACTACGTTCCCATTTCCGATCCCGTCGACTTCCTCGTGCCCGAAGGCCTACTCGCGCACGGGGCGCGCAACGTCCTCGCCGTGCGGGCGGCGTATCGCGGCTCGTCGTTCCCGCTTCCGCGCGCGACGATCGGCGGCGACGCGGCCATCGCCTTCGAAAAGGACGTGTCCGAACTCTTCAACACGCGGCTCTACTACGTCTTCGCGGCGATCAACCTCTTCGCGGGGATGTTCTTCGTCCTCCAGTTCCTGTACCGGAGGAAGGAGACGTCCGCGCTCCTCTTCGCCGTCACGTCCATCCTCATGGCGCTGTACTTCTACGAGATGGGATCGCCGCACATGGCCGTGGACGCCTGGATCATGCGCCCGCTGTCGAAAGCCGCGCTCGGCATGTCCGTCGCGTTCTTCCTCCTGTTCTGCGTCAAGTACTTCGGCCTCCACGACAACGCCGTCCTCAAGGCCGTCAACCTCGCCGTTTCAGGCGCCTTCGCGCTGTGGATCCTCGTCTCGCCGGACGAGACGGCGCTCCTTTCGCGGTTCCAGATCATGCTCGGCGTCGTGATGGCGTCCATCCTCTTCTCGCTGTACGTCATCGTGCGCGCGACCATCCGCGGCGATTCGAACGCGATCCCCATCCTCGTCGGGGCGCTCGTCGCGATCACCCTCTCGATTTACGACATCATCTACAACTTCATGGGACTCGAGCCTTTCGCGTGGCTCGAGGGCATCGGCTTCTTCGCGATGGACGTGTCGCTGTTCGTCTCGCTCGCGATACGCTCCGCCAAGGCCTTCAACGCCCTCGAGGACTACTCGATCCAGATCGAGGCGAAGAAGGACGAGCTGTTCCGGACGAACTCCGCGTTCTCGCGCTTCGTCCCGCAGGAGTTCCTGCGCTTCCTCGGCAAGGAGAGCATTCTCGAGATCAAGCTGGGCGACCAGGTGCTCAAGGAGATGACGATCCTCTTCTCCGACATCCGCAGCTTCACCTCGATGTCGGAAACGATGTCGCCCGCGGAGAATTTCACCTTCATCAACAGCTATCTCTCGCGCATCGTTCCCGTCGTCCGCGAGCGCAAGGGCATCGTCGACAAGTACGTCGGCGACGCGCTCATGTCCCTGTTCCCCGAAGCGCCCGAAAACGCGATAGACGCGGCCATCGAAATGCGGAAAGTCCTCAGGCTCTACAACGAAGGCCGCGTCCGGGCCGGCTACCCCGCCATCGACACGGGGATCGGCATCCACTCCGGGAGCCTCATGCTCGGCACCATCGGCGAGCCGCACCGCATGGACACCACCGTCATCTCGGACGTCGTCAACGTCGCGTCGCGGCTCGAGAGCCTGACGAAGGTGTTCCGCGTCCCCATCCTCGCGAGCGGCCAGACCATCGACAAGATCCCGAAGGCCCGGGAACGCTACGAGATCCGGTACCTCGGCCGGGCGGCCGTCCGCGGAAAATCGAGCGCCGTCCCGATCTACGAGATCATCGACGACCCCGAACTGGCCGAAAACAAGCCCAAGATCGCGCTCAAGACGCGCTTCGAGCGCGCCGTGGCGCTGTACGACTCGGGCGACCATCTGGGCGCCCTGCGCGAATTCCGGGACCTCGCGGCGAAGTCGCCCAAGGATCCCGCGCTCCGTTACTACATCGACCTCATCACGCGCCCCGTCGAACCGGAAATCGGCTCCACGATCGACGAATGACGCCGCGGCCGGCCCCCGCCGGCCGCGGCGATCGCTTGAGCGAACCACGCGAAAACGGTAGCCTGAACCGATCACAACGCCATCGAATCGCAAGGAGGCCATCCATGAATCCCGTCGTCACCTGGCACGCCGCGGCCCTCGGAGAGGGGCTCGTCAAGGCGCTCAAGAAAAACGGCTTCGACGCGCACTACGTCGAAACGCCCGAACAGGCGAACGCCAAGATCCTGTCGTACGTGAAGGCGGGGACGAGGGTCGGCTTCGGGGGATCGATGACGCTCGACGCCCTCGGCATCAAGGCGAAGCTCAAGGAAGCGGGCGCCGTCCTGCTCGACCACAACGCCCCCGGCCTCACGGACGCCCAGCGCAAGGAGACGCGGCTCAGCCAGCTCACCTGCGACCTCTTCATGTCGAGCGCGAACGCCGCGACCCTCGAAGGCGACCTCGTCAACGTGGACGGGAACGGCAACCGCGTGGCCGCCCTCTCCTTCGGCCCCACGAAGACCGTCGTCGTCGTGGGCGTCAACAAGATCGTCGCCGACCTGGACGAAGCCTTCGCCCGCATCGAGCAGTACGCGAGCCCGATGAACAACAAGCGACTCGACAAGACGAATCCCTGCGTGAAGACGGGCGTGTGCATGGACTGCGACGCCGATTCGCGGATCTGCCGGATCTACCAGATCATCCGGAGGAAACCCGCCGCGTCCGATTTCACCGTCATCGTCGTGGGGGAACAGCTCGGCTACTGATCCTCACGAGGCATTCGCGCATGAAAAACGGCCGCCCTGTCGGGCGGCCGTTCCGTTTCGGGGCCGGGAATCCCGAATCAGGGCTGGTTGTATTCCTCGTCGGGAACCGTGCCGTCGACGGCGACGACCTTCCTGAGCACGTATGGCATGGCTTCGCGCTTGCGGCCTCGGTCCACGAGAGTCGCGACGAGGAGTCCCGCGAGAATGCCGATCACGCCGCCCGCGATCGCGGGACCTTCCCCGAGCCCGAGAAAGAGCAGGTGGCCGGCGCCGTAGCCCGCGAAAAAGAGGACGACGGGCACGAGGACGAGAAGCACCGCGCCTTCGAGCTGCTGACGCGTCGTCACGAGCACTTCCACGCTGTCGCCGACCGCGGGGTCGACGCCGTTGCGATCCCACACGTCGATCTCGTTCTTGCCCGACGAGCAGGCCTGGCCCGCCGCGCAGCCTTCGCAATGGTCCGACATCTCGAGCCGGACGGTCAGGGCGGAACCTTCACGCTTCGTCACTATTCCCCGCTCGATCATGGAACACCTCCTCGCAGCGCTTCCGGATCGTCTCCACGGAGACGGCCCGGCCTTCGTCGTCGGTCTCCACCAGCACGCCCTGGAGCTCGAGGCCGTCCACGGCGTCCTTGGCCCATTCGGGCACGCCCGTCACGTACTCGCGTATCCGCGTGGCCGTATCCATCCCGCCCACCGACATGAGGCTGCCCGTCCGGCCTGCGTCGGTGATGGTCGCGGTGCCCTTGGGCGACACCGCGGCGTCGGCCGTCAGGGTCCGGCAGTGCGAGCCGATCGCCGCGCTCACGAGCCCGTCCGCCCACGCGAACATCGTGCGCTTCTCCGCGGTGGTGGCCGCGTGGAAATCGAGCACGATTGCCTTGCGCGGCTCGTCTCGCAGGTCGCGCTTGATCCGCTCGAGGATGTCCCCGAGGACCAGGAAGGGATTCGCCAGGTGCACCCGCGTGAATCCCGACTGGCCGAGCAACTGGATCACCGCGACCGCCTGAGGCTTCCCGCCGTCGCTCGGCTCCGACGCGCGGTAGATCCGATAGCCGCGCCCGGGCACGCCCTGCGGATAGTTGGCGGGTCGGAGCATCCACGGAGCCTTGGGAAACTGCTCGACGATGTCCTTCTTGTAGAAGGCGCACTCGCCCGTCGTAGCGGCTTCCACCCCGAGCTTCCGGAGATAGACGGAATGCGCCTTCCCGACGCCCGCCCCGCCCGTCACCCCGTCCGCGCAGGCGATGGTGAAATCGACGCGCAGATCGCGCTTGAGGGCCGGCAGCATCTTCTTGAGCGCGAAGATGCCTGCCCTGCCGACCACTTCGCCTACGTAGAGAATTCTCGTACCCACGATTAAAAGTAAATCAAGGGCCGACGATGAGCAAGGGGACAGAGGATCCGATTTTCATTGCCGGTCATAGGATTCCACCCGATCCTCGACGTATTCGAGCGTCACGCCGGCCGCCTTGAACATCCCCTCGCTCTCGGTCGCGTCATGGTACTTCCGCTCCGCGACGACCCGCGTGATCCCGCAATTGATGATCATCATGGCGCAGGCCCGGCAGGGAGTCATG
>CAYZZW010000001.1:0-161439 GCA_964482955.1 uncultured Treponemataceae bacterium | reverse complement strand
ACCAGTGACCCACGCCTTAAAAGGGCGTTGCTCTACCTACTGAGCTAGCGGCCCGGGTCGGTGCAGAGTAGCGGAAACGCCGTCGGCTTGTCAACGCGAGCGCGGTGAACCCCGGTCGGAGACCGGGGGGCTCACAATGGAATCCGGTCCGTCAGTACTCGAACTCGAAGGCCAGAATCATGTTGAACACCGGGCGGTCGCCGGGTTCGAGGCCGAGTTCCTCGCCGTACATCGAGAGCCCCACCGTGAAGAGCGTGAGGTCGGCGCCGAAGCCGGCGGAGGGCAGGGCGTCCTTGATGCCCGCGCGGAACGACAGGATCTCGAGGAGCGTGAACTCCGCGCCGAGCCCGAGATTCAGGAGAGCGTTCCGGCCCGCGGGCCGGACGAACGAGAGGGCGTCCTCGTAATCGAGCATGAGCCGCAAGTCCGTGTCGACGAGGGCGAGGAAGCCCCACGTGGGGCGGTACTGGACGCCGACGCACAGGTTCGGGAGGGCAAGGGCGGTCTTCATGTCTCCCACGCGCGAGGCGGACGGATTCGAGCCGAAGTCCGAAAAGCTCGTGTAGGCGGATTCCATCACCACCGTGAGGAGGTCGCGCGCCACGAAGCCCGCGCCCAGGCCGTACGTCGTCCAGTTCCAGCGCACGCCCGCGTCGAGGCCCACGCCCGTGGCCACGGTGTAGGTTCCGTCGGCCATCACGTCGCCGACCTTCGCCATGACCTCGGTGAGGGTGCCGGCGGTCCGGAATTCGTTCTTGATGAAGCCCTTCGGCATGAAGCCCGCGTCCAGGACGTGGCCGTTGTCGAAGTCGAAGCGGTGCGCGTAGCCGCCCACGACGAGGATGTCGAAGTCGATCGCGAACGACGCGGCCGCGATGGAGGTGACGTTCATCTCGGCCGTCTCGCGCACGAAGACGCCCAAGCCCAGTCCGCCGCCCACGTACCCGAGGGAGATCGGGCCGGCGAGGTCGAAGCGCGCGTAGAGACGCCCTTCGTCGTCGAGGAGGCCGGTGATGTCGCTCGCGGGATCGCCGCCGTTCGTGACCAGGGCCGCGAAGTCGAACATCGGGCCCGCCACGTCGAGCGACATCCGCGTGGCCGAGAGGACGGGCGTGTCGGTGGCGAAGCCGGCCGGGTTCGTGAAAATGGACTGGAAATCGTCGGCCACCGCGACGTGCCGGCCTCCGAGGGCGCTCCAGCGCGCGGAGGGGATGTCCACGGCGCTCGGTTCTGCGGCCGCGGGCGGCACGGTCAGCATCGCCAGGAGGAAGAGCGCGAACGCGCCTTTCATACGCAACATGGTCGGCTCCTTTATGGCGTCAGTACGGTCGGGAACAGGCCGGTGAGGCTCAAGAAGACCGAATCGGTGCTCCAGAGGCCATTCGCGGCTTTGAATATGTCGTCGGTGTAGGCCGGCGTCGCGAACGCCGGGGTGAACGCGCCGGGAGCGACGAGACCTGTCAGCGCCTGGCCGATCTGTGTCGCGTCGAGGAGGCCGGCTGCCGATCCGAGCGCGGCGTAGGCGGCGTCGCCCGCATTGTAGCCAGCGGCCAGGAGCGCCGCCTCGTCCGTCGCCATGAGCGCGGCGAAGGCGGTATAGACGGCGATGGTCGATGCGTTCGACGTCACGGTGTCGAGGCATTCCGTCATGGTCGTGTAATACGACGGGTCGAGGTCGCCGCCGGTCAGAACCGCGAAACCGATTTCCGCCATCGCGTCCGCGATGGCGTCGTCGATTCCGCTCGCCAGGTTCGCGACGCGGAGCGCGGCGACGAGCAGCGTCGGGTCGTCCGCGTCGTCCGCGACGAGTTCGGCCATGCGCGGCAGCAGGGCGCGCGCCAGGGCGGCGTCGCGGTTCGCGTACGCGATCGAGGCGATGTCGAGCGCCTGACTCTCCGTGACCTTGTCCAGGTCGTACTTGTCGCGCGCGGCGAAGGTCCCGAGCGAGTTCGTGAAAAAGTCCTGGCAGGACGTGGCGACCGCCAACGCGACCGCCATCGCTGCCACTAGGCTCCGTTTCATCGCGTACCTCCCGGGGCGGTCGCCCTGGTGGCGCGCCGCGGCCCGTATCGATCCCATTCGATAGTATCGGCACGAACGCCGTCCGTCTTGCCCGCCAAATGGCGGTCTGCGGGCGCCCGCGTCATGTCGCGCTACTGCAGCCGGACGTTGGCGCGGACCGCGAGTCCCGCGCGCTCGTCCCCGCCTTGCGACAGCGAAAACACCGCCGCGTCGAGGTCGAGCGCGAGCAGCCTGAGCCCGACGCCGAACGACGGTCGTCCGCCGTTGAGGCCGGCGCGGAGCGCCAGGGTCTTGGCGAGGGTGACTTCGGCCCCGACCGAAAGCGAATCGAAAAAGCCGCCCGCGCCGGTGACGAGGGCGTACAGTTCGCCGAACTCCGCGCCGACGCGCGGATCGACGCGGTCGCGGAGCGCGCCCGCCGGAACGGGCCGCCAGGAGACGCCCAGCGCGATGTCGGGTTCGAGGAGGGCGGTGCCGGCCTTCGGGAAGTCCCCGTCTTCGGCGCCGAACAGCGAGCCGAGGCGTTCGTCCACCGTGGATTCCACGACGGGGAAGCTCGGCGAGATGTCGCGGGCCATGAAGCCGACCGCGAACGCGTCGTCGACGTCCCAGATAAGGCCCGCGTTGAGGGCGACGCCGACGCCGGACAGCGCCCGAGTGCCGCCGAGCAGGTCGTCGTAGTCGCCGCCCGACGCGGCGAAGGCGTCGACCGCGGCCGGGTCCGTCGCGCCGCGCAGGCGGTAGAACGGCCGGATATCGGCGCCGAAGCGCAGCTTTCCCAGGGGCACGTCGACGGGGATGGCGGCGCCGAACACGCCGCAGAAGATCGCGTCCGCGGTGGATTCCTCGGAATCGTCCCGCGCCGTGTAGGAATCGCGACCGACGAACAGCCCGAGCCCGACGCCGCGTCCGGCGTAGCCCGCGCCCAGCTTGAAGCCGAGCCCGAAGCCGCGGAAGTCGTCGCCGGGGGCGGACATCGTCCCGCCGTCGAGCGCCTTCGGGAGCATGCCGACGAGGGCTTCGGATCCGCGCGCGTACGCCCACGACTGGGCGCCGAAGACGAGGATGTCGCGGTCGGCGCCGATGTAGCCGGCGGGATTCCCGAAAAACGAGTCGGTGCCGGAGGACACCGAGCGGAAGACGTCGGCCACGGCGACGGAGCGGGCGTCGCGGGGGCGGAACGCGGGAAAGACCGCGCTCTGGGCGCCCGCGAGGGCCGCGAGAAGTATGCCTGTGGCGAAACACGCGAGCCGTTTCATGCCGATCGTCCGTTCCTTTTCCGCGCGTATGGCGATTCCGACGCTTCCGCCTTCGCGCGATGGGGACACATCCCCTTTGTATAGTACTGTAGCGCGCGCGTCAGGTAAAACACGCCGAAAGATCCGGGGTGCCCGGCCGCCCCGAGCCGTCGCCCGCCGCGTCCAGCGCGCGGAAGCGTTCGAGAGTTCCCGGTTTCGGGGTCGAGCCGTCCGGCTTCCGGTCGGGGATGGCCAGGCGGAGGTAGTTGTCCGAAAGCGCCAGGCGGCAGCCCGGTCGTGACGTGTCGGATCCGATGGGGTCGGCGCCCGCGGGCGGCGCGTCGTCTTCGTCGGCTTCGCCAGCGCCTTCGACGATGGCGTCGAGCGTCTTTCCGATCCAGCGGCGGGCGTAGGTCATCCGTCCGGCCCTTCCGATCTCGGCCAAGGCCCGCGCCCGTTCCGTCGCTATCCGCTCCGGTACCCGCGGTTTCATCGAATCCGCCCGCGTGCCGGGCCTGGGTGAAAACACGAAGGCGTGGATCCACGCCGGTTCGGCTTCTTTAAAAAACGCGGCGCTCTCCGCGGCTTCGGCGTCCGTCTCGCCGGGAAAGCCCGCGATGGCGTCGAAACCGATGAAGGGATCGCCCTTGACTTGCCTGATCTTGGCGATGGCGTCCGCCAGGAGCGCCGAATCGTAGCGCCGCCCCATTCGGGCGAGGACCGAATCGCTGCCCGACTGTGCCGACAGATGGACGTGCGCGCAGACGCGCGGATGGGCGAAGGCGGCCAGGAATTCGTCGTCGGCCTTGTCCGGTTCCCACGAGGAAATCCGGAAACGGACCCGCTCCGTGCCCTCGGCCAGCTTCGCCACGAGGCCGGCGAAGCCGAGCTTCCCGTGTCGGTACTGGCTCAAGTTCACGCCGGTGAGGACTATCTCGCGCGCGCCCGTGGCCTCGAGCTCCCGCGCTCGCGCCACGGCGGTGTCCGGATCGAGCGACACGGCGTTCCCCCGCGCGATGCAGACGCGGCAATACGCGCAGCGGTTGTCGCAGCCGTCCTCGACCTTGAGCGACGCGCGCGAATGGAAGGAAAAGCGTTCCGGGGCGAAGGCGAAGGGATCGACCGGGCGGCCGCGGGCGGCGTCCACGAAGGCGCGGGCGGCGTCGAAGGGGTCGAGCCCCTTCGACAGGGCTTCGGCCAGGTCGTGCGCGAGCGCGTGCACCGCCGACTTGAAGCCGCCGGGTACGACGACCACGCGGGGGCCGAGCGCGGTCACGTCCGCTTCCGACACGGAAGCGTAGCAGCCCGTGACCACGACCACGCCCTCCGGCGACTCGCGGAGGAACTGGCGGATTTCGCGCCTGGCCTTCTGCTCGGCCATGCTCGTCACCGTGCAGGTGTTGACCACGTACGCCGACGCCGCGCCGCGCGCGACCACGTCGAAGCCGGCCTTCGCGAAGGCGGCTTCGAGCGATTCGGTCTCGATCTGGTTGAGTTTGCACCCGAAGGTGCGGAACCGGGCGGAAAAGGACATCTAGAGGCCGAGCTCCCGGGAAACGCGCTCCTTGCCGAGCGCCGCGTCGGAGAGCTGCGGGTTGTATGACAGCGCCCGCTCGTACGCTTCGAGCGCGTAGCGGAGCTCGCCGGTCTTTTCGCGCGCGTAGCCGAGCCGCGCCCACCAGAGCGCGTTGTTCGGCGTGAACTGGAGCGCCGTGCGGATCGCGATGTCCGCGCGGTTGTACTTGCCGGAGCGGATGAAGACTTCGCCCATGTAGTAGTAGACGAGGTTGATCCGCGCGCCCTCCGGCAGGACGTTGATGTACGTCTGGAACCAGCGGAGCGCGTCGTCGTTCTTGCCGAGGAAATACGCCGCCTCGCCGAGGGTTTCGATGATTCGGGGATCCTTGCGGATCGTGTCGTAGGCCTTGCGCGCGTACAGCTCGGCGTCCGAGTACTTGCCCAAGGCCACGAGGCTCCACGACAGCACGACGTACGACTCGAGGTTGCGGGGATCCTTGTCGATCTCGGACAGGCAGATGACGCGGGCTTCCTCGTAGCGGCCGTTCAGGTACGACCTGAGGGCGTCCGGCTTCGTCTGCGCGAACGCCGAGACGGCGACGGCCAGGAGCGCCGCCGCGAGCGCGGTCCTAGCGGACGTCATCCCGCTTGCCCGTCATCGTGCAGATGCCGTTGTAGTGGCAGCCCGTCTCCATCGCCACCTCGGGCGCGGTGATGTCGCCCTGCACCGAACAGCAGGCGAACAGGTCCACCCGCTTGCGGGCCACGATGTCGCCCTTGACCGTGCCGCGCACCGATACGGACTCCGCGGTGATGGAGGCTTCCACCACGGCCTTGTCGTCGATGAACAGCTCGCTTTCGGCCTTGATGACGCCGCTCACGCGGCCTTTGATCATGAAGGGCTTCTTGAAGACGATGGTTCCGGAGAACTCGACGTCCGGCGCCAGCACCGTGTCGAGGAGATCCTCGTCGATGTTGGAGATCTGAATGTCGCTCATGCCCCCGATAGTACGGCTTTTCACCCCCGCTGTTCAAGAAGAAACCGACCGCCGATGAAACCGATCCGCCGAGGAAAATCTACCACGAAGGACCCGAAGGACACGAAGGACACGAAGGAAGAGTAAGAGGGCTTAAGATAGGAAGGCTTTGACGGTCCTTAGTCCTTATTAGCTCGCCGCGGTTTGTTCGGACTCAGTGAATCGACGAGCTTCGGGGATAGCGTGAGGGTATTTAGGAAAACGCATGAGACTGTCCGCGGTCGTATAGTTTGGTCTTTATGAAATGGAGCTGAACGCGATTCGGCGGCCTGCGTGCCGTCGTGCGTCGTTACTGGGGACATCCGGCTCCCGATGACGAACCGAATGAACCAGCCGGGTGGGGCATACAAGTACCCACTACAAATATTGCGAGTACTCTCGCCTATTTGTAGCGGGTGCTTGTATGCCCCAGGTCCCGGTCAATCCGCTTCGATATAGTTCGCCGCACCTTTCCTATCGCCCGAACGTCACGTCCACCGCTTCCGCGACAAGGTCCGCTTTCTTCAAAAAGCCCATTACGATATTCCGCAGACCGTCCGTGGCCTTCGTCTGGGTATCCGCCGCGCCCGCGCGGCTTGCGGCGTATTCGATGAAACGCGCGGTGAGCGCCGCTTTCATCGATTCCGCGACCTTCGCCTCGTTCACGAGTATCGATTTGTCGACGAGCCGGACGGTGATCGTTTCGGTGAGGATGGCCGGCGTACGGGCTTCGAGCGCCGGCGCCGATACGGACAGCCGCTTCGGTCGCGGGTCGACCGCGAACGACCAAGCGGCAGGCTCGAGCCGCACGCCGTACAGCGTGTCCGCCCACGCTTCGACTTCGATGACCGCGTCCGACCGTATCTTGAGGAACTCCCCGAGCATCGTGTTCCCGAACAGCTGGCCCTTCACGGTATCCCGCACGACCAGGCGCTCGCGCCCCTCGACCAGGACGAGCCACCCGGCGGGCGCCAACGTTTCCACGTACGCCGTGAATTCGCGCTTCACGACTTCCGGCGACGGCGCTTTTTTCGTAACCGCCACCGCGATCACGGCGACCGCTACCGCCACGACCGCGGCCGCCGACGCCACGATTCCCACGACGCTCGAAACCTTCATACGCCCGATTGTCGCACGCCCCCGCCTCTTCCGCAACCGTGGCCTTCACGGCCTCGGCACGAAGATGCCCCTTCGTGCAAGACTCACCGCGAAAACACGGAGAAAGTCGGAGATCACGGAGAAGAGGTGAAGAGGGTTAAAGATAGGCTGCCTCGGGCCGATCCATAGTCGAATAAAGCCCGCCGCAATTCGTTGGCCTCCGAGCCGTCGTGCGGCGTTTCTGAGGCCATCCGGCGCCAGCTTGTAGGATCGAATGCGTCGGGTCGGGTGGCGTGAAAAAAGCATGGTATCGTGAGGTACTCCGAATGATACCATGCTTTTTTCAGCGACAGGACCCGACCTATACGGTCCTAATAAAATCGCCGCACCTTTCCGGAAAGCGTCACGAGGGTTTTCAGTGCTTCGAATTGCTGCCCGCGACGTTGCTTTGCGAGTACTCTCGCCTATTCGTCATGGGTACTGGTATGCCCCACGCCCCGGTCCATCCGGTCCGACACTCGTCCGCCGTACACCTCCGAATCGCCTCAACGAAGATCAAAGCCCTTGAATCGCGGTTGGCTCAAGTCCGGTAAACTCGACAATCTGCTCTATGGACATGCCCGCGGCTTTGAGCTTGCGTGCGACTTCCAATTTGCCTTCTTCCAAACCTTCGATTTTCCCTTCGGCTTTGCCTTCAGCCCTGCCTTCAGCCCTGCCTTCGACCCTGCCTTCGACCCTGCCTTCAGCTTTTCCTACAGCAAGACCTTGTTCCTTGCCCTCGGCGAAACCATGGCGCCGGGCCCACGACTTTTCGTTCGCGACGTCGGTGATGAAGCGGAAACGGCTTTCGGCGATGTAGCGGAGCTCTTCGTCCGTGCAGAACTCGCGGTATTGCTTTTCGAGATCGATGAACTGGGGGTCGTCCCGGAGGTCTTCCGGGAGCCAGGGGCGGTCGCTCATGGTGTCGTCCTTCTCCGGTTCAAAAGTAAACCATACGGCCCACTTTTCCAAGTCCGACAGCCCTCGCTTGCCCGAACGGTCGTAGTATTTCGGCAGCTCGACGAAATGGAGCTGGAAGTCGTCCGAGGCGAGAATGTCGGGATGGCCGCGAAAGGTGGCGTCGACGATCAGGTGACCTTCCGCGATCTCGGGATGGTTGTTGTAGTCGCACAGGTGGACGCCGACGGTCGGATGGACGTCGAGGTAGTCGTCGCCTTTCCGGAGCTGGCTCGCATGGAGCCGCGCCCAGTAGGCGAGCGCCCGCTTGGCGTAATCCTCCTCGCGGTACGACTGGATTTCGAAGTCGAAGAGACGGCCGTGCGAATCCTTCGCGGCGACGTCCAGGATGAACTCCTTTTCGCCCTTGTATTCGCCGGGATTGAAAGGGTTCAAGACCTTGACCGCGGCGAGTTCCGTCTCCTTCGCGTCGCGCATGACGGCGTTCAGGAACGCGAGCAGGATCTGCTCGTTGCCCGGCCGCGAGAACAGCCATCGGACGAACACATCGAGCAACTTGAAAGACTGTGACATGGTGGTGCCTCCGCCTGAGTAACGGCGGAGGAGGGCATTGGCGCATGGGCACGTGGTGCCAGGCACCGGGTCGGCCAGAGGGTGCCAGGCACCGGTGGGGTGTCTTACTGGTCGGTCCATAGCCCAACCAAGCCCACCGCGATTCGTTCGATCTGCGAGCCGTCGTGCGGCGTTTCCGGGGCCATCCGGCTCCCGATGGCGCACCGCATGCGACCGTCGGGTGGGGCATACCAGTACCCATGGCGAATATTGCGAGTACTCTCGCCTATTCGTCATGGGTACTGGTATGCCCCACGCCCCGGTCCATCCGGTCCGACACTCGTCCGCCGCACACCCCCGAATCGCCTCGAACTACGCTCCGGTTACGCGAATCGCAGTGGCTTGATACCAAAAGCCGTGGTACACTTCCGCGTCGCCGGCCGCCGCCCCGACATTCGGTCGGTTTGATCGACCGAATACCACGCATATATATGGTAGAAACTCGTTCGACGGAGGAACCCATGCCGGTAGCCGACTCCATACGCACCGATCTCGAAAAATCCTCGTGGATCCGCAAGATGTTCGAAGAAGGCGCCAAGCTCCGCGCCCAGTTCGGACCGGACAAAGTCTACGACTTTTCCTTGGGCAACCCGGACGTGGAACCTCCCGCCGAGTTCAAAAAAGCCCTTCTCGAGCTGGCGTCCTCCCCCGAAAAAGGACTCCACGGCTACCTGTCCAACGCCGGCTTCATGCCCATGCGCGAATCCGCCGCCCGCAAGACCTCCAAAGACCACGCCGTGGACTTGAAAGCCGACGGCATCATCGTCACGGTGGGGGCCGCCGGCGCCCTCAACGTCCTCCTGCGGACCATCCTCAACCCCATGGATGAAGTCATCGTCCTGAAGCCCTACTTCGCGGAATACGGGCCGTACATCAAGAACCACGGCGGCCACCTCGTCGGCGTCGCCACCAAGCCCGACTTTTCCCCGGACGTGGACGCCATCGCGCGCGCCCTCACCCCGCGCACCGCCGCCCTCATCGTCAACACCCCGAACAACCCCACTGGCCGCATCTACAGCCGTACGGACATCGAAGCCATCGCCGCGGCCCTCCTGAAACACGGCCAAGCCTGCGGCCGCCTTCCTTATCTGGTCGTCGACGAACCCTACCGCGAACTCGTGTACGACGGCGCCGTCGCCCCGCCCATCATGGACGCGTACCCGGAAACCGTCGTGGCGTACAGCTACTCGAAAAGCCTCTCCCTGCCCGGCGAACGCATCGGCTATCTGGCCGTTTCCCCCGCCTGCGCGGACCGCAAGCTCCTCCTGGACGGCCTGGCCATGTCCAACCGCACCCTCGGCTTCGTGAACGCCCCCGCCCTCATGCAGCGGGTCGTCGTGAAGCTGGAAGGCTGCATGGCGGATACCACGAGCTACTGTCGCCGCCGCGACCTCCTCTCGGACATCGTCCGGAAGGCCGGCATCGCCTTCACGAAGCCCGAAGGCGCCTTTTACCTTTTCTGCCAGGTGCCCGCGGGCGGCCCGAGCGTGGACGACGTCGACTTCGTCATGCATCTCAAGAAATACAACATCCTGGCCGTCCCCGGCGTCGGCTTCGGCTGCCCCGGCTGGTTCCGCATGGCCTACTGCGTTTCGGAATCTTCCATAACTAACAGCGCGGAAGCCTTCGCCCGCGCCGTCCGCGAGTGGTCCAAAGCATAAGGACTTGGAGCGGAGCTCCCGACCCGCGGCATCGATGAAAAGGCGGGACTTGTTCACGGGGTGAACAAGTCCCGCCGCTCGTGTACCGATTTATTCTGTTCTTTTACATTTATTTTAATTATGTCAAAGTGCCGCAAATTGGGCCGGTTTTAGTAATGTTCTGTCAGATAACGAAATGCGCCGCATGCAAGACGAAAGAATCAAAAAATCCTGGCCGCCGAAGGTTACAAATAATCCTTGACATCGATTTTTACGAGTTCTATACTCCTGGAAAATGGAAGGGGACACAACGAACCGTCGGTTCTTCCCCGTATTTTCGTAAGGAGGATAGCAATGAAGAAAGCTATCGTGCTGCTTCTTGCTCTCTGCTTGACCGGTATCGCCTTCGCCGAAGGCGAGACGTGGACCATCGAGGGAGACGCCTCGGTTACTTGGGGTTACAACCTCAACGATGATTCGCATGGCTTCCTGAACGACGCGTCGTTCGCCCTGACCATCCCGCTCGTCGCCAAGACCACCAAGGCCACTGAAGGTCTCGAGGGCGTGTACGGCTGGATCGAGTTCGACGGTTTCAAGGCCATCATGACGGGCAAGACCGAGAACATCGCCGCCGGCACCGTTAAGTACACCGCGCCGTCCATCACCGCCAAGATCATCGCCGGCGCCCTCTGGGTCGGCATCTACTCCGAGCCCAGCTTCGGCTACAACATGGCCACCATGTTCGAGCCGGTCAGCGTGGACGCGTGGGAAGACGCTTCGTGGCAGTCCGAAACCGGCGCCACCAGCACCGTGGGCGGCATCTCCGTCGGTTACGACACCGAGATGGTGAAGTTCAACCTCAACATCGGCTCCGATGGTTCCTATGACAGCGCCACCGCTGCCGGCACCGACACCCCCGCGTCCGTGAGCTGGGTTGTCGCTACGGCCGCCATTCCTGAGGCTGACGCCATCGCGGCCGGCTACATCAACACCGCCACCCACGCTCCGTGGGCGGCCGGTGATGGTGGTATCGCTGTCGGTGAGGTGTACGGTGTCGTTACCCCCGCCACCCCCGGTGATCCCGCTGGTACGAACAACGTCGATGCCAAGTACATGATCGGCGCCGATGTCACCATCACCCCGATGGAGATGGTCGAAGTCGTGATCGGCGTCTTCGCCGACCTCTGGGACGCCGCCGAAGGCGCCAACAAGGGCGCTGGCCTCGGCATCACCGTGAAGCCGATGGAAGGCGTGGAAATCGGCGCCGGTCTCGACGTCGTGATCGCCGGCGAGCTCGACCCCGTCATGGACATCAGCCTCGCCGCCACCTACACGATGGCGAACAAGGACAGCGCTACCCTCAGCGTGTACTTCGTTCCGGCCACCGAGAACACCGTCGGCGCCGACATCTACCACACCCAGGACAAGGACACTTCCGTTCTCAACCTCGGGTTCAAGGTTTCCGAAGACACGGCCGAAGGCTTTGTCCCCGGTCTCGGCGCCACCGCCTACGTGAACGCCCTTCACCTCCTTGACGAGGAAAACCCCGCCATGGAAGGCATGCCCGTTATGCTCGGCGCTTACGCCGAATACGAGTACGCCATTGAAGAAGGCAAGACCGTGAAGCCGTACGCCGGTTTCGACTACGGTCTCTACGGCGCCAAGGACGTCGACACGGACAACGGTCTCCACATCGTGGTCGGTGCTGACATCAACGTCATCGCCAAGACGACGTTCAACGTCCAGTTCGAAGCCGGCTCCCTCGCCGACGACGAATACCTCTTCGTCACGCCCTTCCACAAGGACGTCGACAAGGGTCTCTTCACCGTCTCCTGCACCATCGAGTACTAAGCTCGCTTAGTTCCTGATAGTGGGCGCCCCCGGCAACGGGGGCGCTTTTTTATCCGGGCGCGTTTGACGCTGATTGACACGCCTTCGCCCGCCCGCCATGCTGGACGGGCCGGCGTAAGTCGGCACAAGACTGTGTTTCAAACGGAGTCGTATCGTGCGCATCGTAACCAAATACATCATCGCGGCTGTAGCGACAGCGCTCATCCTTGCTTCCTGCGTGTCCATGTCCAAACGTGTGTACGCCACGCGTAGTCAGCCCGACGTCGATCCGGCCAAAGCCTACCTGTACGCGCGGCAGACCGGCGAGACCGGAAAGACGGCGGACCGGCTCATGGTGGAATTGCACCGCGTCTCAGACGGCAAGGTGTTCCAGTACGTTCTGTCAGGGGACACGCTCGAGGGCTTGTTCGAGCTGGAAGCCGGCGAATACGAAATATTCGCGTTTTACATGTACCACTACCGCCCGGACGGCAAGAAAACCATCTTGGCGGATTGCGTATATCCGGACATCCCGAAAGAAAACCTGATAGTCGAGCCGGGCACCATTACGTACATCGGCACCTACACCATGACGCGGAACTTCACGTTCCTGCTGCCGGTCGCGCTGTCGCGCTCGTTCGACGCCGGTATTTCCGCCGAGCTGGAAACGCGCTGGCCCGGCATGGAACTTCGCACCTTTTAGGCTGGACGGCGGTTCGGGCGCCATGCCGCAAGCTTCGATCGGTACGCTGATGACGCGCGGCGGCGTCCACCGCCTAGCCGCGCCGGGTAGCGCCCTCGACTACGACGCATCAGCACACGGCAGCGCCGGGGGTGCAGGAAGGGCCACCGCGGCGGTCTCGCTGGTGCTGGAGCGCGCGGTCGATCTGCTCGACCTGGCGCAGGGAACGGACAAGCCTGGCTTGCTCGCCGCCCTTCTCGACCGCGAAGCGATGAATTCGACCGCGGTCGGGCGCGGTATCGCGTTTCCACATCCGCGGACACCCTTGCTGCGAGACGAAGCCGACGAGCGCGTCGCAGTGTTCTTCCTCGATCCCCCCGTCGAATACGGCGCCCTCGACCGCACGCCGGTCTCCGTACTTTTCCTCATCCTCTCCGCCTCTTCGAAGAACCACCTCGCGACGCTTTCCCGCCTCTCTTACCTCTGCCGCATGGATGACTTCCGCGCCCTCCTCGCCGAACGCCCGGCCCAATCCCGCCTCCTCGCCTTCGTCGAAGACGTCGAACGCTCCTGGGAAAACGGTTGAACCGCCGCTGCCAGGCACCGGCCGAACGTAAAGGTGCCAGGCACCAGTCCGCAGCAGGTGCCAGGCACCGGTCGGACGAGAAGGTGCCAGGCACCCGGCGGGAAAGTGTCAGACACCGACGAAAAGGTGTCAGACACCGGGTTAATGCCGGCCGGAGCCTGGTGCAAGATGGAACCGCACTACAGAGATGTGGCCTGCTTGCCGTCGTGCGGCTTTACTGGCGTCAGGCCGCGCCCGATGGCGAAACGGTTGCGACCGCCGGCTGGGGCATACAAGTACCCGCGACGAATATCGCGAGTACTCTCGCCTATTCGTCACGGGTACTTGTATGCCCCAAACCCGGGTTGATCCGGTTCGACACCCGTCCGCCGCATTCTTCTCTCGGTTTAAGCCCGCTCGTTGTAATCTGAGCCGCAGGGCGGAAGGGCGAACCGTCTGGCGGCACGCGGAGACGTCTCATGGTTGACGATACGCGGAAACCGTGCTTATATGGAGGTCTGGGGTTCAGTTTCAGGATTTTCTCGTCACGGCCGCCGAAAAACGGGCGGTTTATCATTACAACGCCCAGACCAGGAGGAACGCAATGGTTATTCTGCTGGCCGACGCTTTCGCGCCCGACCTTCCCGATCGCCTCAAGGCCTTCGGCGAGCTGACGACAGACATGAACCGCGTCGCGGACGCCGAAGTCATCGTCGTCAGGTCCAAGACCAAGGTGGACAAGGCGATGATGGACAAGGCTCCCAAGCTCAAGTACATCATCCGCGGCGGCGTGGGCGTGGACACGATCGACGTCGAGTACGCCAAGACGAAGAACATCAAGGTGGACAACACCCCCGAGGCGTCGAGCCTCGCGGTCGCCGAGCTGGCCTTCGCCCTCATGATTTCCATGCCGTGCAACGTCGCGGAGGCGGACGCCTCCATGAAGCAGGGCAAGTGGCTCAAGAAGGAACTCGAGCGCGTCGAGCTGTCCGGCAAGACGATCGGTTTCGTCGGCATCGGGCGCATCGCGCGCGAAGTGGCGTCCCGCGCCAAGGCCTTCGGCATGAAGGTGATCGCGTACGACAAGTACGTCGAGAAGTCCGACGCGGCCCAGATGGTCAGCCTGGACGAGGTGTTCAAGCAGTCCGATTACATCTCGCTGCATACGCCGCTCACGGACGAGACGAAGGGCATGATCAACGCGGCCGCCATCGCCAAGATGAAGAAGGGCGCGCGCGTCATCAACACGGCCCGCGGCCAGCTCATCGTCGAGGACGACGTGGTGGCGGCGCTCAAGAGCGGCCAGCTCGGCGGCTACGCGGCCGACGTGTTCAACAAGGAGCCGCCCGAGGGCTCGCCGCTCCTCACGGCCCCGAAGACGGTCCTCACGCCGCACCTCGGCGCCTCGACCGAAGAGAACCTCCTCCGCCTCGGCGATTGCATCGTCGATCGCGTGAAGGCCTACGCCGGCAAGTAAGAGGGGGGTCGCGGAAAAGCCCGGAGCCGCGCGGACCTTGCGTCCGGGCGGCGAGGACTTTGGAGCGAGGGGGGAGACATCCCCCATCCCCATACAAAGGAGACTGATATGAAGCGAGTGATCAACTACAGCGCCGGACCCGCGGCGATCCCCGTCGAAGTGCTCGAGCAGGCGCGCGACGAAATGCTCGACTGGAACGGCACCGGCTGTTCCGTGATGGAAGTGTCGCACCGCGGCAAGGAATACGACGCGCTCCACATGGAGACGATGGACCTGTTCCGCGAGCTGGCCGGCCTTCCGAAGGACTACAACGTCCTCTTCACCACGGGCGGCGCGTCCACGCAGTTCCTCATGCTGCCGATGAACTTCCTCGGCGCGGGCAAGCAGGCCGACTACATCGTCACGGGCAACTGGTCCAAGGCCGCGGTGAAGGAAGCCAAGCGCTTCGGCACGATCACGCACCCGGCGAACATGGAGCTCGAGGGCGAGAAGTTCGTGGCCATCCCGAAGCAGGGCGACCTCAAGCTCAATCCCGCCGCCGAGTACGTGCACTACACGAGCAACAACACGGTGTGCGGCACCGAGTGGAGCTACATCCCCGACGTGAAGGGCAAGCCGCTCGTCTGCGACATGTCGTCCGACATCTTCAGCCGCCCGCTCGACTTCACGAAGTTCAGCATGATCTACGCCGGCGCCCAGAAGAACCTCGGCCCGTCGGGCGTGACGGTCGTGGCGATGAAGGACGAGTTCCTCATGAAGGCGCACGACGACCTGCCCACGATGATGTCGTACAAGGTGTTCAAGGACAAGCAGTCCATGTTCAACACGCCGCCCTGCTTCTCCATCTACATCCTCAACCTCGTGATGAAGTGGCTCAAGAAGAACGGCGGCCTGGCCGCTATGGGCAAGATCAACGAGCAGAAGCAGAAGCTCCTGTACTCGGCGATCGACGGCTCGAACGGCTACTACAAGGGACTCGCGAACGTCGATTCGCGCTCGTGGATGAACATCGACTTCAAGCTCCCCACGCCGGAGCTGGACGACAAGTTCATCAAGGACGCGAAGGCCGCCGGCATCGTGCAGACGAAGGGCTACCGCTCCATGGGCGGCATCCGCCTGTCCGCGTACAACGCCGTGTCCCTCAAGGACGTGGAATACACCGTGCAGTTCATGCAGGACTTCATGGCCAAGAACAAGGCGTAACGCTTTTTACGCGATTCGACGCGGCCGCCGGTGCAATCCGGCGGCCGTTTTTTTCCGGTCGGGGCGCGCGGCGGCCGGGGCGGACGGAACGGCACGTCCCGCTAAACCGGTAAATCGAGTGTAACGAAAGCGCTTGCAGGCCGCGCGGTTTTCGCTACAATGGCGTTATGGAAAACGTCATGGACGATTCCGGCACGACCGGAAAGTGCAAGGATACCCGCAAGATAACGATCAAGGTGCTCGCCGCCACCTTCGCCAGCATCTACCTGTCGATTTTCGCCTATTCGGCCCTGCTGCCCGCCTTTTTCATCATGGGCAAGGAGGAGACCGCGGAGTTCTGGCGGCGCATGATCTCCGTGGTGCTGTTCATCGGGCCGGCGGCAACGGCGTTCGTCTACCTGTTTTACCGCCCCATCGCCAAGGCCCTGAAATCCATCGCCTGCGGCGGTTCGCTCGACGCGGCGACGGTCGAACGCTCGATGAAGGCGTTCCGGTCCATCGAGAGTTTCCTGTTCGTCATTGGCATCGTCGCGTACGTGTTCGGCGGTTTCCTGAACATGGTCATGGCGACGCTGCGGGGCGTCGCGCCCGACCCCGTGTTCTGGGGGTTCCGCTACATGCTCAGCGTCGCGTACGGCGTCCTGAACGGCATCATCACGGCGCGCATGGTCAACCTGGCGTGGATCGACGCGAAATACGCCATGGGGATCACCGTGCTGGACGGCGAAAAGCGCACGGACAAGACCTTCGCCAAGCTCGGCGCGCCGGTCGCCCTCCTCGTGCTCGTGGTGTTCGTGTTCCTGGCGGGAGCGTTCGCCTACTATTTCATCATGGTCGAGCGCGGCATGCCGCCCATGGCCCTCGCGGAAGCCGCACGGCATTACGTGCCGTTTTTCGTCCTGCTGGCCGCCATCGCGGTGGGCGTGCTCGTCACCCTGCTCGCGGAAAACCAGGCGCACATCAAGCACCTCCAGAAACAGGTGGACGAACTGGCTTCCGGCTCGATGAACCTCTCGAAGCGGATCTACATCATCAGTTACGACGACATCGGCTACATGACCTCCGGCGTCAACCGCGTCCTGGACCACCTGCGCGACAGCTTCATCGCCATCGGGAGGGCGGAGAAGGGCGTGCGGGGCGCGGGCGAGCGCACGAAGGAGCTGGTGGACCGCTCGAAGGAGCAGGCGGAGCGCGTGGCCGGAAAGGTGGCCGGGCTCCAGGAGAACGAAAAAGCAGAAGCGGCGGTCATCACCGAAGTATCGAAGGATTTCGGCAAGCTCATCGGCTCCATCGACGAGACGCTCGAGCGCTCGAAGGGGCAGAGCGAGTTCATCGAAAAGGTGTCGCTCTCCATGGGCGCCATGGCGGAGTCGTTCCGCAACGCGAGCGACCTGGCGGTGGGCACGGCGGGGCGCTTCGAGGGGCTCGCGCACGACCTGCGCTCGGGCGAGCGCGGCGTGGCGGACCTCGTGGCGGCGAACCGCGCCATGGTGGAGGCCAACGCGAAGATCCGCGAGATGGCGTCGATGATCATGGAAGTGTCGCAGCGCTCGAACCTGCTGGCGATGAACGCGTCCATCGAGGCCGCGCACGCGGGCCAGGCGGGCAAGGGCTTCGCGGTCGTGGCGGGCGAGGTGCGGAAGCTGTCCGTGAGCACGGCGTCCGCGGCCACGGAGATCGAGAATTTCGTGAAGGGCATCATCGAGCGGAACCAGGCCGTCGAGGAGCTGAACGCCCGCATCAGCGCCGTGTTTGCGTCCATTCTCGAGGAACTCTCCGCCACGGGCGCGGGCATGCAGCAGATCTCCGAATCGAGCGCGCGCGAAAGCGCCGCCGCCAAGGAGACGCTGGCCGAGATAGCCGAGCTCCGCTCCATCAACGTGCGCATGCGCGAGGCGTCGGACCGGATCGCCGAGATGAAGGGCGTCCTGTCCAACGCGCTCGGAAAGCTGTCCGCCCTCGTGGCGCAGACCGGCGAGGCGAACCGCGGCGTGGTGGCCGGCATGGACGTCATCGCCGACCTCTTCGGGAAGATCAACGCCTCCTACGACGACACCTTCGCGTCCATCCAGGATCTCGGCGCGGCGCTGGACCGGTATACGGTGTAGCGAGAATCCCCTTACCGTCTTCCCTTCTTCAGCCTTTCTGCCAGCCGTTCCGCGCGCGCTTTCAAGCTCGCCATGTCTGCTCTGGTCTGGAGGACGAAGGGATTCGACGCGGGGTCGCCGGAGACGGCGCGCTGTTCGGCGTCGCTCTCGAAGGTCGACTTGCGGAAGCGGTTGTCGTAGTCCTTCTTGCGGGTGATGAACACTTGCTCGGCGATCCAGTCGGTGGTTTCGGCGAAGCGGGCCAGTTCCGCGACGAGGGCGCCGGGCCACGCCGTCTTCCCGCCGTCCGCGGGCTCGAGGTCGCGGAGGCAGGCGCAGGCGTGCGCGAGGCGGTCGCGCGGGTAGTCCGCGGCCATGGCGTCGTACGCGGCGTGGATGGCGTCCCACGACGCGAGTTCCCCTTCGGCGATCTTCCGCTCGAGTTCGTCGACGCGGAAGCGCGGCGTGACGAGGCCGCCGAGATTTTCCCACGACCGGACGCGCGGAAGGGCGAAGAGGTCCGCGAGGATTTCGAGGTCCGGTTCGGGTCGGGCGTCGAAGGCGTCCACGACGGCGCGCGCGGCGTAAAAGCGGATCATGCGCTTGTAGGCTTTCCACGCCTTGCCGGCCTTGAGCACGACGGCGGGGCGGTTCGAGTTTTCCACGCCGTCCGCGAGGATGTCGACGCCATCGAGTTCCTCCGCGGGCAGCGAGAGGAGCCGCGTCCCTTCGGCGCGGAGCGCGGCCTCGGTGTCGGGCGCGCGTTTGCCGTCGCGGCGGCACGCGGCGCGTCCTGCCCAGGTTTCCAGCAAGGCGATGCCGCGGAACATTTCTTCCGCGGTGTCCGGCGCGAAGGGCGAGAGCTCCGTGCGCTGGACCTTCGTGAGGCGCGTGTCGCGCTTCCCGAGCTTCGCTTCGTTCCGCATGAGCGCGTACATGTTGTAGAGCCACCAGTACGCCGGCATGAGGACGAGGCGGTCGCGGGCCCGGTCGTCGGAGACGAGGCAGAAGGGCAGGGGGACGTCGAGCTCGTGCTCGTAGTCGCCCTTGGACAGAAGGACGTACGAGGCGAAGCGCGACGAGTGCTTGAGCGACGTGGACAGGCCGGGCCAGAAGCCGCGGCCGGCGTCGATCTCGCCGTCGTTGGCGCGCGAGTTGTGGTTGGAGCCGATGGTGGCGCCGGCGGCCATGTTGGACTGGCCGCGGACGAGCGCGGCGATAAGGAAGCTCGTGTTGTGGTGCTGCTCGTGCGCCGGGAATACGAGGTTGTTGAGCATTTCGCAGCACGACACCGTGGAGTTGTCGCCGAGCACGGAGTGGATGAGGCGCGCGCCGTACTTGAGCGCGGAATTGTTCCCGAGGACGAAGCGGACGGCTTTCACGCCGTAGAAGACGCGGCAGCCGTAGCCGACGATGCCGTTCACCAGCTCGACGCCCTCCCCGATCTGCGTGCGCTCGCGGTCGCTCGAGTGGATGGTGAGGTTCTTGAGCTTGTTGGCGCCCTTCACGTAGGCGCAGGGACCGATGCGGACGTCCTTCACGATGCGGTTGTGCTTGAGCACGCAATGGTCGCCGATCTCGCCGTAGGCGCCGCGGCGCGTGTCGAAACCGGCTTGCGTGATGGCCGTGAAGCGCTCCATCAGCTTCGCGTTCCCGCGGCGCTTGGCCCACAGGTACGCGTCCGCCGCGATCATGCCGTCGAAGGGCAGGATGGAGCGGCCGCCGGCCTCGTTCATCACGTCGATCCACACGCGCACGGCCTCGTCCTCGCCGTCCATGACGACGCCGCTCCCGAACTTCGCGTGGTTCGTGGCGTGGATCTCGCCGTTGCCGATGAGGACGCAGCCGTCGCCGACCGAGTAGTGCGCCAGGTAGTCGCAGTCGTGGACGGCGCAGCCGTCGCCGATGTCGCAGGAGACGATCCGCGAGTTCGAGAGGCCCGCGGGCACGGTGAGGTCGTGGTGCTCGACGACGGAGCGGACGATGGACCCGAGGCGCACGAGGCCGGAAAAGTCGCAGTCGCGCACGAGCGTCGGATCGAAGGGGTCGCGCACGAGCACCTGGTCCCAGTCCGAGCAGGCGTTGCCGCGCAGGGCGAGCGTCTCGATCTCCTCGGAGCGGAGGCGCCGGTAGGAGTCTTTCGGCTTGCGGAGTTTTTCGTCGCGGAGGTAGTGCTCGTCGGCGCCCTCGGGGATGAACTCGGGCGGGACGAAGCCGGAGCCGAGGCTCGCGTACGGCAGGACCTTGATGTCGTTCATGGTTCAATGATACCGTCCGCGGCTTCCGCGCGCAACGCCGCACGGATGCGGCCTCCGCGCGCCCGGCAGGCCGCGGGGAGGCACGCGACCCCGCAGGGCGGAGCCCGAGGAGGCGCGGGCCAGGGGGCGCGTCCGGCGTCGGCGACCGCGTACCGGATGATGGCGCCCCCTGCGTTACTCGCAGTATTGACACGGAGGGGCGGGCTTCGGCACTCTACGCGCATGGTTTTCACCGGGTACGTGACGGACGATCCCGCCGCCGCGGAAGTCGAGCGCGCGGCGTTCGAGATCTTTCCGCTCCTCGCGGGTTCCGACAGCGCGCTCCTGCGCGAGCAATACGCGGTCGCGTTCGCGAACGTGCTCGGGAACCCGGGCGAATTCTCCCGCTTCGTCACGGGCTCGCCGGGCGACCGCGCCGCGCGCGTGGACGCGCTCGTGGGCGCCTTCCGCGAGAATACGCTGCTCCTCGTGGACAAGACCTGGGTGGAAAAGCACGACGAGGAGCTCAAGGCCGACGTGGCTTTTTCGCTCGAGTCGTTCGTCGAGGCTTTCCGCGCCCGCGCCGCGCGTGACGCCTATCCGCGTTTCGTCGCGCTGGCCAAGGGTCTTGCGAAGCTCTTGTTCGGCGCGCACGCCGCCGCCCGCGACTTTTCCGAATACGTGTTCCGCATCGACCCGAAGCTGGGCCTGTTCTACTGGTACGTGGACGAGCTTTCCAAGGTCGAGCCGACGCTCGACGACCCGACGCGGGAGACCCTTCTCCTCCTTGGCGTCTTCTTTATAGCCAGTTTTTGACCTTGCCGCCTTTGCATTCCCGTTTTTAAAGATTTAGAATTACCCGGTCGCGCGTGCGCGCAAACGGGTAACGTCGGAGCGGTCGATGGCAGCGAATCCCCTGGTCAGCTATTTCACGAAGCCGTACGTCGCGGCGTCCATGATCGTCCGCTCGAAGAGCGGGACGCTCGCCTCGGTGACGCTTTCTATCGGTTCGCTCGCCGTGGCGCTGGCGGCGGTCATGGCACTGACGGGTGCCGTGGCGGTGGCCGGTCTGCTGGCGGGTTTCGCCTGTTTTTGCGCCGTCGTGCTCGGGCTCCTTCGCGCGGGGCTGTACCGCGTGGCGTCGAGCGTTTTCGCTTACGGCCTGTTCGCGGTCATGTTCCTGGCGATCAAGTACGACGAGTACAAAAACATCTACGAGGCCTATGTCTTCGGAACGCTCGGCGGTTTCCTCCTCATTACGACCGCGCTCATCTCCTCCCGTCCCATTCAGCCTCTCGTCCTCATGGTGCTCAACCTCGGCGCGATCGGCGTCATCTATGTCTTCGACACGCTCCGGCCCTCCGGACTGCCCCCGACCCTGCTCGACATCCAGTCGCTGGTGACGAGCGCGATCATGATCATCGCGGGCGGTCTCTTCGGCCGTTCCATCGTTGCCAACCAGGTGAAGCTGGTCGAGCGCGTCGAGCGCGACGCGCTGAACGAGCGGACCCGCCGCGAGACCATGGAGCGCGCGGTCGGGCGGGTGCGCGAACAGGCGGACGCGATCGGCAAGCGGCTCCTGTCGTCCATCGGCGCCACGACGGACGCGATCCGCTCCGCGGAGGACGCGGTCCGCGGCATCGAGACGGGGGCGGCGGGGCTCGAGACCGCGCTCGGCCGCTCGGTGGCGGACAACGACAAAGCGGTGCGCGGCCAGGACACGGTGTCCGAGGCGCTCGTCGGGTATTCGAAGGAAGTGGACGCGGTGTCGGCCGCGATCGAGCAGATGGCGGCGTCCATCCGGACCATCGGCTCGCGGACGAAGGAAAAGCGCGATTCGGTCGACGGCCTCACGGACCTGGCCCGCGACGGCGAGGGGCGAATCGCCTCGATCAGGCGCGCGGTGCAGGAAGCCCTCGATTCCGCGGACCGCATGCTCGAACTGTCGACTTTCATCGTCGACGTGGCCGACCGCACCAACCTGCTCGGCATGAACGCGTCGATCGAGGCGGCGCACGCGGGGGTGGCGGGCCGCGGCTTTGCTGTAGTCGCGGACCAGATCCGCAAGCTGGCCGAGGAGACGTCGCGCAGCTCGCGCGTGATCGCCGACACGCTCAAGGACACGCGCGAGAGCATCGGGAAGATCGAGGCCGAGGACGACCGGCTGGAAAAGTACTTCAAGCGCATCGCGGCGGAGACGCGGGACGTCGCGGGCATGATCGGCGAGCTCCTGGGCGGCGTCGAGGAGATTTCGCTCGGCGCGGGCGACATCGCGGCGGCGGCCACGCGCGCCGCCTCGCTTTCCGAGCCGACGAAGCAGGCCATGACGCTGTCGCGCGGGGCCATCGGGCGCTCGTCCGAGAGCATCCGGGAGGTCGAAAAGACCTCGTCGGCGGTCATGGAGCGCTGCCGCGCCACGCTGGCCTGCTTCGAGGCGATGAGCGGCGCCCTCGGCGGCCTGCGCGACATCGGCGAGGAAAACGGCCGGAGCGTCGAAGACCTCCGCGCCGCCCTCGGGACCTCCTCCTCGGTCGAGGAATAGCGCCCACTTCACGGAGAGCCGGCCGCGCCGTATAATGGCGCCATGCTGTACAGATCGTTCCCCTCGGATCCGGACCTCGAAGTCTCGGCCCTCGGCCTCGGTTTTATGCGCCTGCCCCAGAAAGACGGCGCCATCGACGTCGCGGCCGCCGACGAGATGGTGAAGACCGCCGTCGAGTGCGGCGTCAACTACTTCGACACGGCGTACGCCTACCACGGCGGCGCGAGCGAGCCCTACGTCGGCGACGCGGTGTCGCGGCTGGGCCTCCGCGACAAGGTGTACCTGGCGACCAAGTCGCCCGTGTGGCTCGTGGAAAAACCGGAAGATTTCGACCGCTTCCTCGACGAACAGCTTTTGAAGCTCAAGACCGACCACATCGACTTCTACCTCCTCCACGCCCTCAACGCGGGGCGCTGGGAAAACGTCAAGCGGAACGGCGCGCTCGAATTTCTCGAGAAGGCAAAACGAGACGGCCGCATCGGCCACGCGGGCTTTTCCTACCACTGGTCGAACAAGGTCTTCAAGGAGATCGTGGACGCGTACCGCTGGGATTTCTGCCAGGTCCAGTACAACTACGTGGACACTGAGCACCAGGCCGGCATCGACGGCGTCAAGTACGCGGGCTCGAAGGGGATCGGCGTCGTGGTGATGGAACCGCTCCGCGGCGGAGCTCTCGTGAGTCCGCCCATGCCGGTGCGCGAGGCCTTCGCGTCGTACCCGACGCCGCGCATGCCGGTGGAGTGGGCGCTCCGCTTCGCGCTCGACCCGCAGGAAGTCGTCGTGACGCTGTCGGGCACGGGCTCCGCGCGCGAGATCATGGAAAACGCCGCGGTGGCCTCGTCGGCGCGCGCGAACATGATCGGCGCGAAGGAAAAGGAAGTCTACGACCGCGCGCGCGCGATCTACCGCGAGCGCGTGAAGGTACCGTGCACCGGGTGCGCATACTGCATGCCCTGCCCGAACGGCGTCAACATCCCCGAAGCCTTCAACCTCTGGAACGCCTCCGAGATGTTCGGCACGCGCGAATCGAACTCGAAATGGTACAAGGCGATGTTCGCCGACAAGGGCGCGGGAGCCGACCGCTGCGTCGCCTGCGGCGAATGCCTCTCGAAGTGCCCGCAGACCATCGCCATCGTCGAGCGCCTGCGCGACGCGCACGCGTACCTTACCGGCAAGGACTGACCTCATGCCCGACGTCACACCCCTCCTCGTTCCGTACGACGTGCGCGGCTACGACTGCGGCTACGGCGGACCGATCCGCCCCTTCGCGCTGTCGAACTACCTGCAGGAAGCCGCGGGCTACCACGCCACCTCGCTCGGCGTCGGCGTCGAGCACCTGATGGAAAACGGGATGACCTGGATGCTCTCGAAGACGGACGTCCGCGTGGACGAAAGCCCCGTCGAGGGCGAGCGGATTCTCGTGGAAACCTGGCCGATCGGTCTCGAGCGCCTCTTCGCGCTCCGCTGTTTCCGCGTGAAGCGCGAGGACGGCTCCGTGCTCGCGCGGGCGGTCTACGCCTACCTCGTCGTCGATGTGGCGGCGCGGCGTCCCGTCCGGCCGGAAAAGGTGCTGCCGCCGGGGCTGTCGTGCCCCGAACCGTGTCCGGTCGCGGACCGCGATTTTTCCATGCCGGACGCGGAATCGGCGGCGTTACGCTATGCCCTGCGCGCCCGGCCGCGCCATGTCGACCACAACGGACACGTCAACAACGCGCACATCGTGGACTGGCTCGCCGACGCGGCGTCGGACGCCTCGGACCTCCGGTCCGTTGACTTTCAGTCCGTCGACCTTCGGTCCGTTGACTTTCAGTCCGCGGACCTGCGGTCCGAAGGCGACGCCCGGACGCATCGCGGTCTCGACCGGATGTTCGCCGGGCTGGCGGTGGAGTTCCGCGCGGAGATCCTGTCGGGGGACGATATCGAAGCGTACTCGGCCGCGACTCCGGACGGCGCGATCGTGGCGGAACTCAGGCGATCGGGACAGATCGCTGCGCGGGGCCGCTTCCGGCCCGCTTGAGGCGGCGCTTCAGGCGCTCAGGCTTTCGTCGATGGCGGCGCGGAGTTCGTTTTCGTCGAGGGGCTTCAAGAGGTAGGCTGCGGGCGAGGTTTTCATCGCGCGCTCCCGGATGCGGTCGTTCGGGTACGCGGTGACGTAGACGATCGGGCATTTCCACAGCAGCTTGAGCCTGACCGCGGCGTCGATGCCGTCGATGAAGCTGTTCAGGTGGATGTCCATGACGATGAGGTCCGGCTTGTGCCGGAGCGCGGCTTCGAGGACCTTGTCGCCCGACGTCACGACCTCGGGCACCGCGTACCCGAGACGGACGAGCGTCTCTTCCATTTCGAGCCCGACGATGGGCTCGTCTTCCACGATCAGGATGGATTTCTGCGACATCAGCTCCCGCTCCGACGGACGGCGTCGGTTCGTACCCCCGAACCGGGTCAGCGCCGGGACCGGCGCGAACCATCGGTATACAGTATACTGCACAACATCGCGGAATGAACAGCGCCGGACGACTTTTCGCCCGCCGTTCCGCGCGAGCACGGGCGGAGGTACACGTCATGGCGTCGGATACGCGGACCGAGGCGTTCAGCGAACTCGTCGGAAAGCGCGCGGGGTCGGTTCTCCGCCTCGCCGTCCTCGGGCACCGCGTGGCGAGCAACCTCGTCGCCGCGGGACTGTACGCGGCCGTCATCCTCGCGTTCGGCCCCGCGCTCGCCGTCTCGTCGAACTACGCGGTCATGCTGCCGCTCGCCGTCGCCGCCCTCACCTACGGGCTCGTCGGAGGCACCGTCGCCGGGATCCTGGGCCTGCCCGCCAACCTGTTGCTCTTTTCCCTGATCGGCCACCCGGAATTCTCGCCGGCGAGCAAGCTCATCGCCGAAATCTCGGGCGTCACGCTCGGCGTGCTGCTCGGACTCCTCGGAGACTATTTCAAGCGCCTCGACGCGGAGATCGACAAGCGCGCGGTCACCGAGCTTTCGCTCCGCAAGGCCGTCGCCGATCGCGAACTCCTCCTCGCCGAACTCCACCACCGCGTGAAGAACAACCTCAACGTCGTCATCAGCCTCGTGCGCCTCCAGCGGAACCGCTCGGACGATCCCGCCTTCGTGGAGGCCGCCAACGAGCTCACGCGCAGGATCTTCGCCATCGCCCTCGTCCACGATCGCCTCTACCGGAGCGCCCACTCCCCCGGCGTCGACCCGTCGGACTACGTCCCCGCGCTCGTCAAGGAAATCGCCTCGTTCTACAACGGCAAGGGCGTCCACATCGCCGCCGAAATCGAAGCGGGGCTCGGCGTCATGCCGATCGACACCGCGGTCTCGATCGGGCTCTTCATCAACGAGGCGGTGACCAACGCGATGAAGCACGCTTTCGACGGCGTGGACGATCCTCGCGTCAAGGTGACCCTCGGCAGGGCCGACGGCGATTGCGTGCTTCGCGTTGCCGACAACGGACGCGGCCTGTCCGGGACCGCGGACGGCGAGGCCGCGAAACCCGACGGGGAAAGCGGGCTCGGCATGAAGATCCTCATGGTGCTGGCGCAAGGCCTCCGCGGCACGTTTTCCGTGTCGTCGCCCGGCGGCACGAGCTTCGTCCTGCGTTTTCCCGAAAACGCCGAAACGGGCCACGGCTCCGGCGGCTCGCGCCAAGGCCCGCCGCCCGACCTGTGACGGGATCGTTGTCCATTGGGGGAAGAGCGCGTTCTATGGGCGCCACCTCCGCGCGGAACGCGCGGAGGTCGGGTGCTGCGCTGCAAGTCCTCGTCCGCGCGTATCCGCGCGGACTCCGGGCTTTACGCTTCGCCCCCTGGCGCGGGACCTTCAGCGTATCAGGGTCTTGATGTAGTTGGCGGTGCCGCCGAGGAGCATCTCGATCGAGATCGCCGTGAGGACGAGGCCCATGAGGCGTTCGAGCGCGGCGATGGCGTGATGCCCGAGGAGGTCGCGCAGCTTGCCCGACGCGAGGAAGACCACCGTGGTCACCGCGATCGAGATCGTGAGCGCGCCGAACCATTCGAGCATGCGCTCGGGAGCGGACGCGGAGATGAGCATGACCGTGACCATGGCGGAGGGACCCGAGATGAGCGGGATCGCGATGGGCACGATGAACGGCTCGCCGCCCGATTCGTCGCTGATCTTCGCGCCGGAACCCGGGAAGATCATGTTGATCGCGATGAGGAAGAGGATCACGCCGCCGGCCACCTTGAGCGTGTCCTGGCTCAAATGCAGGGTTTCGAGGATGTTCCGCCCGAAGAGCATGAACACGGTCAGCGTGACGAACGCGATGGCGCACTCGCGCAGCACGACGATCACGCGCCGCTCCGGTTTGACGCGCCCGAGCGCCGAGATGAACGGCGGGATGTTTCCGAGGGGATCGGTGATGAGGATGAGCAATATCGTCGCCGACGCGAACGTCTGTTCCATGCACCCAATTCTCGCCCACCCACCCGCCCCGCATCAACCCCCGCGGCCGCCACGTCTTCGGCTCCCGGGCGTCCCGCGGAAAGGCAACCACGAAGGACACGAAGAACACGAAGAACACGAAGAACACGAAGGAAGAGGGAGAAAGGATTTAGGGATAGGAAGCTTCCGGGCGGTACTTAGTAAACGAAAGCTTGTGGCGATTCTTTCGCTTTAGGGGGTCGACGAAAGAAGCTCGTCGCCGCCACGGGCCATCGGCCCGTGGCAAGGCGTGCGGCCTTACCGGGTCAAGGTGGCGCCAGCTTGTTTGAATCGTATGAGCCGGGTCTTAGCTAGTCCAAAGTCCGCCAGGATACATGCCCCCGCTTCTCGTCCGGCATCACTGCCGTCATGCGGCATTACCGGGGATACCCGGCGCCCAATGACGTACAGCATTCGACCGCTGGGTGGTGGTATAGCTATCCACGCCGAATATTGCGAGTACTCTCGCCTATTCGGCGTGGATAGCTATACCACCACCGCTTCGGTTGATTCGTTCCGACATCGTCCGCCGCACCCTCCCGATAATCCCCAAAACGCTTGAATTGCCCGACGACAAGCCGCGAGCCGTCGTGTATACTGGTGGGCGTGGATGAAGTCAAAGACGCCGATCCCCGCTCCGGCAAGGTGGACTCGGCCTTCCTCGAGCGCTTCAACTACCTCGACAAGACCGGCGCGTTGGACGACTTGGCCGGCCTCCGCAAGGAGAACCGCGAGCTCGACACGCTCATCAACGACGCCACGGCCCTGTTCGGCAAGGCGAACGTGGCCGAGATGCTCGAGTTCGTCATCGCGCGCATCCTCGAGCGCTTCATCCCCATGCACCTGGCCTTCCTCATCGAGCCCCCGCAGGGCGGGTCGATCAACCAGTATTGCTACCGCAACATGGAAAAAAGCAACGACCTCGTCCCGGAAAAGTGCTTCAAGCCCCTGAAGTCTTTTTTCGGGGACCGGACGGCGCCCGCGGACATCGAGGAGATCGAGACGGCGTTCGGGCCGGAACTCCTCGGGGACGAGCTCCGGGCTTTCGATTTCCGCCATGTCTTCCCGATGCACGGGATCGGGGGGCTGTACGGGCTCGTCCTGCTCGGAAAGAAGCTCGTGGGCGACGAATACTCCGACGCGGAGCGCATGTACGCGGACCGCTTCATCCGTTTCCTCTCCGTGGGCATCCAGAACAGCCTGCACCACGAGAGCTCGATCACGGACGGCAAGACGGGCCTCTACAACCACTACTTCTTCGCGGGCCGCGTCGAGCAGGAGATCGGGCGCGTCATGCGGCACGACGAGCGCGCGGGTCTCGTGATGATCGACATCGACCACTTCAAGACCTTCAACGACACCTGGGGACACCTGGCCGGCGACGAAGTGCTCCGCGCCCTCGCCGGCACGGTCAAGCAGGCCATCCGCACGGAGGACGTGGCGGCGCGCTTCGGCGGCGAGGAGTTCTGCGTGCTGGTCGTGGACTGCGACGAGCGCATCCTGATCGACGTCGCCGAACGCATCCGGCTGGCCGCCGAACGCCTGTCGGTGCCGTTCAAGGGCGAGAAGCTCTCGGTGACGGTGAGCGTCGGCTGCTGCCTCTTCGACGAATCGTCCATCGCGGGGGTGTCGAGCATCATCGAGCGGGCCGACCGCGCCCTCTACGTCTCGAAGGCGTCCGGCCGCAACCGGACCACGTTCTACCGCATGAGCCTCCTGGACCGCGCGGCGTCCGTGCGGATCCTCGCCGCGGCCGCTGCCGCCGGAAACGGGGAATAGCGGGAGGCCGCGGCTTCCTTCAACGGGCAAGCCGCTGCTTTCGCCGCGACGGAAGCCGCGGGCGGAATCGTCCGCTACGCGCGACTCTCGAGGCGGGCGGCCTTCGCGTCGCGGCCGACCGACACGATCGACGACACGATCACCGCGGCCACGATGACCGCGCCGCCCGCGAGGGCGTTGGCGGCAGGTTTTTCCCCGATCGCCAGGAACACCCACACCGGATTGAACACCGGCTCGATGCCCGAGGCGATGACGCTCTGCACCGCCGAGACGCGCTTGATGCCGAACGCGAAGAACACCGTGGCCAGTCCGATCTGGAGGACGCCGAGGGCCAGCACCGCGAGGACCGACGTCGCCGTGGGCTTCGGGGCGGGCAGGAAGAGGCAGAAGGCGAACGACACGAGGGCGGTCAACGCGTGCGCGATGAGGGCCGACTCGAGGGGCGATCCGTCCTTCTGCTTCCGCATGAACACGATGTACAGCGCGAAGAAGATTCCCGAGACGATGGCGGCCGCGTTGCCAGCCGCCGTGCCGCCGCCGAGGTCCCCGAGGAAGAAGAGGATCATGCCCCCGATCACCGCCGCGAAGGCGAGCCAGTGCTCGGTGCGGGGGATTTCCTTGAGGACGAGGGCGCCGAAGATCGCCGTGAAGACGGGGGCGCCGTACTGGAGCAGGATCGCGTTGGCCGAGGTCGTCGCCTTGTTCGCGTAGACGAAGAGGATCATCATGCCTGCGCTCGCCGCCCCCGCCGCGACCTGCGCGAACGAGAAGGTGAAGCGGGGCTTCCTGACCCACGCGAGGATGAAGAGGAAGGCGACGAGGCTGCGCCCGGCGCCGATGGCGAAGGGATTCCAGTCGACCAGCTTGATGAGAAGGCCCGACGTGCTCCAGAGGAAGGCGCACGCGGCCATGGCGATGAGGCCGGCGGCCTCGCGGGCAAGATCCTTGCGCATGGCGGGATGATACACGAAGGGCGTCCGCGCCGCCAGCGGGCGGGCGCCGGCGCGGGCGGCCAAACGCGCGCTGAAACGTCCGGCATCGCTTTGCTTCCCGAGCGGCCAGTTATTATACTTATCGACGATCCGGCGGGCACCGGCTCGATGTGCCCGATTCGAAACGTGAGGAGTGGCCATGAAAAGTCTGAAAGGCACGAGAACCGCCGTGAATCTCATGGCGGCGTTCGCCGGCGAGTCGCAGGCGCGCAACAAGTACACGTTCTGGTCGGGCAAGGCCCGGAACGACGGGTACTGGCAGATCTCGCAGATTTTCCTCGAGACCGCGGAGCAGGAAAAGGAACACGCCAAGCGCCTGTTCTCCTTCATGGACGGCGGCGAGGTCGGGATCGCCGGATCCTTCCCCTTCGGCACCATCGGGACCACGGCCGAAAACCTCAAGGCGGCGGCCGAAGGCGAAAACCACGAGTGGAAGGAGATGTACCCGTCCTTCGCGAAGGTCGCGCGGGAAGAAGGCTTCAACGAGATCGCGATCGTGTTCGAATCCATCGCCGTGGCCGAAAAGCAGCACGCGCGCCGCTACGAAAAGCTCCTCAAGCGGGTGGAGGACGGCACGGTCTTCAAGCGCGACGAGAAAACCGTCTGGCGCTGCATGAACTGCGGCTACGTGACCGAAGGAACCGAACCGCCCAAGGCGTGCCCGGCCTGCGCGCATCCCCAAGCGTACTACGAAGTACTGGCCGAAAACTGGTAAGAAGGAGACCGACATGACCCAACGCGGACAAGTGTACAAGTGCGAAGTGTGCGGCAACATCGTCGAGGTGGTGCACGCCTCCGGCGGCACGCTCGTGTGCTGCGGACAGCCCATGAAGCTGCTCGTCGAGAACACCGTCGACGCGGCCAAGGAAAAGCACGTGCCGGTGATCGAAAAGACGGCGGACGGCTACAAGGTGAGCGTCGGCGCCGTCGCGCACCCGATGGAGGACAAGCACTACATCGAGTTCATCGAGCTGGTCGCGGACGGGATGGTCTACCGCGCGTACTTGAAGCCCGGGGACAGGCCGGAAGCCTTCTTCGCGGTGAAGGCGGCCAAGGTGGAAGCCCGGGAATACTGCAACCTGCACGGGCTCTGGAAGGCGTAATCCGGGCGGCGCGCCTTCGGGCGCGCTTCCGCCCGCGAACCGAAGCCGCGCGTGTCGCGGAATAAACCACAAACGACGAGGAGATGGACATGAAGAAGTACGTGTGCGACGTGTGCGGCTACATCTACGATCCGGCGGTCGGCGATCCCGACGGCGGCATCGCGGCGGGCACGCCGTTCGAGAAGATTCCCGCCGACTGGGTCTGCCCCACCTGCGGCGTCGGCAAAGACAGCTTCAGCCCCGCGGACTGAGTATTTCACCACGAGCGAAGCTTAGTGAGTACTCGAGCGTTAGGGCACGAAGGTTTGACCACGAAGGACACGAAGGGGATAAGAGGTTGGAAGAATCGGAATCTGAAATCCGAAGAATGATATTTCCCTTTTTTCCTACCATTCTTCCTTCGTGACCTTCGTGGCTGCACTTCGTGGCCTTCGTGGTAAAGCTCTTGTCTGCCGATGTTGACGTCGGTACTATAGCTCCATGATCAGCAGGGAAGATTTCATTTTTACGATCGGGTTCGACGGGCCGGCGGCGGTCGTGGACGCGAACGCCAAGCGGAGCTACGGCAAGCTGTCGACGAAGGAACTCCTCGACAAGGGCCTGTTCCGCGCGGCGTTTTCCTCGGCGCTCTACGCCAAGAACGACGCGGAGATCAAGCTCGTCGTCGACGGCTACAACGCGAAGGCCGGCACGCACTATACGACGGGCGACGAGCTCAAGCGCATCTTCGGCGTCAGCGAAGAGCAGGTGAAGCGCGTCCTCGCCCTCGGTTAGCCCGAACTTGTTGTGAGGAATCCGGGCTGCGACGACTCGTCGTTCCGTTATTCGCGCTCCGCGATCAGGCACTTCAAGTATTCGCTTTCCGGGTAGCCGAGCAGGATCGGGTGGTCGGGAGCCTGCGTCCGCGACTCGAGGAGACGCACCCTGGCTTTCGCGTCCGCCGCCGCCTCGCCGAGCACGCTCCGGAATTCCTCGCGCCCCATCCAGTACGAACACGAAAAGGTCGTCAGCACGCCGCCGGGCTCGAGCAGCTTGAGGGCGCGCAGGTTGATCTCCTTGTAGCCGCGCCGCGCGCCCGCGAAGGCCGCGCGATTCTTGGCGAAGGCGGGGGGATCGAGCACGACGAGGCCGAAGCGTTCGCCCGAGGCCTCAAGGTCGCGCAGGAAGTCGAAGGCGTTCGCCGCCTTCGCCGTCACGAGACCGCCGAGGCCGTTCAGGTCGGCGTTGGCCTTGACGGCGGCCACGGCGTCCTCGGAGGCGTCCACCGCCAGCACCGACGCCGCGCCGGCCTTCGCCGCGCAGAGCGCGAAACCGCCCGCGTTGCAGAACATGTCGAGGACTTTGACGCCCTTGGCGTAGCGGGCCGCCGCCAGGCGGTTGTCCCGTTGGTCGAGGAACCACCCGGTTTTCTGGCCGCCGGCCAGGTCCACCGTGAACAAAAGCCCGTTTTCCCGGATGACGACGCGTTCGGGCACCGCGCCCGCCGCGACGCCGACGCGCGTCTCGAGGCCTTCGAGCGCGCGCACGGGGGCGTCCGAGCGCTCGACGATGCCGGCGGGCGCCAACAGCTCCGCGAGCGTCGCGAGAATCGCGTCACGCCTGGCTTCCATCCCCGCGGACAGGATCTGGACCGAGAGGTAGCGCGCGCCGGTTCCGCCGCCCGGATCCGCCGATACGAAGGAGTCGACGATGAGGCCGGGGAGGCCGTCGGCCTCCCCGAAGACGAGCCGGGCGGATTCGCGGCCGATGTCGCGGAAGCGCGCGCGCCGCCTGAGAGCCGCGTCGATGGCCGCGCGGAGGAAGGCCGCGTCGCAGGGACGCTCGTCGCGCGCGTGGAGGCGGACGCGGATCTTCGACTTCGGGCTCCAGAGTCCCGAGCCGACGAGGCGGCCCTTCGACGCGAGCACGGTGACCTCGGCTCCGGGCGCGGGATTCGCCGGTTCGACGGAGGCGATCTCGTTGTCGTAGACCCACGGGTGACCGTGGAGGAGCCGCGTTTCTTCGCGGGGTTTGAGGCGGACGTGGGCGGGTGTGTCCATGCCGCTACCGTAGCCCGCGGGCGGCGCCGTCCGCAAGGGGCGCTCGTGGAATAGCGCGGGGAAATGCGATAACATGGAAGCGTCGCGCCGTAGGCCTCCGCCCGCACGGGGGACGGATACGGCGCGGACCCGATGTCGCCCGAGGCGAATCGGACAACGCACGGCCTGAGGGCCGGTATCCGGAGGATCCATGAAAACGAAAACCACCATACTCGTGATCGTCTGCCTGGCGGTCGCGGCCTATTTCGCCTTCGGGGAGGCGGGCAACGGCAAGCCGTCCACCGAGACGCGGGCGCTCCCCGCCTTCACGAAGATCGACTGCTCCGGCGCGGGCGACATCGTCGTCGCGCAGGGCCAGGGCAGCGTCGCCGTCGTCACGCTCGACTCCAATTTGATCAAGGACTACGAAACCGTCGTGAAGGACGGCACCCTGTACCTGCGCTTCAAGAAGAACGTGCGCGTCACCTCGTTCAAGACCCTCAAGATCGAGATCACCACGCCGTCGCTCGAGCGGATGGCGCTGTCCGGCGCGTGCGACGTCTCGATCAAGCGCGGCTTCGGCGGCAAGCGCTTCGAGCTCGACGCCTCGGGCGCCTCCGAACTGGAAGCCTGGCTCGAATACGACGAGATCCGCATCGGGTCGTCCGGCAGCTTCGACGCGAAGCTCTCCGGGGCCGCCGATCGGCTGTCGTTCGACGTATCCGGGGCGGCGGACGTGGACTCCGCTGCGCTCGAAGCCGACGTCGTGCGCGTCGACGCGTCCGGCGCCTGCGAACTGACCGTCCGCGCGGCGGTCGAACTCGCGGTGGACGCGAGCGGTGCGGCCAACATCCGCTACTACGGCGATCCGAAGCTCACGAAGGACGTCTCCGGCGCGGCCGACGTGGAACGGCTCGGCAATTGAGCCGGCATAGGGATCGGAGGTCGGCATGACGCGGGGCGACAGCGACGGGCTCGACGCGGTCCTGAAGGAAGCCGCCTCGATCGTCGCGGCTTCGAAGCGCCTCTACGCCTTCACGGGCGCGGGCATCTCCGTCGAAAGCGGCATCCCGCCGTTCCGGGGTCCGGGCGGCGTCTGGGAACGTTACGATCCGGAACTCCTCGAGCTGCCGTTCTTCCTCATGAACCCGGAAGAATCCTGGGAAACCATCAGGGCTATCTTTTACGAGTCGATGGGGACGGCGAAACCGAACCGCGCGCACGAAATCCTCGCCGCGTGGGAACGGGAAGGACGGCTCACGCTCGTCGTCACGCAGAATATCGACGGGCTCCACGAAGCGGCGGGATCCCGGAATGTGGTTGAGTTCCACGGCTCGACGAAACGCCTCGTGTGCCTGAGTTGCGGAAAGCGGGTGCCGGCCGATCCAGCCCTGCTCAAGACCCTGCCGCCGCGCTGCGCCTGCGGCGGCATCTACAAACCCGACTTCGTGTTTTTCGGCGAAGGCATTCCCCGCGGAGCCCTCGACCGGGCTTTCGCCGCGGCCGCGGAAGCCGACGCGTGCCTCGTCATCGGATCGACGGGGCTCGTCTATCCGGCGGCCGACGTGCCCGCCGAGACGCGTCGTCGCGGCGGCGCGGTGATCGAGATCAACCCGGAGCCCACCGAGTTCACGGACTCGATCGCCACTCTCCGCGTGCCGCTCGGCGCGTCGGACGCCCTGACGCGCATCGACGCGCTTTTGCCGAAAGGACCCAGGTAATTCCCGGAAGGCGTAACGAGGACGAGCGCCAGGGGGTGAAGCGGAAAAACCGGAGGCGCGGAGGAACGACGCGCCGAGGATTTGCAGCGGAACACCCAAGTCAAAAATCTACGTCCCTGTAGATTTTTGACATCGCTGAACGCAGGGCGTTCAGCTGGTGTGGTCCGTGCGTCGTGCACGGGCATTTTCTTCAAGCGCGTTCCGCGCAAAAAATCCCCGCCCGTGGAGCGTCGAAGACGTTCCACGGGCGGGGCGCCCACATTCGAAAGCGGCGCGTATTTACTTATTGGAAATCGAATCGACGATGACGCCGACAGGGTACGGGTACGCCTGGTTCTTGAAGTCGTACACCTTGCCCTTGATCACGACGCCGTCTTTCCAGGTGTCAGCTTTCTTCTTTTCGAGCTTGATCCAGTCCTTGTCCGCGGGCGAGCCTTTCAGGATGTAGCCGTACACGAAGTCGCGCGTGGACGTGGACGTGGCGCCGGGCAGCATGAGCATCACGCAGTAGTAGTCCGAAACCGGGGCTTCCGCGAGCTCGAAGGTCGTCTTCTTGTCGCCGAGGCCCGCGCGGAACTGGACGGCCTTGCCGTTTGTGCCCTTGGAGTTCGCGTTGCCCTTCTTGAAGCTGTCGAAGGCGACTTCCTCGTAGCTGGCGGGCTTTTCCGCCGCGGCTTGCGACGCGTATTCCGCGAACGGGCCGGACAGCTGGACGCCGACGCCCTTGATCTTGGAGGCGAGCCCGACGATGCCGGAGCGCGGGTAGGCGAAGGCGTAGTTTTCGCGCGCCTTGCCGGGTTCGGCTTGCAGGGGCAGGCCCATGGCGCGGCGCCACTCGTTCATCGCGTCCATGTTCAGCTTGCCGGGCTCGGAGGCGATGTAGTTCGCGAACTTGCCGGCGAAGTCCTTGTCGGGGACGAGGCCCGGGTCGGCTTCGCGGTTGTCCCCGGATTCGGCGAGCATGTAGTCTTCGCAGTAGTCCTCGTCGTTGAGATCGTCCAGGTCGGACTTTTTCCACGCGATGAGGTTCTGCTTGTTCTGGTCCATGTACTTGTAGTAGCCGCCCGTGAGCGAGAAGAACACGTTGTTCTTCATGACGGTGTCCGCGTTCCCGAAACTGTTTTTGACCGCGAAGCCGTCCTCGCCGCCCTCGGTCTGCATGAAGGCGATCACGTTGGAGTCGACGATGGTCGTGCCCTGGCTGCCCGCGAAGACGCCCGTCGCGCCGCCCTTGGACGGATAGAACCAGCCGTACACGATGGTGTTGTTCTTGATGTTCACGACGGCGCCGGGCTGGTTCGAGCGCGTCTCGATGGCCGAATAGAGCGTGTTCACGACGAAGCAGTTCGTGACTTCGTTTTCTGGCCCCTGCCAGGTGCAGTAGATGCCGTCGCCCGCGGGGTTCAGGATGACGCAGTTCCGGATTTTCGTGTTTTTCGAGTTCGTCTGGACGGCCATGCCCAGGTAGGTGGGAGCCTTGAGGAGGAGTCCGCGGTTGCCGTAGGCGTTGCGGCTCGTGCAATCGAGGACGAAGCCGTCGAGCGTGAAGTCGGAGTGGTCGGCGTCGCCCGCCACCATGGCTTCCGGCAAGCCCACCCAATCCCCGCGGAAATCCTTGGCCCGTTCGAGGACGGTGAGGTACTTGAAGGGATTCCGCTCGGAAAAGTCCTTGTTGTAGCCGCCGACCATGGTCAGGTTCGGCACCTTGACGATCCAGTGGCCGGAGCCCGCCTTGCCGTTGTAGGTGCCTTCCGCCACGTGGATCACGTCGCCCCGCTCGGCCCGCTCCACCGCCTTCCAGAGCTCGGGCATGGGATCGTCCTTGGCCTTGCCGCGTCCCGTCCCGCCCGCGGCCACCCAGATGTCCGCGGCCGCCGCCGCGAAGACCGCCGCCAAGAGCAGGAACGCCGCCACTGCGATTTTCTTCCTCATCGAAAGCCTCCCGCGGCGCCTGCCGGGCGCCCGCTCCCGAAAGTATAGAAGACTGACGATGAGGAAAACAGCCACGAAGGACACGAAGTTCAGCCACGAAGATCACGAAGGGGAAGAAGGGGGAAGAAGAAGGGAAAAGCCACCGGTTCCCGATAACCACATTTCCTCTTCTTCGTGCTCTTCGTGGCAAAACCTTCGTGTCCTTCGTGGTGGATTTCTTTCAAAGTCGGCCAAAATAATCCTTGAACACATGCCCGATCGGTGCTATATCGTATCAATAACGGCCGTTGGTTCAGCGGCCGCTCCGGCCCCCCGGACGGGGGTTTAGCATCAAGGTTTGCAAGGAGGTTCGACGATGATCATCGCCGTGCCGACCGGGGAGGGTGTAGTCGAGGAGCATGTCGAAACGAGCGGGCGTTTCATGTTGTACACGCTCGCGTCCGACTACTCCGTCGATTCCGTCGAAGAGTACCAAGTCGAGGCTCCGGCCGACGGAGGGGTGAAAAGCCCCGCCGACACCGCCAACGAGCTCGCCAGGCGGGGAGTGACCCACCTGATCGTGATGAGGATAGAGGCCGATACGATCCACATGTACCACGCCCGCCGCGTTTGCGTCGTGCGGGGCGCCGTGGGTCCGGTGCGGGAGATCGTCACCCAGTTCGCCAAGGGCGAGCTGGACGACATGCCCCTGCCGGACAAGAAATCCGACGGCACCATGGCCAAAGCCGTCTAGCATCGCTCCGGGCGCCCCGAAAGGGCGCCCGCGATTTTTATGGAGGGGAAAGCCTTCCCCAGTCAAAAATCCGCGTCCATGCGGATTTTTGACATCGCCGAACGCCGTGCGTTCGGCGCGTGTGGTTCGTGCATACGCCGCTTCGCGTCGTTTGCCGAGAGGAATGGATTGATTCATGCGCTGTCGCGCATCGCGTCATCCCTGCACGAACCTTCTTTTCGAGCGCGTGCGCGCCGGTTTTCTTTTCCGCTACCCCTTCCGTCTCGCTCCGCTCGACGCCCCAATTGAAAAAAGCCCGCAGCTCATCGCCGCGGGCGTTCCGCCGGACCGATCCGGCGACTCGGTTCAGGTCAGCACTCGAACTTCCTGGCTTTCTCGAATTCGTCCTGGATCTCCTTCGACGGGACCTTCGACAGGAGGGACGCGACGACGATCACCGCGCAGGAGACGACGAAGGCCGGGAACAGCTCGTAGATGCCCCACACGCCGCCGAGCGGCCGGATGACGAGCTTCCAGAAGAAGACCATGCCGCCGCCCGCGAGCATGCCGGCGACCGCGCCCGCGTGGGTGGTGCGCTTCCAGAAGAGCGAGAAGAGCATGACCGGGCCGAAGGTCGCGCCGAAGCCCGCCCACGCGAACGACACCACCTTGAAGATGACGCTGTTCTCGTCGAGGGCGATGACCATGGCCACGACCGCGATCGCGCAGAGGCAGAGCCTCGACATGAGGAGCACGGCCTTGTCGCTCGCGTCCTTCTTGACCACGTGCTGGTAGATGCTCTTCGAGAAGGCGGAGGCCGCGATGAGCAGGTAGGAGTCCGACGAGCTGATGGTCGCCGCGAGGATGCCGGCCATGACCACGCCGGCGAGGAGCGGCGGGAAGAAGCTCCGCGACAGCTCGATGAAGATCGTCTCGGCCTTGGCCTGCGTGAGGAGCAGCGCCGGATCGAGGGCGCGCCCGATGATCCCGATGGCCACGGCGGCGCCCATGGAGATCACCACCCACACCATGGCGATGCGGCGGGACAGCGCGATCTCGCCGGTCTTGCGGATGGACATGAACTTCGTGAGGACCTGGGGCATGCCGAAGTAGCCGAGGCCCCACGACATCGTGGAAATGATGACGAGGAGACCGTAGGGCGTCGTCGCCGCGAAGAGCGGTTTGCCCGCGGCGACCTTCTGGACGCCGTTCGCCAGGTCCGGCGTCGCCATGCCGAAGAACTCGAGGAAGCCGGGGAAGTCCCTGACGTTTTCGGCCACCTTGCCGATGCCGCCCGCGGCCGCCACGCCGAAGACGAGCACGAGGGAGAGGGCGAGGATCATGATGCAGCCTTGCATGAAGTCGGAGGCGCTCTCCGCGAGGAAGCCGCCGATGAACGTGTACGCGACGACGAACAGCGCGCCGACCACCATCATCGATCTGTAGCCGATGCCGAACATGCTGTTGAAGAGCTTGCCGGTGGTCACGAAGCAGCTGGCCGTGTAGACGGTGAAGAAGACGATGATGAACGCGGCGGCGACGAGCATGAGGACCTTGCCCTTCTCCTTGAACCGGTTGGACAGGAAGTCAGGGATGGTGATCGAGTCGTTGGCGACCGCGGAGTACTGCCTGAGTCGCTTCGCCACGAAGAGCCAGTTCAAGTACGTGCCGATGGCCAGGCCGAGCGCCGTCCAGAAGGCGTCCGCCAGCCCGAAGAAGTACGCGACGCCCGGAAGGCCCATGAGGAGCCAGCCGCTCATGTCGGAGGCTTCGGCGCCCATGGCGACGATCCAGGGGCCCATCGAGCGGCCTCCGATGAGATAGTTGGCGCTGCTTTCGCTGGCCCGTTTGGCGTAATACACGCCGATGCCGATGACCACGCCGATGTAGAGGACCATCGAAACGAGGTGCTGCAGGTTCTCGCTGCTCATGCTCGTTCTCCTTCGGGACGGGAACCGTGCGCGGGGCCGACGGGGTTCGCGTAGACGCGTCGGGACTCGGCGCGGTGGACGATGCCCGGTATCGCTGCGCCGGACGACGCCGGCCGGGAGTCCGTCGGACTCCCGATTCGATTATCCCCGGTCACCGCCGCGCGTCAAGTCTTTCCCGCGGCTTCGACCCGCGCCGGAGCGCCCGCGATTTTTATGGAGGGGAAGGTCTTCCCCTCGCTCCAAGGAAAGCCGCCGCGTCCGCGACGGTTTTCCTTTCCGCTACCCCTTCCGTCTCGCTCCGCTCGACGCCCAATTTGAAAAAAGCCCGCGGCACATTCGCCGCGGGCCTCTGTAAGTACGCCTTCAAACTATATTACTTCTTCTCTTCCTTCGTGCCCTTCGCGGCTGAACTTCGTGTCCTTCGTGGCAACTCTTCGTCCTGGGCTTATTCCCGCGGGGCCAACGCCGCGAACACCTGGGCGTCACCCGGTGACGCGCCGTCCGCGCAGTCGTCCGCCTACTCGCGCAAGGCGAGGGCCGCGAAGACTTTCGCGTCACCCAGGATGTTGTCGAGGATGGCGAACTCGTTCGGGGTGTGCGCGACCTCGGCCATCTTTGCCCAGATGACGCACGGGTAGCCGGCCTTGCGGAGGTAGGCGCCCACGGTGCCGCCGCCGATGCCGACCGCGCGGGCGTCGACGCCGTAGACGTCCTTGATCGCCTTGGACAGGACCGTGACGACGGGGCTGTCCACCGGGGTGGCGGGGCTTTCGTTGCGCTGGATGATCTCGTACGTCATCGTCACGCCGTACTTCTTCTCCACCTCGCGCATGCGCTTTTCGCTTTCGGCGATGACTTTATCGACGGAGTAGCAGGGCAGGACGCGCATGTCCGTGTAGAAGACGTCGTCCGCGGGGACGGTGTTGATGTTCGGGACGTTCGCGTCCTTCTTGGTCGGGGTGATGGTGGAGCGGTCCGGGTTGAAGAGCTTGTTGCGCTCGGTGAAGACTTCGGTCTCCATCGCGTGCAGGCGGAGCGCCAGCTCGCAGTTGGCCAGGAAGGCGTTGGCGCCGACGTCCGGGGTGGAGGCGTGGCACTGCTTGCCCTTGGTGGCCACCTTGAACCAGCAGATGTTCTTCTCGGCCACCTCGATGTCGGTGCCCGTGTCGCAGCCGCCGTCCGGCACGACGATGAGATCGTCCTTCTGGAAGAGCGAGCGGTTCGCGAGGAGCCACTGGATGCCGAACACCGAGCCGTATTCCTCGTCGGCGACGAAGAGGAGCTTCACGTCGTGCGGCGGCGCGATCTTGTGCTCGACGAGGGCGAGCGCGGCGAGCACGGACGCGACGAGGCCCTGCTGGTTGTCCTCGACGCCGCGGCCGTAGATCTTCCCGTCCTTCACCTCGGCCTTGAAGGGATCGGTCTTCCAGAGCGAGCGGTCGCCCTCGGGCACGACGTCCAGGTGGGACATCACCCAAAAGCGCTTGCCGGGCTTCGAACCCTTGATCGTCGCGACGATGTTGGGGCGCACGCCGCCCTTCGCGCGGGGGTCGGGGGCGTCGTGGCGCTCGATGTCGGAGATGCCGCGGGCCTTGAGCCACGCGACCAGGGCTTCGGCCTTCGCGAGCTCCCCGTCGCCGCCGGATTCCGGGGCCATCGCGGGTATCGCGGTGAGCAGGCTTTCGAGTTCGATCGCGAGGTCCTTGCGGCCCTCGATCCATTTGAAGGTCTGTTCTTTCGTGGTCATGGTGTCCCTCCTCGGGGTAGCGCGGTTCGCCGCGTCGGGTTCGTCGCGGCGCCGTTTCGGGTCAGAGCTTGAAGGCGCGCTTGTACGCGTTCCAGGTGGTCGAGACGATGGTGTCCAGGTCGCTGCGGGAGGCCTTCCACCCGAGGAGGTCGCGCGCCATGCCGGCGGACGCGACGACGGTGGCCGGGTCGCCGGGCCGTCGCGCCACGACTTCGGCCGGGATGGGGCGGCCGGTGACGCGGCGGGCCGCCTCCAGCATCTCCTTCACGGACAGCCCGGTTTCGGAGCCCAGGTTGACCATGAGACTCGCGTCGGTGGCCGTGATCGCCTCGAGCGCCGACAGGTGCGCGTCGGCCAGGTCGGAGACGTGGACGTAGTCGCGCACGCCCGTGCCGTCTTTCGTCGGGTAGTCGCCGCCGAAGATCCTGAGTTCCTTGCGGACGCCGACGGCCGTTTCCATGATGACGGGCAGGAGGTTCGCGGGATTCCGCTCGAGACCGCCGACGCGCCCGGCCGGGTCGTAGCCGGTGGCGTTGAAGTAGCGCAGGGCCGCGTAGCGCACGCCTTTCAGCCGGTCGTACCACGACAGGATGCGCTCGATTTCGAGCTTCGTGAAGCCGTAGTAGTTTTCCGGGTTGGTCGGATGCTTTTCGTCCATGGGCAGGTAGGCTGGTTCGCCGTACACGGCCGCCGTCGAGCTGAAGACGACGCGCTTGACGCCCGTCGCGCACATCGCGTTGAGGATGTTGATGGCGCCCGTGAGGTTGTTCACGGAATATTTTTCCGGGGCGATCATGGATTCGCCGGCGGCCTTGAGCGCGGCCAGGTGGACGACGGCGTCGAAACCGCCGGACATCGCGGCCGTCAGGGCCGCCGGATCGAGGATGTCGCCCTCGACGAAGGGAACGCCCGGAAAGAGGTTTTCGCGGAGTCCCGAGGACAGGTTGTCGAACACCGTGACGACGTGGCCCGAGTCGAGGAAGCGGAGGACGACGTGGCTGCCGATGTAGCCGGCGCCGCCGATGACGAGGACTTTCACGGATGCACCTCCGGGGGAACGGACGCCGGGGCAGTCAACGCGCGCCCGGCGGGCGATGATGTATCGCGCGCGCGACGAAGGTCAAGGCCGGATGCCCGCCAGCGCCGCAAGCTCTTTCCGCTTTTCGGAAAACAGGGCGACGAGTTTCGGGTCGAACTGCTTGCCGGCCTGGGCTTCGATGTAGGCCACGGCTTCGCCCGCCGACAGGGCCGCCTCGCGGTAGACGCGCTTGTGCGTCATCGCGTCGAAGACGTCGGCGATGGCGGTGATCCGGGCGTAGAGCGGGATGTCCTCGCCCGAGGCGCCCGTGGGGTAGCCCGAGCCGTCCCAGTTTTCGTGGTGCTGGAACGCGATCAGCGTGGCGGCGCCGAAGAGGCTCCGCTTCGAGTGCTCGAACATCCGCCGCCCGAAGACCGTGTGCTGCTTCATCATGTCGTGTTCCGAGGGCGTGAGCTTGCCGGGCTTGAGGAGGATGTCGTCGGGTATGGCGATCTTCCCGATGTCGTGGATGGCGCTGGCCACGCTCACGAGCTCGGCCTCCTCCTCCGGCAGGCCGAGCTCGATCGCCAGGAAGCGCACGAGGGTGGCCACGCGCCGGACGTGGTCGGTCGTGTCCTGGTCCTTGGTGCGGCTTTCGATCACCTCGCCGAGCTTGAAGATGAGCTCCTTCTGCGTCTCCTCGAGCTCGCGGTTCAGGTAGATGTTCTCGAAGGCCACCGCCACGTTCATGCAGTAGATGTTGATGAGTTCGATGTCGATGGACGACAGGCCCGGGCAATTGTCGAGGAAAATGATGTTCTTGGAACCCGACTTCGTCTCGATGTAGCCGACGTAGGCCTCGTCGTCGTAGGCGCTCCGGCGCTCCGCGACGCTCTTCTCCACGAGGCCGGCCAGCGGCGGCGTGAGTATCTCGCCGACTTCCTTCCCGATCATGGGGATGAAGTGCCCCGTCGCGGCGAGGACGCGGAAACCGGCGCCGTCCATGACGGCCGTGAAGCCGCCGACGTTGAAGTAGATCGCGTCGCGGTCGATGTTGAGGAGGCTCGTGAGCTGTTCGAGGACGCCGGAGGCGAACTTCTGGAGCGACTGGATCTCGAAGATGCGCGCGGAGGCGTCGATGATCTTCTCGAGCCCGCGCCGGTTCTTCTCGATGGTCATGATGTCGCGGTACGAGCGGATGGACGACACCATCGTCGTGAAGAGCTTCTGCGCCGTCAGCTCGGTCTTTTCTTTGTAGTCGTTGATGTCGTACTCGAGGATCACCCGGCTTTCCGGCGCGTGCCCCGGCTGGCCGGTGCGGAGCACGATGCGCATGTACGGGTTCCGCAGTTCGTCCCGGATGTGGCGCACGAGGGTCAGCCCCGCGCTGTCGTCCTCCATGACCACGTCGAGGAGCGCCACCGCGATGTCCTGGCGCTCGGCCAGGATGCGCCTCGCTTCCGCCGCGGAATAGGCGCTGTGGAAGCGGAGGCCGCGGCCCATGAAGGAGAAGCCCGAAAGCACGAGCTTCGTGACGTGATGGACCTCGTCCTCGTCGTCGACGATGAGGACGTTCCATTTGTCGTCCCGAGCCTGTTGCTCGGGGGGCTTCCGGTCCTCGGCGAAGGTCATCGCGTCCTCTTTTGCGCTCATGTGTCGGCTCCCTGCGACGCGACCGTCTCCGGCGGGAGGGTCACGGTGAATTCGACGCCGGCTCCCGGCTCGCTCGCGAACGCGACCGATCCGGAGAGCTTGGTGGCTATGTTCGCGATGATGTAGAGACCGAGCCCGGTCCCCCCGCGGTCGCGACGCGTCGTGAAAAAGGGCTGGAAGATCCGGTGCTGGATTTCGCGCGGCACGCCCTTTCCGTTGTCCCGGTAGACGAACACGAGTTTGCCGTCGGATACCCGCGCCGAAATGCCGATGCGGCCGGCTTGATCCGTTTCGAAGCCGTGGTCGAGCGAGTTGACCACCAGGTTCGTGACGATCTGCGACAGGAGCCCCGGCATCGTGTTGAGCGTGAGTCCGTCCGGAATGTCGACGTCGACGACGTGCCTGGTCTTCTTGAGCCGCGGCTTGAGCGAGAAGATGATCTCCTCGACGTAGGGTTTCAGCTTGAACAGGCGTCGTTCCTCGTGGCTCTGGTCGATGGCCACCTGCTTGAAGCTTCGGACGAAGTCGCCCGCGCGGCGGAGGTTCGCGAGCATGATGCTCGCCGCTTCGTCCGCCTCGGCCAGGTAGGACGCCAGGTCGGACCTGGTCAGGTCGTCCGCCTCGAAGTCCCGGCGGAGATTCGCGGTGCGTTCGGTCAGGTGCGACGCCGCGGTCACGGCGACGCCGACGGGCGTGTTGATCTCGTGCGCGACGCCGGCCACGAGGCTGCCGAGGAAAGCCAGTTTTTCCGATTCGACGAGCTGCTTCGTCCGCTCGTCGACGAGGCGCTCGAGCTCGACCGAGTGCGACTCGATGAGCGCGGCCATCGTGTTAAAGGCGTCCGCCAGTTCGGACAGCTCGTCGCGACGCTTCCGCGGCGGGATGCGCGCCGCGTAGTCCCGGCCGCCGAAGCGCCGGACCGTCTCCACCATCCGGGAGAGCGGGTCGAACGCGGTCGCCTTGAGGATGGCGAGGGCGAAGCCGAGCACGAGGGCGATGACGACGGTCATGCGGCCCACGTCCGCGAGGAAGCGCCGGGCGATCTCGCGCCGGGCGAAGACGTCGGTGAAGCCGATGTCCACGAGGCCGATGGGAAAATCGTTGCGCGTGAGGTGCGATTGGACCGTCGTGTACAGCGACTTCAGGATGAAGTCGTTGTCCGCGGCCTCGCGCGGCGTCACCGCGCCGTTCCGGTCCCGCGCGAGCCCGGCGACCGGCTGTCCGTTCTCGTCGAGGACGTAGATGTAGAGGATTTCCCGGCTCTGCATCTCGAGGCGGATGACGGTTTCGATCTGGGATTTCGAGTAGGACCACAGTGGTTCGAGGAGGACTTCCGAGACCCGGACGCGCACCTGCTCGATCCCCGCGTCGAGCGCGAGCCTGACCGAGCGGGTCTCTACCGCCAGCACGGCGAGCCCGGCGGCGATGACCAGCACGGCCGCGAAGGCGAGCGCCCACGAGTAGATGCGGAACCCGATCGAGCGTCCGATCGGAACCGCGCGCGCCGTCCGGCGTTTTTCCGCTCGTTCCACCAAGCCTCCCGTGTCGCGGCGTTCGCCCGCCAGCGGCTTCCAGTATAGGCGATCGGGCCGTCCGGCTCAACCGGCGCCGACCAAACGAAAAGGCCACCCGCGCCGGGTGGCCTTTCCTTCGGTTGCCGCCGATCAGAATCGAACTGATGACACGAGGATTTTCAGTCCTCTGCTCTACCAACTGAGCTACAGCGGCGAAAGCGCGATCTTTATAGCGGAGTTCCGCCCGATTCGTCAATACCCGGGACCGGAGTCGACGCGGGAAGCAAATCCTCGATCGGCCGGGGCGGGGACAGGAACTCGCCCTGGAACCGTTCGCAACCGAGGCGCGCGAGGCAGTCGCGGGCTTCCGCGCTCGCCACGCCCTCCGCGACGACGCGCTTCCCCAAGCCCCGGGCCAGGTCGAGCACGGCCACGACGATGGCCCGCGCCTTCGGGTCGGGCAGGTCCCGGACGAACAGGCGGTCGATCTTCATCTCGTCGATGGGCAGGTCGCGCAGGTAGGCGAGCGACGAATAGCCCGTCCCGAAATCGTCGAGGGACACCGTCACGCCGAGCTCGCGAATGGCGCGGAGCCGTCCCGCGATCTCGTCGGTCGCCTCGAGGAAGCTCGATTCGGTGATCTCGAGCCTGAGCCGGCGCGGATCCGCCCCCGAACGCTCGAGCGCGGTCCGGAGCCCGGCCACGAAGGTGCGGTCGCGGAGCTGCCGCGCGGACACGTTGACCGCCACCGAGGGCGGGTCGGGCAGGGCGGAGAGGCGGACGAGGTCGGCCAACGCGCGGTCGAGGACGAAGCGCCCGATGCGGACGATGAGCCCCGATTCCTCCGCGAGCGGGATGAACTCGCCGGGGGGGACCGCGTCGCCCGTGTCGCGGCGTTTCCAGCGGATGAGCGCCTCGAGGCTCTCGATCCGCCCGTCGGCGGTCTGGATGGGTTGGTAGGCGAGCGTGAAATCGGACTCGGCGACGGCCTTCCGGAGGCTCGAAAGCAGGTCCACGCGCCGCTTGGCCCGCTCCTGGATCTCGGGCGAGAAGAAGCGGTAGGCGTTCCGTTCCCGCTTCGCCTCGCGCAGGGCGGATTCGGCCTTGCGGATGAGCGTGAGCGGGTCGAGCCCGTCCCGCGGGTAGAGGGCGATGCCGGCGCTGAGCCCGACGTAGATCTGGAAGCCCTCGACGGCGAAGGGCTCGGCGAACGCCGCGATCGTCTTGTCGGCGAACACGGCGGCGTCGGTCTCGGCCGCCGTCCGCGACAGCACGACCATGAAGGCGTTCGCGCCCAGGTGGAAGAGGAAGTCCGAGCGGCGGGTCGCGCGCTGCAGGCGCTCGGCCGCGGCGCGGAGGCAGAGGTCGCCCACCTTGTGCCCCATCGAGTCGTTGACGTGCTTGAAGTCGTCCAGGTCGAGGAGGACGAAGGAGCGCGTGCGCTCGGTCACGGAGCGGTCGGCCGAAGCGAGCATCTCCACGGCCCGCTCGAAGAAGGCCTTGCGGTTGGGCAGTCGCGTCAGCTGGTCGTGGTAGGCCTGGAAGACGAGCTGGTCCTCGTGGTTCTTGCGCTCGGTCATGTCGCAGGACACCCCGACGAGGCGGGCGGGCGCGCCGTCGAGCCCGAGCGCCGCGACGCAGCCCCGCGTGTGGAGCCAGCGCCACGAACCGTCCTCGCCTCGGACGCGGTATTCGAACGCGGCGTCGCGGGAGGCGCCGGAGCGGAGCCGTTCGAATTCGTCGAGCACCCTGGGGCTTTCGTCCGGGTGGAGACGGGAGGCGAAGCCGTCCAGCGTCGAGATCCCGACGGCCGGGTCGCAGCCCGCGACCTTGAACCAGCCCGGGCTCACGGACAGGCGGTTTCGCTTCACGTCCAGGACCCAGACCCCTTCGCCCGAATTCTCGAGGGCCCGGGCGAATTCCCGCTCGCCGCGCCTGCGGGCGCTTTCGACCTCCTCGAGGAAGCCGAAGACGAGGCCGAGCCCGGTGACCGCCCCCCAGCTCGTGAGGCGCGCCGCGGACAGGAAGGACTCCCCGTAGCCGAGCAGGGCGTACAGGACGGTGTCGAGGACGAAGACCGCGACGCCGCCCGCGATGCCTCCCGGAAGTCCGGCGACGCGGACGAGCGCGAAGATCGGGAAAACGGCCAGGACGCCGACGACGCGGCCGAAAAAGGGGAACGACACGAAGAAAGCCGCGGCGTAGACGACGAGTGCGGCGCCGGCCACGACGAGGTCGGCGAGGCTCGCGTTACGCGCGAGGCGCAGGAAGGCGATTCTGGGTTGTGCCATACATTAAGGAAGTATAGGTGTCAGCGCGGCGTTGGCAATGGCCTGGCGGCCCGTATCCGGCGGTCGCGGGTCCGACGGGTTCTCAGTACGCGGGCAGCTCGACCGTCGAGACTTCCATCCCGTCTTTCGTGAATTCGTGCGACGGATTCAGGGGGTCGGCGCGGGATTCGCCGCGATAGAAGAACGCGTAACGGTGCCGGCCCGGGGGCAGGGCCAAATCGAGCCGGAAGACGCCGGGCTCGGTTTCCCGGAGCTCGTGGAGGAAGGGATCCCACTGGTTGAAGTCGCCGGCCACCGTCACGACCGATCCGGGTTCCCCTTTCCAGAGGAAGCGGACGAGCCGGCCGTCCTCGGAAACGAGGCGGTAGAGGCCGGGCCGCTCGGAGCTGACCCGCGGCACGGCCAGGACGGACAGGTCCAGCGCGGTGCGCGGATCGCGGCGCCAGGACGGGTTCGCCGGGTCGCGGGTCCAGACGCCGTCGACGACGATCCGGTACGCCAGCGGGTTTTCCGAGTCGAGCGGGAGGGGCAGGGCCAGCACGAACACGCCCTGGGCGTTCCGCTCGAAGGCATGCACGATCGCCCAGCCCTCGTGCTCGAAGGCGGCTCCCACCGAGCGGTAGGGGCCCTTGACCGAAAAAACGGCCTGATCCTCCATCACCGTCGGCGCCTCGGCGCGGGACAGGCCCGCGAGGTGCAGGTGGAGGGAGAGGGACTGGACGTCGAAGGCCGCGGCGTCCGCGAGCGTCATGATCGCGAGGGCCAGGGCGAGCGTGGTGTTCCGCATGATCGTACCGTTCCAATATCGGCAGAAAGCGCGTGGGAATGAAGCCGAACGGCGTTCCCGGCACCGAACCGGCGGCGGACGCACGATAAAGCTTAACATGACGCGGATTCTTCCGTTATTATACGGAGGGAGCGGGATTCGCCCGCGATTCCGCGCGCTCCCCCCATGCCCGCCGCAGGGCGGGGCATCACGCGCCCGAGGAAGTCTATGCCGCGGCTCCAGGACATCGAGAGGTTCAAGCAGGATCTCAGGCCTCTCGGTCACGAGGAAGAGCTGCTCAAGAAGTGGAACGAAACCCTCGTCGACATCGCTCCGCCCGAGCGCGCTCCCGGCGAAGGACCGTCCCAAGCCTTCGAGGAAGGCGCGGCGCCGGTTTCCGCGCGCGTTCCCGATTTTTCCGCGCTGGACCGCCGTCCCGCCCCGCCGTCTCCCGCTCCTGCGGAGGACGTATCCTCCTCAGAGGACGTGTCCTTCGACGAGTTCCTCGGAGGGATCGACCTCGATCATCTGGGCGAAAGCTCGACCTCCGCTTCCTTGGAAACTGCCGAACCCGGGACGTCCGTGCCGACGGAAAGCGTCGACGCGGACTTTCTCTCCGCGCTCGCCGATCTGGGCGGAGCGCCCCCCGCGGCGACCGAAGCACCCGGCGCGCCGGAACCCCGCGCGATTGAACCCGGCGCGATCGACCTCGGCGGCTTCGAAATCGAAGCCCTGCCGGGCGAGACCGGCGCCGAAGCCGCGCCCGAGGGCGGACCGGGCATGGTCGACCACGGCAAGCCCGCCAGTCCGCTCGGCGACGGCGGACCCGCAGAATCCGGCGCGGACGAAACCGCGGGCTTGCTGGCCGGCCTGTCGGACGAACTCTCCTCGGGCGACTTCGGAGCGGGCTTCGGAGAAACCGCGGCCGAGGCCGAAGAACCGGAGAACGCGCCGTCCGGGGCGGGCGGCTTCGAACTGCCCGGTCTCGGCGACGACTTGTTCGGCGTCGGGGCGGCGGAACCGGAAACGGAAACGGAACCGGTCGCCACGACGGGCGGACCCGGCGAAGAAGCTCCCTCGGACCTCGAAGCCTTGCCCGAACTCGGCGAAATCGACTTGGGCGGCGACGTCGACTTTTTCGGCCTGGACAAACCGACGTCCGGAATGCAGGCCGCGCAATCGGCCCCGAAAGCCCCGGACGCTTTCGAGACGAACGACGACTTCGGCGCGGCTTTCGGCCTCGGCGGCGCTCCCGACTTCAATGCCGAACCCGAACCCGCTCCCGAATCGCCGGATTTCTTCGGCGGCGACGGCAGCTTCGGCGCCGACGATTTCACCATCAGCGAACTCGATTCCCGCGACCACGCGCCCAGGAAAAAGCCCGAACCCGAGGCGCCCAGGAAAAAGCCCGAGAAAAAGCGACGCGAACCCGAAGCGCCGCTCCCCGAAGGAGCCGTAAAGCCGGTTTCGCTTTCGGACGAGCAGGTGGACGACCTCCAGGACAGCCTCCTCGGCTTCCCGCTCAACCTGCGCCTGGCCGTCGAGGACATCATCGCGAACATCCACGGCACCGACGAGCAACGCGCGCGCCTCGTCTGGATGCTCGTGGAGGGCGATTCGGCCGCCGCCGTCGCGGACTGGGCCAGCCGCATCCTCAAGCGCCCGATCGAGCTCCCCAAGGGCTACGAAAAGCGCACCGGCGCCGCCTTCGAGGCGGAGCGCGGGAGTTTCCCGTACCTGTTCGTCCACACGATACTGCCCATGGCGGGCATGATACTCGGCGTCCTGGCCGCGGCGCTCTGCGTCCTCTGGCTCGGCTACACCTTCGTCTGGCGGCCGATCCAGGCCAACTCCTGGTACGCGCGCGGCTACGAACGCGTCCGCGACGACGCCTTCGCGGAAGCCGAAGAGCATTTCGGCAAGGCCGACAAGGTCTGGCCGATGAAGCCGTGGTACTACCGCTACGCCCGCGCCTACGTCGCGAAGCACCGCTACGAGCTGGCCGCCGAAAAGTACGAGCGGCTCCTGGCGCGCTGGCCGTCGGACGACGCGGCCGCGATCGAGTGGGCGCGGCTCGAAAAGGACGAGGTGTACGACTACGCGGAAGCCGCGCGGATCCTCCGGGAATACGTGCTCGACCGCGATTACTACAACAAGGACGCCCTGCTCCTCCTCGGCGATTCCTGGCTCGACTGGGCGGAAGAGGATCCGCTCGGCGACAAGCCCGACAAGTTCGAGGAGGCGCGCGTCGCGTACGCCTCGCTCGTGCAGAAGTACGGCCAGAAGGACCCGTACCTCGAGCGCATGCTCCGCTACTTCATCCGCCTCGAACAGGGGCGCGGCGTCGACAAGTCCGACCAGATCCTCGCGCTCAAGGCCCACTTCACCGACACGTGGAAGGCGAGGATCTCCGCGGAAACCCTGACGGAACTCGGCGGCTACCTCATCGACCGCGACCTGCTCCAGGACGTCCGCAAGATCCTCATGCGCTCGGCCGATCTCGACCGGACCATCCCCGCCACGCATTACCAGATGTCGCGCTACTACCGCCTGACCGACAATCCCGACGAGGAGCGGAAAGCCCTGTCCAACGCCGTCATCACGTTCGAGGCGAAGGAAAACCTCCGCTCGCGGGACATCGGGCGCTACGTCGACGCGCTCAACTGGTCGGGCGAGTACTACGTCCGGACGGGCGAGGTCGTCACGGCGGAAACCTTCTTCGAAAAGGCGCGCGCCCGCTACGAGCGCGCCGTCGAGGAGCGCCGCCTGGCCCGCAACCGCCGTTACGGCGCCATCTACGCCAACCTGGCGGACATCCGCATCGCCCACCGCGACGACTACGCGGGCGCGCTCCGTCTCTTCGCGGAGGCCGTCCTGAACGGCTACGACACGCCGCTCATGCACTACCAGCGCGGCTACATCTACTACGCGGTCGGCTCGCTGGAGGATCCCGCCAAGGCGGTGGAGCACTTCTACCGCGCGGGACTCGACATCGCGGAGGACCGCCACTACCTCGATTACGCCATCGCGAACGCCCTGTACCGCCGCGAAGACTACTTCGCCGCGCGGAGCTACTACGAGACGCTCGCGGAACGGCTCCGCTCCGAGCTCGAGCGGCTCGACGCGGTGGCGCCTCAGACGCGCGACGTCCACCACGAGCTGGTCCAGCTCCTCATGTTCACGGACAACAACCTGGGCGCGGCGCTGTACAAGGCCGCCGAGCGCACGGGGAATCCGTCCCTGCGGGGCGCGGCGATGGCGGCGTGGACGGAATCGCTCGAGCTGTGGGACGCCATCGACCGCGACGCGAAGACGATGCTCCGGCCCGGCACCCGCGCCGCGGCCGCCACCAACATCGACGCCGTCACGCACCCGCGCCGCGGCATCGACATCGTCATCGAGCGGCTCATCCCCAAGCGGATGGAGTTTCCGCAGGGCTGGGCGCCCTACCGGGACAGTCCCGCGCAGCGGAAATGACGCCGTCCGGGGCGTCGGACCGGTGTTCGGACGAAAAAAAACCCGGAACGCGGCGTTCCGGGTCGGCATGGACGATATTGGATTTGAACCAATGACTTCCACCGTGTGAAGGTGGCACTCTCCCGCTGAGTTAATCGTCCGTCAGTAGGCGGCTGGCATACTACCGGGCGGCCGGGAGCATGTCAAGGCGAGCGCGGTCCGGCAGGCAAAACCCGCCGCGGCACGCCGCGCCCGGCCGCGAGGGGATGAGGGGCGAAGGGCGCGACGGGGTCCGTCCCCGGCCAGTATGACTTTTATCGCACCTCGCGTCTGAAAATGTAGACGAGACGTCGGCCGTCCGGCGCGGCGCTTCCGGGCCGTCGGGAACTAAATCGTTGATGATCAACGATTTGTCGAATAATCGCCGAACTATCATTGGTTGGCATGATATTTGCAAGTATACAGCCGGAAGCAATGATATGGAACAGATCCTAGCCCTGCTCGCGGGTCAGCGCAGCCTCTCACGGTACGCGAACGAGCTCAGAACCGAACTTCTCCGCAAGAGCATCCACCTGCTGATCGGCACGGTGCCCGTGCTCGCCGCGTGGAACCTGGGCGTCACCCTGGCCCTGCTCGGTTCCGGCGTCATCCTGTATACGTACTGCGAAACCCTGCGCATCCAGGGCTACGAAGTGGCCGTGGTGAGCAAGCTCACCTCAATGGCCGCCCGCAAGCGCGACGCCGGGCACTTCGTCATGGGGCCCGTCACGCTCGGCCTCGGCGCCCTCCTGTCGCTGCTCCTCTATCCGTCCCCCGCGGCTTCCGTGGCCATCTACGCCCTCGCGTTCGGCGACGGCCTCTCCAGCCTCGTGGGCCGCTTCTTCGGCACCATCCGCATCCCCTTCACGGGCGGCAAGTCCGTCGAAGGCAGCCTGGCCTGCTTCGTCGCGGTGCTCGTGAGCGGTTACGCCGTGTCGCGCCGCCTCGGCCCCGCGCTCGCCGTCGCCGCCTTCGCCACCGCCGTCGAAGCCCTGCCGCTCAAGGATTACGACAACCTCGTCCTGCCCGTGTCGGTCGGCTTCCTCGCCCGCTACCTCTTCGCCTGATAGTCATCTACCTATAAAATCAAAACACCCGGCGTTTCGCGCCGGGTGTTTTGGCGCGCGAAGCGCTTTACTGGAAGCCTCGCGCAGGGAGCGCGAACCACACCAGCTGAACGCGTAGCGTTCGGCGATGTCAAAAATCTACATGGACGTAGATTTTTGACTTGGGTGCTACGGTCCAAGTCCTCGCGAACGTACCTGCGCCGCGGCGCCGCAGTCGCGCGCAAGTACGCGACTGCGGCGACTACCGTACGACGCTCCGGGCTTTCCCCTTCGCCCCCTGGCGCGGCAAGCGCGGCGCCGCACGCGTCGGGCGATGGTCCTATTGCCAGAGATAGTACTCGTGCACCGGCTTGAGGACGAGGAAGGCGCCCGCGCAGACCGCGACGAAGGCGAGCGCCGCGAGGGCCGGATCGGGGGCGACGCGGAGGAGCCAGGAGCCGCCCAGGGCCAGGGCCGAGCCGGGAGCCGGCAGGCGGTACGCGCGTTCGCCGCGCCACAGCCACGCGTAGGCGAAATCGGCCACCGTGATGAGCGCGATGACGGACTCGAAGAGCGCGCGGAGCGAACCGAAGGCCGGCCGCTGGAGGAGGGGCAGGGTGGACAGGTCGGCGGAATCGAGCGGAATGCCCGCGCCGATGCCGACCGCCGCCAGCAACGCCACGAGGACGACCGAGCCGATGCGGTCGTTGCGGTAGCCGCTCGCGTAGAGACCCGCGCAGAACAGGGCGAAGAGGCCGAAGAAACGCGCGATGACGACGACGCGGGTGACGGCCGCGTGGAAGGTCGCCGGAACGCCGTTGAGCGCGCCTTGGACCGTCAGGCCGCGGAGCGCCTCGAACGAGAGCGAAAACGCCCACAGCGACAGGAAAAAGAGCTCCGCCGACACGGTCTTGCGGTACGCGAAGGACATCGTCCCGAGCACCAGGAGCGACGCGGCGCAGGCCGCGCCCGCGGAGGCGATCCACGTGACGAGGACGGAGGGCCCGACGCCGAGGGCGTCCGCGGCGCGCGTAAGCGCCCCGTCGGCCATGAGCACGCGCGCGAACGCCGCGGTCCAGGACGCGAAGGCGGCGAGCGACGCGAACCAGCCCGCGCGGTAGAGCCGTATCCTCGAAGCGATCGTCATGGCCGCAGGGTATCCTCAATGAGCGTCCGCGGCAAGCCTCGGCAAGCCGTGGCCGCGGCCACGGCTCGCCGTATCCGAAGTCCGCGCGGCGATTTTCGTGTTCATGGCGGCCCGAAAGGCCGCCGATACATAGACGAGGAGCACACGGATGAAACGTACCCTGTTCGTTCTGGCGATCATCGCCTCCGCCGCGGCGGCCGCGTGGGCCGGCGACGTGCCCGCCTTCGTCAACCTCGGGTTTTCGCCCGATTCCGCCTTTTTCTGCTTCGGGCAGTACGGCATCGACGAGGCTTCCGGCCAGCCGTACGCGGAACTCTACCTGGTCGACACCCGCCGCAACGACTTCGTGAAGGACGGCGTTTCGCGCCGCTCGTACTCGTCGCGGCTCGAGCCCGGCCAGGATCCCGCGGGCGCCATCTTCGCGCTCTACGGGGAACGGCTCGACGTCGTGAAGACGCGGAAGATCGACCACCTCCGCCAGGGCCGCCTCGTGTACGTACTCCTCGACGGGGCCCCGCAGACGGACGCGCTGTCCTTCCAGGATTTCAAGACGGGCGACCAATACGCGGTGAAGCTGTCCCAGAGCGTGACGGAGTCGGGCAAGAACGCCAGTTCCAGCTTCGGCATCTCCGTGTCGGTCACGACGAAGGACGGGGCCGTGCGCCGCTTCGAAGCGGGCAACCCGACCTTCAGCCGCGACGGGGTGGCGGGCTACGCGATCCGGCGCATCGTCATGGCCCCGGACGAGCGCACCCTCGTCTTCATCGTCGAAAAGAAGCTCGCGGGCGCCTCCGGCGCCGGCGTGAGCTACATGGTGGAAACCGTCCGCGCGCCGTAAGGCGTTTCCCTTCGTCCATGACCTTCGAAACCCTCGCGGGCGGCACCGCGGTCGCGCGCGGGCCCACGAACCTCGGTCTCGTCGCGGACGGCTCGGGCGGCGCGACCCTCGTCGACGCGGGCAACGACGCCGACGCGGGCCGCCGTCTCCTCAAGGCCGTCGAGGCGGCCGGGCTCCGCGTCGATCGCCTCGTCCTCACGCATTCGAACGCCGATCACTCGGGCGGCGCGGCTTTCGTCCGCGCGCGGACGGGTTGCCGCGTGGGCGCCACCGCGCTCGAAGCCGCCGTGATCGAGCATCCCTTCCTCGAGCCCTCCCTGCTCTGGGGCGGGTATCCCCCCAAGGCGCTGCGCACCAAGTTCCTCATGGCCGAACCCTGCGCCGTGGACGACATCCTGGACGCGCCGGGCACGGTGCCGGGCACTCAGGTGCCAGGCACTCAGGTGCCAGGCACGGTGTCAGACACCGGTCCGGGTATGGTGCCGGGCACTCAGGTGCCAGGCACGGAGCTATCCCTCGTGCCCCTGCCGGGGCATTTCCTCGGGATGATCGGCGTCTTCACGCCGGATCGCGTCCTCTTTTGCGCCGACACGGTCGCCTCCGAGGCCATCCTCGACAAGTACCGGATCTTCTACCTGCGCGACATCGAAGCCCAGCTCCGCACCTTCGACCTGCTCGAAGCCTTCGAGGCCGACTGGTTCGTGCCGAGCCACGCCGAGCCGACCCGGGACATCCGGCCGCTCGTCGCGTACAACCGGGCCCGCGTGCTGGAAACCGCCGAGCTCTGCCTCGAAGCCTGCGGCGAGCCGTCGGGCCCCGACGAAGTCCTCGCCTTCGCCGCGCGGCGACACGGCCTGTCCATGAACCACGCCCAGTACGCCCTCGTCGGGAGCACGATCAGGTCGTACCTAGCCTGGCTGGCGGAAAAGGGCGAACTCAGGGCGTCCTTCGACTCCGGCCGCCTCCTCTACGGGCGCGCCTGACGGAAACTGGCGTTCGGGCGGGCTCCGGACTTGTTTCGGCGCGGTCTTTTCTATATATTGTGCCGGATCCCGCCCGCACGTGACGGCGCGGTCATACCCCCACCTGAGAAGATTTTCCGGCCCAAGCCTCGACGCGACGCCGGTCATCGATCCAGCCCCCAGAGGAGTCATCATGGTCATCGAAAAGGACCGCGTGGTCAGCATCGAGTACACGCTCAAGAACGACGAAGGCGAAATCATCGATTCGTCCGAAGGCGAACCCCTCGTCTACCTGCACGGCAACGCCAACATCATCCCCGGCCTCGAAAAGCATCTCGACGGCAAGACGAACGGCGACGACGTCGCCTGTTCCGTGCCGCCCGCGGACGCGTACGGGGAGTACGACGACAATCTCGTCTTCCAGGTCCCCAAGGACCGCTTCAAGGATTTCCCCGAGCTCGAGGTCGGCACGCAGTTCCGCACCGACGAGGGTCCCGGCATCCTCACGGTCACCGCCATCGAAGGCGACCAGGTCACGGTCGACGCCAACCACCCGCTGGCCGGCGACACGCTCCACTTCGCGGTGAAGGTGCTCGACGTCCGCGAGGCCACCGCCGAAGAGCTTTCGCACGGCCACGTCCACGGCGCCTGCTCCTGCGGCTGCGGCGACGGTGACGGGGAATGCGGCGACGCCTGCGGCGACGACTGCGACTGCGAAGGCGACTGCGGCGACGGCGACGAGAAGGAACACGGCTGCTCCTGCGGCGGCTGCCACTAATCGATGAAAATTTAGCCACGGAGCGAAGCTTAGCGAGCGCTCGAGCGTTGGCACGGAGACACGGAGCTAAAAGGACTTCATGGAGGAAATCGGAATTGGGTTTTCCGTTCCGATACTCCTATCCCCTTCTTCTCTCCGTGATCTCCGTGGCCGAACCTCCCTGCCTCCGTGGTTGCCTTTCGACAATGGGGGCGTATCTGTGCGGACGAAGGTGACGGCGGTCGACGTGGCGCTCGTGATCGTCGGGATCGCGGCGGTGGCGGCGTCCGCCGCGTTCGCGTACGGACGTGGCGGCGAACCCCGCGTCGTCATCGAGACGAAGACCGAGTCGTGGATCTATCCCCTGGACCGCGACCGGACGGTCGACGTGCCGGGCCCCCTCGGCTCCACGGTGGTCCGCGTCGGCCACGGCGCGGCGTACGTCGAATCGTCCCCCTGCGACAACCAGACCTGCGTCGCGGCCGGCCGCGTCTCGAAGCCGGGCCAGTGGACGGCCTGCTTGCCGAACGGCGTCATGGTCCGCGTGGAAGGAGGCGGCGACGATGGAGCTCCCGACGCGATCGTCCGCTGATAGTTCGTCGGTCTTGCCCGCGCCGCCGCGATCGTCCGCCAAGCTCGCGCGCGTCACGGCCTTCCTCGGGGGACTCGCGTTCTTCCTCTCGGCCCTCGAGTACATGATCCCCAAGCCCCTGCCGTTCATGCGGCTCGGAATCGCCAACCTGCCCCTCCTCCTCGCCGTCGACCTCCTGCCCTTCGGCTGGTTCCTGGCCCTCGCGCTCGTCAAGGTGATAGGCATGAGCGTGGTCTCCGGTTCGCTCTTCTCCTACGTCGCGCTCTTTTCCCTCGCCGGCACCTTCGCCTCGGCGCTGTCCATGTTCGGCGCGCGCCGGCTGTTCGGGCGGCTCGTCTCGCCGCTCGGGCTGTCGGTGATCGGCGCGACGCTGTCCAACTCCGTCCAGCTCCTCCTCGCGGGCGTGTTCGTGTTCGGCGCCGGCGCGGCGCTCACCGCCCCCTTCTTCCTGGGGACGGGCCTCGCCACCGGGGTCGCGCTCGGGCTCTTCGCGCGCGCGTTCGAGGACCGCTCGCGGCTCTTCGCCTCGCTGCGGGAGGACGCCGGTGCCGCCTGAACCCGTCCTGGACCGCGTTTTCCGGCCGGGCCGCCTCGCCGCGTCGGGCGCCGCCCTCTCGGTCGCGCTCGCGACCTGCCCGACGACGGCCGGCAAGGCCGCGTTGGCGGCCGTCGGGGCGGCGCTCTGCGTCCTCGGAGGCCGGAAATTCTCGTTGCCGCGCGCCCTCCTGACGGCGGCCGGCATCGTCGCCGTCAATCTTCTCGTGCCCGCCGGCCGGGTCCTCGCCCGCCTCGGGCCGTTCTCCGTCACCGAAACCGCCCTGCTCGAGGGGCTCGAAAAGGCGATCACGTTCGAGGGGCTCATGCTCGTCTCCAAGGCGACGATCCGGCCGGGGCTGCGGATTCCGGGACGTTTCGGCGGGTTGCTCGGGCGAGCCTTCGCGGTGTACGGGGCGCTGGGCTCGCTCAAGCCCGAGAAAAGCGGCAAAGGATTCATGTTCGACCTCGACGAAGCGCTGGTGTCCGCGTATACTGAATACAACGACGCGTCGTCTCCGGATGTCCGGCCCGCCCGCGGCGGGCGGTTTTCCAAGAGCGACGTCGCCCTGATCCTGGGGTGCCTCGCGGCGTTCCTGCCCCACATCACGCGTTGGCTCGGGAGATGACATGACGATCAGAAAACGGCTCTTCGCGCTCATGGGCGTTCCCCTCATCCTCTCGCTCGGCTTCGCCGGCAACATTTTCGTGACGCAACTGGATCAGCTCGCGAAGTTCGACCGCACGCACCGGAGCCACATGGTGGTGAAGGCCCTGAGCGGCCTCCTCTCGGGCATGCAGGGCGAGCGCAGCAAGGCGGTCCAGTACCTCAACTTCGACATCGGGGGCGGCGAGCTGACCGCACAGTCGGTGGAAACCGACCTGGTCATCAAGAACGGCATGGAAGAGGTGTATGCCTCGGGCATCCTCCCCGAGGACCTGGTGAAATACCTCAAGCTCCTGCCGCAGAAGCTCGGCATGCTCCGTACGGCGATCGACACGCGCGGGCTCGATCCCAAGGCCGCCATCGTCGAATACACGAGGCTCATCGACGGCTTCATGCGGCCCTACGAGTACGCGGTCGACTCTTCGTACGACACCTTCAGGCGGGAATTCACGTCCATCCACCTCATCGAGGCGTCCAAGGAGTACGCGGGCCAGACCTCGGCGCTCGTGGCCATGGTCGCGGCGGAAGACGAGGACGTGGAGCTGGCCGACATCGTGGACCTGCTCACGTCCTACGCGGGCATCGAGGGCTATCTCAAGGGCAAGGGGCTCCTCCTGTCGGAGAAGCTCGTCGCCATGCGCGACGAACTCCTCCTGCAGCCCGAATGGGCGACCGTGCGGGACACCGTCTCCGCGTTGGCGGCGGCGGGCTTCCGGGACGGCTCCATGATCGACGATTACGAGACGGCTGACGCCTTCGCGAAGGTCGTGGGGGGCATCCAGGGCATTCTGGACGCTTATTTCGATTCGGTGAAGATCAGCGTCGACGCCGCGCTCGCACGCGCCCGCTTCACGGTCTTCGCGGTGATCGCGGCCGTGGCGTTCATCGTGGCCGTGTCGGTCCTGTCGTCCATCGCGCTGATCCGCAGCATCACCTCGCGGCTCGACGCCCTGTCGACCGGCCTCGCGGACCTGGAACGCGGCGAGGGAGACCTCACCCGCGCCATCGACATCCATTCGCGCGACGAGATCGGCCAGCTGGCCGGAGGCTTCAATTCCTTCATGGGCACCCTCAGGGAACTCGTCGCGGGCGTCAAACGGGAAGCCGCGGCCATGGCGGAGGGGACGATCAGGCTGTCGGGCAACATGGAGGAGACGGCCGGGTCGGTGCGGCAGATCGCGGCCAACATCGAGTCGCTCAAGCAGCAGACGCGCACCCAGGCCGTCTCGGTGACGGAATCGAGCGCCACGATCGAGGAGATCGTCCGCAACGTGAACGCCCTGTACGCCCACGTCGAGCGCCAGAGCGAAAGCCTGGCCACGTCGTCGAGCTCCATCGAGGAGATGGTGGCGAACATCCAGAGCGTCACCGCCAACGTGGAACGCATGGGCGTCTATTACGAAAAACTGCTCGGCAAGTCGGACGAGGGCAAGAGCGCGCTCCAGGGCGTCTCCACCCGCGTGCGCGAGGTCGACGAGCGGTCGGAATCGCTGCAGGACACGAACAACCTCATCGCCGGCATCGCGGCGCAGACGAACCTCCTGGCGATGAACGCGGCCATCGAGGCGGCCCACGCCGGCGAGGCGGGGCAGGGCTTCGCCGTGGTCGCCGACGAGATCCGCAAGCTCGCGGAAAACGCGGCCAGGCAGTCGAAGATCATCGCGCAGAACGTGCGGGAGATCCGCGGCGTCATCGAAGCCGTCGTCGACAGCTCGGGCACCGCGGAGCGGACCTTCGGCGACATCCTCGAGCAGATCCAGGTGCTGAGCCGCCTCGAGGAAGAGGTGAAGTACGCGATGCAGGAGCAGAGTTCCGGCAGCGCGCAGGTGCTCGATTCGCTCGTGGGGATCAACGCGGACGCGCAGAAGGTGCGCGAATCCGCCACGCTCATGCAGCAGGGTTCGGGCGTCATCCTCGAGGAGATGAAGAACCTCCTCAGGCTCTCCACGGAGCTCGAGAACGGCATGAACGAGATGGCCGCGGGCACGTCCGAAATCCAGCGCAGCGCCACCGACACGGCCTCGCTCGCCGTGGAATCGCGCGAGAGCGTGGGCCGCCTCAAGTCGGGCGTGGACCGTTTCAAGACCTAGGAGTTCGTCGGACTCGCGGAGATCTGTCGTCAGGCGTCGTCGGAACCCCGATTCCACGGGATGCCGGACGCCTCGGCGCGTGGACACGCGCCCGAAACCGTGGTAGGGTACCCGCACTTATCCTCCGACGGAGCGATCTCATCCATGAACAAAACCCTGCTCGCCGCGCTCGTGGCGCTCGCCGCGTCCGCGGCCTTCGCCCAAACCCAATCCGAATCGGTCGGAATCCCTCGGGATTCCTCGGTCGGAATCCCGATCGCCATCCCCGAAATGACGCCCTTCGGCAATCCGGACCGCAAGGATCCGCAGGTGCGCCGCGAGATCGACGCCTACACGGCGCTCGTCACGACCGCCGTGGCCAACACGTCGCTGTTCGAGGTGCTCGAGCGCGAGCGCTCGAACGAGATCCTCAACGAAGTCTCGTTCCAGCTCCTCAATCCCGGCGCGCGGATGGACGCCTCGACCGACGTGAACCTGCGGGGGGCGCGCGCCATCCTCATCTGCGGCTTCGGCAAGCTCTACGACCGGATCGTCATCACCTCGCGTCTCGTGGACCTCCGCACCGGCCGCATCCTGTTCGCGAACACGATCTACGCCGCCGAGGAGCAGCTCGCCTCGGCCATCAACGAACTGGCCGCGTCCATCAAGGAAAAGGGCTTCGAGCTCAACAAGACGGTCACGAAGGCTGACATCGACCGGCTCGTGAAGGCGCGGAACTGGACGGAAGCCAAGCGTTCCATCGACATCTACCTCCGGACCGCGAAGGCGGACGACGAAGTGCGCGCCGCCTACGACCGCATCGCGGTCGGCCTTTCGGAAACCTACTACGCGCAGTCGAAAAAGTACGTGACCCAGCGCCTCTTCAAGGAAGCCCGGCTCCGCATCGACGAGGCCATCGCGCTCAAGCCCGACGGGCGCTACTACGCCTGGCGCGAGCGAATCGCGGAGGTCGAGGTCGAGTGGGAATACCGCAAGCGCATCGAAATGGCGCGGCGCGAAGCCGAACTCGACAAGGGCGTCTACCGCCCGGGCTTCTGGCGGCAGGTGTCGGAGGATCTCGAGACGGTGACCGTCGAGGGCACGCGGCTCGCCGCGACCTATTCGCTCGACGTCGACCAGGCCGATTTTTCGGTGGGCCTGCCGGGCGGCGATTTCGGCGCGGAGTTCTCGTGGCAGATCCCGCGCGCGCCGAAGGGCGGCAAGGGCGTCGTGAACTGGGTGGCCTACCTCGGGGCGGCGCTCCGCTACGAGGAACTGGCCTCGGGCGGCATGAGCCTGTTCGCGCAGGGGTACCTGTCGCCGCTCGCGGCCGAAAGCTTCAAGGTCGGTCCCTTCGTGCTGAGCGTCGGCGTCGACGGCGGCGGCGCGGTCCAGCTCGGCGGAGTCTCTGACCGCGGGTACATAGCCGGCGGCACGCTCGGCGGTCTCGTCGCGCTCGAGACGAAGTTCAAGGGACGGACGGGCTTCTTCACGGCCCTCAAGGGCGACTATCGCTGGTATCCGAACGACATGGACCATTCCGCGTACTGCCTCCGCCTCATGGCCGGATGGACCTTCTGAAAGGCGGCGGCAGCATGAAACACCGTATCGCCCTCGCGGCGGCCCTCGTCATCGGCATCGTCGCCGCGCCGCATGCCCAGACGGCCCGGCAGTCCATCATCGTCCTGCCCGTGTTCCACGGCTCCGACTTCGCGTCGAGCCTCGCGGAGCAGATCCGCGCCTCGCTCGTCTCCCGGCTCATGGAGCAGGGCGGCATCGAGATCGTCGCGCAGGACCGCGTCGAGGCCGTCGCCCTCGAGGGCGGTTTCGACCTCAAGGCCGACGACGAGCGCGTCCAGCTGGAACTCGCCAAAAAGGCCCGGGCCGACTTCATCGTCTCCGCGCGCGCGTCCCGCAGCGCGGCGAAGGGAACCGCGACGGTGACCGTCACCGTGCGCCTCCTGTCGAAGGACACGGGCAAGGACCTGTACGGCAAGGACACCTCCTTCGCGGAAGCCGCGCTCGTGAAGGGCATGAGCGACCTCGCCAAGCGACTCGGCGTGGCGATCCGACAGCGCGCCGACCTGTCGGTCGACCAGATCGACGCCTTCATCCGCGCGAAGGACTGGGACAACGCCGAGCGCTACCTGGACCTCTATCTCGCCGCCAAGCCAGCGGAGACCGCCGCGATGGCGGAGCGCCGCGCGAAGATCAACGTCGCGCGCGCCGCCATCCGGTACGCGGACGCGCAGAAGGCCGCGGAGCTCTACCTGTACGAAGAGGCGATCCGCGCGGCGCGCGAGGCGACCGAGCTCGATCCGCGCGACGAAACCTACGCCGCGTATCTCTCGGCCCTGCAGGACGCGTACGCGAATTTCCTCGCGGAGTCGGTCGAAGACCGGCTCGACCGCGTGGAGGGCTACGTCGACGCGCGCAAATACGAAGTGGGAAAGGCCCTGCTCGACAAGCTGAAGGCGTCGGCGCCGCTGTCGAGCCGCGGCAGGCTGCTCGAAGAGCGCTGCCGGAAGGGCATCGCCGCCCGCGAAAAGGCGCACCAGGCGAAGACCTACCTCGAAAACGGCAAGTACGGCGAAGCCCTGGCGAGCGTCGACGAGGCGCTGGCCCTGGTCCCGGACGACGCCGAATACCTCAAGCTCCGTCTCGAGGTCGTCAAGGCGGAAAAGCGCGACGCCGCCGGGCGCGAACGCTTCAGCCTCTACCTCGACGAACTCCGCTCCTACGATTACCGGCGGCTGTTCGTCTCGCGGAAGAAACCGGACGCCCTCGTCCACGCGGTCGCCCTCGCCACCACGATCGACGCCTACGACCACACGGGCTCGGCGGACGACGGGTGGGTGACCGATTACGTGGGACCCGTGCTCACGATCGAGGGACGCTACGAACGTCCCTTCCCCCTGACGATCCCCATGCCCTTCAGCTTCACCGGCTTCGACCTCTGCTGGTACGGCGCCCTGCGCGGCGGCGGCGGCGTGGCGCGCGGCACGGCCAAGGACCCCGTCACCGGGACGGTGACCGCGCTCCTCTCGGACACGGTGGTCGACGCCAACCTGGCGGCCGGCGTGGCCGCGCGGCTGACCGTCCTCTCGTACGTGCTCAGGCTGGAGGCGGATCTCGGCACCGGGCCGTTCTTCTTCGCCCGCTCGTCGCGCGCGCCGTTCAGCGGTTCGGGCGAATCGGTCGACGACGAGTTCTCGTGGCTCGTGAACCTCTCGTTCGGCGGCTCGATCTCGTGGATGCCGACCGACGGCATGCACGTCGGGTTCCAGGTGTCGAAGCGCCTGCCGCTCAACGCGCCTTCCCGCGAGCTGTGCGACAAGCCCCGGTTCCTGTCGCTCGGCGCGACGATCGGATTCGATCTGTGAACTTCTCCGTCGGACCGTTCCGCGTCCGCCGCGCTCCTCCTCGCGCGGGTGCCGCGTGCGCCCCGGGCGCGCGCGCGTTCGGAACGGCGCTCGCCATGGCGCTGGCGTGCGCGTTCGTCCCGGCGCCCGCGCGGGCGCAGACGACGGTGATCGTCCCCGGTTCCGGAACTCCGGACGCCGCGTCCGCCGACGAGGCCTCGTCCTTCGCCGCGTTCGAGTCGATCAGGCCCGACGAGGGCGTCGGCGCCGTCGTGGCGGTACGCGATTTCGAGCCCGCGGACGACCCGGTGGCCCAGCTCCTCACCGAGATCATGAGGACCGGCCTCGCCCGCTCGAGCTTCCTCGTCGTCATCGACGAAAGCCGGCAGGCCGCGGCCGAGGCGGCCGGTTCCGACACCGCGATGGAACGGCAGGAGCCCGACTACCGCCTGACGGGTTCCGTGCTGTACAAGGAAGACGGCCTCGTCGTCTCGTTCATGCTCAAGGAAACCCTCACGTCGCGCGTGCTCCAGGCCGAGTCAGCCGACGTGCTCCAGACGACCTTCATCCAGGACATCGAGGCGCTCGCGGCGGGCATCGGCAACACCGCGGTCGCCGCCTGGGTCGGCGCCACCGAAAAGAACGTGAAGGCCCTCATCGCGCTCGGGCGCTACGAAGAGGCCGAGCGCCGGCTGGACGCCTTCCAGGCCCGGAATCCCTTCGGCAAGGCCGGCAAGGAGATCCGGGAAAACCTGCGGGTCGCCGTGGCGGAGCGCTGGTACCGCGAGGGCCGTGAAGCCCTCGACGCGGCGGCGAAGCTGCGGGGCGAGGACGCGTGGAACCTGGGCACGCGCGCCCGCGACGCCGTCGAGGCCGCCATCATCGTCCTGCCGGCGGGAGCCGCGCACGACGCCGTCCGGTGCCGCTACGCCGACGCCCTGGCGAACGACGTCTCCCGCTTCCTCGAACGCACCTCGCTGGCGCTCCGCGACGACCTGGCGAGGCGGGCGGACGCCCTCCGCGCCTCGGGCGATCCGCGCGCCGCGTGCGGGCTCATCGACGACTATTTCGAATCCGAGGGCGAACGCATGGCGGACCGCCGCCTCATCGAGCTCCGCGCGCGCGCGGCGACCGAGTACGCCCGGGCCCTCGTCGGGAAGGCCGAACGGGCGTTCAAGGACGGCGACCGGAGGGGCGCGGGCCTCATCGCGGCCGAAGCCCTCTCGCAGGCCCCCGGCGACCGCGTCGTCGCCGAAGCCTACGAACGCCTCCGCATCGACCTGCGGGACGCCGACCTGGACGAGGAGCTGTCGATCGAGTTGGGGCACGATCCCTTCGCGCTCGCCGGATACTCGAGCTGGGCCCTCGCGCTCGCGGCCGGATTCCAGACCTTCCCCGAAGGCTCGCTCGAGCTGCCGCTCTCCGGCGCGCTCGGCTTCGTCGCGCTGTCGGGCGAACTCCACGTCACCCTCGCGGAACCGTTCCGCCTGGCGCTGGCCGCCGAAGTCTCGCGCGCCGCGTCCGGCGGCTCCGTGACCACCCAGGGCTTTTACGGCGAACTCGAACAGGAAGCCTGGGGACTCGAACTCGGCGCCGAGGGGCGGTGGATCGCCGACGAACTCGCGTTCGGCGTCGGACCCAAGGCGGGCGCCGTCTTCGTCCGCTATGACGGAACATACGACGCGTTTCCGACGACCGAGACGGTGGAAGGGTGGAAACTCGGCCTTTCGGCGCGGGTCGAAGGGCGCGTGTCGTGGAGCTTCAGCCGCCTTGTGTCCGCGGATTTCGCGCTCGGGCCGTCCTGGTACCTGTTGCCGACCTACGGCATCGTGGGCGGTTTCCGGGTCTATGCCGGCTGCCGTTTCGCCTTCCGTTGACGCCGCTTGATAATTTTCCCCGGCGCGCTACATTGTAAGTAAACACCCGTATCGACGGCCCGCCGGGAATCCCTCGGTTTCCGGCCTCCCGCCAGGGCGCATCCCTTCCCCGGGAGGACGCTCTGATGAGGAAAAACGCATCGGTCGGCGCCGCCGTCATGGCGCTGTTCCTGCTTTCCGCGTGCGGACGCGTCGAGCTCCTGCCTTTCATCGACGACCTCGACGTCACGAATCTGTACATCGAACCGTCCAGCGCCACGACCGCCTCCGACAAGACCGTCCAATACGCCGCCTACGCCGTATACGCCTCCGGCCGCGTAGAAAACGTCACCTCCGACGTGACCTGGCGCTCGGATTGCGAACAGATCTCATGCGTGAGACCAGGAGCCTTCGCGGCTCCCCTCGGTTCGAGCGGGACGATCACCGTCACGGCATCCCTCGGGAACCTGCCCGAATCGAACGCCACGCTGACGGTGCTGGGCGATATCTTCGTGTCGACGGCCGGCGACGACGCCTACGCCGGTTCCGACGCCGGATCGCGCGAGCATCCTTTCGCGTCGCTGGAGGCGGCGCTCGCGGCGGCTACGGCCGGGCGGAACGTCCTGGTCGCCGCCGGCGACTACGCGACGCCGGGTTTCGCCCTCAAGGAGGGCGTGTCGATCTACGGCGGGTTCGATCCCGCCATGTGGGCCCGGAATCTTGCGACGTTCCGCACCAAGATAACGGATTCGAGCCTCACGGGCGGCTCCGCGTCGGCGCCCAAGGCGACGGTGACGGGCGATTTGACGATCACCGCGGCGACCGTGCTGGACGGACTCGAGCTGTACGCTTCGCCGGCGTCCGGGATGGTGTCGACGGTCGCGCTCGACTTGAAGGGCGCCGATCCCGTCGTGCGCGACTGCGTCCTGGCGGGCGGTTTCGGCACGCTGGAGAGTTACGGATGCATCCTCGAACCGGGCGCCACCGGACCCGAAATGCGGCGCGTGGCGTTCCGCGGCGGAACGGCGCCGACGACAACGGGTTTCAAAGTCGGCGGTTCGGGCGTGGCCAAGGTGTACGCCTGTCTCGTCGATCCGGGCTCCGGCGCCACCCAGCGCACCGGCATCATCATTCAGAATTCCACGCAAGTACTCGTCTACAACTGCGTCATCCTGCCGGGTTCCGGCCCGACGGCGCTCGCGGTCGGCATCGACTTCGCCAAGGGAACGGCCACGCACGCGTCGTGCAACACGATCTTGATGACATCCGACGCGGTCGAAGTGGACGGCGCTCGTTTTTCTGGCGGACAGGCCGTCATGTGCGATAACGTCATCGTCCTGCCCTCCGCGGGGACGAAGTACGGCGTCTTCGAAAGCACGAATCCATCCTACCCGACGCAGTTCCGGAACAACGACCTCTTCGGCACGGCGACGGCGTACCGCGACAACAAGGGGGCCGTGTGGACGGTCGCCGAGCTGAACGACAATCTCGCCGGTGCGGACGACAACATGGAACTTGACCCGGCGCTCGACGCGAACGGCGCGTTCACGGCGGCCACGCCGACGGAAATCCGGTCGGGCGGCGTGAACGGCGTGGCCGAACTCTGGCCGGCGTTCCAGACGAACGCGTCCGGACAGCCCGTGGACTTCCTCTGCCGCCCCCGCCCGGCGACCGGCAACTGGAGCATCGGCGCCTATCAGGAATGAGATCTCCGACGAAGCCACGGAGTGAAGTTCTGCAGATACTCGAGAATAGTGTTGCGGGGATTTTAAAGATGCCCGCGCCAGGGGGCGAAGCGGAAAACCCGGAGCGAACGCGGCAAGGCCGCGTTCGCGAGGATTTGAAGCGTAGCACCCGGCCCGACGCGCTCGCGCGTCGGGGGCGCCCCAATTCCCTTTTTCGGTCATTCAGCCTCACATTTCTCGTCTTCCCTCCGTGCCTCTGAGCCAACGCTCGAGTACTCGCTAAGCGTCGCTCTGTGGCAAAGTCTTTTCAAATACGGCCGCACTTGCGAAACGGGGATTCTCTCGGCTACTATGTCCTTCCCCCGCGGTGTCGAAGGCCGCGCGGCGCGCAAGGAGCAGTAGATCATGGCGAAGTACCCGTTCACCGACATCGAGCGTAAGTGGCAGGCGTTCTGGGAACGCGACAAGACCTTCCGTGCCGTCGAGGATCCGTCCGTTCCGCCCGCGAAGCGCCGCTACGTGCTCGACATGTTCCCGTACCCTTCGGGCGCGGGCCTCCACGTCGGGCATCCCGAGGGCTACACGGCCACGGACATCTACTGCCGCTACCTCCGCATGAACGGCTACGCCGTGCTGCACCCGATGGGCTTCGACTCCTTCGGGCTGCCCGCGGAGAACTACGCCATCCAGACCGGCACGCACCCTTCGGTCACGACGAAGGCGAACATCGACCGCTTCCGGACGCAGATCAAGAGCCTCGGGTTTTCGTACGACTGGGACCGCGAAGTCTCCACGTGCGACGCGGACTACTACAAGTGGACGCAGTGGATCTTCCTACAGCTCTGGAAGCGCGGGCTCGCGTACGAGGCGGAGGCGCCGATCAACTGGTGCCCCAAGTGCAAGACGGGGCTCGCGAACGAGGAAGTGAAGGACGGCGAGTGCGACCGCTGCCACACGAAGGTGACGCGGAAGAGCATCCGCCAGTGGATGCTCAAGATCACCGCCTACGCCGACCGCCTGCTCGAGGACCTCGACGGGCTCGACTGGTCCGAGGCGATCAAGGCGATGCAGCGCAACTGGATCGGCAAGTCCGAGGGCGCCAACGTGCGCTTCGCGCTCGACGGGCGCGCGGAAACGATCGAAGTCTACACGACGCGACCCGACACGCTCTTCGGCGCCACGTACATGGTGCTCGCGCCCGAGCACGCGCTCGTCGCCTCCATCACGACGGCCGACCGCAAGGCCGAGGTCGACGCCTATGTCGAGACCGCTGCGCGGAAGAGCGACCTCGAGCGCACCGACCTCGCGAAGGACAAGACCGGCGTCTTCACGGGCGCCTACGCCATCAACCCGGTGAACGGCCGGAAGATTCCCGTGTGGATTTCCGACTACGTCCTCATCTCCTACGGCCACGGCGCCATCATGGCCGTGCCCGCGCACGACGAGCGCGACGGCGAGTTCGCGCGCAAGTTCGGGCTCCCGATCATCGAAGTCGTGAAACCCGAAGGCGGGCCGGGCGATCCCTCGGCGCCCTTCACCGGCGACGGCGTCGCGGTCAACTCCGGCGAGTTCGACGGCATGAAGACGCCCGAGTTCAAGAAGGCCATCGTCGAGTGGCTCGGGAAGAAGGGCATCGGCAAGAAGGCGGTCAACTACAAGCTCCGCGACTGGGTGTTCAGCCGCCAGCGCTACTGGGGCGAGCCCATCCCCGTCGTCCATTGCGACAAGTGCGGCATCGTGCCGGTGCCGGAATCGGAGCTGCCGCTCACCCTGCCTGACGTGAAGAGCTACGAGCCGTCCGGCACCGGCGAGAGCCCGCTCGCGACGATAACGTCGTGGGTGAACACGACCTGCCCGAAGTGCGGCGGCGCGGCGCGCCGCGAGACGAACACGATGCCGCAGTGGGCCGGCTCGTGCTGGTACTACCTCCGCTACCTCGATCCGAAGAACGGATCGGAATTCGCGGCGAAGGACAAGGTCGACTACTGGATGCCGGTGGACCTCTACGTCGGCGGCGCCGAGCACGCGGTGCTCCACCTCCTCTACGCGCGCTTCTGGCACAAGGTGCTCTTCGACATCGGCGTCGTCAACACGAAGGAGCCGTTCCAGCGCCTCGTCAACCAGGGCATGATCCTCGGCGAGGACAACCAGAAGATGTCCAAGAGCCGCGGCAACGTCATCAATCCCGACGACATCGTGCGCGAGTTCGGCGCCGACGGCATGCGCATGTACGAGATGTTCATGGGCCCGCTCGAAGTGTCGAAGCCGTGGGCGACCGCCGGGCTCGTCGGCGTCACTCGCTTCCTCGAGCGCCTGTGGGCCATCGGCGAAAAGCCGCTCGTCGACGGGAAGCCCGAGCCCGCGCTCGAAAAGCTGCTCCACAAGACGATCCGCAAGGCGGGCGACGACACGGGCAATCTCGCGTTCAACACCGCCATCTCTCAGATGATGATCCTCTCGGCGGAGGTGGCCAAGCTCGACGCCGTGCCGAAGGGGCTGTGGCTGGATATGGTGAAGCTGGTAGCGCCCTACGCGCCGCACCTCGCCGAGGAGCTGTGGGAAAAGGCCGGACAGAAGCCGTCCGTGTCGAAGGCGCCGTGGCCGACCTATGATCCCGCGCTCTGCGTGGACGACGAGATCGAGATCGTCGCGCAGGTGAACGGCCGCGTCCGCGACAAGCTCGTCGTCGCGCCGGGCACGCCCGAAGCCGAACTCGAAAAGCTGGCGCGGGACCTCCCGAAAGTGCGCGAACAGACCGACGGCAAGACCGTGGTGAAGGTGATCGTCGTCAAGGACAAGCTCGTCAACATCGTCGTGAAATAAAGTCGACCGTCGAAGAAGATTTACCACGAAGAGCACGAAGTTTAGCCACGAAGGGCACGAAGGAAGAAGAAGATAGAAAGAGAGTTTTAAGATAGGGTAATATGGGGCGGACCTTCGGAAACGAAGGTTCGCCCCGTTTTCATTGACGCTCCAAGACGTTTCATAGCCATTTCAAGCGCGCCCCGTTTCGTCGGTTCAGGCGGCATGCTCATCGTCGGTCTCTAGCCGAACGCCGCCCTCCGCGCTTCCTTCCGTGTCCTGAATCGCTTATCGTAGAATATAGCCCACCGCGATTCGCCGATCTGCAAGAAGTCGTACGACGCTACTGGAGTTAGGCCGCGTCCGATGACGAACAGGATGTGACCGCCGGGTGGGCCATACAAGTACCCGCGGCGAATATCGCGAGTACTCTCGCCGATTCGCCGCGGGTACTTGTATGGCCCACGCTCCGGTCGCTCCGGTCCCTATAAAATGCCGCACCTTCCCGTATCGCCTTAATGAAGGCAGCAGCTCCGCGAATCCCTGTTTGGGTTACATTCGCTCAAGTAGCTCGGGCAGGGAAGCGACCGAGGGTATGGTAGCGTCAGGTGTTGGAGTGACCGGCGGTATCTTCTTCCTGCCGGTTTCGACGAGGACGGCGCGCGCGCCGATGGAACGGGCCAGCGCCACGTCGACGTCCGGATCGTCGCCGATCACGAGCGCGCGCTTCGGATCGAAGCCCGCGTCGATGATCGCCAGGCGCGCCATGTCCGCTCCGGGCTTGCCGGCGATGACGGCCTTGACGCCCGAGGCGGCTTCCAGGAGGGCGACGATCGCGCCCGTGTCGAGGTGCGGCTTTCCGTCCTTGCCGATGAAGGACGCGGCGGCGCTCGACGCGACGAGCGTCGCGCCCGCGTGGATCGCCTCGAGCAGGAAATCGAATGCCCCGTAGGACCAGAGCTCGTCGGAGTCGGCCACGAAGACTTCGTCCCACGGCCCGGACGCCTGCCTGCCCGGCGCGAAGAAGGCCGTTTGCTTCGGAAGGTAGTCGAGCAAGTTCCGGTGCTTCTCGGAGACGAAGGCGAGCGGCCTTGTGTCGGGCTTGACGGAATACCGTTTCCGGAGCACGTCGTGCGGCGTGATCAGTTCGCCGGGGCCGATCGGGATGCCGAAGCCCTCGAGCCGCTCGGCGATCTCGCGAGCCGGGCGCGAGAAGGTGTTCGTGGCGAACCGGACCGCGATCCCGCGCGCCCTGACCTCGGCCACCGCCTCCGCCGCGCCGGATACCGCCACCCCCGCCGAATACAAAGTCCCGTCCAGATCGAACACGACCACGTCAATGTTGCCCATGCCTCGCCTCCCGCCGCTTTCGTCCCCCGCACCATACCCCGCCCCCCGCCGAAACGCAACCGCATGCCGTACAGCCGGTTTATAGGAAAGAGAAGCCTGCTCGATTCGTTCGTTGGCTTTTGATTACTGAGCATGAACCGTAAACGCGTTGGTTCTCCAGACCGTCGTGCGGCGTTTCTGGGGCCACCCGGCGTCCGATGATGCACCGGATGCGACCGCCGGGTGGGGCATGCAAGTACCCATGGCGAATATCGCGAGTACTCTCGCCTATTCGCCATGGGTACTTGCATGCCCCAGCGTCCGGTCATTCCAGTTCGACACCCGTCCGACGCACTTCCCCGAATCGCCTCACGTGATTCGACAGCCCTACGCGGTTCGCGGGTACGCGCTACGTTGTCTAGGGTCCCGCGAATCGAGTAGGATGGTTCCATGAGGTTCATGCAGAAGCGCTTCCTGGAGGAGTTTTTCCTCTATTCGAGCCAGTTCGTCGTCTTCTTCATATTGATGCTCTCGGCCACGCCCTCGGTGTCGGCGATGCGGCCCGGCGAGCTCGTGGCGCTCATGGGGCTGCTCGCCTTCCAGATCAGCCTCTTGGCCAAGTTCGGGCACAAGCCGCTCCCGCGCTTCTTTTTCTCGGCCATCGCGCCGCTCGGGTACACCTTCATGCAGGCGCTCACGTCCCGCCTCTTCCCGGTGGACATGGCGAACTTCTTCCTCTGGGTCACGTCGGTCTACATCGGCCTCTTCCAGGCCCTGTCGATCCTGACGCACCGCACCTGGCCGAAGCGCTTCTTCGAGACCCTCATCGCGCTCGGCACCGTGTTCACCTTCGTCTTCTTCTACTTTTACCTGGATGTCGCGGTGACCGTGAACGAGCGCTACAAGGCGGGGGCGATCTCGTACATCGTCTATCTCGATTCGCTGTCGATGCCGAACCTGATCCCCGCCTTCCTCCTGTTCATCCGCTCGCAGCAGAACACCTTCTTCGTGTTCGGCGCGCTCACCTTCGGCATCATCCAGCTCGGCAACAAGGTGAAGGAGCTGTCGCTCCAGGCCCGGCTCGACCGTATCCTCGAGACCGTGGAGCCGCCGGCGGCGCAGGACGCGCTCCGCGACGCCAAGCCGCGCGCCGAGGAGCGCGAACTCACGGTGGTGCACGCGGACATCTGGAATTTCACGGCGATGACGGAAAAGCTCGACGCGGACGGGACGCTCGAGGCGCTCACGGTGTACTACGGGATGTGGAACCAGCTGGCCAAGCGCTACGGCGGCTTTATCGAGCAGTGCTACGGGGACACGGTCGTGACGGTGTTCGGGCTGCTCGGGGAAAAGGACGCCGCGGACAAGGCGGTCGCCTTCGCGCGGGAATTCCTCAAGGAGCTGCCGCACTTGCAGGCCGACCTCGCGACGCGCACCCTGCCGCCCGTCAAGCACGTCGGCATCGGCGTCTACACGGGGCAAGCCCTCGTCGGCGAGCTCGGGAACGGCGCCGCGCGCAGGCTGGCCGTCGTCGGCGAGGCGATGGACACGGCGGCGCGCATCGACGCGCTCTGCCGCGAATTCAAGCAGTACGTGCTCGTGTCGCACTCCGCCTACAAGAGCATGTCCATCGAATCGCAGTCGGCCCTCGAAAAGCTCGGCGAGGTCCTCCTCCGCGGCAAGACCCAAACCTCACCCATCTACGGCCTCAAATGACGGTCACTTCGCCGCGAAGCGCTTGATCTTCTTGGTGGTGGTCATTTCGAGGGGTTCGTCGAGGACCGTCACCTTCTGGATCTTCTGGTAGGGCAAGAGTCCCTTGTTCACCTCGTCGACGACGGACTTGATCCGCGCTTCGATGGTCGCGCCGTCGGCGGCGCCCAAGACTTCGCGGTTCGGGTAGACGAGCGCCTCGATGCCCTCGATCTTCATCGCCTTGTCCAGCTCGTAGCCGCGCACGAGGACCTGGTCGACTTCCGTGAACAGCTGGAAATGGTTTTCGATCTCCTCGGGATACACGTTCTTGCCGCCCTCGGTGACGATGAGGCTCTTCGCGCGGCCCGTCAGGTAGACGTAATCCTCGTCGTCCATGTAGCCCACGTCGCCCGTGCGGAACCAGCCGTCGGCGCCGAGGACCTCGGCCGTCGCCTCGGGATTCCTGTAATATCCTTTCATCACCATGGGGCCGCGGATGGCGATCTCGCCGTTCCCGTTCTCGTCCGGATCGAGGATCTTCATCTCCACGCGCGGCAGGATCTTGCCGACGCTCGTTTCCTTGTAGTGGTGGATGGGGTTGAGCGCGACGATGGGCGACGTCTCCGTGAGGCCGTAGCCCTGCACGAAGTCGATGCCGAGCTGGTTGTACTGGCGGAAGACGCTCGAGGCGAGGGGGCCGCCGCCGGAGATGCAGATGCGGTTCGTCGCCAGGCTGGCCTTGTCGAGCACCGTGTGGAAAAGCGCCTTGCCCGGATTCACCTTGAAGACCTTCTTGACGAAGCCGGACAGCGCCATGAGGAAGCGGATGAGGCCGTAGACGAGCGGGCCTTTTTCCTTGATGCCGCGCATGATGCCGGCGAGCACCTTGTTGAAGAGGAGCGGCACGCCGAGGAACATCGTCACCTTCGCGTTGCGGAGGTCGGAGAGGATCTGCTTCACGACGAGCTTCTGCCCGAACACGAGCTCCGCGCCGACCGAGATGGTCTCGATGAAGACGGCGAGCATCGTGTAGCTGTGGTGGATGGGGAGGAGCGCGTAAAAGACGTCGGTATGGCGGATTTCGAGGTTGGCCTGCGCGAGGAAGCAGTCCGCGACGAAGTTGCCGTGCGTGAGCATGACGCCCTTCGGGTTGCCCGTGGTGCCGCTCGTGTAGAGGATGGCGGCCAGGTCGTCGCAGGCGCGCGGGGCGACGGCGGCGGGTTCCTTCGCGGCGACGTCGTAAACGTAGCCGGGCTTGGACTTCGACAGGGACCAGACCGCCTTGAGTTTCGGGCACGCGGCCTTGAGCGCGTCGAAGCGCTCCTCGTCGGAGAAGAGCGCCACCGAATCGGACGCCTTCACGATGTTGACGATCTCCTCGTCGGAGAGCTGATAGTCGACGGGCACGACGACGGCGCCGGCGGCGAGGACCGCCAGGTAGGCCACCGTCCATTCGGGGGCGTTCTTGCCGGTGACCGCCACCTGGTCGCCGGGTTTCACGCCCTCGGCCGCGAGCCGTCCGGCCACGCGGCGGATCATGTCCCACGCCTCGCGATAGGTCAGCGTGCGGCGTTCCGGGTCGAAGATGGTGAAGCAGGCCGAGTCGGGGAAGCGCGACGCGGTGATCGCGAACAGCTCGGGCAAGGTCGGCCACTCGCCCTGAAAGGCGGTTCCGCGGTATGCTTCGAGGAAGGACCAGGGATTCGTGTCGCGCATGGATGACCTCTCGGGCTTCGGTTTCGGGACGATCCGGACTCCGGACCAACCCGTTTAGACACCATATACCGAATTCGGTTGCAGTCAACCCGGATTTTTTCGATCGAATCCCGGCGCGGTACTAAGGCTTTTAAAGGAATCCACACAAAAACTCCGGTATCAAGGCATAATGGCATGGGCCATTGTGCCTTGATACAAGCCTTAGCACGAATACCTTCCTAAAAAAGAGACACGCTTTGCGTGTCGACCTACCAATGAAGGTATTCGTAACCGCTGCCGGTACGCGCTTGTTTCCCTTGTGCTTTTATATAGGAGGAAAACGATCATGAAATCCGCGATGACATCGTTGACGATCCTGTTCGCGGTCGTCTCGATCATGATGCTTTCGACTTCGTGCGGGGCGACGGTGAAGGTGGCGATCCTGGCCGACGGTTCGGCCGGACTGTCCGTGGAAGCGGGCATACCGCAGGCCGTGGCGGCCAAGATGGCGTCTTTCCGCGAAGGGGCGGATGCCGACACGGCGCCGCTGTTCAACCCGACGACCGTCCGGAAAGCCGCGGCCGCCCGCGGTATCGTCGTCGTCGCGGCGGCCACCCCAGCCAAGGAATCCTTTTCCGGCAGCTTTTCCGCGAAGGACCTGTCCGACATCGTCGCCAAGGACAAGGCGCTCGCCGCCTCGGGCCTGCTCACGGTGACGAAGGACGCGGACGGCGGCAGCCTGTCGTTCCGGCTGGACCGGGGCAACGCCAAACACCTGCCCGCGCTGTTCCCCGGCATCGATCCCTACGTCCTCGAAGCCCTGTCCCCGCCCGCGGTCGAGGACGCGCCCATCACCGCGGCTGAATACCGCTCGATGCTCAAGTCCCTCTTCGGGTCCAAGGCGATGCCCTCGATAGAGGCGTCGCGCGTGACGGTGACGGTGACCGTTCCCGTGGCCATCGTGAAAAGTTCGGGCGGGACGGCCACGGACAAGGTCTTCACGGCGTCTATCGACGTCATCGAAGCCCTCGTGCTCGAAAAGCCCGTCGAGTTCTCCGTCGCCTGGAAGCGCTAGGCGGTCCGGCGTGCGCGTCCACGTGCTCGGCGTCGGGGGCTTTCACAACGTCGGGCTCCCGTTCAACGCGTTCGCGGTGGACGGCCGCCTCCTCGTCGAGACGCCGCCGGACATACTCCAATCGCTCTACCGCGAAAAGCTCGATCCCCTTTCCATCGGCACGATCTACGTCTCGCACACCCACGGCGACCACGTCTTCGGCCTGCCGTTCCTCCTGTTCAAGTTCTGGCTGGCGGAAAAACCGGCGCCGCGCATCGTCGGCCCGCGCGATCTGCCCGGCAAGGCACGCGAGCTGGCCGCCGCCGCCATCGATCCCGAGCATCCCCTCGTCGCCTGGATCGAGCGCGCCTGCCGCTTCGAGACGGTGGACGAAGACGCGAGCATCGAAGCGCTCGGCTACGATTTTGAATTCCACCGGATGATCCACGCGAAGGAAACCTATGGGTTCGGCCTGTCGCGCGCGGGCGAACTCCTCTTCCAATATCTACCCGATACGAAGTGGGACGATCGCCTCCGTGCCCTCTTCGCGCGCGGCGCCCGCCTTGTCCTCTGCGACGTCAACGGCACGGGCGGCAGTACCGAAGTGCACATGGGCGCCGAGGAGATCGCCGCCAACGCGTCGATCCCGCCGGGCACGCGCGTCATCGGCACGCACCTGAGCGCCCGCCTCGAAGGCCCCATCGGCCCGGTCGAGATAGCCAAGGAAGGGATGGTGTTCGACCTATAGGAGAAGATTGGCCACGGAGGCACGGAGACACGGAGGGAAAAGATTTACCACGAAGGGCACGAAGGTTTAGCCACGAAGGGCACGAAGGGGAAGAAGACTTTGCCATAAGCGCTGCTTGATAAGTGCGGGGGCGTTTCGATCAGAGAATGCAATATGAACGCTTGAGGTCTTTCGTGTTCAGGAGGACGGTAATTTCTTCGGTGGGGCAGTTCTTCAAGACGCGTTTCGTCGACAACCGCGGGATGTAGTGGCGCGCTTCATATTTTTTTCCTTCGTGCGTGAATTCGACCGTAATCCAATAGACTTGATCCTTCAGGTGCCGGGGATCCGTCGTGGCATCGGCAAAGTCGCACACGAATATGTTGTACTGGGTCGATCGAATCCTGCCGGGACACGTCGCGCGCTCTTTGACGCAACGTCTTAAGACTCGAAGCCTATGTGCGCAATAGCCCGCGATGGCGATGAATGCAACGATGATCATGGTCTTGGAGACGGCGCGGATGTCGGTATTCCCGGGGAGCAGGATGAACATCGCGTATAGAAGAACCAAAATGCCAAGCATGATCAGCATCATGAAGGCCCGGCCTTCGTACAAGTAGAACGGCGCTTTCTTCATCATGTCGCCCGTTTTACGAACAGCCGTTTCACTTCCGCGAGGACGTCTTTCCAGTAGCGCTTGACCAAGTGGACCAGGAACAGGACGTACAGGATCGCGGTGACGGCCAGCGTCGTGATGATGACAGCCCTGGCGGCGGGATTCCCGAGCTCGGGAACGGCGGAAAGCAGGAGCGCGATCGCGCCGGCCAGCGCGAGCAGGTTCAGGAAGGCCATGACGATCTGCCGGCCGAGCGAAACCTTCACGTTGGTGATCATCGAGAATACGCTGAATCCGAAGAAGGTCCACAGGAAGCCGAGTACCGGGAATCCCAGGACCGCCGCGTGGAAAAGCGTCATGACCAGCATGAACGAAGCGAACGAAAACGCGATCAGCTGAACGACCCCGATGATCAAGCTCCGTACTCTGATAGTCATATGATTCCTTTTACCTCGTTCCTTCAATGACCGCTTGCAGTTGGCCCTGCGCGTCTCGGCCGGCGCCGTCGCGTTTCAATACCCACGCGAAAAGCGTCTTTCCGCCGGACGCCTTGGCCCATGCCGTGCCGATGGCCTTCTTTTCGAGCTCGTCGAGGTCGTCCTTGAGGTGGGCGCCTTTGTACTCGACGACCAGGACGCGGCCGTCGTTCAGGAGGCACACGAAGTCCGGGTAGAAATCGCCTTTTGAAGTCGGGAGGCGGAAGGATTCGGGACGCCGCGGAATGTTGCGGACCCAGGTTTTTACCTCGGGCATGCGGCCGTCGATGATCTTGGCGCAGTCGAGCTCTTCGCCGCGGTCCTTGATGTCCTGGATCATCGGGTAGAAGTGCTTTTGGAAGCGGTAGCCGCCCGCCACGAGGTCTTGCGGATGGGTGTACGGAGGCCGCTCGCGGTCGAAGGCGAAGTCCCACGAAAGGGGAAGTTCCCGCGCGGGATGGTCGCCGTCCGCGAAGAGGTCGAAGCCGCGTTTCGCGGCCTTGCGGCGGGCTTCGTCGAGCTTGCGCGCGATGGAGTCCGCCAGCGCGTACTTGTGGACGGAGAGTTCCGCGAGCTTGAGCCCGCGAACGTCCATGAGGTGCCTGAGCGTCCGGACGATGAAGCCGGAAAGCTCGTGCCGGAAGATGTCGGGGGACTTCAATTCGCCGCAGAGCCACGACACGAGCCGGGCGACTTCCCACTCCGGATCGCCTTCGTCGTACAGCCACGAGGCGTCCGCCGCCTCCGAGTCGCGGTAGGAATAGATCACCTTGCCGCGTTCGACGTCGATGTCCGCTACTTTTACCTCCGTGCGGGGGAGGAACTCGGCTTCCGTGAGGTTCGGGGAACAGAGCTCGCCGCGCGACAGGGAAAAGCCGCCGAGCTGGGCGAAGTGGGCGGGCTCGAGCGCGATGCCGCCCGCGTCGGGGAGGAGGAGTTCGGGAACGGAAAAGCTTTTGACGGCCGGGCCGGCTTTCGAGTTGATCGCCACGGCGCGATACGTGTGGATGGCGTGTCGGATGCGGTCGGCCCGCGGGCCCGTGGCCACGGCTTCGGAGATGGCTTTCGCCTCGGCTTCGTCGATGGAGCCGCCGACGGTGACGACGATATCCTTGCCGCGCTGTTCGACCGTGAGCTTGGCGCGGGTCGGCTCCGGGATGAGCGAGAAGTCCGGCGCCTCGGGAACGACGACCGAGACCGAGCCGTAGTCCCTGGCGATGCTTTCCGGCATGAACGCGTCGCCCCCGTCGGGCGGAATGAGGTAGGTCGCCGCCGGGCCGACGTAGAGCTCCGCTTCCACGGACGCGAACCCGAGCTTGGACACGAGCTTGTCCTTGAGCTCGGCGGCGGCGTCGGAAAAGCCCGTATTGGAAACGTGGGCGTAGGCGTCGTTGAGTTCGGGCTGGGCGAAGGGACGGGCGTCGGGGAGCCTGAGGACGCGACCCAGGAGCTGTTCGACGTCCTTTTGCGATGAGATGTTGGCGACCGAGCAGAAGACGTACGCGAAGGAGCAATCCCATCCTTCCTTGAGCGCCTGCACGGTGATGATGTACTTGATGGAACACGCGGGCGAAAAAAGATCGATGCCGTCCAGCTCGCGGATGGAACCTGTCACGACGGCCAATTCGTCTTCCGAGACGCCCTCGGCTTCGAGGAGCTGCTTCCGGAGGACATCCACCGTGACTTCGCGGTCCTTGTTCTCGGCCTGGAAGAGCGCGATGGGCCTCAGGTAGCGCGACTCGTCGGACGCGATCGCCTCGATGCGCGAACGCTCGCGGACGGCCGCCGACACCGCTTCCTTCCACGACGGATGTTCCGCCAGGTGGATGGGCAGCTTGATCATGTGCTCGCTCTTGAGCTCCGTGGCGCTGACGGAGAAGAGTACGTTGGAGCCGGACTTCGAGTCGTCGTCGGGAGTGGCCGTCAGCTCGAGGATTCCCGAAGGCGAAAGGCGGGCGAGCGTGTCGAAGGTGAGGTTCGTCCGCGCGTTGTGCGCCTCGTCCATGATGACGAAAGGACGGAAGAGCCTGCACAGGTTCACGAAGGAATGCTTGACCCGTCCTTTCCGCTTGCCTTCGCCCTCCACGTCCAGTCCGGCTATCCTGGGCGCCCGCGTGAAGTGGCGTTCCCATTCCTCGGAATGCGCGTAGATCTTGCGGCCGGCTTCGTCCGTCACGCGGAGCGTCTGGATGGTTCCCACGACGATGACGAGCTTCGAGCCGAGATCCTGCGGGGCCAGGGCTTCGAGATCGCCGATGTCGAAGATCCTGATGTTCTCGCCGAAGCGCTCTTCCAAGGCCCGCCGGTACGGATGCCCGGCGGTCCTGAGGCATGCGAGGGTCTGCTCGCGGATGGTGTTCGAAGGCACCAGCCACAGGATGAGCGGATAGTCCGCCTGGATGAAGACCTTGCGGGCGCGTTCGATGGCGTAGGACGCGAGGATGGTCTTGCCGCCGCCCGTGGGAATGCGGACGCAGACGTAGGGTATGTCGTCGAGCCCGTTCGGCTTCACGTACCGGACGGCGGATTCCGAGCCCGGCTTTACGACGCCCTGCCCGACGAGCGACGCGCGGAACGCCGCTTCCGGGTCTCCGTCGCGGCGGCACGCGGACAGGTAGGCTTCCAACACTCCGAGCGCGTTCTTCTGGTAGCGTTTGAGCTCAAGCATGGAGGCCCCCGAGGTCGTACGGAACCTGCCGGAAGACGATGCCCAGCCGCTCGAGGTTGCGGGCCGGAATCAGGCACGCTTCCGCGAAGACGACCTTCCGCCCTTCCGCGGCGGGCAACGCGGAAAGCAGCGCCGGCGTGAGGACGTTGCCCACCTCCGGGCGCTTGTCGCCGAGGATGCCGTTGTAAAGAAGGTAGTACGCCGTGCCCTCGTGGACGCCGATCAAGGGCGTGTCGGGCGCGTCCGCACGCGGCGCGCCGGTTTCCCGCCACCAGATGTGGGCGGCCAGCGCCTTGAAGCTCACCTTCGGATTCAGGGACCCGTCGGGCCGGAAGACCGTCTCTCCGAGATCGACGAACCGGAACCCGCCGCCGCCCTTCCAGCCGACCGCCTCCGAGATGCCGCCCTGCTCGCCTTCGACGACCTTCTTGAGGCGCGGCAGGCAATGCGTCACCGCGTGGTCGCCCATCTCGACACCGATCCACCGCCGCCCCATCTTGTGGGCGACCGCCGCTGTGGTGCCGCAGCCGAGAAAGGAGTCGAGGACGAGGTCGCCGGGGTTGGTGGCGATGTGGATGATCCGCTGGAGCAAGCGTTCCGGCTTGGGAGTACTGAACATATCGTCACGGCCAAATAACTTGGCTATCTCTTGCTTGGCTTCTCGATTGTTGCCAACTTCTTCGTTGAGCCAGACAGTAGTAGGCACAAGCTCTCCCAGTTCGGACTTGAAGCGTTTTCTAAAAGGGAAGGTTTTCCCGTTTTTGCCCCACCATATACGGTTATCCTTGAGAAGATCGTCGAAAGTACTTCTAGAGAGACTCCAAAAGCGATTTCCACGCGGGCTAAATATATCTCCATGAGGTCCTTTGACCTCATAATGTCCATCAGAATATGGTTTCGAGGCTGTAAGGTCCGAACGCCTCCATTCACCACGAGGATCATTATCTGGATTCCAAAAATCGGCATCGCTTGCTTCTGTGCGTCCTACCTTATTTCTTTTCCATTGAGTAAGATTTTTAGCAAATACAAGTATGAAGTCATGATCGGCTGATAAATGTTGGGCTGTATTGTTTCTTGCATGAATCTTCTGCCAGATTACTGTGTCTATGAAATTGTTTCGTCCGAAGATCTCATCCATGACCACCTTGGCATAGTGCCCTTCGTTGTCATCCAGATTGACCCAGATACTCCCATCTTCCCTGAGCAGTTCCCGCAACAGCTCCAGCCGAGGGTACATCATCGAAAGCCAGGTCGAGTGTTCGAGGTTGTCGTCGTAGTGTTCGAAGGCGGAGCCTGTGTTGTAGGGCGGATCGATGTAGACGCATTTTACTCGGCCGGCGTAGTAAGGGAGCAGGGCTTTGAGGGCGTCCAGGTTGTCGCCCTGGATAAGGAGGTTGTCGCGCGCGGCTTCCGGGTTTCCGACGTACGCGGCGTTCGCGTCTCCGGCGGCGGTGTGGGATTCGAGGAGGCGGAAGGGCACTTGCGATGCGGCGCGGAGGGCGTCTTCTTTACCGGTCCAGGTGAGGGTGGGCATGGGTTACGACCTTTTGCTGACGTGATGAAGCATCGCGGGTTTCAAACGATCCAGGGGATCGGGACCGGAGCCAGTCCGAGGCGGCTCATGCCGTCGTGCGCGTGTTGCCGGAAAATCGGCCACAAGGTCTTTTGAAGCTGTTTTTCCATGAAGACTTTGCGGATTTCCCCGTCGGTCCACAGTTCCACGAACGGGGCGGCGTCGGTGACGGCGAATCCGATGACGAACACGGAAACCTGCTTGAAGACCAATATGTCCTTGAAGCTGACCGTGAACTCGTATCGCGGGCGGAACAACCTGGTTTCGGGTGCAGGAGCGAGCGGATCGTCGGCGGGGAAGGACTGCTTCCATTCGAGCTTGAGTTCGCTGCCCGGCGGCGGCATGGGGCCGGGGTTGTCGGATTGCAGGAACATCGGCTTGATGTCCCGCAGCGCGAGGGTGCGCAACAAGCGCGTCAGTCGTTCGTTGATGTCGTCATTCATCATGCGGCCCCCACGGTAGCGCAGGACGGCGACAACGCCGGCGTCAGTACCGTCGTCGCTTCTTCCGGCCACCGCGCTTCGGCATACAGGCGCGAGTAATCATAAAACGACGCCGCGCCCACATAGGCGGCTAGTTGTTCGGAAATGGCGACGCCGTTGCGCTTGGCGCATACTTCGATTTTTGTCCTTTGGATGTCGGTAAAAAGCGGTACCAACGCTTCGAGTCCAGTCCACGCGGACGCGGCCTGGAAGCCCGCGGATTCCTCGATCCTGCGGCGCTGGGTGGCGCCGATCTTGCCCGAGTTGATGTCGTACATCGCCCTGAAAACGAGCGGATCGTCCGCCAGTTTGAGGAGCAGGCGATTGGTCGAATCGGGCGTCCCGCCACTCTCGTAGCCGTTCATGGTCAGTTCGCCGAATCCGAGTATCGCGCCAAAAGCCTTTTGGCTGGCGTTGTAGCGCGCGCGCAGGGCGACGAGGGCTTCGGGCGACGGGGCTTCGTAGAGGCGGGCGTAGGCTTCCCGCGCGGCGTCAAGGTTGGCGTCGAGCTGGCCCGGCGCTTCGAACTCGTCTCCGCAGGTCAGGCAACGCGAGTAGCGGGCGACGTAGGAAACCTCTTTGCCCTTGAGGGTCACTCGTTCTTCCCGCTCGACGATTTCGACATCGCGGGTCACGCCGCATCGGGAGCACGGCAGTCGGTCACTCATATCGGTCCTCATCATGGAAAGACATCACGATGCCGGCATCGCCATCGGTGTCGGTCATGATCTTCAATTTGATGTACAGCTTGATCCCGCTTCGTGGCGGGATTTGCCGTTGGAACGGAAAGGAAAAACGCCACACCTCGCCGGGTGAACCGTTGTCATCCGGTTTAGGACCCCAAATGTAGTGCTCAGGACCGAGACGCTCCATGATTTCATAGGCGTCCTCTTCTGTAAGTCCTTCCTCCAGCATGAATTCCATTGTCTTGCGCCGGTTCCTCGGATCCCAGACGACTTTCCGGTCCGCAAGCAACGGTAGAAAGCGAGACAGGAAGAATTGCGGTGCAAGCGTCCAGCCCATTAAATATACATCCAATATCGGTATTGCGCAATACCGGAACCTGATGCAGGGCACCCGCCGCAATGCAGGCAGGTGCCCGATCCCCGAATCCTCTTTTTCTTCAAATTCCTTTCTCTTTCCTAAACCTTCTTCCCTCTGTGCCTCTGTGGCAGACTCTTCTCAACGGGTCTATTTCACGTTCGCGAGGCCCGTGTGGCGGAGGAGTGCGTCCATCGTCGGGGCGCGGCCGCGGAAGGCCTTGAAGCTGTCCGCCGCCGGGCGCGAGCCGCCGCGCGCGAGGAATTCCTCGAGGAACTTCTGCCCGGTGACGGGATTCGCGCCGCCGGCTTCCTCGAAGGCGCCGTACGCGTCCGCCGCGAGGACGAGCGCCCACTGGTAGCTGTAGTAGCCGGCCGTGTAGCCGCCGGCGAAGATGTGGCCGAAGCTGTTCGGGAAACGGTGGTACGCGGGCGGGAAGACGACGGCCACTTCCTTCCGCACTTCGTCCAGGAGCTTGAGCCAGTCGCCGCGCTTGGGGTCGAAGTCGGTGTGGAGCAGCATGTCGAAAAGGCCGAACTCGAGCTGGCGCACCGTGCCCATCCCCACGCCGAAATTCTTGGCGGCGAGCATCTTGTCGAAGAGTTCCTTCGGAAGCGGCTTGCCCGTGTCGACGTGCGCGGACATGCCGCTGACCGTGTCCCACTCCCACGCGAAGTTCTCCATGATCTGGCTCGCCAGCTCCACCGCGTCCCACTCGACGCCCGCGATGCCCGACACCGGCAGTTCGTCGATCGAGGTGAGCATGTGCTGGAGCCCGTGGCCGAATTCGTGGAAGAGCGTCTCCACGTCACCGTGGGGGAAAAGGGCGGGCTTGCCGCCCGACGGCCGCGGGAAGTTCGTGGTGATGTAGGCGACCGGCGTCTGCGTCGCGCCGTTCCGGAGCTTGCGGCGGCTCCGGACGTCGTCCATCCACGCGCCGCCCCGCTTGCCTTCGCGCGCGTACAGGTCGAAGTAGAAGCCCGCGACGACCTTGCCGTCCTTGAGCACTTCCCAACAGCTCGCGTCCGGGTGCCAGAGCGAGGCCTCGCGCCTCCGGAACTCGATGCCGTACAGCGTGCGCGCCAGGCCGAAGAGGCCTTCGATCACGCGCGGCTCGGTGAAGTATTCCTTGACTTCCTGGTCGGAGAACGCGTAGCGCGCGAGCCGCACCTTTTCGGCCGCATATCCCCCGTCCCAGGGCTGGAGGGAGTCGAGCCCGAGCTCTTTCCTGGCGAACGCCTCGAGCTCGGCGCGCTCTTTCAAGGCGGCGGGCTTGGCCTTGGAAGCCATCTCGCGGAGGAAGGCGATCACCTCCGCGGGATTGTCGGCCATCTTGGGCACGAGCGAGAGCTCCGCGTAGTTCCGGTACCCGAGCAGGGCCGCCTTTTCGGCGATGAGCGAAAGCCGCTCGCGGATGATGGGCGCGTTGTCCCGTTCGGCCGGCCCGAATTCCGACGCGCGCTTCGCGGAGGCTTCGTAGAGCGTCTCGCGGAGCTTCCGGTTCGAGCAATACTGCATGATCGGGAAGTAGGACGGCATCTGGAGCGTGATCTTGAAGCCTTCCTTGCCGTCTGCGGCGGCCGCTTCGCGGTACATGACCAGGGTGTCCTCGGGGACGCCGTCGAGTTCGGCCTTGTCGGTGACGAGGAGCGACCACGAGTCCGTCGCGTCCAGCACGTTCTCCGAGAACTTCGCGGCCAGCGCGGACAGTCGCTGTTCGATTTCCGCGAAGCGCCGCTTGCCCTCGGGCGGCAGTTCCGCTCCGGACAGGCGAAAGTCGCGGAGGGCGTTCATCACGGTGGCGCGGCGCGCGTCGGACCACGCGGGGAAGTCGGGCCGCTCGGAGAGGGCCTTGTACTTGTCGTAAAGCCCCTGGTTCTGCCCGAGCTCCGACATGAAGGCGGACACCTTCTGGACGTTGTCGTTGAAGGCGACGCGGAGCTCCGGCGTGTTGACGACCGCGTACATGTAGCCGACGGCCCCCCACGCGCGCGACAGGCGCTCGGTCGCGTCGACGAGCGGCTCCACGACGGCGGACCACTCGGCGGGCACCGTCGGCGCGGTCACGTCGAGGATGGCCTTGCGGCCTTCCGCTATCAGCGCGTCGATGGCGGGACTCACGTGCTCCGGCTTGATCTCGGCGAAGCGGGGCAGGTCGGAAAAGTCGAGCAGGGGATTGTTCATGACGGTTTGGCTCCTCGTCGGGTTTTCGGCCATTCTCCACGCCGCCCCGATCTTTGTCCAGACGAGCGCCGCTCAGCGCGCCTGCGGCCGGCTCGCGAACGCGTAGCCGTTCTTGCCGGTCCGCTTGACGCGGTACATGGCCTCGTCGGCGCGCTTGAGGAGCCCGTCGGGCGCGTCGCCGTCGTCGGGGTACAGGGCGATGCCGGCGCTCGCGCCGATGATCGCCTCGACGGCGGCGCCGTCGGGACAGGCGCCCGAAACGGCGCAACGGGGGATCGCGAAGGGTTCGGAAAGACGGCGGATGATTTTTCCGACGATCGGCTCGGCGGCCGCGGCGTCGTCGAGTTCGGTGGTCACGACGAGGAACTCGTCGCCGCCGAGCCGCGCCACCGTGTCCGTGCCGCGCACGCACGAGAGGAGCCGCGCGGCGACCAGCTTGAGGAGTTCGTCGCCGCCCGCGTGGCCGATCGCGTCGTTGACCGACTTGAAGCCGTCGAGGTCGACGTAGATGACGGCCGACTTGCCGCCGTGGCGGTCCGCCGTCCTCATCGCCTTGTCCATGCGGTCGTAGGCCAGGCGCCGCGCGGGCAGGCCCGTGAGCGGGTCGTGCGTGGCCAGCCGGAGGATTTCCTCTTCCGCGCGTTTCCTCGCGGTCACGTCGAGCTGGGTGCCCGACACGGCGACCGGCTCGCCGTTCGGACCGCGCGCCGAAACGGTGCCCCGCGTGGCGATCCAGACCCAGCCGCCGTCGCGGTGGCGGAAACGCGCTTCCCGTTCGAAGCGGTCCGTTTCGTCCCGGAGGTGGGCGAGCATCGCGCGTTTGGCCGGCGTGCGGTCGTCGACGTGCATCAGGCGGAGCCAGTCGGACATGGTGTAGTCGACGGTATCCCGCGGCGCGAGGCCGAGGAACCCAGCGGTCTTTTCGTTCGAAGCCACGCGGTCCGAGGCGATGTCCCACTCCCAGGTGCCGGCCCCCGTGCCTTCGATGATGGCGGAGAGGCGGGCGCGTTCCCGTTCGAGGACCCGCTCCGTCTTGATGCGCTCCATCACTTCGCGCTCCATGTTGCGGAACGACAGCGCCTCGCGCTCGAGGAGGAGGATGTTGTCGAGCGTCACGGCCGCGACGTTGGCCAGGGTGTCGCGCCCGTCGAGGATCGCCTCGGTCGCCGCCGGATCGGACAGGCCGAGCGCGAGGACGGCGCCGACGAGACGCTTGCCGTTCCGGAGCGGCATGACGAGGAACGGCTGCGAGGCGATCCCGTCGTCGCGGGGAGGGCCGCCCGGGTCCGTCCCGAAGAGCCGGGACGATTCGAGGCGCGTCGCGTCGTCCAGGCGCGCGGTGACGAATTCGGGATCTTCCGAACGCCCGTCCGGCGAGGTGGCGAGGATTTCGAGCGAAGGCACGCCGCCGCGTTCGTGCGCGACGCCCGCGAGGACGACCGTCCGCGCCGCCGCGAGTTTCCGCAGTTCGCGCGCGAGCACCCGTTTCATTTCCGGGGCGTCTCCGGCGTTCGCGAGGACGGACATGACGAGGTCGAGCGTCCGTCCGGCCAGGTCGGCCGCGACCGGATCGACGCCTTCGGCCTTCGGCTGTCCGCCGGGACGGGGCGTATCGTGGTACTTGTCCGCGCTCATTCCGCGCCTCCGTGCTCCCCTTCCAGCATAGGGCGGTCGCCGCGGCATTTCAAACGCGGAATCGGCCGCGAAACCCGTCGCCGGCGGCCGATTTCATGAATCCGCTTGCCGTCGCGCCGAATCGCGGGTACGATGTCGGGACCATGCGTTCCGTCTTTTCCATGCGCGCCTTCGTCGCGTCGTTCGCCTTCGTGGCCGTGTTGCCGCTCGCCGCCCTCGATCTCCCGCCGTCCGCCTGGCGTTGGTTCCAGGGCGACGAAACCGGCTGGAGCTCCCCCGGTTTCGACGATTCGGCCTGGCAGACCGCTGACAAGCCCGTGAAGACCACGACGCTCGGCGCCGTGTTCTGGCTGCGGACCGTCGTCGACGCGCCCGTCGACGGGCTGGAGCGCCACTGGTTCCTCTGCGGCACCGACGGCCCGGCCTTCGATCTCTACGTGAACGGCGCGTACGTGGGCTCGCGCGATTCGGTGGCGCCGTATTCGCTCCAGAACGCGCGTCCGGCCAGCTTCGTCCTGCCCCGGCCGCTGGGCGGCAAGTACGCCATCGCCCTCCGCTGCGCCTACCGCGGCGGCGTCGTGCCCCTGCCGGCGTTCTCGATCGGAAGCGCCGCGGAGGAGAAAGTCATCTCGGGGTCGCGGACCTTCCTGAACGCGCGCATCTACGAGATGTTCACCGTCCTCAATTTCTTCCTCGCGTTCTATTTCCTCGCGAAGCGCCTCTTCCAGGGCAAGTCGGAAAAGAGCTCGCTCCTGTTCGCGGCCATCCTGTTCTTCTTCGCCGTCGCTTTCGACCAGATCGGCAATCCGGAGCCGCTGACCGACGCGGCGTGGTTCCGCGGTCTCGGGCGGTCGGGCATCGTCATGGGCTGCGCCCTGCTGCCGGCCTTCATGATCTCGTTCTTCGGCCTGCCCGAGCGCAAGCTCGTGACGCGCGGGTCGATCCTCCTCGGAGCCGCCTGCACCGCCTTCGTCATCCTGACGGCGTACGACGAAAACCTGCTCACGACGAGCGTCTCGATTTCGATGCTGCCGACCATGGTCTTCATCGTGTACGGCCTCGTCGTCTCGCTCGGGGCGGCGCTCAAGGGGCGCGCCGACGCCTGGCCCGTCGCGGTCGGCATCGCGCTCGGGCTCGGCTTCGGCATCCACGACGTATTCTTCCTGGTGACCGGCCTCACGCCGTTCGCGTGGCTTCAGGGCATCGCCTTTTTCGCCATGTCGATCGGCGTCTTCATCGCGCTGTCCATGCGGCAAGCCCGGCTGGAAAAGGACCTGTCGACCTACGCTCGCGAACTCGAAGCCAAGCGGACGGAACTCGGCAGCTCGGTCGAGCGCCTCGTCGCGGCCGGCGAATTGGCCGCGGCGCTCGCGGTGGACCTGGACGCCGCCGCGGCCCGCGCGTCCGAAGCCGCGGAGGGCAACGCCGCCTCGTCGTCGCGCATCGTCGAGCGCGCCGAAGGGCAGGCGAGCGCCGCCCGCGAGGCCGACGAGCTCGTCGCGTCCCTCGTCGGCACGATCGAACGCGTCAACGCGAGCCTCGGCGCCCAGTCGAAGAGCGTGTCGCAGACCGCCGCCGCCGTCGACGAACTCGGCGCGGAAGCCCGCTCGATCGCGGAGAACATCGACCAGTCCGCCGCCTTCACGGAAAGCCTGGCGGCGCTGACCGCCTCGGGCGACGTCGCCGCCGAGGCGATGGCGAAGACGATGGCGCGCGTCACGGAATCGTCGAAGGGCATCGAGGAGATCCTCGACACGCTGAACGACTTCGCGGAGCGCACGAGCCTTTTGTCCATGAACGCGGCCATCGAAGCCGCCCACTCCGGGGCGGCGGGTCGCGGCTTCGCCATCATCGCGAACGAGGTGAAGAAGCTGGCGCAGTCCCAGTCGGAACGCGCCGGCCGCATCCGCGACAGCGTGTCGGAAATCGTGGTCCGCGTCGGTGAGGGCGCGCAGGCGGCCGAACGCCTCCGCTCGACGCTGCGCGACATCGATTCGGGAGCGGCCCAGGCGGTCGGCCGCATCGGCGAGCTCCGCGTCGGCACGAAGGAACAGGCGCGCGCCAGCGCCGAGATCGGCACGGCCATGGAAACCCTGGCCAAGGTCGGCACGTCCATCGCGGAAGAGGCGTCACGCCAGTCGGAGATCGCTTCGCGCGTGCGCGCCGCGGTCGCCGGCATATCGCGCGAAGCCTCGGAAGTCCGCGAAGCGGCGCGCACCATCGCCGCGGACGCGAGCAGCCTCCTCGAGGAAGTGAAGCTCCTGGGCGAACTGGCCGCCGCCAGCCGCAGCGCCAACGCCGAGCCGGTGGAATCACCGGTCGCGGAGAGCGCCGAAGCCTGAGCACCGAGCCGAGGAAGCGACAACGCGATCAATCCGATTTTAGAACTATCGCGCGTAGGACTTGAGCTCGGCGACAATTTCCTCATACTCGTCCACGTCCTCGGAGCGGCCCGAGCGTACGTACCACGCGGGGAATTCCCAGTACTTGCGGCCGTCCAGCGTGATGTACAGGCTCTTGTCGTAGGTCATGAACTCGCCTTCCATCGATCCGTTCACGCCTTTGTAGCTGTAGTCGACGAGGACGAAACTCCCCGTCATCTTGTTGTCCGGGCCCATGTAGCCGTCGAAGTAACCGAGATTCCTCTTGCCGCCGGCCACGTAGGTGAACGCCGCATGCACGGCGCCGTCCGCCCTGACTTCCATGATGAGGTTGCCGGGAGTGGCGGTGGGCATGCGCCAGACGTGGACGCCCTGGATGGACTGGGCGAACGGGACAGCCGCGCCGACGATCAGCGCGAGCAGGACGAGCATCGAAATCCGTTTCATGGGAACCTCCCCCAAAAATGGCCGCGAAACGCCGTCCGCCCGTCGGGGGCGATCCGGGCCGTGTTCCGCCTGGCCGGGCAGCCACACTATACCGCGTTTCGGACGTCGTTCAAGGGCGTGGTTCGAAAAGCCCTGCCTCGATTCCGAGGGCGACCGACGGCGCTCCGCGAGTGCGTATATTCCATTGACGTATCAGGCATGCGGCTCCACACTGGAGGCGGATCCGGGCCGTCGGCCGCGGGTGATACGAAATCGTACGAGGAGTGATGCATGAAAAACGTGTTCAGGCTGGCGGGTTTCGCGCTCGTCGCGCTGCTCGCGGCGTCGTGCGGGATGCAGGCCGTCGGAACGGTCGACGAGGCGGCGCTCGACGCCGACTTCGCGAAGGTGATCGAGTCACTCGGCACCCCGGAGGCCGAAGCCGCGATGGCGGCTTTCGACGCCAAGTACGGCTCGACCTTGACGGCCGACTTCTCCGACAAGCTCGCGCGCGCCCGCTCGGGCGGCTCGGACGACTTTCCCCCGCTCACGGACCTGCCTTTCGACGGCGACGGCGACGTCTACCTGTCGGGCGGCGGCAAGGATCTCGTCGGCACGGTGATAGGCTGGGTCGCCCCGAAGAGCCTGCCGGGCGGCTTCTTCCACGGCGGCGCGCTCGACCTCGACAAGTTCGACCCGAACAACCTGGACGCGCCGATCGTCGAGACCGCGGTGCCCAAGGGCGCCGGCTACGAGAGCGCCAACCAGTGGATGCGCAAGGCGAACGTCTGCCTGCTCAAGCCGACCTTCGCGGTGGACAAGGCGAAGCTGGACGCGGCGCAGAGGGCGGTGGCCTATTACTGCGACCTCCCCGAAGGCCAGCAGGCGTACGGGTTCTTCAGGAATTACGTCGATCTGGGCAACGTGGTGACGAAGGAAGACCGCTACTGGTGGTACTGCACGAAGGTCGCGTGGGAAGTCTACAAGGATTACGGCATCGACATCGACTCGAACGATCCGCGCGTCGATTTCACGAAGTCGGGGCTCTACGATCTCGTGAAGACCTATTATTACACGAAATACTTCTACAACTGGTCGAAGGCCAAGGCCGCGATCAACGCGTACATCCAGGACGCGCGCTACAAGATCGTCATGGCCGAGGAGATCATGTGCTCCCCGTACTTCGCCAAAGTGTACGAAACGATCCGCAACTGATGCCGACGTTCCGATCTGCCGGCGCCGCCCGCGCGGCGCGCGCCGGCCTTGCGCTCGCGGCATGCGTCTTCGCCGCGTGCGCGCCGTCACGGTCGTCCGGGGCGGCGACCGGCGGCGGCGCGGCGCGCGCGAACGAAGCGGCGGTATCCGCGCGGGAATCCGCCATGGCGTCGAAGACTGGCGCGATCGATCGGGCGGCAAGAAACGCGCCGATCGGCGCGCCTTCCCTCGCGCCCGTCTTCCCCCATCAATCGAAACTGTACGCGGCCGAACCGGGCGCCCCCGCGCTCTTCGACTTGCCGGGCGAGGCGCGCCTGCGCGCCGTCGACCGCTTCGGCGTCGACGGAAGCGGTCGTCCGCTCTACCTCGCCTGGTCCCAGTCCGATACGACGCTCCGCCTCCTGTCCGCCGACGGGGCCGCGCTCGAGTCGTGGGAGCTCGAGGCCGGACAGGCGTGGGTTTCCGGCTCGACCGTTCTCGCGCGCTCGCCGGTACACGAGGCGGACGCCGGCTTCGCCTATCGGTTGTATCGCGTAACGCGAACCGATGGGCCGCTTCCGCTGGCCGAGGCGACGCTCGACTGCTTTCCGTCCGACGTCCTCTTTTCCGGGAAGGAGTCCGTCTGGATAGCGGGCGCCGACCGCGCGGACGCGGCGCATACCGTGTACGAACTCGCCCCGGGGCGGGCCGTCCGCCCGCGCCTGTCGTTTCCGAAGCGCCTCGATTTCGCCCGGCTCGTGGATTCGGGCGACCGCGTGCTCGTCTACGCGAGCGGCGCCGACAAAGCCGCTCGCGCCCTCGCGCTCTACGCCTTCGACAGGACGGGCGGAATCTCGAGGGAACTGACGCCCGTCGAAAAGCCCGCGGGCGCCGCGTGCTGGTACGGCTCGGGTTTTTCCTTCGGTGGAGCTCCGCGCCTCCCCCTCGCCATGGACGACGGCACGATCGCCATCGCCTCGCTCGAACGGTCCGGCGAAGGGTACGCCGTCACCTCGATCGTCCGCGACTCGGGCGGCGTCTACGCCCCGCTCGGCCCCGATCCGTCGAACGCTTTCTTCCTTTATATTTCCTTCGACTACGCCCGCGACCGCAGCGCCTACCGCCTCGCCCGCTACAACGGCACCACCGTCACCTTAGACAGCCTCCCGCGGTGATCTTCAGAAAAGGATTTGCTACAGAGCGAAGCTTAGCGAGTACTCTCGCCTATTCGCCATGGGTGCTTGTATGCCCCAACCCCAGGCCGATATGGTTCGATTCCCGTCCGCCGCACCTTTCCGGATCGCCCCATGAATGATGGTTGCGGACGCGCGGCTCGGCGACTAGACTAGTCATGTACGTCCCGATCACGAGTTCGAATCGAGGTAGCCGGTGGGAGAGGATGGAAAGAAGACCGTGGAATTCGCGAAGCGATCCCATGTGCCCGAACCCCGCGGATCGAACGAAACGTGGAAAATCCTCGTAGCCGACGACGATGACGACGTGCTCGAGGTGACGCGGCTCGTGCTCAGGCACAAGGTCGTCTTCGGGCGGGCCCTCGAACTGCTCGAAGCGAAGACGGCGTGCGAAGCCTTCGAACTCATGAGGGAGACGCGCGACGTGGCGGTGATCCTCCTCGACGTCGTGATGGAAACCGACGACGCGGGGCTGGCGTTCGTGCGGCGCGTGCGCGACGAACTTGCAAACGTGTCCACGCGCATCGTCATCCGCACGGGGCAGCCGGGGCGCGCGCCGGAAGACCGGGTGATCATCGATTACGAGATCAACGATTACCGCGAGAAGACGGAGCTCACGGCCGAGCGGCTGTTCAGCTCCGTGGTGAACGCCATCCGGAGTTACCGGGACATACGACGGATCGAGGGATCGAAGGCGGGGATGGAGCTGATCCTGGAGGCGCAGAAGCGCCTGATCGCGCTCAGGCCCGCAGGCCGTTTCGCCTCGGGAGCCCTCGAGTACCTGGCGCCGCTCCTCGGGGTTTCGCACGGCGCGGATTCCGGCGGCGTGTCCGCTCTGGTCGTCGTCCGGCAGACCGATCGCTACCGGCTGCTCGCGGGTACGGGGCGCTTCGACCAGCCCAGCGGCGCGTGGCTCGACTCCGTGCCGTTCGCGGAGGCGAAACCGCTCGTCGAGGCGGCTCTCGCGGGGAAGGATCCGGTATTCGCGGGCGACCGTCTGGCCGTGGCGCTGGACGCCGGCGACGGGGAACGGATCGCCTTGTACGCGGAAGGAAGCCCCGAGCTCGAGGACATCGACCGGCGCCTCATCGAACTGTATTGTTCGGGGCTCCAGGCGGCCTACGCGAATCTCGGCCTGTACGAGGCGCTCGAGGCGGAGCTCGAGGAAAAATCGGTCCTCATGGCCGAGATCCACCACCGCGTGAAGAACAACCTGCAGATCATCCTGAGCCTGATCGGGCTCGCGCGGCTCGACGAGGAGGCGTCGCCCGACGACGCGCTCCGGGCCGCGGAACGGCGCATCGCGGCGATGGCCGTGGTCCACGACGCGATCTACGGCCAGGGCGCGGCCACGGGCGGGTTGGTGGATTTCGCCGACTGCGCGAACGATCTCGTCGCCGAACTCCGCTCGATCCTCGGCGAAGGCGCCGAAGCTCCCGTCATCTCGCTCGACGCGGGCGCGTTCGACGTGCCCCTGTCGTTGGCCGTCCCCTGCGCGTTGATCGTCGGAGAGCTCCTGTTCGCGGGCAACCTGGTGTCTCCGCGCGGGCGTGACGCCGGCCCGGCGCGGCTCCGTCTGGAACTGCGACCTGGACCCGACGACTACGCGATCTCGGTAACCGGCGCGGGCTCGGCCGAACGGATCAGCGAACTGGAAACGCGGCTCCTCGAAGCGCTGGCCGCCCAGCTCGGCGGCGCGTATTCGGCGGTCGAGAACGGCGCCGCCGTCGCGTTGTCGATCCGTTTTCCGCGCGCGCGTTGAAAAAGCGGCCCGGCCGTCCCTTCATCACCCGATAGGAACATTCCGCTTCCCGGGCAGCTCGCCCTAAAACAGAAGCCGGGCGTTATTTCAACGCGATTGGATATAAAATCCTTGACTGGATGATAAAGTGGATATAATATCCCTCACATTGATGCCGTTCGATCTCCGTTCGAGGTCGCGGCAGTCGAACCAGGGACGCGGCGGCGCATGCCGAACGCGCTCGATCCCGTCCGGTCAAGGAATGCGCATGAACGGCTTTGTCGAGGAAAACCGCGTATTGCCCGATTCGCTCCGCTCGCTCGTCGCCTATTATCGTTCGCCCGAAGGTTCGGAACGCGTCGGGGAATGGGATCGTCTGGCAGCCGACAAGGGATTTTTCCGCTTCGTGGGCATGGGAACCTCGGATTTCGCTGGCGAATCCTGCGCCGCCCGGCTGTCCTCGAACGGCCGGCGCGCCTGTTCGATCGACGCCGGCGAGTTGTTCTACCGTCCCGGCCGGGCGGCCGCCCGCGAGGAACTGGATATCCTCACGAGCCAATCCGGCGAGAGCGTGGAAATACGCAAACTGGTCGAATCGGGCCGATCGGGCGGCCATGTCGCCGTGACGAACGACGAAGGGAGTTCCCTCGCAAAAAACGCGCGCCTCGTCCTGCCCTTGAAGGCCGGTCCCGAAGCGTCGATCACGACGAAGACCTATACGAACACCCTGGCCCTCTTCCGCGTCCTGGAAGCCTCCCTCGAGGGGCGAAGCCGGCGCGAAGCCGCCCTCGACGCCCTGGAAGACGCCGCCCGGGCCATGGAAGCCCTCGACGAGGACGCGATCCGCGCCGTCGCCGGAACCCTCGCCCCCGAGGGGGCGGTGCCGACGGCTTTCGCGTTCTCCGGCCGTTGCGATTCGGCCGTCTCGGCGCGGCAATGCGCGCTCACCTTCATGGAAGGACTCAAGCGGCCGACCAGCGCCTACGCCGGCGGCGCGTTCCGCCACGGCCCGTTCGAGGCCGTGGGTCCGTCCCTCGGGCTGGTCGTGTTCCGCCCGACCGACGCCGTGGCCGCCCTGGCCGACGGGCTTGCCCGCGACGCCGCCGCCCTCGGGAGCCCGGTCGCCGTCTTCGACGGCTGCGCGGCGCCGTCCGTCTCCGGAGCGTCCGCGATCCGCGTGCCGCGCTCGCGATCGTGCGACGAGTTCGGCCTGTTCCCGATCCTCGCGGCCAGGTCGCACAACTTCCTCCTGCACGCGCTCTCCGGGCGCTTCGGACTCGAAACCGGCGTCTTCCGCTACGGCGGCAAGGTGACGAACAAGGAGTGACGCGATGACGGTACTCGACGGCATACGCGCGCGGATGAACGAACTGACCTCGACGGAAGCCGCGTTCGCGGAATACGTCCTCACGCACGACGACCTCATCTTCAAGTCGATCACCGTGGTCGCGGAGGAGAGCGGCGTCGGCTACGGCACCGTCATCCGGTTCTGCCGGAAGCTGGGCTTTTCGGGCTTCCAGGATTTCAAGATCCGCATGGCCGTCGAAGCCGGGGCCGCCGCGCCGGAAACGCAGGACGCCGAACCCGGCTGGCTCGAGCGCCGCGGCGAACAGGCCAAGTCGCTCATCTCCACCGCGGTCCACGCCCTCGACGAGGAGCGCCTGCGGGCCGCCGCCGACCTGATCGCCCGCGCGCGGCTCGTGGTGGCGGTGGGCGTCGCGGGGTCGTTCCCCGTCGTCAAGGAGTTCGCCTACCGGCTCGACCGCCTGGGGATACTCGCGGCGGCGGAGCAGGACACGCATCTCCAGATGATCAAGTCGTCGCTCCTGTCCCCCGCGGACGTCGTGTTCGCCGTCTCGGACTCGGGCAGCACGAAGGAGATACTCGACTGCGCCACGCTGGCCCGCGCCCGCGGGGCCCGCGTCGTGGCGCTCACGAACCACCCGAAGAGCCCGCTCGCCGAAGCCGCCGACATCGTGCTCAACGCGGCGGTGCGCGAGGGCGCCCTCGAGGCGGAGATCGGAACGAAGCTGCCGTTCTATTTCATCGTGGAACTGCTGGCCTCGCTCGTCATGCGCGCGTCGCCGGACGCGGCGGAACATCTCCGCACGAGTTCGGACAGCGTTTCCTCGAGACTCATATGAAATCCGACGCGACTGCGCGGACCGAAACCGAACGGAGGATCGTACACGCATGAAACTCGACAGGACGAGCATCGACGGCAACTACCTGCGCGCGGGAAAGCGGCGCTTCGTTCCCATCGGCGCCCACTGGGTGCCGGCCAAGGCGGCGCTCCAATGGGCGCAATGCTGGGACGAGGCCGATATCGAGGCGGATTTCGCGAAGATGCGCGAGCTCGGTTTCAACGTGGTCCGCTTCGACCTCTTCTGGGCGTGGTTCGAGCCGCGACCCGGCGACTACAGCGAGGAGGCCTTCGCGCAGTTCGACCGCCTGCTCGTCCTTTCGCGGAAATACGGCATCTACCTCCACCCGACGCTCTTCATCGGCGGCGAGGTCGGCGAGGCGTTTTGGGACCTGCCCTGGCGCCAGGGGCGGCACCTGCACGAGGATCCGGAGATGCTCCGCCTCCAGACGGACCACGCCGCGGAGTTCGCGCGCCGCTACAAGGGCGAGGAGGCGATCCTCGCGTGGGACCTGACCGACGAGCCGCCGTTCTGGCCGTTCTGGGGCAAGACCACGGACGCCATGGCGGTCAACTGGACGCGGCTCCTGTCGTGGGCGATGCGCCGGGAGGATCCCTCCTGCCTCGTCTGCGTGGGCACGAGCATGGAAGACCTCGGCCGCGGCCCCTTCCGACCCGACACCATCGCCGCGGAGGTCGATTTCCTCTCGTCGCATCCGTATCCCATCTACGCGCCCGGGCTTTTCCCCGATCCGATGCTGTCGGAGCGCGGCAGCTATTGCGCGGCGTTCCAGACGGCCCTCTGCCTCGGCGCCGGCAAGCCGATGATGATCCACGAGTACGGCGCCTCCTCCGCGCAGTACGATCCGGAGCGCGTGGGCAAATACGACCGCGTCACGATGTTCTCGGCGCTCGCTCACGGGGCGTCCGGGTTCATGCCCTGGTGCTACACGGACGCCGCGCCCGAAACCTGGAAGCGCGTGCCGTACCTGCGCGCGCCCCACGAGACGCAGTTCGGCGTCTGCACCTGGGACCGGAAGGACCGGCCCGCGGGCGTCGCGGTGCGCGAATTCGCCGCCCTGCTCGAGGCGCTCGACCTCGAGGGGCTAGAGCCCGCGAAGGGCGAAGCCGCCATCGTCGTGCCGCACGAGTGGGGCAAGTTCCACGGCGACATGAAGGGCACGGGCTTGCCCGTGTCCGGGGCGATTCCGTACACCTCCGTCCAGGAGTGCCATGCGGAAGACGGCGCCGACGAGGACAACCTCTGGATCATGGGCGGCATGCTCTCGTCCTTCGTCCTCGCCCGCCGCGCGGGACTCAAGGCCGAGCTGCCCCGCGAGCGCGGTTCGTGGGAGGACGCGAAGCTCCTGTTCCTGCCGTCGCCCCTCACGTCCACCGAGCGCAATTTCGTCCATCTCCACACCGATTTCTGGGGCCGCGCCGAAGCCTGGGTGCGGAACGGCGGCGGGCTCTACGCCTCGCTCTGCGCTGACGCGGCCATTCCCGCCATGGAGACGCTGTTCGGCGCGCGCCTCGTCGATCACGCGCCCGTCGAAGAGGCGGTCATCACGATGACCGAGGATTTCTCCGGCCTGCGCACGGGCGAGTCCTTCGCGTGGAAGCCGCAAGGCGGTCACCGCTCTTGGCCCGCCCTGCTCGCCGTCGACGGCGGCCGGGTGGTGGGCGTCGACGGGGCGGGCCGGCCGGCCCTTGTCGCCAACGAACTCGGGAAGGGCAAGACCCTCGTCTGCGCGTACCCGATCGAAAGCTATCTCGCGAAGACGCCGAGCGCGTTCGAAGGCGACGAGTCGACGCACCGGCTGTACCGCGCCTTCGCCGACTGGCTCGGCGCGAAGCCCCCGTTCGAAACCTCGGACCCGTCCGCGGAGGTCGCGGTCCTCTCGGGCGCGGGGCGCGGCTACGCGGTGATCGCGAACCATTCGGCGCGCGACCTGGATTTGACCGTGACGTCGTCGATTCCGGTGCTGGCGCTCGAACTCGTCGGGCCCGCGCGCCGCGGCGGTTTGGCGAAGGTGCCGGGCGGCTGGAAGCTGGCGCTCGCGGCCCACGACGGCGCGATTTTGAGCTGGAGATCGTAAGCCTCCCGGAACGGAGGGCTTGGGCATCGATAGACGGCTTTCGGGCGGCATGGTCCGGCCCGGGCCGATCACAAGGGGGAAAACGTGAAGTGTAGCCGGTTCGTCATCCCGTTTCTCGCCGTCGCGCTGGCGTTCGGCGCGTCGGCTTGCAAGCCGAAGGCCGTCGAACAGACGACCATCACCGTCTGGGACTACTACGGCAAGGAAGTTTCGCCGATCGCCCCGATCATCGAGGCGTTCCGGAAGGAGAATCCGGGCATCGTCGTGAACCGGGAAGACCTGGACTGGGACACGATGCACACGAAGCTCAACGTCGTGCTCTCGGGCGGCGAGGTTCCCGACGTCGTGACGGCCGACATGACCTGGCTGCCGATGTACGCCTCGCTCGGCGCGTTGGCTGATATCGGAGCGCTCTCCGGCGGCAAGCTCAATGGCCAGTCCTTCGATCAGGCTTGGGCGCCGTTCTCCCTCAAGGCCATGAGCCACGAGGGGAAGTACGTGGCGGCGCTTTACGACTTCGACGCCTACGCGCTCTACTACCGCTCGGACCTCTTCGACGCCCTGGGCCTCCAGGCCCCGAAAAACTGGGACGAACTCGTCAAGGTCGGCAAGGCGCTGGCCAAGGGCGACATGAACCTCATGTGCTTCCAGCCCGATTTCTTCCACGTCGCGCAGTTCATCTACGAGAACGGCGGATCCATCCTGACCCCGGACAACAAGAAGGCGGCGTTCAACGACAAGGCCGGCATGGAAGCCTTCCGCTACTGCACGGATCTCGTGTTCAAGCACCGGATGGCGATGAACTGGATCGCCGACTCGGGCGACGTGCTCCAGGGCACGCTGGACGGGCGGCTCGCGATGTGGACCGACGGCCCCTACCGCATGGCTCAGCTCAAGGAAGCCGCGCCCGACATGGCCGGCAAGTGGCGGATAGCGCCGCACCCGGGAAACAAGCAGGCCGGCTCGTACCTCGGCGGGACCGGACTCGTCATCCCCGAGAAATCCGCGCACAAGGAAGCCGCCTGGAAATTCATCGAGTTCATGCTGCGCCCGGAAAACGCGAAGCTCGTCTATACGAAGGCCGGCGCCGCTCCCGCGCTCCTGTCCGCGTTGGCCGATCCCGAGGTGAACGCCCCCGACCCCTACTTCGGCGGGCAGAAGCCGATGGAAGTCTACAAGCAGGCGCTCGAGTCGGCGGTCTCGTTCCCCAAGATCCGCCAGTGGGAGGAGATCGACGTCGTCCTCAACGAGATGATCGCCGCGGTGATGAACAAGTCGAAGACGCTCGACGACGCCGTGAAGGAAGCCGCCGAGAAGGTCGACGGCCTGCTCGCGGAATGAGCGAAGGCGGCGGGGGAAGCGGGGTCGCTTTCGCCGCCGCCGTCAGGCCGACGGCGATCCGTCACGGAAGGAACGGGGAGGGCGCATGAAATCCGGAAATCAAGAGCCGCGCCCGGCGGCGTCGAACCGATCCACGGCGCGCGCGCGCCTGGCGAAGTACGCGTTCGCCTACGTGTTCATCGCCCCGGTCGTCCTCGGCGCGGCGCTCTTCATCTTCGTGCCGATGGCAATGTCGTTCGTCTGGAGTCTCACCGACTACAACGGCGTCCAGGCCCCGGAGTTCGTGGGCCTGCGGAACTACGCGAAGCTCTTCACGGATCTCCGTTTCTACGAGTCGCTCCGGAACACGCTGATTTACGTCGTCCTCGGCATGCTCGTCGGGCCCGCCCTCGGGCTGTCGACGGCCCTCCTCCTCAACCGGAAGGTGAAGTTCCAGGGATTCTTCCGGACGGCGTACTTCCTGCCCGTGATGACCTCGGCCATCGTCGTGGCCATGGTGTGGCGCCTCATCCTGAACCAGCGCGGGGTCCTCAACTACGCGCTCGGGCTCTTCGGCGCCGCGCCGAGCCTCTGGCTGTCCGACCCGAAGCTCGTCATGCTCTCGATTTCCATCGCCGGCATCTGGCAGGGCTTCGGTTTCGAGACGGTCGTGTTCCTCGCGGCGCTCCAGTCCGTGCCGAAGGACCTGTACGAGGCCGCGACGCTCGACGGCGCCGGGGCGTGGAGGAAGTTCGTCCACGTGACGCTGCCCTCGCTCAAGCCGGTGCTCTTCTTCGTGTACTGCGTCGGCCTCATCGGCAGTTTCCAGGTGTTCGACCTGCCGTACACGCTCATGCGCGCCCATCCGAACCCGGGGCCGGAATACTCGACCATCGTCTATTACCTCTTCTCGAAATTCCGCGATCTCCGGCTCGGCTACGCCTCGGCCATCGCGTACGTGCTGTTCGTGATCCTGCTCGCGGTCTCCTTCGTGCAATGGCGCTTCAAGGGGAAGGAGGATTAGGCGATGAAGAACCGCATTCGGGTGCGGCGTCTCGTCGGACGGGTGGCGCTCTACGCCGTCCTCGTCGCGACCTCCCTCGTCATGCTGTTTCCCTTCTACTGGACGGTGACGAATTCCCTCAAGCCCGAGGGCGCCATCCTGGCTTCGCCGCCGCAATGGTGGCCGAATCCGCTCGTGACGCACAACTATCCGAAGCTCTTCGTCCACATGCCGAACTTCGCGCGCTTCTTCGCGAACAGCGTCCTCGTCTCGCTCGTCGTCACCGTCGGGCAGGCGTTCTTCTCGACCCTCGCCGGCTACGCCTTCGCCAAGCTCCGGTTCCCGGGGCGCGACGCGATCTTCTTCGTCCTCCTCTTCGGGCTCATGGTGCCGTTCCAGGTGAACCTCATCCCCATGTACAAGATCATGAGCGCGTTCGGGTGGCTCGACAGCTACAAGGCGCTCATCGTCCCGGACATGCTCTCGATCATGAACATGTTCCTCATGCGCCAGTTCATGAAGTCGCTGCCGGACCAGCTGTTCGACGCCGCCCGCATCGACGGCTGCGGCGAGTTCGGCGTGTTCTGGCGCGTCGCCTTCCCGCTCGCGCTGCCGGGCACCGCGACCCTCGTCATCTTCGCCTTCATGAACTCGTGGAACAGTTTCCTCTGGCCCCGCATCGTGACGAGCTCGGAAAAGCTGTTCACCCTGCCGGTCGGCCTCACGCAGATCCAGCTCAAGAACACGATCAACAACGGCGAGATCCTCGCCGGCACGACGCTCGTCGCGCTGCCGATGATCCTCGTCTTCCTCTTCATGCAAAAGCGCTTCATCGAAGGGATGACCGCGGGGGCGGTGAAGGAATGATCGGCGCCATCGACATCGGCGGAACCAAGATCGCGGTCGCCGCGGTGGACCGCGACGGTCGCGTGGTCGCGTCCGAGACCTGTCCCACCGAGCCGCGCGCGGGCTTTCCGCACGCCCTCGGCCGCATGATCGGGATGCTCCGGCGCTGCGTCGAGCGCGCGGACGCGCCGCTCGAGGGCGTCGGCATCGGCTGCACGGGCCCCGTCGATCCGTACGCGGGAATAGTGCTCGACGTGCCCTTCCTGCCGACCTGGGAGGGCGGCCGGATAGCCGCTTCCCTCGAGGCCGCCTTCGGCGTGTCGGTCGTCCTCGAAAACGACGCCGACGCCCACGCGCTCGGCGAGTACCGCTGGGGCGCGGGGCGCGGCTCCGCGCGCTTCGTCATGGTGACCGTCGGGACGGGCATCGGCGGCGGCATGGTGTTCGACGGCGCGCTGTTCCGCGGCTCGGGCGGCACGCATCCCGAAATCGGCCAACACGTGATCGACGGGGCTTCCGGTCCGGGCGGGCTCGGCCCGCGGGGATGCTGGGAAAGCCTCGCGTGCGGACCGGCGCTCGCCGAACGGTACCGGAGCCTCGTTCCCGTAGGCGCGCGCCTCGACGCGAAAGCCGTCTGCCTCGCCGCCGAAAACGGCGACCGCGCCGCGCTCCTCGCGGTGGAGACAGTCGGAAAATATCTGGGGATCGGCATCGCCAATCTCGTGAACCTGTTCGCTCCGGACCGCGTCTGCCTCGGCGGCGGACTCATGGCGAAGATTGATCTGTTCCGGAAGGCGATCGACGACGCGGTCGCGGCCAACACGACGCTCATGCCGAAAGGAATCGCCCGGATCATCGGCGCGGAACTGGGCGAAGCGTCAGGCCTGGCCGGCGCCGCCGCCGCGTGGCTCGGAAGAAACGGGGAAAGGACGATAGCATGAAACAAGAAATTCGCCACTCGCGGCTCCGGTCGATCCGCGCCGCGCTCGTGCTCGCGGCCGCGGCGTCCGTCGCGCTGTGGAACGCCGGGTGCCGGACGAACGGCGTCGAAAGCCGGACGGGGCGCCTGGACCTGATCGCGTACGGCGCTGACGGCGAACGGCTCGACTACGAAGCGTTCGCCGAGGCGTGCATGGGCGGACGCGCCGGCGCGTACGAAGCCGACGTGTTCCTGGATCCGGACACGTACGCCGTGAAAGCCTGGTACCCCGTGTCGGGTGCTTCGTCGCTCGAGGGGCTATCCTTGCCCGAGGGAAGTTCCGCGCTGGCCTTCAACTGGCCGACCGCCCGCGGCTTCGGCTTCCTCGTCGTCGACAACGGCGGGAAGGGATTCCAAGCCGCCCCGGGCACGCGAGTCGAGGTCAACCTGTTCCACCGCGCCGCCCTCGACGCGTTCCGTCGGCTGGACGAGTCCCTCGGAAAGCGCGCCGATTACGTTCGCTCGAAGGCCTTCGACGACGCGTACGGCGAGGCGGAGTCGCGTCTCGAAACGGCCGCCGCCCCGGGCGCTTCGGAAAGCTTGAAGGGATCCGAAGGTCTCAAGGCGCTCGACGCGATCGCGCGGGCGCACGATCTCCTCCTGGCCGAACACGGGCCGGTCCTCGCCTCTTCGTCATCCGATCAGGTCATGATCGGCCTGACGATCGAAGGGGCGGGCTCGGATTCCGCCGCCGATCGGGCGAACGTGGACCGCGCCGCGTCGATCGCGGGCGGATACGGAGCCGTGCGCTTCGTGTTCGACGCGTCGAAGGACTGGTCGGCCTATTCGGACATCGTCGCCTACGCGAAGTCGAAAGGACTGCTCGTCGTCGGGGAGCCCGTCGACTCCGTGCAGGACTCGGAACTCGGCGCCGCGGCGTGCATCGCGCGCTTCAAGTCGTTCATCGACGCATTGCCCGACGTCGACGTCTGGGAGATCGGCAACGAGGTGAACGGCGGCTGGACCTCGGCCGGGATCGCAGAACGCGTCCGCGCCGCCGCGGAGTATGCGAAGTCGAAGGGCAAGCGGACGCTCCTCACGCTGTTCTGGCAGATCGGCACGGCGACGGGCGAGACCTCGAACGAGAACAACTCGCAGGACTGCGCCACCGACCTGTTCGGCTGGATCGAGGCGAAGCTGCCGCCTTCGACGCGCGACCTCGTCGACTACGCGACGCTTTCGGTGTACATGGAACAGGCGCCGCTCGGGCTCGCCTTCGAGCCGGTGATGGACCGTATCGCGGCGGCGTTTCCGAAGTCCCGCGTCGGGCTCGGGGAGCTCGACTACTGGTGCCAGGAAGGCGAGGAAAGCGACCTCTGGTGGTACGCCGACGAAAGCGACGTCGCCGCGGCGCGCGAACTCGTCCTCGACCAGTATTACCGCGCCTCGCTCGCGATCGGGCGGTCGATCGGCGGCTGTTTCTGGTGGTATTTCGCCGACACGTCGTCGGATCCGGACTGGACCGACGGCTTGAGCGCGCGGATCGAAGCGTTGCGCGACGCGCTGGATCGTTGAAAGGAAGGATCGATGAACGACAAGGAAACCGGCACGCCCTCGCGCGCCACCGCACGGTATTTCGATCTCGGCGAGCCCGCCGTGGTCCTCGAGGGGACGCCCGGTTCCTGGGACGGCAACGGAGTCCACATCCTCTCGATCGTCGAGGCGAACCGGGACGGTTTCAAGTACTGGGGCTATTATTGCGGCGGCGCGTACTACTATTCGTACGGCACGGGCCTCGCGCGTTCGAACGACCTCGTCCATTGGGAAAAGTACGTGACTGACGAACGCATCGGCGCCCCGGTCGTGGCCACGGACCGGCACGGTTACGGCGCGCGTTGGCCGACCGCCGCCGTGCACGAAGGCAGGTTCTACCTGTTCGTCACGAAGGACTACGACACGGACTCGCGGATCGTCATGTACTCGAGCGCCGACGGGATCTCCTTCCAGTACGAACAGGACGTCGTCCCGGCCATCCACGGGTGGCGCAACCAGAATCCCTTCCTCATGCGCGATCCGAAGGATTCCGCGTGGTGCCTCTACTACTACTCGGGCAACGACCGCGACCGCTACCGGATACGGATGCGCCGCTCGGCGACCCTGCACGGCCTTTCGACAGCGCCCGACGTCGTCGTCATGGCGGACGTGCGCGGCGAGATACTCGCGGCGCCGAGCGTGCTCCCGTGGAAGGGGACGTACTACCTCCTCACGGAGACGGCGTCCGATTCGCGGGACGACTGGAGCACGCGCGCGTGGGCGAGCGACCGCGCCGACGGCGGTTTCGCCGAGTGTGCCAACAGTCCGCTGCCCGCCGACGTGAGCGCCTGCGCCTTCCAGTTCGCCCTGGACGGCGGCGTGTACCTGACGTACTCGCACCAATTGTCCGCGCGCCCGTCCTGGCGTTGGGACCTCCGCATGCGGAAGGCGCTCGACGCGTGATCGCCGCTGCGAGGTCGGAAGGCCGACGGGCGCTTTTTCCGCATTTCGCCGAAGGAGACGAACCATGAAACGATTCACCGTTCTCGCCGCCGCCTGCATGGCGGCGACTCTCGCGTGCGCGGCGCCGAAAGCGGCCGCGCCCTCGAAACTGACGGGCACCTTCTTCCAGCCCTGGTTCGTCGAAGGGTGGAAGAGCGCCGATTGGGCGCGGCTGTTCGACGAGCTCCGCGCGGCCGGCGTCGACGACCACGTGATCTGGCAGTGGACCGCCGACAGCCTGAACAAGGTGACGTGGTATCCGACGAAGCTCGAAGGCTATGCCATGGTCGAAAACACGGCCGTGCCCGATCCGGTCGGCGAAAGTCTCGCGCTGGCGAAGAAGGCGGGACTCACGGTCTGGCTCGGCCTCAACTGGACCGACGATTGGTGGAACAGGTACGCGAACGATCCGGAATGGCTCGAAAACGAATTCGCGGTCGGGCGCGCGGTGGCGGCCGAGCTGTGGAACCGTTACGGAGCCGACTACGCCGACGTCATTGCGGGCTTTTACCTCACGATGGAAGTGGACAACGACAATTTCGCCGAGGCGGGTCCCCGATCGCGCATGGCCTCGGTCTACGGGAAGACCGTCGATTTCATCCACAAGACGGCGAACAAGCCGGTGATGATCGCGCCGTTCTGTTCCGATTCGGGCGCGATGGATCCGAAGGCGTGGGGAGCGATGTGGAAAGAGATCCTAAAGACCGCGGCCATCGACGTCGTCAACATGCAGGACGGCTGCGGCGCTTCGGACGACGGCAGGACGACGCACACGACCGTCGAGACGGTGGGTTCGTGGTTCGCCGCGATGAAGGGCGCCGTCGACGCGGCGCGTCCGTCGTGCCGGCTCTGGTCCGATCTCGAGACCTTCGACATGGATGCCGACGGGAATTGCTTCCCGTGCCGCGACTTCGCCCGCATCGCGCGGCAAATGGCGGCCGAGGCGCCGTACGTCGAACGATTCTCGAGTTTCGCCGTCATGCATTACCAGACCGCGGCCGCGGACGAGTCCTATGCGGAAGCCGCCCGGGCGCAGTACGGCCTGCTCAAGGCCCGGCAGGCCGGGACTCGGTAAACGGAAGCGTCCGCGTCCGTTTGAAAACCCGGCCGATCCGGATATACTTGAACGCGCGCAGTCAGCCGTGGATCCGGAGTCGGCCGTCGTGCCGGGTCTTCGCGTCCGGACGGAGCGCCGGAGGCCTGTACGGAAATGCGGAGACGACCTTCTTCTTCCATCAAGTCGCTCGTGCTCCGCACGATGGCCTTCGGATATTGCGCCATCATCGCCGTCTTCACCTCGGCGTCGTTCCTCGTCGAGATCCGGACCGCCGACCGCCGCCTTCGCGACGAGGCCGAGCGCCTGCTCACCCGCCTGGATCGGGCGCTGTCGGAGCCGTTCTGGATGTACAGTCGCGTGACGTGCGACCGCATCATCGAGGGCGAGATGCTCGACGACGACTACGTCGCCATCACCTTGATCGACAAGCACGGCATGGTGTTCTCGGGATCGGAACGGGATGCCGCCTGGCGTCCGACGCGGCGCCCCCTCGGCAACGAGACGTCCGCCCGGATACCCGCGGCTCCGGGCGAATTCGTCGTCGAGGGGGCGAGCGCCTACGACGGCGAGGAGATCGGTTCGATCCTGGCCCGCGTCACGACCCGCTTCGCCGTGCTCGACGCCTTCGGGCGTTTCCTGTTCGGCCTCGCGAGCATGCTGGCCGCGGCGGCCGTAGGCGTCGTCGCCGTATGGATCGGGCTCGAGCGCCGGCTCATCGAGCGCATCGCGCGGCTCAACGCGACGATCGTCCGCTTCACGGAGGGCGACTACGCGTCGCGGGCCGAGTCGGCAGGCGGCGGCGAGATCGATACGCTCGCGAAGAGCTTCAACGCCATGGCGGATTCGATCGACGCCTTCAGGACCGACATGGAGGCGCTCGTGGAAGCGAGGACCCGCCAGGTCCTCGAGCTCGGGAATTTCGCCTTCGTCGGCCGGCTCGTCGCGGGAGTCGCGCACGAGATCAACACGCCGGTCGGCGTCTCGCTCACGGCGGTATCGCACCTGGAAACCCTCGTCAGGGAACTGGACGCGCGGAGCCTCGAAGCCGGGCTCGACGACCCGGAAATCCGGGGCTCGCTCGAATCGGCGCTCGAAGCCGGGGGCATCGTTTCGAGGAACCTGTCCCGCATCCGGCACATCATCACGAGCTTCAAGCAGCTCGCCCTCGACCAGTCGCTCGAGGATCCGCGCGAATTCGCGCTCGGATCGTGCCTCGAGGAGGCGATCCTCAACGTGAAGCCGCGGCTCGTGAACCGCCCGATCCGCGTGGAGGTGGCGTGCGATCCGGAACTGCGCATCGTCGGCCTGCGGGGGGCGTATTTCCAGATCGCGAACCACCTGCTCGAGAACTCCGTCACGCACGGTTTCCCGGAAGGCCGGACCGGCACGATCTCCGTCTCCGCCGGGCGGACCGACGGGCGTATCGCGATCGAGTATCGCGACGACGGGATCGGCATCCCGAAGCGGTCGCACGACCGGCTGTTCACGCCGTTCTTCCGGGGGCCGCACGCGGGAGAGGGCGTCGGGCTCGGCTTGTACGTGGTGGCGAGTCTCGTGAAAAAACTCGGGGGGCGCCTGGATTTCGACAGCGACGAAGGCCGCGGAGTCAGCATCTCGATTTCGATACCGATCGCTCCGCCCGCGGCCCAACGCTCTGGCGCCGGGGTCCGTCAGGGACTATCCTGAAGGAAGGAACCGGTCCATGCCCGAATCGTCCGGGCGGCGACCCGGCGGCTTCCGCATGGTGGTGGGGGGTATCGTCATGAAAAGGATCTTGGCCGCCTTGGCCTGCTCGTTTCTCGCGTTCGCCCGGGCGGGCGCCGAACCGAAGCCCGTCGTCGTCGCGCGCGTGAGCGAAAACGCGCCGTATTTCTGGTCCGAAAACGGCGTCTGGAAGGGGCTCGACGTCGAAATCTACGCGGCCATCGCGAAAGAGGCCGGGGTCGAACTCAAGTTCGAACGGCTGCCGTGGTCGCGCGCCATCGACTACATGAAGACCGGCGAGTGCGGCATCATGTCGCAGCTGTCGAAGACGCCGGAGCGCGAGGAGTACATGACGTTCCTCGGGCCGTACGACCTCGAGGAGATCGTGCTGGTCGTGAAGAAGGCCGACGCGAAGATTCGGATCGCGAACCTGGACGAGCTGGCCGCGGCGTCCGTGGCCGCCGGCAAGGCGATCGGCATCGAGGAAGACGCTTTCTACTCCGACGCCTTTTCGGAACGTTTCGCGAACGACGAGCGCTTCAGGTCCCGCTTCGAGTACGTGAAGACGACCGCGAACGACATGATACTCGGAGGCCGGATCTTCGCCGCCTTCGACCGGCGGCCCATCATCGCGTACGACATCCGCACCAAGCCGCAGTACAAGGGCCTGGCCGTGCATCCCTTCGTCATCGGCAGCGGACCCGTCTACATCGGCGTGTCGAAGAAGACGCCGCCGGACGTGCTGGCGCGGCTCGAGGCCGCGTGCGAAAAGCTGGCCGGGAACGGCGGCTTCAAACGGATCGTCGATCGCTGGGTGACTCCCTGAGCGCGGCTTGTTTCCGTCGGCTCGATCGGCTAGAATCCCGCGCGCCACGCGCATGAAAGGCAGGATTCCGGAATGACGGACAGGTACGACGCGGTGACGACCCCGACCTTCGTGGTCGACCGCGAAAAAGCCCGCAGGAACATCGCCCGCGTCGCCGCGAAGGCCCGCGCGGCCGGCGCGCTCTTCCGGCCACATTTCAAGACGCACCAATCGGCCGCGGTGGCCGCGCTGTTCCGCGAAGCCGGCGTGGCCGCCATCACGGTGTCGTCGCTCTCCATGGCCAGGGCTTTCGCCGAAGAGGGCTGGAACGACATCACCATCGCCTTTCCGCTCAACGTGCGGGAACTCCCCGCCATCGACGCGTTGGCCGCGCGCGTAAGGCTCGGGTTGCTCGTCGATTCGGTCGAAGCGGTCGAGCGGCTCGCGGAAGGCGTCCGAAACGACGTGCAATTGTGGGTCAAGATCGATCTCGGGGCGCGCCGTTCGGGCGTCGCCGCGGACGACTACAAAACCGTCCTGGACATACTCGAGCTGGCGCGCGCGGTTCCGCGGATCGCCATTCAGGGTCTCCTCACCCACGACGCGCGCACCTACGCCGTCGTCGGGCGCGACGCCGTCGCAGGCCTGTACGCGGAAGGGATCGCGGCCCTGGACGGACTCCGCCGCCGCCTCGGCGAACGCGGCTTCCCGGGGTTGCGCCTTTCGTACGGCGATACGCCCACCGCGAGCCTCGTGGACGATTTTTCCGGCGTGGACGAGCTCCGGCCGGGCAACTTCGTGTACTACGACCTCCAGCAGTACGCCATCGGCGCCTGCTCCGCGGGCGACATCGCCTGCGCGGTGGCTTGCCCGGTCGTCGGGGTGCACCCGAAGCGCGGCGAGGCCGTCGTGTACGGCGGCGCCGTCCACCTGTCGCGCCAGGACCAGCTCCTGCCCGGCGGCAAGCGTTCGTTCGGAACCGTGTTCGCGCCGCCCGGCGGGGCGGGAAGCGCGTGGGGGGGCTTCGTGCCGGACGCGTACGTCCGTTCGGTCAGCCAGGAACACGGGGTCGTGGTCTTGCCGCCCGGCGAGCTCGCGAAGCTCAAGGTCGGGGATTTGCTCTTCGTGTGCCCCGTCCATTCGTGCCTCGCGCAGGATCTCCTCAGGGGATCGACGATGCTGGTCTGACGGGGAAAGCCATGGATGCGCCGAAAGAAAGCGCGATCAGCGCCATGCCCGCCGAGATCGAGCTCTCCGACGCGCTGTACCGGAAGTTCCGCGACCTGCTCGCGGAGCGCACCGGCATCGATCTCAAGCAATACAAGAAGTATCTCGTCGTGCATCGGCTTTCGCGGCTGGTCGGCCCCGGGCGGGATTACGCCGATTTCGGCGCCTTCCACGATGCCCTCGTGGCCCCGGGTTCCGACGCCCTCATGACGACCTTCATCAACCTGCTCACGACGAACTACAGCTATTTTTTCCGCGATCCCGTGCATTTCTCGATCCTGCGCGACCATCTCGCGCGGGCCGTCGAGCGCGAGTCCTGCGTGCGTCTGTGGAGCGCGGCCGCGTCGTCCGGCGAGGAAGCCTATTCGATGGCGATCACCGCGCTCGACAACGGCTTCGACCGCCACCGAGACTTCAAGATCCTCGCCACGGACATCTCGACGCGCATGCTCGAGCGGGCGGAAGAGGGCGTCTACCCGGAAGACCGCGTGCGCAAGGAGCTCCGCGCCGAGGACGAGCGCCTGTGGTTCGACCGGACCGCGACGGGCGAACTCCGCGTGCGCGACAGGGTGCGCTCGCTCGTCTCCTTCCGCTACCTCAACCTGCTTTCGCCGTTTCCGTTTTCCAGGCCCATGGACGTGGTATTCCTCCGCAACGTGCTCATCTACTTCGGCAAGGAAGAAAAGGAGCTCGTGCTCGAGGGCGTGTGGGACTGCCTGAAGCCGGGAGGTCTGCTCGTCGTGGGCCTTTCGGAGTCGCTCGTGGGCTACCGTCACCGCTTCGCCATGGAGCGCAACTCCGTCTACCGGAAGGCATGACATGGCCGATCCGTTCGCGTCCGACGTGCCCGAAGTGTTCCTGAACCCGGGCGAGCTGGCGTACGCGAGCGGGCCCTGCGTCATCCGCACCATTCTGGGTTCATGCGTGGCGGTGGCGCTCTGGGACCGGAAACTCCGGCACGGCGCCATGTGCCACTACCTGCTCGCGCGGGCGCCCGAGGGCGCCTCCTTCGCGAAATACGGCGACGTGGCGATCCCGACGCTGCTCAAGAAATTCAGGACCTCGGGCTCGGATTTCGCGGATCTCGAGGCGACGATCGCCGGGGGCAGCCTCTGCTTCGATTCCGACACGGTCTTTTTCGTCGGCGACAACAACATCGCGGTGGCGGAGGAAATCCTGGCGCGATTCGGCGTCCGCGTGGTCAGGCGCGAAACCGGCGGGGAGCGCGGACGCCGCGTGCGGCTCGACTGTCGCGAAAAGGACGACGCGATGTACGGGAAGCTCGACGAGCTCATCGCGTACGTCGCGAAATACTACGGCGAAAACGTGGTGGTCGCGGCCGAACAGCGCGGCGCGGACCTCAACGTCGCCCTGCTCGGAATCCTGCTCGCGAGCGGGACGCTGTGCGCGTTCCTGAGCGCGTTCGTGCCGTCGTCCATCGCGAAGCCGGTGGTGCGGGTGAATTCGGAACTCGCGAAGGCGTCGGTGGCGCTGGAGGCGGCGAGCCTGCAGGTGTCGTCGTCGAGCCAGGAGCTGTCGTCGGGGTCGAGCGAGCTGGCTTCTTCCATCGAGGAGATGACGTCGAGCCTCGAGGAGCTGCAGTCGATCATCGAAGGCACGACGAAGAACGCGAACCAGGCGGGCGTCATGTCGACGCAGACCTACGACGGCGCGAAGCAGTCCAGCGACGACGCGGGCGGCATGGTGGCCGCGATGAAGGAAAACGACCAGAACTTCCGGAAGATCGCGCGCATCCTGAAGCTCATCGACGACATCGCCTTCCAGACGAACATTTTGTCGCTGAACGCCGCCGTCGAGGCGGCGCGCGCCGGCGAGGCGGGCCGCGGGTTCTCCGTGGTCGCCGAACAGGTGAAGAACCTGGCGCAGAAGAGCGCGCAGGCGTCGAAGGACACCGCCGACCTGCTCGAAACGGCGAACATCGGCATCCAGGAGAGCATGTACGTCGCTGACGGCATCAAGGCCAGCGCGGACGCGGCGGTGGCGGCGATGGAGAAGGTGACGACGCTGATGGACGAGGTGAACCGGGCCAGCCGGGAACAGCTCAAGGGCGCGAACCAGATCACGCAGGGCATCTCGCAGATCAACGCGGTGGTGCAGCAGACGGCGGCGAGCTCGGAGGAGAACGCGGCGGCCGGCGAGGAACTCCTGTCGCAGGCGGAGCTCCTGCGCGACTCGGTGGCGGACCTCGGGACGATCGTGCTCGGGCGCAAGCGGGCTCGGAAGAGCTCGGCGGCGCGGACCGACGCGTCGCGGGGCGAAGGCGGCGAAGGCCGCGGACACGAAGCGACGAAGACGGCGACCAAGGCCGGGGCGAAGGCGACGGTGGAAGTGGTGAAGCCCGAAGACGTGATCCCGCTCAAGGACTTCAGCGATTTCTGACGCGGCGGGACGATAGTCCGCGCGGGAGGGGTCATGGCCGAATCTGACGGAAAATACCTGGTGTTCGCGATAGCGGAAGGGAACTACGGCATCCCCATCACGAAGGTGCGGGAAGTGATCCGGCACGAGGCGATCACGGCGGTGCACGAGGCGTCGACTTACTTGAAGGGCGTGATCAACCTGCGCGGGAAGATCATCCCCATCGTCGACATGCGCTCGAAGTTCGGCCTGGAACCGCGCGAGTACGACGACCGGACGGTGTTCGTGATCGTGGACGTGGGGCGCGAGCGGGAGTCGTTCAGCTTCGGGATGGTGGTGGACACGGTGCGGGACGTGGTGTCGCTGGCCGCGGGCGATATCGAGAAGACCCCCGACGTGGGGCTCAGGCTCAAGAGCGGGTACCTGCTCGGCATCGCCAAGTCGGCCGGGGCGATGCTCATGATCCTGGACATCGACAAGGTGCTCAACAGCGACGAGATACTGGACCTGCAGGCGGTCGCCGCGGACGGCGGCGAATGACGGGCTTCGGGCGCGAAGGACGTGCCCGAAGCGTTTGAAACGCCGGCGCTTTGCATTATACTTCCTGCGTGATGGATTCTTCCGCGTTTTTCGCCGCAACCCGCCTCGCCGGCCGCAAGGAGCCGCTGCCCGCGGTCTACGGGAAGCTGCACGGCATCCTGCGGGGACTCATGCCCGCGGAGAATTTCTTCGTCGCGTTGTGCGCGCCCCACGACATGATGCGCTTTCCGTACTACGCCGACCAGATCCAGCCGGAAAATCCGCTCCGCATCTACAAGAGGGAAGGGATGACGGAACACGTGCTCGAGGCCGGAGAAACCGTCTGGGTCAGGCGCGATCCCTCGGTGCTCGAACGCGTGAGCTTCGTGGGGCCGCCGCCCGCCGACTGGATCGGCGTGCTGCTCCGCGACCGGGCTGGCGCCGTCATCGGCGTCATGGCGGTGCAGACCTACGAACCGGGCGAACGCTACACGGAAGAACAGGCTTCCTTCGTCGAATACGCGGCCATCCAGCTGTCCATGGCCATACAATTCCACTGGAACGACCGCGACCGGGCCATCGCGCGCATCGCGGCGCTCGTCGACGAGTCCGTCGACGTGCGTGAGATCTACGCGGGCATACACGCGATCGCCGTCGAGCTGATACCGGCAGCCGCCCGCAACTTCATCATCGCGCGCGTCGACCGGAAGGCGGGCATGTTCCAGACCGTGTACTGGCTCGACGAAAAGGACGACTTCAACAAGATCCAGTGGCCGCTGTCGCGCGGCTTTTCCGGATACATCCTCGCGCATACCCGCGAATCCTTCGTGTACGACAAGGCGACCATGGCGATCCCGCGAGAGGTCAACCCGATCGGAACGCCGCCGTACCGTTGGCTCGGCGCGCCGCTGTTCGGAGCCGAAGGCATCAGCGGCGTGGTGATCATCCAAAGCTACGACGAGGGGACCTCGATCACCCGGGAGGACGAGGAGACGCTCAACTGTCTCTGCCCCCACATCGCCGCCGCCATCGAACGGACCGAGTTCTTCGAGAAGACCCGGCTCGACGTCCTCTCGAGACGGCCCTAGCGTTCCATGGAAAGCGTCCAGTCGTTCTGGCTTTCGAGGCTCTCGACGCTGGCCGCCGCCGTGTTCGCCTACTGCGGCGTATCGCTTTTCACGCGGAATCCGCGCGGCCGCGCGAACCGCCTGGCGCTGGCCTACAACGCCGTCTTCACGGCCTGGTCGCTGGGCGCGGTCTTCTGGTATTCGGCGGCATCGGCCCTCGCGGCGAAGACCCTGTACGAGCGCTTTTGCTGGTGCTGGGTGCTCTTCTCGCCGCTCGTCCTCCACTTCGATCTCGAACTCTGCGGCTGGTTCGCGGGACGGTCCAAGGGAGCGTCCCGGGCGGCGCTCGCGGCGATCTACGGACCGGCGGTGCCGCTCCTCTTCCTCCTGCCCTTCACGATCGACCTGCCCGAATTCCGGAGCGGCTACTGGTCGCTCCGCTTTCGCCTGCTGCCGGTGTACTTCGCCTTCGTCGCGTACTATATGGCCTGCTCGGCGGCGGCGGTCACCCTCATGCTGCGGTCCGCGTTCCGCGCGACCGAACGGCACGAACGCGCGCGGTACTTCATCATCGGCTGGACCGCCTTCGCGATGACGGCGGTCGGTTTCGTGTCGGATTCGGTGTTCATCGTCCTCGGGATCGATTTTCCCAATCTCGCCATCTTCTGCGGCATGGCGCTTTCCGCCAGCATGCTGATCGCCACGGTGCGCTTCGGGCTCCTGGCGCCCCTGCCGGTCGCGGAGGCGCCCCGCATCCTCGACGCGTTGGCCGATTTCGTCGTCTACTTTTCGGAGGACGGACGCGTGGCGTGGGCGAACGGTTCGGCGCTCGCGGCGATGGGACGGGCCACCCCGGCCGAGGCGCGGGGAACCGCGCCCGAAGCGTTCCTCGAGGAGGAGGAAGCGTCGCGCGTGCGCCTGACCGCGCAAGGCGGCGCCGAGACCTTCGGATCGCGGACCTGGTTCGGTCCCGGGCGCGTGCCGGTCGACCTGCACGCCTATCCGGTGGAGAACCAGCCGCGCGGAGCCATCCTGACCGCGCTCAACCTGAGCGCCGCCGCAGCCAAGGACCGCGCCGAACGCTACCTGGCCGACACGGGGCTCATCCTCGAGGAATTCATCGGGCATACGCTGGACGGCATCGTCGTGTACGACGACGAGGGCCGCGTGGCGCTCTGGAACGAAGCCCTGGCGTCGGCGACCGGCATCGACGACGAGACCGCGCTCGGCAAGCACGGCGACGAGATCGTGCGGATGCTCGGCGTGGACGATCCGTCCGCGGCCGAATGGACGGTTTCCCGGCCCGACGGTTCGCGGCGCATCCTCCGCTTCAGCAGGTTTCCCATCCCGCTGCGGACGGGCATGGTCACGGCCGCCATCGTCCGCGACGTCACCGAAGAGCGCCGCGCGGAAGAGGAGACGATCGAGCGGATACGCAAGCTGGACCACGCGCAGAAGATGGACGCGGTGGGCGCGCTCACGAGCGGCATCGCGCACGATTTCAACAACAACCTCGCCGGCATCGTCGGCTCGCTCTCGCTCATCCGCTTCGGCATCGCCTCGGGAACCTACTCGGACTGGAAGGAGCTCGACGACGAGCTCGAACTCATGGAAAAGTCGGCCGAGCGCGCCAGTTCGTCCGTGAAGCGGCTCCTCTCGCTCACCAAGAAGCGTCCGCCGGAAAACGTCGTGTTCCGGCTGGACGAAGCCGTGCGCCGCATCGTCGAGTTCGCGGCCCGGTCGATGGATCCGTCGGTATCGCTCGAAGTGGCTCCCGGGCTCCCCGAAGCCCACGTGGCGGGCGATTCGGGGCAGATCGAGCAGCTGCTCCTCAACCTCATCATCAACGCCGAACACGCCATGACCCTCATGCGTTCCCAGCGCGAAAAGCGCGGCGGGCGCATCGACGTCTTCCTGAAGTCATTCACGCGGGACGCGGGGGACCCCGAGCCCGAACAGGCGGAGCCCGGGCGGGAGTACTGGACGCTCTCGATCCGGGACGAGGGCGTCGGCATCGCGCCGGATACCGCCACGCGCATTTTCGAACCGTTCTTCACCACGAAGCACGCGGAGAATTCGAGCGGGCTCGGCCTGGCGATGGTCCACTCGATCGCCCGGCAGCACGGCGGTTTCGTCGGGCTCTCGTCGAAGCCGGGCAAGGGCAGCGAATTTTTCGTGTATCTGCCCGCCGCCGATCCCGTCTCCGCGACGAACGCGCGGAGCTCCCCCGAACTCGGGTCGGGCACGGTGCTCGTGGCGGACGACGACCGGATGCCGCGCGATTCCGCGGTGGGCATGCTCAAGGCGCTGGGATACGAAGCCCGCGCGGTCGCCTCGGGCGAGGAAGCCGTCCGCGCCTTCGAGCGCGAACCGGCCGCGTTCGTCTGCGTGATGCTCGATCTCCGCATGGCGGGGATGGGAGGCGACGAAGCCGCGGTCCGCATGCGGAAGCGCGATCCCGCCGTGCCCATCGTCATCGCCACCGGCTACGCGTCCGACGAGACGGTCGCCGAAGCCGAGCCGTCGTCCGGCTTCGTGTTTCTCGCGAAACCCTACAGCCTCGTCGAGCTCGGCCAGGCGATCAAGGAAGCCCGCGTCAAGGCGTCCAAAAACCGGGCGAACGGCCCCGGTACGGCAAGTTAACGCGCGAGCGCAATCTGCAAGTCGCAGACGTTCGTGTTCGTGGGACCGGTCTTCAGGTGATGCCCGATCCGATCGAAAAAACCGTACGAATCGTTCCGGTCCAGAAAGTCCTGCGGATCGAGTCCGAGGGCGGCGGCGCTTTCGAGCGCGCCCTGGCACGCGAAGGCGCCGGCCGCGTCCGTCGGGCCGTCCCCGCCGTCGGTCGACGCCGAGAGGAGGCAGGCGCCGCCGAGTCCGTCGCCGCGCGAACGCGCGTCCGCGAGGAAGGCGAGCGCGAGCTCCTGGCAGCGCCCGCCCCGACCTTCTCCGCGCAGGGTGACGGTCGTCTCGCCGCCGGCCACGAGGCACGCGGGCGTTCCCCCGGACCGGACCGTCGCGAACGCCCGCGCGACCCGGAGCGCCGCGTCGCACGCCTCGCCCACGAGGGGCTCGTCGATCCGCGTGACACGGTAACCGAGTTCCGCCGCGCGGCCGGCGGCCGCCTGCGCCGCGATTCGGTTGCCGCCGAGCACGAAGCTTTCGGCGCGCGAAAAGACCGGATCGCCGGGTTTCGGCGTTTCGGGGATATCGCCGCGCGCGCCGCGTTCGAGCAGCCCGCGCGCCGCGGCGGGCGTCGCGTGCAGGATGCCGCGCGTTTCGAGCGCGGCGAGCGCGTCAGCGTACGTGGACGGATCGGGGGTCAGGATGCCGGAGGCGATGACGGACAGGTCGTCGTCCACCACGTCGGAAAGGACGAGGTTGACGAGCGTCGCCCCGCCGAAGGCGTCCGCCAGGCGGCCGCCCTTCACCCGCGACAAGTGCTTGCGGACGACGTTGATCTCGCCGATCGGCGCGCCGGAAGCAAGGAGGAGACGCGTTGTTTCCGCCTTATCGGGAAGGGAGAGCCCGCACCCCGGGAACGACGCGGGAGCGCAGAGGAGCGCCGACGCCCCGCCCGAGGTGAGGCAAACGACGAGCGCGTCCGGTCCGGCGGACCGCGCGAAGGCCAGGGCAGCCTCGGCCGCCTCCGCTGAGCTTTCATCGGGGACGGGATGCGACGCCTCGAGCGCGCGGACGCGCCTGAGCGTCTCGAGGTAGCCGCGCTTCACGACGACCAGGCCGCCCGCGATGCGGTCGCCCAACGCGGCTTCCAGGCCGAGCGCCATGCGGGCGGACGCCTTCCCCGCGCCGAACGCGAGGACCCGGCCGAAGGCGCGCAGGTCGTACGTGCGGCGCCCGCCCGGATGTTCGACGATCAGGGATTCGCCCTCGACGCAAACGGTTCGCTCGATCAAGGAAACGGGGTCGACGGCGGCGAGCGCCGCGCGGAAACAATCTTCGGCGTCGGCGCGGGCGATCGCGTCTTCGCCGCGCGCCGGGGAGGCGGCGCGTTGCCGTTCGGTCATGCCGCAAGTGTAGCGCGTTCGGCGCGCGGCCGGAAGCCGTGCCCGGTCTTGTAGAAAGCCTCCGGTCGGTTTAGTGTCGTCTCGGGGGGAAACGCATGGACTTCATGGATTTGATCCGCGCCCGCCAGAGCGTGCGGAAGTACAAGGACGCTCCGGTGGAACGCGACAAGCTCGAAAGCCTCGCCGAGGCGGTGCGCCTGGCGCCGTCCGCGACGAACACGCAGCCCTGGCGGCTCGTCGTCGTGGACGACCCGGAACTCAAGGCGGAGGTGGCCGCGGCGACCTTCAATCCGCTCGTCGCCTTCAACAAGTTCGTGCCCGGCGCCCCGGTGATCGCGGTCATCGTCGTCGAACCGCAGGACGCGCTCCACAGGACGGGAGCCTTCGTCTCCGGCCTCGAGTATCCGCTCATCGACATCGGCATCGCGGCGGAGCACCTGTGCCTGCGCGCCGCGGAACTCGGCCTCGGCACCTGCATGATCGGCTGGTTCGACGGCAAGCGGATCAAGAAACTGCTCGGCGTCCCGCGCGACCGCAAGATCGGGCTTCTCGTGACGATCGGCTACCCCGCCGACGAAAGGCGCGAAAAGAAGCGGAAGCCGCTCGAGTCGATGCTGTCCTACAATCGTTATGGAGGCGAGGAATGAAACGGATATTGATCGCGTACGCCACGGAGACGGGATCGACGGCGGAGGTGGCCAAGTCGGTGGCGGAGACGCTTTCGTCGAAGGGCTTCGGCGTCGACGTGAAGCACGTCGGAGAGGTCGACAGGCTCGACGGGTACGACGGGGTCGTGGTCGGCAGTCCCATCCAGGGCATGCGCTGGCGACCGGACGCGGTCGCGTTCGTGGAACGGCATCGCGCCGAATTGAAGAAGACGCCGACGGCGCTCTTCCTCCTGTCCGTCGCGCTGTCGGGCGGCAGCGAATTCTGGAAGGGCAAGGTGCGGCAGTCGCTCGACGGAATCTCCGCTGGACTCAACATCGTGTCGCGCGGCTTCTTCGCCGGCAAGATCAGGCAGGACCCGCCGTTCATCCTGCGGCTCGTGTTCTCCCTCAAAAAGGGGATGGACAAGGACGCCCGCGACTGGGGCGCCATCAAGGCGTGGGCGGAAGACCTCGCGACGAAACTGTAACGGTCGACGCGCCGTCGGCTACTTCCGATCGCGACGCTTTTCGAGCTTTTCCACGACGTGCCGGGCCATGCCGGGTGCGCTGGCGAAGTGAAGGTGCGCCCAGCCGCCGAGCGCGCTCCCCCGCATGAAGCCTTCCGGGGGAAGGGGCGTCCCTCCGTCCGAGCCGACGCGCGACGCGGGTTCCGCGAGCTTGAACGCGCTCGCGTCCGCCTTGCCCGACTTGATGTAGGAGCGATGGAAGACATGGGCGCGCGCTCGGTCGCCCGCCTTCCCGAGCAGGCAATCGCGCGTCAGCTCGATGTCCGCGTACGACAGCACGAGCGCGCCGAAACCGATTTCGAACGGAAACGCGCCGACGCCGCGGCGCGTCGTCCCGTCGGGCTCGTCGAAACTCTCGCAGAGGTACATGAAGCCGCCGCATTCGGCGTACACGGGAACGCCTCGCGCCACCGCGTCGCGGATGCCGTCCGTCATCGCTTCGTTCGCCTCGAGCCGCGCGCCGTGCAGCTCCGGGAAACCGCCGCCGAAGACGAGCAGGTCGGCGTCGGGAACCGCGCGGTCGCGGACGGGGCTGAAATACTCGAGGCGAGCGCCGGCATCCTCGAGGGCTTCGAGGTTGTCGGGATAGTAGAACGAGAACGCCTCGTCGCGCGCCACGGCGATCCGAACGCGGCAGGTCTTGATGGCGGCGTTCGGGACGGCGTCGCGCCCGGTCGCGGAAACGATCACGCGCGTCGATTGATCGAGCAACGCTTCGAGCGGCAGGTGCGGCCGCGCGGCTTCCGCGATCGCCGTTCGGTCGAGCGTACCTTCGGCCGCGGTGACGAGCCCGAGGTGGCGCTCCTCGACGGCGAGCGCCTCCGAGCGCGGCAACGCGAACACGAGTCCCGCGTCGACGAGGGGTTGGAGCGAATCCGGCAAGCCCCGCACGATGCGGTCGAGGTGCGCCGGGCCCGATACTTCCGGAAAACAGAGGCCGGCGATCCTCAGCGCGGGATCGGCCGTGGCCACCGCGCCGGCCGCGATGCCGGCGGTCTGGCACGCGGCGCGGCCGTCGCACACGAGCAGCACCGGCACGCCGAGCGCCTTCGCGATCTCCGCGGGAGAGTCGCCGTCCCCGCGCCAATCGTCGAAGAGTCCGCCCACGGCTTCGATCACCGCGACGTCCGCGTCGGCGAGCCCGGCGACGAAGCGCTCGCGGAGGACTTCATCGGCCTCGGCGGCGCGCGAAGGCGGCACGCAGAGGAAGGTGTCCAGGTTGAGACAGGGCCGGCCGGCGAGCGCCGCGTGCCGCCCAGAGTCGATGTAGTCGGGACCGAGCTTGTACGGTCGCACCCGGAGTCCCCGCTCCGCGAGGAGTGCGATGAGGCAGGAGGCGACCGTGGTCTTCCCGACGCCCGAGTGCGTCCCGGCGACCATGAGCGCGGGCACCGCGCGCGTTCCGTCCGTCATGGTCCGTCCTCCCTTCAACGCCGATTCGGCGTGACGATACCGGCGACACCCGGCGGCGTCAAGCGGCGCGAGCGTCTTGTACGCAAGACGAGGCTTGTACCCAAGACGAGGCTTGTACTCAAGGCGAGACTTGACCTCGGGGCGTCGGGCGGGCAAGCTGGCGCCGTGACGAAAACGAATGACGACAAAGGTCGCGCGACCCACCTCGACCATGGCGGCAGGCTCCGCGCCCTGTCGGAGCTGACGGGCGTGCCCGAGCGCGACATCCTCGATTTCAGCGCGAACCTTTCGCCGCTCGGGCCGCCGCCCTGGCTTGCAGAGGCGATAGCGGAGGGTACGGAACGCGTGACGGCGTATCCCGATCCCGACGCGGAACGCGCCCGCGCCGCGGCCGCCGCCCGCTTTTCGCGGCCATCGGACGAGTTCCTCTTCGCGGACGGCGCCGATTCGATCATCTTCGCGACGCCGCGAGCCCTCGGCGTCCGGTCCGTCGTCTGCGTGTCGCCCACGTATTCGGGCTACCTCCGCGCCGCGTCGCACGCCGGCATCGCGCCGACCCTCGTGCCGCTCCGGGCGGAAGACGGCTTCGCGCCCGACGAGGACGAAATCGCGCGCGCCGTGCGTTCGGCGCCCGGACCGGTGCTCGCCTGCGTCGGCGCGCCCAACAATCCCGCGGGCGGCTTCCTGCCAGACGGGGCGCTCGAGCGCCTGGCCCGCGCGCGAAGCGACCTGTGGATCCTGTTCGACGAATCCTTCGCGGAACTCGCGGGCCGGGGCGACGAAAACGTGTCGCGCGCTCAGCGCAACGTCATCGTGGCGCGCTCCCTCACGAAAACCTACGCGGTGCCCGGCGCTCGCGTCGGCTTCGCGGCCGCCGCGCCGGATATCGCGCGCGCGCTCCGCGAGGAACTGCCGGCGTGGCCCGTGTCCTCGTTCGGAGAAGCCATCGCCGTGCGCGCGTTGGCTGACCGCGCGTGGGCGGAACGCGGCGCCTCATTCGTCGCGGACGCGCGGGCGGGGTTCGTCGACGGGCTCCGGGCGCTGCCGGGACTCGACGTGTTTCCGGGTCCGGCCAACTTCGTGCTCGTCCGCTTCGCGCGCGCGGACGGGGCGGCGGCCGCGTCGCGCGCCTTGCTCGCCGCGGGGATCGCCACGAGGAGCTTTTCGCCGCGAGAAGGCCTCGACGGCCGCTACCTCCGGCTGGCGGTGCGGACGCCCGAAGACAACGCGCGCTTTCTCCGCGCCTTGCGCGATGCGATGCCGGCCCGGCGCGGGGCGTCGGCGTGATCCCCGCGTGGGCCCTGATCCCCGCGGCGCTCGCGCTCGACGCGCTCTTGGGCGATCCGCGATCGTGGCCGCACCCGGTGCGCGCGATCGGCGCCTGCGCGTCCGCATGCGAACGGATCTCAAGGCGCGTGCTGCCGCCGCTTTTCGCGGGCATCGTGTCGTGGCTGGCCGTGCTCGGCGCGACGGCGGGAGCCGCGTTCGGATTCGTCGCGCTCGCGTCGCGGCTGTCCGGCATGGCCGCGGACGCGCTCGGCTGGCCGCCGCCTTACGCATTGGGGCGCTTCGCCGCGGAGACGTGGATAACGTATGTCGCCATCGCGCCCCGCGACCTCGCGGAGCACGCGCTCCGGGTGCGCGCGGCGCTCGTCGACGCGGCGCTGACGCCGGAGGGGCGGCTCGCCGCGGGAAGGAAGGCGGTGGCGATGATCGTGGGGCGCGACGTCGACGCGCTCGACGAGGCGGGGATAGTTCGCGCCGCGACGGAAAGCGTGGCGGAAAGCCTCGTGGACGGCGTCGTCGCGCCGCTCTTCTGGACCATCCCGTTCGGCGCGGTCGGCGCCATCGCGTACCGCGCCGTCAATACGATGGACTCGATGTTCGGCCACAAGGACGAGCGCTATCTGTTGTTCGGACGCGTGCCGGCGCGCGCGGACGACGCGGCCAACTGGCTTCCGGCGCGGCTCTCGATTCCCTTCATCGCGGCGGCGGCGCGCCTGTCCGGCTTCCGCGCGCGCGACGCGTGGCGGATCGGCCTCCGCGACGGGGCTAAGCACGCGAGCCCGAACTCCGGCCGGCCGGAAGCCGCGTTCGCCGGCGCCCTCGGGCTCCGTCTCGCCGGGCCCGCGTGGTACGGCGGCGAGCGCCTCGACAAACCGTGGATGGGCGACGGCGAGCGCCGCCCGGTCCCGGACGACATCCGGAAGGCGGTGGTCCTCATGTACGGCGCGACGCTCCTGTCCGCCGCGGCCTTCGCCGCCGCTACTTGGGCCCTCCGCGCGCTTGTAACCGGCGGTTGAGGAACCCGCGCTAGACGTTTTTCAAAGCAATTCCGTCTCCGCGATAAAGCGGTCGTATTCTTCGTCCAGACGCTGCTTGTTACTCCGGTAATCGATGGCTTCACGTTGGCTGTCGACGGCTTCGATGATCCTGGATTTTTCGTCGATTGGCGAGAGTTTTTCGATGATCTTGTTCGTTTCGATGATCACGATGGATTTGATGATCTCCTGGAAGGAGCCGACGATTTTCGCGTATTCCTCGTCCAGGCGGGTCGTATCACGTATATTGAACAACCTGACCATGTCATCGCGCGCATTCATCATCCTTAAGCGCATGCCCTTGATCAGCTCGACGGGATCGTTTCCGTAGTCGGCGTAAAGCGTCTTCGTGCTTTCGATGATGTCCACTGCGGAGTACTTCAGCAGAAGAACGCAATAGTTGTCGAAGTTGTTCTTCAAGTATTGATGCAACGTAGCTTGCTTTCCGTACAATTCCCTGACCTCGGGGCTTTCGTCCGGCTTGACCAGTTCCATGAGCCGCTCGAGCCGTTCGCGCTTGCCGCCGAGATCCAGGATTTTCGCCCTGAGTTCCTCGCCTTCCTCGCCGATCGACGGGGCTGTCGGCGTCGGTTTCGATCTGTTCATGAAGAGAACGGCGAAAAAAAAGATACCGAAACCGCCTAAAATCGAAAAGATCACCGTTTCCATCATTAGGATCCTCTGAAGTCGTCGCGCCCTATGCGCCAGGGGGTGAAGCGAAAAGCCCGGAGGCGCGGCGCCTGGCGCCGCGCCGAGGACTTGGAGCGGAACACCCGACCGCCGCGCACGCGGCGGTGGCGCCCTCGATATCAATAATGCAAGCTCTTTACTAAGGCTCTGTTTCTTCTAATTCTCTTCGCTCTGCGCCAACGCTCGAGTACTCGCCAAGCTTCGCTCCGTAGCAAGAATCCGAACCGTCTCACGGCGAGGTCTGCGGGAGCTGTTCGTGGAACTTGTAATACTTTATTTCCTTCTGCATGTCGAAGTCGGCGCTGGCCTGGCCCATGCGCGCGCACTCGTCGAGGCCGGCTTCGGCGACGTTCAGGGGCAGGTCGAGTTCGATCGCCACCATGGACACGGTGAGGATGCCGCCCTTCTGCCTGGCGAGCTTCAGGATGCGCACCGGCAGCATGGGATCGATCTTGACGGTCGGCTCGAGGAGGGTCTTCGCGGAATCCTTGAAGAGGGCTGCGAGCCGTCCGGAGCTCTTGAGGAGGATGAAGCCGCCCGTCGCCGCGAAGATCAGTCCGGTGACGATCGCCACCGGCCCGACGGTCGGCACCGGAACGGGCGCGCCCATGTCGAGGACGCTGAGCGCGCCGAGGCCTATCAAGCCCCAGCCGAGCACTTTCGAAACCGTGAGTCCTTCCTTGTTGCCGCTTTCGCCCATGTGGATCGTTCCTCCGCGGCGCCCGCGCCGCATGTTCCGGAAAATCATACGAAGGCGCGGCGAGGTTGTCCAGACCGCCCGGAGAGCTTGCGCGCGGGGGGCGGGGGAGTTAGCCTTTACGGGAGCAACGAACGCGGAGGGCGACATGTCGGACGGGACGGTGAAGGGCTACCAGACGAAGGATTACATCGCCAAGCGGAAGAAGCTGAACGGGCTGTTTTTCGAGAGCGCGCTTCCGAACGAATACCTCGTGGAGCTCGGGCGGAAGCGGGTGAAGCCCGCGCTCGGGGGGCGGCGCTTCCGTCTGTTCCGGAAGTTCCTCCGCGTGCCGGCGTACGTGCAGACGCTCTACTTCCACACCGACAACGCCAACCTCCACTACCAGGGCATCGGCATCGAGGGCTACGCGTCGTGGCGCATCGACCCCGCGAATCCGGAGGTGGCGCTCGCGGCCATGGACTTCTTCGACGAGGACGATCCGATGGCGCGCACGAACGACGAGCTCCGCACGATCTGCGTGGAGGCGGTGCGGCACGTCGTGGCCAACATGACCATCGAGGACGCGCTCCGCAAGAAGGACGAGATCGGCGACAACCTCATGGGCCAGCTCAAGGAAGTGGAGAAGAAGTGGGGCATCGTCTTCGACCATGTCGGCATCGAGCAGGTGCGCGTGATGTCCAAGACGATCTTCGAGAACCTGCAGGCGGATTTCCGGAACGGGCTCCGGCTCGAGGTGGAGAAGAAGCGCATCGAGACCGACCGCCAGATCGCGAGCGAGCAGAACGCGCAGCGCGAAAAGAGCGAGGGCGAGCGCCTGTCCACCGACAAGAAGCTCGGGCTCGCCCAGATCGACAACAAGGCGCGCCTCGCGGACGCGGACCTCGACGAAAAGCACAAGATCGAGCGCAAGCAGCGCGAACTCCGCGAGGACGAGTACCGCCGCGAGGCGGAGTTCCGCGCCGAAAAGGACAAGCGCGAGCACGCGCTGGCCACGCAGGAGAAGACGCTCGAGCTCGAACTGCGCGCGGTGGAGGCGAAGCTCCTCGGCGCCCTCGCGGAGATCGAAAAGCTGAAAGCCGGCATCGAGTTGACGGGCGTGGAGGTGACGCGCGCGAAGCGGAACGCCGAACAGCAGTACACGCCAGAAGCCCTGCAGGCGGAGCTCATCGAGCTCCTGCCCGAGATCCTCGGCGCGCTCAAGATCGGCGAGTACACGGTCTTCGCCGGCGAGGCGTCCGCGTCGCCCGTGGGGCGCGCGCTCGCGGAGATAATGCCGCTGCTCGCGCGCTTCGGAATCGACTTCCGCGCAATGGCAAAATCGGGCGGTCCGGCCGCGCCGGGCGAGTGAAAGACGGCGGAACGAGCGCTTTGATTTGACGTCCGCGCCAAACGGGTATACGCTGTGCGGCGTCACGAGACAGGCGAATGAATCGCGCGGACGGCGCGCGACCGGCATCTTCGGAAGCCGGCCGCGCCGCCGTTTTGCTTTGGAGGCGAACGACATGAACGTGAAATTCCGCACAGGCATCGATATCCTGACCGATCTCGGCGGGATCAAGGACGCGGGCGCCGCGAAGGCGCTGCTCGAGAAAAGGGTCCAGGCGGACAGCCGCCGCAAGCTCGCTCTCGTGACGAACTCGGAGGCGCTCGGGCGCATCGCGAACGCGGTGGCGCTCATGGATCCCGCGGACGTCTGGATCAACGACAGCTCCGAGGCGGACATGAAGACGGCGCGCGACCAGGCCATCGCCGCGGGCGAGGAATTCGCGCTCAAGTTGCCCGGCCACACCTGCCACTTCGATCTGCCGGAAGACCAGGGCCGCATGGTCGACAAGACCTACTACATCGTGAACGAAGGCGAGGACATCTCCACGGGCTCGAAGGGCATGCTCCGTTCCGAAGCCCACACGTATATAGAAGAAAACTATCGCGGGATCATGAAGGGCAAGACGATGCTCGTCTCGTTCTGGAGCCGCGGCCCGGTCGGCGCGGAGGCGTCCGTGCCCGCCATCATGATCACCGACTCGTGGTACGTCACGCACTCGGGCAACCTCCTTTATCCGGCGGCGCTCCGCGATTTCGACGCGGAGGCGAAGCGGGCCGGGGTCTTCTTCACGAACACGCACGGCGCGGGCCGCTTCAAGAGCGAGGACATCCCCAAGGCGCGCATCTTCATGGACCGGGCCTGGCTAACCACCTTTTCCATGTACTGCACCTACGCGGGCAACACGCTCATGCCGAAGAAGGGCAACCACCGCTTCGCCGTGGACCTCTGCACGTACGAACGCGTCGGGAAGCAGCTGTCCGAGCACATGTTCATCACCGGGCTCGAGGGCCCCGGCGGGCGCGTGACGTATTTCGCCGGCGCCGCGCCCTCGGGGTGCGGCAAGACGACGACCGCGATGGTGGGCACCGACTTCATCGGCGACGACCTGGCGCAGATCTGGATCGGGAAGGACGGCACGATGCGCGCGGTCAACCCGGAGATCGGCGTGTTCGGCATCGTGGCGGACGTGAACCGCGAGGGCGATCCCATCCTCATGAAGTGCCTGCGCGGCGACAAGAGCTGCGAAGTGATCTGGTCGAACGTGCTCGTCGACGACGCGGGGGTGCCGCACTGGACGGGCCACGGCGAGCCGATCCCGGCGAAGGGGCGCAACTGGCTCGGCGAGTGGACGCCCGGCAAGAAGGACGCGGACGGCAAGGACGTTCCCATGTCGAACGCGAACGCGCGCATCACGCTGCCGAACGTGAAGATCGACAACTACAACCAGAAGCAGGGCACGGATCCCGCGGGCTGCGCGATCGGCGTGGTGACGTATTCCGGGCGCGACTCCGACACGATGCCGCCCGTGTGGGTCGCGAAGAGCCCCGATCACGGCGTGGCGATCGGCGCGTCCATCGTGTCCGCGGCCACGGCCACGGAGGTCGGCGCGAGCGGCGTCAACCGTCAGCCCTGGGCGAACGCGCCCTTCATGCCCGGACCCGTGGGCGACTACATGAAGGCGCAGTTCGTGTTCTTCAACTCGCCCGAGCTCAAGCATAAGCCCGTGATGGCGGGGCTCAACTACTTCCTCACGCACGGCGCCCGCGGCGGCGAAGCCGGCTCGAAAAAGCTCCTCGGCGAAAAGCGCGACGTGAAGCCCTGGCTCACGTGGCTCGAGCGGCGCGCGCACGGCGAGGCGAAGGCCATCGACACGCCGATCGGGTTCGTCCCCCTGTACGAAGACCTGAAACGGATTTTCTCCGAGACGATCGGCAAGGATTACGGGCGAGAGCTCTACGACAAGCAGTTCGCGTTCTACGTCGACAACATCGTCAGGCGCCTCGACATCCAGAAAGCCGCGTACGAAAAGGAAATCAACTGTCCGAAGCGGATCTTCGAGATCTACGACGAGCAGAAGAAAGGGCTCGAGGCGCTCAAGGCGAAGTACGGCGCGATCGTGACCCCGGCCCAGCTGCTTGAAACCGGCGGAACGCGTTAGGAGCTTGGCGATGCGTCCGCACGCCCGCGCTTCCGCGGCGTTCCCGATCGCGCTCGCGGTCTCGCTCGCGTTCGCGACGCACGTCTTCGCCGAGCCGCTCGGCCGCATCACCCATGTGTTCGCGTCAGGCGGCGCCACGGTGATCGTGCGCTCCGATCCGGGCGCGGGCTACGCGATCGACGGCTCCGTCGCGCGCTTTTCGGCGGTCTACTCGACGATGACCTCGCCCGGCGGGAAATCGATCGCGGTGCTCGGCGACGTCAAGGGCGGCGCGCTCGCGTGGTGCGCCCGCGGAAGCGTGACGCCGCCGCTCGGGTCGTGGAGCGCGGCGTGGTCGCCCGACGGCGCGACCTTCGCGGTCGCCGACGTGGCCGAAGACGGCGCGGCGACGCTGTGGAAAAACGGCGTCGCTGAAATCCGCGGCGGCGCCGACTACCGGATCGGGTACCTGCCTTCGGGCGCGTTCTGGGAAACCTGGGGAGCTCCGGGCGAACGGTATTGCGCGCTGGACGGCCGGCGCTCCGGGCCGTGGAAGCTCCTCTCGCCCTGGCCGGCGCCGTCGCCGGACGGACGCGTGGCCGTGTTTTCGGCCAAGAACGCGAGCGACGGCACGCTGCTCATCGTCGACGGAACGCCGACGGAAACGTACGCGAGCCTCGAGTTCCTCGGCTTCGCCGCGGACGGGCGCACGCCGATCTCCGCCGCGATCAAGGACGGACCGAAGGACATGACGCTCTCGGTCGGCTCCCTCGGACCGATTCCCGTCGCGACGGCGGAGGACGCGCGTTGGCCGCTCGCGTCGCCGCTCGGCCACGCCGCGTGCGCGATAAAAGCCGAAGGTTCGGACGAAGCGGTCGTCATCGTCGAGTCGCGCGGCCGCATCGGCCCCTTCGAGCGACTGCTCGACCTCCGCTACGAAACGGTCCCGGGCGGGAAAGGCGCCGCGGACGACGCGTTGTGCGCCCTCGTCGCCGGAGCCGATCGCGTCGTGCGTCTCGTCGGCGTCGGGCCGCGCGGCGCCTTCGATTCGGGCCCGCTCGAGGGCATGGCGTTCGCCGAGTGGGGCCTCTCGCCCGACGGGACCATGGTCAGCTATTTCGACAAGGACGGCCTCGTGCGCGACCGGCCGCTCGACCGCACGTCGCCGGGGCGGAAGGTAAAGGGCGCGGAGGCCTGGACCGGCTTCCTCGACCTCGACGACGCCCTCCGGGGCGCGTATTCCTACCGCGACGAAACGGGCGGCAAGCGGCTCGTTTCGGCCGGCCGCGACGAAGGACCCTTCGACGAAATCGGGTTCCCGGGTCTCGGCGGCGACGACAGCCCCGAAGCGCTCAAGCGGGCGTGGGCGCGGGAACTCGCCGGGGCGCCGATCGCGTACGTCGCGCGCGACAAGGGTTCCCGGGAATTCCGCGTGCGGCAAGCGGGCAAGAGCTACGGCCCGTACGACTTCGCGCGCCTGCTCGGCAGACGACGATCGGATTCGGCGCCCGTGTACGCCGCCGCCGCGAAAGACGGCTTCAGCGTCTACGCCGGCGCCGACCGGATCGCGGGTCCCGTCGCGGGCGACGTCGAGATCGTCGAGTCGAGCATGCCCGCGGGCGGCATGACCGCCTGGCGCTACGTGCAGCTGCGGGACGCGTCGGGCGCCTGGAAAGCCACCGTCGCCCTCGACGGCGTCACGCTCGTCGGCGTGGCGACCGCGGACGCGGCGGGCGGCATCGCCTTTACGAAACGGTGAATCGAAGGGGGCGGGACATGAGCCGATCCCGTTCGTCAGGAACGATCGCGCGCGCGGATCGTTCGCCGCTCGCCCTGTTTCTCGTCCTCGCCGCGTCCGCGGCGTTCGCCGCGCCGGCGCAACCCGCGCCATTGCCCGCAATCGTCGTGCAGACCGGCAACCACGGCGACGTGCCGTTCATCGCGGTGTCGGCGGACGGCGCCTATCTCGTCGCCTGCTCCGGGCTCGTCGCCAAGCTTTGGCACGTCCCCACGGGCAAGGAGCTCCGGACCTTCGAGGGGCACGCGGCCATCGTGGAGGGCGCCGCGTTTTCACCCGACGGCCGGATCGTCGCGACGGCGTCGGCCGACAGGACGGCGCGGCTCTGGGACGCGGCCACCGGAGCGCCGATCCGCGTCCTCGAAGGCCACGGCGGCTTCGTGAAGGCGGTCGCGTTCTCGCCCGACGGAAAGCTTCTGTTATCCGCGGCGTGGGACCGGCAGATTCGCGTGTGGGACGTCGCGAGCGGCACGCTCGTGCGTACCCTGTCCGGACACGAGGGCGGCATCCACGCGGCGGTGTGGTCGCCCGACGGGACGCGGATTCTTTCCGGGTCTTTCGACAAGACCATCAGATTGTGGGACGCCGCCACGGGCGCGCAACGCGCCGTCTGGACCGGTCATCAGGGCGCCGTGCGCTCGGTCGCCTTCTCGCCGGACGGACGGTACGCGCTGTCCGGTTCGGACGACCGCTTCATGGCGCTCTGGGACGTCGACGCGGGAAAGCCGGTCGGCGCGACGCCGGAACTGCCCGCGGGCGTGCGTTCGGTCGCTTTTTCGCCGGACGGGACGAAGGCGCTCTCCGGCGGCGACGCGATGGACGGCACGCTCAGGGTGTGGGATCTCGCGGGCGGAAGCGACGTCCTCCAACTCGACTGCAAGACGCTCGCGGTGCCGTCCGTCGCTTTTGCCCGGGACGGGAAGGGCGCGTTCGCGTCGACCGACAACAAGCGCGTCGTCCTCTGGAACCTCGCGACGGTGGCCGTGGAGCGGGAGTTCGCCGGACGCTGCGAGTCGCTCAACGATGCGGTCTTTTCGCCGGGCGGACGCGCGCTCGCGGCCGCGTCGAACGACGGCACGCTCAAGCTGTGGGACCTGTCGCAGGGACGGCTCGCATCGAACTTGCGCGGCCACGAAGGATACGTGCAAGCCGCCGCGTTTTCGCCGGACGGCACGAAGCTCGTCACCGCGTCCACCGACATGACGCTCAAGCTGTGGGACGCCGCGACGGGGCGCGAACTCCGCGCCTTCGCCGGCCACCCGCGGAAGAACGTCGAGGACGTCGCGTTCGCGCCCGCCGGGAATACCGTCCTGTCCGCGGGGTGGGACGGCTATGCGCGGCTCTGGGACGTCGACACCGGCGCCGAGCTCCGCTCGTTCAAGCATGACAACTGGGTGCGCGCGGTCGACTATTCGCCGGACGGCGCGCGCGTCCTCACCGCGTCCGACGACGGGACGCTCGCGCTCTGGAACCTCGCGGACGGTACGCGCGCGCGGACCTTCTCCGGCCACTCGGGCGGCGTGCTCGCGTGCGCCATGTCGCCGGACGGCGCGCGCGTCCTTTCGGGCGGGGCCGACGGCACGGTGCGCGTCTGGAACGCCGGGTCCGGCGCCGAGCTCGCGCGGCTTCCCTGCGGCACGACGGTGTGGGGCGTGGCGTGGAGCCCGGACGGTACGCGCGCCGCGGCGACCGCGGGCAAGAGGCTCGTCATGTGGGACGCGATAACCTGGAAAACCGTCGCCACGTTCGCGTGCGACGAACTCGCCTCGTCGGTGGCATTCTCTCCGGACGGATCGAAGCTCGTCGCGGCGGCCGGCTCCGTGGCGCGGCTGTGGGATGTCGCCGACGGCAGCTCCGCGTCGTTCACCGCGGACGCCGACGGCAGCCGTTGGATCGCCTTTACGGACAAAGGCTACTGGGACGGCTCGCGCGACTGCGCCGAGCTCGTGGCGATGACGCGCGGGCTCGAAGTCTGGAACGTCGACCAGTTCGCGCCGCGCGACAACCGCCCGGACCTCGTGCTCGCGGAAATCGGAACGCCGGACGCCGCGCTCGCGAAGCATTTTTTCGAACGATACAAGCGCCGCCTCGACCGCATGGGCGTGCGCGGCGCCGCGGGCGGGGCCGGGACGCGGGCGCCGGAAACCCGCATCGCCGCGGCGACGCGCGACGGCCGCTTCGTCGACCTGGAGCTTTCGTTCGCGCCGGCCGGCGCCGCCGTCCGGCGCTACAACGTCTGGGTGAACGACGTGCCGCTCTACGGGAACGCGGGCAAGGTCCTTGCGGCCGACGCCACCGCGGTCGCGCGCGAACGCGTCGAGCTGTCCTCGGGCGACAACGAGATCGAAGCGTCGTGCACGGACGAGTCCGGCGCGGAAAGCTGGCGGGCGGTCACGTACGAGCGGTACGACGCCGTCGCGAAGCCCGACCTCTACTTCGTCGGCTTCGGCGTCTCGACCTACCGCGATCCCTCGCTGAACCTCTCGTGGGCGGCCCGGGACATCCTCGACCTGGAGGCGCGTTTCAAGGCGATGGAAGGGAAGGGCTACGGCGCGGTCCGTTCGCTCGCGTTGACCGACGGGAACGTGACGACGCAGTCGATCCGCGAGGCGAAAAACCTCCTCGAGGGCGCGAAGCCCGACGACGTCTTCGTGCTCGCGATCTCCGGCCACGGTCTCCACGACACCGACGCGTACGCCACCTACTATTTCCTCACGCACGACGCGGACCTCCGCGCGCTGTCCGCCACCGCGGCCGACTTCGACTTCATCGAGGAGCTCCTCCAGGACGTCGCGCCCCGGCGGAAGCTCTTCCTCATGGACACCTGCGAGTCGGGCGAGGCGGACGGGACGACGGCGACCGCCGTCGCGGAGGCGGGCGGGAAAGGCGCCAGGCCGCGGACCACGAAAGCGCCGACGCTCGGCAAGAAGGCCGCCGCGGTGACGGAAGCCCTGCGCGACCAAGGCCGTTACATCTACAACGACCTCGTCCGCCGCTCCGGGGCCATCGTGTTCTCGAGCTGCCGCGGCGGCGAGCTGTCGTACGAATTCGACGCGCTGCAAAACGGCGCGTTCACGGAAGCCGTCCTCGAAGCGCTCTCGACGAAAGCGGCGGACGCGGACGGAGACGGCCTCGTCGACACGGCGGAACTCCGCGCCTACGTGTCGTCCCGCGTCGCCGAACTCACGAAGGGACTCCAGCACCCCGTCGTCGACCGCGACAACCTGAGCGCCCGCTTCGGTTTTCCGATAACGCCGTGATCGAAGTCGGGGCGTGCCCCGCCGCCTTCGGGCGGCGGGTCGGCCTCCTCCGGGCTCCGCTTCGCTCCGGTCCTCCGCTCCGCTCCGGACCGCCGGCTCGCACGCTCGCCGGCGCCCTCCGTCCGCCTCGCGCGAAAGCCCGCGTCCCGTCGTTTGAAGATCCCCGCGCCGATCTTCTATAATTGAACGCGGGGGGAAGCCCGGCGCCCGCCGGGATCGGGGGCTTTCATGGACGTGTTTACCTCGCCCGCCTTCGCGGCGCTCCTCTTCGGCGGACTCAGCGCGGTGTCGCTGCCGATCGGCGCGGCCATCGGCCTCTGCGTCAAGCCGTCGCGCGCGGTCATCTCCGCCGTGATGTCCTTCGGCGCCGGGTCGCTCATCGCCGCCATCGCCTTCGAGCTCGTCAATCCGGCGGTGGAACGCGAGGACGCCGGCTTCGTGCCGCTCGCCCTGGGCCTGGCGGGGGGCTGCCTCCTCTTCCTCCTCCTGTCGCGCATGGCCGACGAGGGGGGCGCCGCCGCGCGCAAGCGCTCGACCCTCCTCACGAGCCTGGGCTCGAAAAAACGCAAGGCCGCGCGCGAACTTCTCGGCAGGCTCGGCACGGCGGACATCCTCCGCTCGCTGCCGCCCGAAGCGGTGCAGGCCATCGTGCCCTACATCGAGCTGAAGACCTTCGCGCCGGGCGAGCCGGTCTTCCGACAGGGCGGCCCCGGCGACGCCATGTACATCATCGACTCGGGCCGCGTGCGGATCGAGTTCGCCGACGCCGCGGGCGCCCGCGCGGAAGTGGCCGTGCTCGGGGAAGGCGAGACCTTCGGCGAGATGGCCATACTCTGGAACGCGCCGCGCGCGGCGGACGCGTTGGCCGAAACCTCCTTGCGCGTCTACGTGATCCGCAAGGAGGACTTCGACCTCCTTGCGGGCGCGAGCCCCGGGCTCAAGGCCGCGGTGGCCGAACTCGCCGAGGCGCGCGCCCGCACCGGCCGGATCCCCGCCGCGACGGCGAGCGCCGACGAGTGGGTGCGCGACGCCGCGCGCAACCTGGACGCGAGCGCCTACCGCCCCACCGACGCCGAGATCAAGGCGGCCGCGAGCGAAGGGCGCGCCGGCGCGGCCACCGCCATCTGGCTCGGCCTCCTCCTCGACGGCATCCCCGAATCGCTCGTGATCGGCGCGAGCATGCAGGGCTTTTCCGCAAGCCCGGCCCTCGTGGCCGGCCTTTTCATGGCGAACCTGCCCGAATCGCTCTCGAGCTCCACCATGATGAAGGAATCGGGCGCCAAGCCCGGGCGCGTCATGTGGATGTGGATATCCCTCGTGTTCGCGGTCGGCATCGGCGCCCTGCTCGGGAACCTGGTCGCGGAGATCCTGCCCCCCGTGGCCGAATCGCTGTTCGAGGGGCTCGCGGCCGGGTCGATGCTGGCCATGACGGCGCAGACGATGCTTCCGGAGGCGTACGAGCGCAACGTCCGCATGGTGGGGCTGTTCACGGTGCTCGGCTTCATCGCCACCGTCTTCTTCCATACCTTGGGATAGGAGTTTGTCGGACTTGTTCTTTTTAAACGAGAAAAATCGCGTTTCCGCGATTTTTCAACCCTGCAAACTCCGTAATGAACCTGCAAAATCGGGATTTTTGATTCCTATTGGTATCAAAAATCCACAAGTCCGACAGGTTCATAGGGCCGGTCGACGTATATACGACGCCGTCCGGTGGATGTAGAATGGAAGGGCGAACGGATCGCGGGCCGTCCCGATCGAAACGGCAGGACGCGAAGGAGCGGACATGAAGGACGAATCGAAAGAAGGGAAGAAACCCGTGGCCGCGAAGAAACCCGCCGTCGAGACCGTCGACGACTACATCGCGGGCTTTCCGCAGGGCACCCAGAAACTGCTCAAGGAAATGCGGGCGATCATCCGCGAAACAGCGCCCGGCACCGAGGAACGCATCGCCTACCGCATGCCGTCGTATTGGAAGGACGGCTACGTCGTGCACTTCGCCGCTTTCGCGCACCACATCGGCTTCTATCCGCTGCCGGAAACCCTCGAGGAATTCGCGGACGAGCTCAAGGCGTACAAGAGCGCCAAGGGCTCGGTGCAGTTCCCGCTCGACCGCTCGCTGCCCGCCGGGCTCATCAAGCGCATGGTGAAGTTCCGCCTCGCCGAGCTCGCGAAGGCGAAGTCCGAAGCGGGCGAAGGCCCGTCCGGAGGGAAGTGATGGGCATCGTGAAGGTGATCGGCGACACGCCGCTCGTCGAGCTCAGGCGGGTGTGGGATCCGGACAAGACCGGCGTCCGCGTCTTCGCGAAGCTCGAAGGCGCCAATCCGGGCGGTTCCGTGAAGGACCGTCCCGCGTATTACATGATCAAGGACGCGATCGAGCGCGGCGCCCTGACGCCGGGGAAGACCATCCTCGAGCCGACCTCGGGCAACACGGGCATCGGCCTCGCGGCCGTCGCCGCGTCGCTCGGCTACAAGGTGAAGCTCCTCATGCCCGCCTGCGTGAGCGAGGAGCGCCGCGGCATCCTCCTCGCGCTCGGCGCGGAGCTCGAGCTGACGCCGGGCTGCGACAAGACCGACGGCGCGATCAGGCGCGCGCGCCACCTCATGGAGCTGCACGGCGACGAGTACTTCATGCCGGACCAGTTCTCGAACCCGGCGAACTGGCGCGCGCACTTCGAGACGACCGGTCCCGAGATCGTCAGGCAGACGGGCGGGAGCGTCGACCGTTTCGTCGCGGGCATGGGCACGTCGGGAACCCTCATGGGCGTTTCCCGGTATTTCCGCGAGACGTTGCCGAAGGCGAAGGTGATCGGCGTCGAGCCCTGCCTGAACCACCGGATCCAGGGGCTCAAGAACATGGGCGAATCGATCGTGCCGGCCATCTACGACCCGTCGCTCCTCGACGGGAAGATCGAGTGTCCCGACGAGGAGGCTTTCGACTGCGTGCGCGAGCTCGCGGAGCGCGAGGGGCTCTTCTGCGGCATCAGCTCCGGCGCGGCGCTGTACGGCGCCCTGCGCGTCGCGCGCGACCTGCCGCGCGGCAGCACGGTGGTCACGCTGTTTCCCGACCGCGGCGACCGCTACCTGTCCACGGAGATGTTCCGCTCCGTCTGCGCCATCTGCCCGCCGTAAGCCGCGCACACCGCGGGCTTCCGCGACCGGGCTTACATTCTCACTTCGCGGTAGTCGCGCATGGCCGAGGCGGCCTTTTCGACGTAGTGGTCGGCGCTTTCCTTGAGGCGCGCGTAGTCCTCGTCGCTCACCTGGCGGACGACCTTGCCCGGGCTTCCGACGACGAGCGAGCGCGGCGGAATGTCCTTCCCCTGCGTGACGAGGGCGCCCGCGCCGATGACGCTGCCTTCGCCTATCCTCGCGCCGTCGAGCACGATCGCGCCCATGCCGATCAGGCAGCGGTTCCCGACCGCGCAGCCGTGGAGCACAGCCCGGTGCCCGATGGTCACGTCGTCGCCGATGACGCAGGGTACGCCGCGGTCTTCGTGGATGACCGCGCCGTCCTGCACGTTCGTGTTCTTCCCGACGACGACCTTGTCGACGTCGGCCCGGATCACCGCGCCGAACCATACGCTCGAGCCCGCGCCCAGGGTCACGTCTCCGGCCACTTCCGCGTTCCAGGCGACGAAGACGTCGTCGGCGATCGCGGGTTTCAACGCGCCTATCGAATGGATCATGTCGTTACTCCTCGCGCGGCATCATATATGAAGAAAGCGGTTCCGTAAACGAAGGGATGGGGAAGGTTCGGGTATTGAAACGGGGGCGCGCCTTCCGTCATGCTTGAGCCAACGCCGGGGGATCGAAACCCGCGGCAATCACGAGCCGGAGCCGATCCATGAAAAAGTCAGTCAAGCTTCACTTCGCCGTGTCCCTTATCGCGATCATGACCGTCCTCGCCGTCGTCTCGTGCGGCAAGGGCGCGTCGAACCCGGCTTCGGGCGCGGGCGCGAACGCGGGAACGGGCTCCCCGGGCAGCGCGCCTGCCGTCGCCGAGCCGGCAGCGGGAACCGAACAGACGCCGCAGGCGGGTTCCGGGACTTCGACGCCGGCCGCCCCGGCTCCTGCCGCTCCGGCGGGAAGCCCCGCCGTGTCCGCGGCGCCGACCGCCCCGGTTTCGCCCGGGACGCCGGTATCCGCGGCGCCCGCCCCGCAGCCGCAGACGCCCGTCGCCCCCGCGGTTCCCGCCGGGGTTGATTACGCGAAGTTCAAGGAAGTCGCCGTGCCCGCCCCCAAACCGTCGCCCGCGAGCGGAGTCTACCCGAAAGGGCAGACGGTCGCGGTGACCTGCGCGCTCAAGGAAGCGCTCATCAAGTACACGCTCGACGGCTCGAATCCGTCGCCGACGGCCGGTCTCGATTACGCGGGACCCGTCAAGCTGGCCGCCACGGCCACCTTCAAGGCCATCGCGTACATTCCCGGCGGACGCGCGTCGACCGTGGCCGCGGTCGACTACGCGGTCGGCGAGGTCTTCGTGAAAGCCGGCGCCGCGGGCGGGATCGGCACGCGGAGTTCCCCCCTCGGCACGGTCGCCGCGGGACTCGCCGCCGCCTGGGCGAAGGGCTGCGACACCGTCAAGGTGGCCGCGGGCGACTACGCCGAGCGGATCGACATCGCGAAGCCCGTCACCGTGCGGGGCGGTTACCGCGCGGATTTCGCCGCGCAGAACGCCGTCACGACGATACGCGGTCTCGAAGTTCCCGGGGCGACGCAGAACGCCCCCGGCTACGCGGTGAAAATCGCCGGAGCCGACGCGCGCGTCGTCCTCGAGCGACTCACCATCGCCGGCGGCGACGCGAACTATTCCACCGCCGTGCTCGTCGCCGACCAGGGGGCGCCCGTCCTGCGCGACTGCGTCCTCGCGGGCGGCACGGGCAGCTACACCTACGGCCTCAGGACCATGAACCGGGCGGCGCCCCGCCTCGAGCGCTGCTCGGTGGACGGCGGCGACGGCGGATCCACCTTCGGCGTGTCGGCCGACTCGGGCACCGTCGTCTGCGTGTCCTCGACGATACGCGCGGGCTCGGGCACCGTCGTGTCCTACGGCTTTTCGCTCACGGGCGCCAAGGCCCAGGTGTCGGGCTGCGTCGTGGACGGCGGAGCGGCCAACGCGTCCTACGGCGTGGCGCTCTACTCGGCGTACGGCGTCTCGCTCGCGGGCGACACGATCTCGGGCGGCACGGGCAAGATCGCCTACGCCGTGTTCATCGCCTCGTGCGACCCGGAAATCCGGAACTGCGTCCTCGTCTGCCGCGGCTCGTCGAAGTCGTACGGCGTCTACGAGAATTACGGCGACTCCGATCCGAAGGTCCTCGAGGCCAACTGCTTCCTCGACTCCGACTCCGGCGACTACTACGACGAGGACACGAAGAAGTCCTTCACGGCGGCGGACGCGAACGGCCAGCTCGTCGCCGCCGACGGCACCCTCATGGCCACGCCGCGCGGGCTCAAGAACGCCGTCGAGACGGCCGCCCTCGACGGCCCGCCCGAGTTCCGCATGAAGGACGCCCCGCAGTCCGTGCGCGGCGGCGGCGTGCCGTATCCCGCCGGGCTCGACCTCGACCGCGACGGGAAGAAGCGCACCGCGCCGTATTCGATGGGGGCGTACGAACTCGACTAACCCGGACTGGCAAGGCGGCGCCGCGTTCTTCCGTCGTTGATCCGAGCGGAGGACACGGGAATGAAAAACATGTTTCCGTACGTGAGCCGGTCCGGCATGGGCCGGCTCTTTTTTTTGGCCGCCGCGCTGTGCGTCGCCGCGTGCGCCTGCTCGCCCGAGCTCGTCGAAAAGGCGTTCGAGCCGGGGGATCTCAAGCCGCCGTCCGTCGTGTCGTGGGCGGCCGAGGGGGCGCGGACGGTCGTCGTGGAGTTCGACGAGGACATCGTGCCGGAACCCGCCGCGTTCGGGCTCGACGGCGGCCTGGGCGCGGCGTCGGCCGCCGCGGAGGGGCGGCGTCTCGTCGTCACGCTCGACGCGGACCAAGAAATCGGCGCGCGATACGCGATCTCGGGCGCCTGCGCGGACGCCGCCGGCAACACGACGGTCTTCGTCCTGCCGTTCACCGGCTTCAATCCGCGCGTGCCCGGCATGCTCGTCAACGAGCTCCTGTGCGCGGGGTCGTCGACGCATCCGGACTGCGTCGAGTTCCGGACGACGGGCGCCGGCAACCTCGGGGGGCTTTCGTTCTCGGTGGGGAAGCCCGGCGACGAATCGCTCGTCTACGCGTTTCCCGCCGCGGAAGTCGGCGCGGGCGACTTCGTCGTCCTGCACCTGAAGCCCTCGGGCGGCGCCGCGGAGGTGGACGAAACCGGGGTGGATACCGCGCTTTCGGGCGGCATCGACGCGACGCCGACGGGTCGGGATTTCTGGTGCCGCGAGGCGGGCGCCTCGCTTCCGAACGCGAACGGGGTCGTCGTCCTGCGCGCGTCGGGCTCGGGGCCCGTCCTCGACGCGGCGGCGTACACGGAGCGGACGAGCGCGTCCGATTCGAAGTACGGCGGCTTCGGCACGCAGGCGTTCCGCGACGCGGTGGACGCCGTCGCGGCCGCGGGCGCGTGGTCGATCGCCGGCGAGCGCGCCGCGCCGGAGGACTGCGCGTCGAGCGTCGGGGTCACGGGCACGCGGACGCTCTGCCGCACGTCTTCGTCCGACGACACGGACGGGAAGGCCGACTGGCACGTCGTGCCGTCGAAGGGCGCCACGCTCGGCGCGCCGAATTCGGACGCGGTCTACTCCGCGAATCCGTAGGTCGCCGTCGTCTTGTCCGAATCGCCGTAGACCTTCCAGAGGTCGCCCGAAGTCCAGCGCGGCGGGTTCTTCGGGTTGCCCTGGTACGAGCCCATGTAGAGACCCGAGTTGATGACCTTGCCGTCCGCGTTGCGGTTGGTCGACGGGTCGTCCAGGTTCATGAACTCGATGGTGACGCCCTTGAAGACGTTCGCGTGGACGTAATGCGCGGTACCGTCCGGATCGACTTTGACCACGACGCCGGCGTGCGTGAGCGGGTCGTTCCCGAAGACGCCGTCCTCGTTGCGGTCCCAGGTGTTGTCCCAGAAGACGACGTCGCCGACCTCGGGCGCCTTTCCCTCGCGGAGGGCCTTGCGGTCGCGGAGGCTCTGGTAGAGTTGGGACACGCCGTTGCCGTCGTACTTCCCGAAGTCCGCGGTGATGTCGACGCCCGCGCCCCAATAGAGCGCCGACACGGTGCCGATGCAGTCCATCGTGAAGGTCTTGCCGGCCACCGTGACGCCCTTCTGTCCGTACTTGACGCCAATGACGCCGTTCGCGACGGTGACGATCTTTTCGCGGAACGCGGCCATGCGGGCAGCTTCCGGGTTTTCCGCGCCGCCCGACAGCCGGGCGACTTCGGCTTCGATCGTCGCCTCGGTTCCCACGGAGCTTGCTTCCTTCGCCGGCCCGCTCGCGTCTCCGGCTGCCGGGCCGCTCGCGCAGGCGGAAAGCAGGAAGGCGAAGAGCGCGGTGGAAAGGACCGCGGTCGGTAAAAGGGGCGCGCGGTTCGCGCGAGTCGTGGTGTCCGTCATGCGATGGATTATAACGCCGTTCCGGCCCGCCCGCCAGATTCGCCCGAGCGGATTGACCGAGCCGGATTGGCGGGGCGATACTGCCGGCATGGATACGACGATGCTCGCGGGCGCGCTCCTCTTTCTCGTCGCCGCGCTCGCCGCCGTCGTCGCCTGGCGGACCCTTGTCGTCAGGCCGGCGCCGCCGCCGGGCGCGCCCGATCCGGCACTCGCCGAGCGCTTCGCCGGCGTCGAGGACGATCTCGCCGCGCTCGTGCGCATCCGGACGGTGTCCGCGTACGACGGGATGGAAGCGGACGAAGGCGCGTTCGCGGCCTTCCGCGCGGAACTCGCGCGCCGCTATCCCCTCGCGCACCGCCGCCTTCTCTGCCGCGACGTCGGTCCGCGCGCCCTCCTCTACGAATGGCCCGGCACCGGCACCGACGGCCCCGTCCTCCTCGCCGCGCACTACGACGTCGTGCCCGAGGGCGACGCGGCGTGGACGCGCCCCCCGTTTTCCGGCGATATCGCGGACGGCTGCGTGTGGGGGCGCGGGACCCAGGACACGAAGGCCACGCTCGCGGGGGCGCTCGCGGCCGCGGAATCCCTCCTGGCGGAGGGCTTCACGCCCGCGCGCACCGTGTTCTTCGGCTTTGGAGGCGACGAGGAGACCGGCGGCGCCCGCGGCGCCGCGACGGTCGCGGACTACTTCGAGCGCCGCGGCATCCGCCTCGCGTTCCTGCTGGACGAGGGCGGGGCGATCGTCGACGGGCTGCCCGGCATCCGGGGCCGACCCCTCGCGCTCGTCGGCGTCTCCGAAAAGGGTTACGCGGACTTGACGGTCGAGGCGCCCGGGGCGGGCGGCGTCGCGTCCGTGCCGTCCTCGCGCGGGGCCGCGTGGCTCCTCGCGCGCGCCGTCATCGAGGCGGGGCGCCGCCTGGCGCCCGCGCGCTTTCCTGAGACCACGAAAGCCCTCGTCGCCTCGCTCGCGCCCGCGGCGCCGTTCCCGCTCAGGATCGCGCTCGCGAATCCCGGGCTGTTCGCCCCGATCCTGAAGGCGTACTTCGGCTCGTCCGCGGTCCTTTCGTCCCTCGTCCGGACCACGACGGCGGTGACGACGCTCTCGGCCTCCGGCGCGGAGAACGTCCTGCCGAACGTGGCGCGCGCGAACGTCAACGTCAGCATCCTCCCCGGCGAGACGGTCGGCGAGGCGATGGCCCGCGTCGCGCGGGCCGTCGGGCGCTTCGGGGCCACTGCGCGGCTCGCGCGGGAAGGGCGGGCGCACGATCCGCTGCCGGAATCGCCCGCGAGCGGACCCGGGTGGGACGCGGTGACCGGGGCGCTCGCGGTCACGCACCCCGAGGCGCTCCCCGTGCCCTTCATCTTCGGGGGCGGCACCGACACCAAGCACTACCGCCGCGTCGCGGACGCCATGTACCGCTTTTCGCCGCTCGTCCAGTCGGACGCCGAGCTGGCCCGCGTCCACGCCGCCGACGAGCGCCTCTCCGTCGCGAACGCCCGCCGCTGCGCCTCCTTCTACCGCGAATTGATGGCGCGATTATGAGGGTTCGTCCCCGGCATTTGCGGCAACGGGGGCTTTCTGGTAGACTCGCCTCACGCGATGGAACACGTCAACATGAAATCCGGCGAGCGCCGGACCGCCACGATACTCTTCTCGGACATGAAGGGCTTCACGACCCTGTCGGAGGGCATGGATCCCGAGGAGATCGACGCGCTCATGACGCGGCTCTTCGGCGCCTTCGAGGAGATCATCAAGGCCCACGGCGGCATCGTCGAGAAGTACATCGGCGACGCGCTCGTCGCGGTGTTCGGCGTGCCCGAGATCCACGAGGACGACGCCTGCCGCGCCGTGCACTCCGCCCTCGAATTCCTCCAGAAGGCGCGGGAGCTCTCCACGACCCTCGCGCCGGGCCGGACGCTGTCGTTCCGCACGGGCATCCACGCGGGACTCGTGGCCACCGGCCGTCGCGGCGAGTTCGACGTCGTCACCGGCCACGCGATGAACGTCGCCCAGCGGCTCGAGGCCGCCGCGGAACCGGATTCCATCCTCGTGTCCGACGCCGTCCGCGACGAATGCGCCTCCTTCTTCCTGTTTTCCGAACCCTTCGAGCTCGCGCTCAAGGGCAAGCAGGAGAGCGTCACGGCGTACCGCGTCGAGGGCGCGGCCATCGGCGAACTGCGCGAGGCGGGACCCTTCATCGGGCGCCGCGAGCAGCTGGACGAGATGCTCCGCGCCTACCTGCGCTGCGAGCCCGCGGGCGGCACCGGCGTCTGCCTGGTCGGGGAAGCCGGCATCGGCAAGACGGCGCTCGCGCACGCGTTCGCGAAGAAGGTCAGGCGATTCCCGGATTTCGCGTCGCCGGTGCTCGTCGCGCGGGCGCAGGAATACCGCTCGGGCCGCTACGCGGTCATCGTCGACCTGCTCCTCGACCGCTTCGGGCTCTCGGCCGAGTCGACCCCCGAGGCCATCCGCGCCGCCTTCGACACGGTCCCCGGCCTGCCGGCCGACGCCGCGGCGAAATTCGCGCGGCTTTCGGCCGCGAAGGAAGGCGCCCCGCACGACGAGGACGCCGTCTTCATGCTCTACGGCATCTTCTCGTCCGTCATCGAGCAGTGCGGGGCCTCGGTCTTCCCGTCGGTCGTCGTCGTCGACAACGCCAACGCCATCGACCGGAGCTCGCGCGATTTCTTCCTGTATTTCCAGCGTACGTCCGCGGCCAAGCCCTTCTTCCTCCTCGCCGCGCGCGAGCACGGACCGTCGCTCAAGGAAGCCTTCCCGCAGTGCAAGCCGCTCCGCCTCGGTCCGATGCCGGAAGCCGACGCGCGGAAGCTCACGCTGGCCGTCTGGCCGGACGCCCCCGACGAGGCCGTCGAGCTCGTCGTCGCGTCCGGCATGGGCAATCCGCTCTTCGTGCGCGAGTACGCCGAATACGCGAAAAAGCACCGCGACGCCTCGAGCCTCCCCCCGACCGTGCAGAACATCTTCCTCGCGCGCATCGAGCGCTACGAGCCGGCGGTGCGCGACTTCATGCGGAAGCTGTCCGTGTTCGCCAACACCTTCTCGGCGGACGACGCGCGCGCCGTCCAGTCAGGCACGGACGCCGACGCGGGCATCGTGGAGCCGTCGCTCGCGGCGCTGCTCGCGGAGGGCGTGCTCGCGAAGCAGGGCGACCGCTACCGCTTCGCGCTCGACGTCTTCAAGAAGGCGCTGTACGCGTCGATCCTCAACCACAACAAGAAGATCCTGCACGGGCTCATCGCGGACCTGAACGCGTCGCGCGAAAAGCCCAACCTCTCGCGCTGGGTCTACCACCTCGCGCGCGCCGAGCGCTGGGAAGAGGCGTCCCGCATCGTCCTCTCCGATCCCTACCGCAACTACAACTACGAGCTCCTCCGCCACCTCGACCCCATCTACCGCAAGCTCTCCAAGGGCGATCCCGACGCGGCGCTCCGCATCCTCATCACGAAGAGCGCGCTCCTGTTCAACTCCGGCAAGATCGACGACGCGGAGGGCGAGCTCAAGCGGATCATGCGCATCGCGTTCGCGCGCAAGAACGACAGCTCGCTCGGCTTCGCCTACCACCAGATCTGCGCGCACAACGCGATGTCGTACAACTTCCAGAAGGCGCTCTTCACCGGCCAGAAGGCGCTCTACTATTACGGCCGCGCGGACGCGAAGCCGCTCACCGTGCAGAACGTCCTCCGCCACCTGTCGCTCGTCGAGCTCCAGCGCAACCGCTTCGACGAGGCGCGCCGCCTGCTCGAGCGGATGGACGAGGCGCCCGAGCGCGATCCCTTCGAGTCGGCCGTCGCCCTCGCGGAGTACCGGCTGCTCTCGGGCGACTACCGCGGCGCCGTCGCCGCCGTGGACGCGATCCTCGGCGACGACGGGCTTTCGGGCCATCCCGCGCGCTTCTTCGCCGTGGACATGAAGCTCAAGGCGCTCTGGCAGCTCTGCGATTTCGCCGGCGTCGCCGACGCCGCGTCCGCGCTCATCGCGCAAGGGACCCTGAGCGAAGGCCTCCGCGTCCAGGCTTACGCGATGCTCGGCGGGGCGCTGTCCGTCGCCGGAAAGGAAGACGCGGCCAACGAGGCGTTCACGAAGGCCGAGTTCTACCTCGAGCAGGTGCGCAACGATTTCGACCGCGTCGACGCGCTCCGCACCCTGGCGCAGTCCTACCTCTACGCGGGCGACGAGCGCAAGGCCGAGCGCGCGGCGTCCGAGGGTCTCGTCCTCGGGCTCCGGCACTCGTGCTACTACCCGGCGTTCACCATCGTGATGATCCTCGTCGCGCTGCGCCACGGGCGGGGCGAGCTCGAGGAGGCGCGCTTCTTCCTGCGGGAAGCCTCCTACTTCTTCACGACGGGTCTTCTCCTGCCCGCGAAAGCGACGATCCTGTACTACCATTACGCCGCGAAACTGTCCGACGGCGCGGACGCCGACGCCGCGCGCGACATCGCCTCCCGCCTGCTCGACGAGGAACTCGCCAAGCTCGGCGACGACGCGTTCGCTGACGCCTTCCTCGCCGCGCGGCCGTTCCGGGATTTCTCGCGTCCGCGCCCGGACGGTCGGCGCGCCGACGGCGGACGCGCCGAAGGCGGAGGTGCCGACGGCGGACGCGCCGAAGGCGGAGGTGCCGTAGGCACCAAGGAGCCCGGCGATGCCTGAACCGACCCTGTACGACGACCTCACGCTCGCGCTCGACTGGCTCGAAGGCGGCCGCCGCCGCCGGCGCGAAGCTCCCGCCGCGCCGCCCGAAAACGCGTCGGGCGCCGTCCCGACGGCCGCGGACGAGCTGACCGCGGCGGCCAAGCCGCGCCCGCGCCGCGACCCGGCCGACGACACCCTCGAAGCCGTCGCGCTCGAGATCGGGCGCTGCGCGAAGTGCCGCCTTTCCGCCACGCGGAAGCGCGTCGTACCCGGCGAGGGGCAGGTGCGTCCCCTCGTCATGGTGATCGGGGAGGGCCCCGGCGCCGAGGAAGACGAGCAGGGGCTCCCGTTCGTCGGGGCGGCCGGGAAGCTGCTCGACAGGATGCTCGCCGCGGTGGACCTCTCGCGCCGGACGAACGCCTTCATCGCCAACATCGTCAAGTGCCGCCCGCCCCTGAACCGCGATCCGGCCCCGGACGAACAGGCCGCCTGCCTGCCGTTCCTCCGCAGGCAGATCGCGCTCGTCCAGCCGCGCTACCTCCTCGCCGCCGGCCGGATCGCCGCGCAGGCGCTGCTCGGCACCCGCGACGGCATCACCAGGCTTCGCGGCCGCTTTTACGAATTCGAGGGCATCCCCCTCCTGCCCACCTTCCACCCGAGCGCCATCCTGCACGACGAGTCGCTCAAGCGCCCCGCGTGGGAGGACTTGAAGCTCCTCCGCGAGCGCATGACGCGCGACGGCTGCCCGCCCGCGCGGCCGAACGCGCCTTGAGTCCGGATCCGGCCGCCTTGAGCCCGTTCGCCCTCGTCGCCTTCGACGTCCCCGTGGACAAGACCTTCACGTACCGCGTACCCGCCGGCATGAAGGCGGGGATCGGGCTCCGCGTCGAGGCGCCCTTCGGCCGCCGGATCATGACCGGCTTCGTCGTCGGCCTCGCCGAGTCGTGCGACCTGCCGGACGCGATCGTGAAGGATCTCGTCCGCGTCGTCGACGACGAACCGCTCTTCGACGAGGGCACCATCGAGCTCGCGCGGTGGACGGCCGGCATGTACTTCTGCGCCTTCGGCGAAGCCCTCGCCGCCATGCTTCCGTCCGGCCGCCGCGAGACGGAACCGCCCGCGCTGCCGCTCGACGACGAACCCGCGTCCTCCGACTCGGTCGAGCTGTCCGACGAGCAGCGGCGCGCGATCGACCGCTCGCTCTCGTCGCCCGGCGGCACGCGCTACCTCTTCGGCATGACCGGCTCCGGCAAGACGGAAGTCTTCCTGCGCGTCGCCGAAGCCACGCTCGCCGAGGGACGCGGCGTCATCTACCTGGTCCCCGAGATCGCGCTCACTCATCAGGTGGTCGAGGCGGTCAGCTCGCGCTTCGGCCCGTCGTGCGCGGTCCTCCATTCGCGGCTCACGCCCTCGCAGCGCCTCGGCGAGTGGCGCCGCCTCCTCCGCGGCGAAGCCCTCGTGGCCGTCGGCGCCCGGAGCGCGGTGTTCGCGCCGGTGCGGAAGCTCGGCCTCGTCGTCCTCGACGAGGAACACGAGGGCAGCTACAAGGCCGGCTCGACGCCGCGCTACCACGCCCGCCAGGTGGCCATGCGCCGCTGCGCGGAAGCCGGCGCCCGGCTCCTCATGGGCTCGGCGACGCCCTCCGTCGAGTCGTTCCACCTCATGCGCGAAGGCCGCATCGAGCGCCTCGACCTCACGAGGCGCCTCGCGGGCGGATCGCTTCCTTCCATAGAAGTCGTCGACATGCGGAACGAGACGGGCGCGCTGTCGAAGCGCCTCGCCGAGGAGCTCAGGCGGACCAAGGATCAAGGCGGCCAGAGCGTCCTCTTCCTGAACCGCCGCGGCTTTTCGTACTTCTGGCGCTGCGAGAGCTGCGGCTCGGAGCTGACCTGCCGCCACTGCTCCGTCCCGCTCACGTACCACAAGGAGCGGGGCAGGGTGGTGTGCCACTACTGCGGCTTTTCCGCGGCGCCGCCGTCCGCCTGCCCTTCCTGCGGCTCGCTCGACACGGGCTGGAAGGGCTTCGGCACCGAGCGCGTCGAGGAGGACGTAACGCGTCTCTTCCCGGATCTCCGGATCGCGCGGCTCGACGCGGACTCGGTCGCGAAGAAGGGTTCGCTCGAGGCGGTGCTCGACGGCTTCCGCGCGCGGGAGTTCGACGTCCTTCTCGGCACGCAGATGGTGGCCAAGGGCCTCAACTTCCCCGGCGTCAAGCTCGTCGGCGTCGTGCTCGCGGACACCACCATGAACCTGCCGGACTTCCGCGCGGCGGAACGCACCTTCGCCCTCATCACGCAGGTCGCGGGCCGCGCCGGCCGCTTCACGCCGGACGGGAAGGTGATCGTGCAGACCTACCGGCCCCGGAGCCCCGTGATCGCCGCGGCCGCCGCCCACGACCTCGAGGCGTTCTACGCCGCCGAGCTCGAGGTCCGCCGCGAACTCGGGTTCCCGCCCTTCGCGCGCCTCGTCCGCGTCGTCTTCCGCTCGAAGGACGGCCCGCGCGCGCGCGCCGCCGCGGAGGAATTCGCCGCCCTCGCGCGGGCCGCCGCTCCCGCGGGCGCCGAAGTCCTCGGCCCGGCGGACTGCCCCGTTGGCATGGTGGCGGGCAACGTGCGGGCGCATGTCGTGCTCCGGTCCTCCGATCCGAACGGCGCCCGGACCGCCCTGCGCTCGGCCATCGCGGAGTTCCTGACACCCCAAGCCGTCCATGTCGAGATCGATCCCGATCCCGTCAGCCTGATGTGAGGGAACGTCGCGCGGAACGCCCGCGAAAACGCGCGACGCCTTTGCATATTCGGCGCGATGCGATACAATACGGATGTCGCGGGTTCGAACCCGCGCGATCGCTGGGCGCTCCGCGTCCGCGTACCAAGAACCCGGAGGACTTCATGAAAAAGTTTCCCCTCATCCTGATCGTCGTCGCCCTCGTCGCGGCGCTCGTTTCCTGCGAATCCCTCGCCCGCGGCGCGCTCGAAGGCGCCATCGGCGCGACCGGCAACGCCGCCGCGTCCGGCGTGCCCGCCGTCGGCACCGTGGGCGCCGCCGTCGACTTCCAGTCCGGCGACATCCTCGCCGGCCGCGGCGCCGGCTCCATGCTCGACGCCGATTGGGGCGTCGCCCGCGTCCTCACCGCCGCCAGCACCGCCACGAAGAACCAGGCCGAGATCCTCTGGGCGTCCAACGGCCAGAAGGAGTGGGTGAACTACGCCGTGCAGAGCCGCAAGGCCGTCAAGGCGGACTTCGCCGTCGGCGCCGCCGTCTTCGCCAACACCTACATCGGCGTCCACGAAAAGACCGACCAGGACACCTACCGCAAGGGCAACTGGTTCCTCGGCCGCGTCACGAGCACCGAGAACCTCTTCAAGGGGCTCATCGAGATCAACGGCGACGACTACTACGCCGATTTCTGCCGCATCCCGCTCGACCCGGTCAAATAAGACCGCTCCGTCCGACCGAAGGCCGCTCCGTCAGGGGCGGCCTTTTTTTCGCCCGGCGCGACGGGACGGCGCGCCCTCGGCCCGGCTTGCCGAGGGTCGCGGCGGCGTTGTACTATCCCCGTCTCGTACCGAACCTCGCCGCGCTTCGGCGCTTTCGCGGTTCGACGACACGGCGCGGCGTCAGGCCGCGCGTTCCCGGGGGTGACCATGTTGAAACGGACGTTGATCTGCCTGGCCCTCGTCGCGGCTTTCGCGCAGGCGGCCTTCGCCCAAGCCGACAAGGCGGACGCGCTCGCGCTCTACCGGAAGGGACGCGATCTCCAGGTGGCGGGCAAGACCCAGGAAGCCGACGCCGCCTACCGAGGCGCCATCGCCATCTGCGACCAGGAACTCGCCGCCGATACGGCAAACATGGAATCCTACACCGTCAAGACCTGGTGCCTGTTCCGGCTCCGCCGCTACCAGGAAGTCGTCGACGTCGGGACGAAAGGCCTCGCCATACGCTTCGACGCACGTATCGTGGAAACCATGGGAGAGGCGTACTTCTACCTCGGCAAGTACGACCTCGCGCTCAAGAGCCTCCAGAAATACATCGAAAACTCCGGCGAGTTCGCGGACCGCGTGTCCACCGCCTACTTTTTCATGGGCGAGATCTACCAGATCCGCAAGCAGTACGAGCACGCCGACATGTCCTACACCCTGGCCGTCGCCCGCGAACCGACCATCGCCCTGTGGTGGATCCGTTTCGGCGTAGCCATGGAAAATATCGGCCAGTGGGCCCGGGCCGTGGACTACTACGGAAGGGCGCTGAAACTGTCCCCGCTCTCGGCGGAGGCGCAGGCGGGCCAGACGCGCGCCAAGGCCAAGCTCGGCGCCTAGGAGCCTGTCGGGCTTGTTGATTTTTCACGCTATGAGCGTGAAAAATCTCTGACTTGAAGGCTCCTTTCGGAGTTTGCAGTGTTGAAAAATCGCGATTCCGCGATTTTTCTCATTCAAATAGGACAAGTCCGACAAACTCCCGAGCCTCCGTTTTCGTTTGCCCGCGGACGGATTAAAGCTTAGAATGGATGTCGATGGGCATCCTCTTCAACCTCGAGTTCCTTCCGCTCCGCGAAGGCGCCTTCGACGAAAGCGACGTCGCGAGCTACGCCGTCAAGCTGTCGGTCCGCGGCGCCATCAGCATGGAAAATTCCTCCGAGTTCGACCTGCTCGTGAAAACCCTCTGCGACGGCCGCATGCGCAAGTTCGCCGTGAACCTCGAACACCTGTCCTACGTGGACTCCACCGCCATCGGCTCCATCATCCGCGCCAAGAAGAACCTTTCGGCCGCGGGCGGCGAGCTCGTGCTCCTCAACGTGCCGCCGAAGATCAAGGAAGTCTTCGACCTCGTCAACCTCAAGGATTTCATCTCCACGTACTACTCGGACGAAAGGGCCGTCGAGCACCTCGCGGCGCGGACCTGAGTTCCGGCGGGGACTACTTCCGGACGAGCACCATCGCGGTGAGATCGTCGGCGATCTCGTGTCCGGCGTTGTAGGTCTTGAAATCGTTCAAGATGTCGTCGAGGATCTCGCGCGCCGTAGCGCCCGTGGAGCCGCCGAACGAGGCGAGCAGGCGTTCCATGCCGTAGCGGCCGGCGCGTCCGACGTTCTCGACGATGCAGTCGGTGATCACGAGCAGGACGTCGCCGGGTTCCAGCGAAAAGCGGAGCAGCCTGAGCCTGGCCTCGAGCCGGTCGCGGCCGAGCTGGGACCCCTTGTACGCGGATCCGTCCTTGGGCGCCACGACCGCGGGCTTGCCCGATCCCTTTTTCCGCACGATTATGTCGGCGTTGGCCGCGTTGACGTAGTCCACGTCGTTGCCCTTGAAGCGGAGCATGACCGCCGTGAGGAAGTTGTCGACCGCCGAAAGTTCCTTCACGAGGTCGTTGTTGGCGGCGTCGACGATGTCGGGCAGCGGCTTGCCCGCGCCGTTCTTGAAACCCCTGAAGAAGATGGACCGGGCCAGGACCGTGATGAGGCCCGAGGAGATGCCGCGCCCGGACACGTCTCCGACGATGAGTCCGTCGAGCCGCGCGCCTTCGGTGTAGAAATCGTAGAAGTCGCCCGAGACGCCCGAGGCGGGCCTGGACTCGAAGGCGATGTCCCACCCGTCGACGGGCGGGGCTTTCGGCGGGAAGAAGCCGCGCTGGACGGTGATGGCCATCTTCATGTCGCGCTCGGCCGCGGCCATCGCGTCGGACAGGCGGCGGTTACCGTCGGCGAAGTCCGAGTTGAGCGTCTTCTGCTTTTCCGTGGCGTCACGGAGGGCGTGCGTGCGTTCCTCGACCTTGAGCTCGAGGGTGTCGGTCAGTTCCTCGGCCTCGCGCCACATGCCCATGAAGTCGAAGGCCAGGATGCCGGCCGTACCGAGGACGAGCACGAGGTAGGCGTACTTCGAATACATGCCGACGCCGCCCAGGCTCGTGACGAAGGCGTCCGCCACCAGCGCCACCGCGAACACGGTCACGAAGAACAGGTACTGGCCGGCGGGATGGAACACGGTCGACTTGACGAACGCGGGCACGAAGCGCTTCCAGAACGATTCGTTCGTCTCCTGCATCCGGGCGGCGAACGAGCGCGCCATCGTTCCCAGGAACACCGAGACGAGGAGGTGCAGGGCCGCGACGGCCGAAAGGCCGAAGAAGACGATGAGCACGGGTTCCTGGCGGAGGAAGAACGTCGGGACGACGAGCGCGACGCACACGGCGGCGTACACCTTCGAGAAGACGGAAACCCGGCCGAGTATCGTCGATTCGAGGAACCACGAGATGGCCGGCAGCACGAGGAAGAGCGCGCCGTATTCGATCACGCTGACGATCGCCGTGTCGGGGATGAGCGCGGTGATCGTGCGGGTTTTCGCGAGCAGGTAGAGCGACAGGAGCAGGGTCGAGACGCCGTAGTACAGATAGGATTTCACGCGGGGCCGGAGGCCGAACAGGATCGCGTGGTAGACCGCGAAGAACGCGTAGATCCCGATCAGCATCAAGTCGATGTACTCGTTGTTGCGGGCGGACAGCTTCTCGTACCGGTCGATGACGTACGGGCCGTTGCGGCCGAAGCCGGTGCGGTCGTCGTTCGGGTCGCCGAAAATCCGGAACGCCAGGACGTTCCGCCCGAACTTGAGGTAGCGCTTGTCGAGGACCACGAGCTCGCCGCGGAGCGACCGCTCGCGCGTGATCTCTCCCGACGGAGTCTGGTACAGCTCGGAGCGGAGGAGGTTCCCGTTGAGGTAGATTTCCCAGTTCACGCCGATGTGGGCCAGGTAGAGCGCGGGATCCGACGCGTTGAGCAGGATCAGGTCCGCTTCGAAGGGGATGAGCATGGTCATCTGCACGGGCGGCTTGCGGGTCGGGTCGAGCGGATTGAAGGGTTCGACGTTCTCGAATTTCATGTCTCGCATGAGCTGGGGACGCTTGCCCGACGTCGGCGGGAAGCTGTACCACCCGAGCTCGTCCGGTTCCGGCAACTTGTCGAGGTTGCCGATGAAGTATCCCTCGTAGACCCAGGTATGGCTCTTGGTCAGATCGATCTGGTCGGCCATGAGGAACGTCGTGAAGACCGCGAGAAGCGAGGCGAGAATGCCGATCCGTTTCATGTTCCTCCAATCCTATGCCGAAACCCCCCAGAGGTCAATTCATCTTTCCCCGAAGCCCCCCGATTGACATTTTTCTTCCATTTATGTACATTCGGTACAACACGACGCAGGGTAGAGCAGTTGGCAGCTCGTCGGGCTCATAACCCGGAGGTCGTAGGTTCGAGTCCTACCCCTGCTAGAAAAACCGGATTTTGCGCATTGCGCGAAATCCGGTTTTTATTTGGAAGCAGGGGTAGGACTCGAAGCCCCCTCGCGCGCGCCGAATAGGCGCGGAAGGCGCGCAGGAAGCGCGCCGCCAGCGAGGGGGAGCGGCCTGGAGGGAGGCAACACGACGTTGCCGACCGGAAGGCGAGTCCGTCAGCAATCAAAGACACCCGGTCCTTTTGGATCGGCTTTTCTATTTAGCAGGGGTAGGACTCGCCCTCCAGCCCTCGACATCGTGTCTCGGGCTTCCGGGCCGCCTACGCTCGTTTCCGCGCGCATCCCTGCGCGCTCTTCCTCGCATTCGCTCGGCGCTCGCTCCGGTTCGAGTCCGCAGCAAATAGAAATGGCAGCACTTTCGTGCTGCCGAATGGGCAGGGGTAGGACTCGAACCCCCTCGCGCGCCGGACGGCCTTGCTTCGAACCGCGCCCGGGCGCACAATACCCCCATGCCGATCAACGATCTCTTCAAGCCCAAGTGGAAGCATTCCGATCCCGCCGTGCGCGAAATCGCCGTCGCGACCCTCGACAAGGACGACGCCCTGTTCGAAATCCTCGAACGCGATCCGGAGCCGCGCGTGCGCGCCGCCGCCTTGGCCGCCGTCGTCAAGGCGAACAAGCCCCACGGCCACGTCGAAGCCGCCGTGAGCCGCGTCATGGAGCCGAAAGCCGTCTTTCCGCTTCTCCTCCCGCGGCTTTCCGAAAACGAGATCGGGCGTTTCGCCCGGGCGTGCGGCAAGGAACTTGACGCGTCGGGTCTCGCCGGACTCGTGTCCTCCGTCCGGAAGGCGGGCGACGCGGCACGCGCCCGCGACCTGGCGATCGGGTACATCCGAGACAAGCCGGGGCTCGAGGTCGCCCGCGCCGCCGCGTGCTTTCCGAAAGGGGAGCGCCCCGCGTTCCTCGCGGCCGTCCTGGGAGCCCTCGTCGACGACGACGCGAACTCGAGCTCGGACACGGACCTCGCGCGTCAGGCGGCCGCCCTGGCCGCGTTCAAGGACCGCGCCGCGGAGCTCGCGCGCGGCCTCGACCCGGACGCCTTCGTCGCGCTCGTCGAGAGCCTGAAAAATCGCGTCGGTTCCTTCGGGACGCGTTTCGTCGCCGAGACGCTCGACGACCGCGAACTGAAAATCCTGTACCTCGAGACCCTGCGCTTTTTCCCCACCGACGACTTCAAGCTGCTCGACGCGTTGGGCGACGCCGACACGCTCCGCCGCGTCGCGTCGGACGCCGCCTGCGACGACGTGCGCCGCGCGGCTTCGTGGCGGCTCGAGCGCCTCGAGGAGAACGCGCGGGCCAAGGACTACGCCGCCATGGGCGAAGCCGACGCGGCGGCCGCGTTCCCGAAGGCGAAGAACGTCGCGGAGGCGGAACTCCTCCTCGGCCGGATCAAGGATGCCGCCGCGCTCCGGCGCCTGTTCGAAACCTGCGGATCCAAGGCGATCGCGCGACTTCTCGCGGAACGCATCGGCGGGCAACCGGCGTTCTACGCGGCCGTGGCGGCCGACCCGGCCCGGTCGGAGGCGGCGCGCGAAACGGCCGTCGGCAAGGTAGCCGACGCCGCGACCTTGGCCGATCTGTGCCTCATCTTCATCCGCTCGGGATCGCTCTCGCTGTACGATAAGGCGATCGGATCGATACGGAACGACGACGCCCTTTCCGCGTGCTACCGCGCCCTGCGCGAAGCGGGGCGCGAACATACCGGTTCAGGCGAGTTGACGGCGCGGCGCCTGGCCCTGTGCCCCTTCTGCGGAAAAAAGCTCGCGCGGGGCGAACGCGAAGACGTCGAATCCGAGACGATACCGGGCGACGCCCTCGCCGAGATCCGCGGCTGGACCGAGTACACGTACCGGACTTACCGTTCGGTTTCGTGCTCCTGCGGATTCTCCCGCGAATGGCTCGAGTCGACGCGGACGGAAGACGACCGCTAGGAGTCTGTCGGACTTGGGATTCGGGCGGGAAGCGAGCGAGCCTCGAGCGGAAAATTGGTGAAGAGGGAGGGCCATACTACCCGTATGGCCCGACTGATGAGCCGGTTTTGCGCCGAGGGGCGCCGCTTCTACGCCCGAAAGCCATTCGGAAAGTTTCGTGCAATTCAAATTCAATTGTCGGCGTTCCCAAGGCCGACAGGCTCCTGGGCCCGCGGCCTCACGCCGCGCCCGGCGCTTCGCCAGCCTCCACGAGGCGCCGGTTCCCGAGCGCGACGAAGTTCTGCGCGAACATCGCCGCCCCCGTTCCGAGGAGCAGCCACTCGACGCGCACGACGTCGGCGAGCGGGCCGAACACGAGCATGCCGATCGGCATGAGCGACGTGTGCAGCATCGAAAGCACGCTGAAGACCCGCCCCAGGTATTCCGTCTCGACATGGTCCTGGAGGATCACCGCCGAGGGCGCGTTGAACACGGGCAGGGCGACGCCGAAGACGGCCATGACCGCCAGGTACGCCCAGAAGGATGGCATGAGGGCGAGGGCCATCGTGCACGCGGCCATGACGAAGCCCGAGGCGAGCATCGTGCGCATCCGGTTCCGGAAGCCGCCCCAGGCGGCCATGACGAAGCCGCCGAGCGTCATCCCCGCGGAGAACGCCACCTCGACCGCCGAAAGCCGCCAGACCTCGGCGCCGAAGGTCCGCGTCACCTGGAGCGGCGTCAGGAACGCCGCCGGCGAGACCGCGAAGAGGAAGAACCCGACGTACGAAAAGAAGGACAGGAGGTAACGGTGATCCCGAATGTAGCGGAACCCGAGCTTCATGTCCTCGAAGTGCCCCGTTTCCGCCAGACGCGTCGCGCGCTCGTGCGGACGTACCTTGAGGAACAAGCCGAGGACGCCGATCGCGACCGCCGCCGTCGCGACGTCGAGGAAGAACAGGCGCTCGACCGGAGCGACCGAGAGCAACGCGCCGCTCAGGACCGGCGAACCCAGCATGATGAGCGACTGGAACGTCTGGTTGATCCCGTTCGCGCGCATGAGCTTTTCCGTCGGCACGAACTGCGGCAGGATGGCTCCCACCGCGGGTTGCTGGATGGCCGAGCCGGCGGACCTGGCGGCCAACGCCGCGAAGAGGACCCAGAGTTCCCGGTATCCCGCCACGTAGACGAGCGCCGTCGCGAGGGTCACCAGCGCGATGAAGCCGTCGGAGAGCATGATGAGCCGCTTCCGGTCGTAGCGGTCCGCCCACACCCCGGCGAAGGGCGACAGGACGAACGCCGGCACGAAGCCGAAGACGATGGCCAGGGTCATCATGAGTCCCGACTTGGTCGTGAGCGTGATGTGCCAGGTGATGGCGTATTGGACGAGGGACGAGCCGAGGAGCGACAGCGCCTGGCTCGAAAGGAAGACCGCGAAGTCGCGCTTCCAGGATGACGGGGTTACGGTTGGTTCGGCCATGCGGCGAAGCTACCGTTTCATGCCCCCGCGAGTCAAACGACCGGTGCGTGAACCGCGTGCCGCAATGGCCCGAAACCTCGGAATGACACGGGCGCCCCCGTCTCGGGAACGCCTTCGGCGTTCCCGAGACGGTCGGGTGCTCCGTTTCAAATCCTCGCGGGAGGCTGACGCCTCCCGCTGCGGGTTTTTCGCTGCGCCCCCTGGCGCGGGGCCGGTGATGGAAGCGGCGGCCGCCCCGCATGGGGCTGCCGCCGCCTTTCGTGACGGCGCGCTCGGGATGGCCCGAGCCGCGCCGATCGGATCGTTTAGGCCACCTTGATCTCGATGGAGCGCTCGCGGGCTTCGGCCTTCTTCGGAAGCTCCACGGAGAGGAGACCGTTCCGGAAGGTGGCCGTCACGTGCTCCGCGTCGATATTCTCCGGCAGCTCGAAACTGCGCTTCCACTGGGAGACGGAGCGTTCGCGGACGAGGTAGCGGGCGTCCTTGGCCGGCTCGCGGACCTCCTTCTTCGAGGAGATGGCGAGGATGCGGCCGTTCAGCGTGAGGTCGACGTCCTTCTCGCCCAAGCCGGGAAGCTCCACTTCGACGAGATAGGCATCGTTCTTCTCGAGCACGTCCACGAGGGGCTTGCCGCCGCGGAGGGCGGTGCCTACGGGGGCGAAGACGCCGCCGAAGATGCTGTCGAAGTCGTCGAGGACGCTCGGCAGGCGATCGTTCCAGGTGACGAGATTGCGCGACATGATGAACCTCCATGACGTCCGGCGCATTTCGCCGCGACGTCTTTCGTGATTTTCGGCGCGGCCGTACCGGTCGCGGAGTTCGGGCGGGCTTGTGGCCCCTTCCTTTCGCTCATCAATATCTGAGCAAACACCGTGCCAACTTCGTTCCGTATGCGCATCGCTTCAAACCAGGCGTTTTACGATGGTTTATCGAAGAAGAAATGCGGAAAACCCGCCGAATCCGCCGTCGCGACCGCCCGAACGCGGGAGCCGAACCGCTTCGCGGCGATACGCGTCCGGCTCCCGACGTTACGCGCTGAAACGGTTTACCCGCATCCGGGGCGCTCGGTGTTTCGATTCGAAACGTCGAGCGCCCCGAACAAGGCGTCGCGGGAAAAAACGGATCATTCGGAAATTCAAGCTTGCTATTTTGGATGGCGTGCCGCACAATATCCCTAATTTGCTTTACGCCCTTTCAAGGAGGCATTCATGAAGAAGGCGTTATTCCTGCTCTTGGCCCTGTCCGTCGTCGGTTTCGTCGGCGCCCAGGAATTCACCGTGGTCAACGGCGCGGAACCCGCGTCGATCGATCCGCACTACGTCGAAGGCGTTCCCGAGCACCACATCTACCTGGCGCTCTTCGAGGGCCTCACCACCAACGATCCCAAATCCAACCGCGCCGCCCCCGGCATCGCGGAGAAGTGGACCTTCAACAAGACCATGGACGTCGTGACCTTCACGCTCCGCAAGGGCGCGGTCTGGTCCGACGGCACCCCCATCACGGCCGACACCGTCGTTAAGTCGTGGCTCCGCAAGCTGGATCCGAAGAACGCCTTCCAGTACGCCGACCTGGTTTCCAGCGTCGTCAAGGGCGCCGAAGCCTACAACACCGGCAAGGCCGGCCCCGAAGCGGTGAAGATCCGCGCGAAGAGCGCCACCGAATTCGAAGTCACCCTCATCGGCCCGACCCCGCACTTCCCTGAAATGGCCGCCCACTACGCGTTCGCCATCGTCCCGATGCACGTCATCGAGAAGTACGGCAACGACTGGGTCAAGCCGGGCAACTTCGTCTGCAACGGCCCGTTCGTCCTCTCCGAGTGGAAGCCCCAGGAAAAGCTCGTCGTCGTCGCCAATCCCAAGTTCTACGGCGCCAAGACCGTCCGGCTCAAGAAGATCACCTTCATCGCCAACGACGACCTCATGGCCGGCTACAACCTGTACAAGTCCGGCGCGGCCGACTGGATCAACGCCGTCCCGAACGAACTCATGGACGAGATCAAGCTCCGCAAGGACTTCATCGTCTCCCCGTACTACGGTTCCTACTACTTCAACATCAACGTGACCCGCAAGCCGCTCGACAACGTCGACGTCCGCAAGGCCCTGGCCATGGCGTTCGACCGCCAGACCCTCGTCAACACCGTGACCAAGGGCGGCCAGATCCCCGCGAACACCTTCGTTCCCCCGAGCGCCGGCTACCAGGTCCCGAAGGGCGCCCCGTACAATCCGGAAGAGGCCAAGAAGCTCCTCGCCAAGGCCGGCTTCCCCGGCGGCAAGGGCTTCCCGAAGCTCACGGTCCTCTACAACACGTCCTCGAACCACCAGCGCATCGCTGAGTTCATCCAGGCCCAGTGGAAGACCAACCTCGGCATCGAAGTCGATCTCGTCAACCAGGAGTGGTCGACCTACCTCGACACCAAGAACAAGAGCCACGACTTCGACATCGCCCGCGCCGGCTGGATCGCGGACTATCTCGACCCGTCGTCCTTCTCCGACATGTGGACCACCGGCAATTCCCAGAACTCCGGTCTCTACTCGAACAAGAAGTACGACGAACTGATCGCCAAGGCCCGCACGCAGAAAGGCGCCGAGCGCCTCAAGACCCTCTCCGACGCGGAGAAGATCTTCATCGACCAGGACATGGGCCTCATCCCCATCTACTTCTACGTGACCCAGAACATGATCGATCTCAGCAAGTGGGACGGCTGGTATCCGAACCCGCTCGATATCCACGGCTGGAAGTACATCGGCCCCAAGAAGAAGTAAAAAATTCCGCTAGGAATATAGCCGTTTTGCGGTTATAATGAGGCCGCGGGAATTCTTCCCGCGGCCTTTTTTATCCCACGGGCATGGATGAGCTACCCGTCCGCACCACTCGCGGATCGGATTGCGTCCAGGCCGACACAAGGAGCCGTTCCGCATGGCCAAATTCATAATACGGCGGATCCTCAGCCTGATTCCCACGCTCTTCGTCGTGGTGACCCTGAGCTTCTTCCTCATCAGGCTCGCGCCCGGCGATCCCTTCGCCCGGGAAAAGAACCTGCCGGAAGTCATCAGGCAGAACATGATGAAGAAGTACAACATGGACAAGCCGATCATCCAGCAGTACGTCACCTACCTCGGGAACGTGCTCCGGTGGGACTTCGGCCCGTCCTTCCGCAGCAAGGACTACACGGTCAACCAGCTGATCGACGCCGGCCTGCCCGTATCGACCTCGCTCGGCCTCACCTCGCTCGCCGTCGCCCTCACGCTCGGGACGCTGGTCGGCATCGTTTCCGCCCTCAAACAGAACAAGTGGCCCGACTACGCGGCGGTCTCGGTGGCCGTGATAGGCATCTCGGTGCCGCTCTTCGTCATAGGGCCGATCCTCCAGCTCGTGTTCGCCATGAAGCTGAAGATCCTGCCGGTGGGGCAGTGGTTCTCGTCCGTCGGATGGAAGGCCATCATCATGCCGGCGCTCACGCTGTCCTTCCCGTATTTCGCGTACATCGCGCGCCTTTCGCGCGCCAGCATCCTCGAGGTCCTGCGCTCGGACTACGTGCGCACCGCGCGCGCGAAGGGTCTCAAGGAATCGGTCGTCGTCTGGAAGCACGTCCTCAAGGGCGCGCTGCTGCCGGTCGTGACGTACCTCGGGCCGGCGTTCTCCGGCATCATCACGGGATCGGTCGTCGTCGAGACGATCTTCCTCGTTCCCGGCATCGGCCGGCCGTTCGTCAACGCCGCGATCAACCGCGACTACACGCTCATCATGGGAGAGGTCGTCGTCTACTCGATCGTCCTCCTCCTCATGAACCTGATCGTCGACATCGTCTACGGCTTCCTCGATCCGCGGATCTCGTACAAGTAGGAGAGCGGCATGTCCGAAACCACGCTCAAGAAAGAGAACCTCAACGAGTTCAACCAGGCCGTCAAGCCCGTTTCGCTGTGGGCCGACGCCTGGAAACGGCTCAAGAAAAACAGGATGGCCCTCATCGGCCTCTGGGTCGTCGGCATCTTCATCTTCCTGTCGATCATCGCGCCGGCGCTCGTGTCGCTCAAGCTGCTCTATCCCTTCGACGAGCAGGTGTCCGCCCACGTGAACCTGCCGCCGTCGTTCAGCCCCGCGGGCAAGCTCGTCATGGCCAAGGTCGAAGCGCGCATCAAGCTGCTCGAGGAAACCCTGGCCGAGCACGGCGAAGCCGCGGACAGCTTCAGTTACGACTCGTCGACCGGTTTCGACTTCGGTACGGCCGACGTCCCCATGGAGGACGAGTCGGTCGAAATGGAAAGCTCCGACGCCGCGGCCGAAACCGGGGCGGAGGCCGCGGTGGAAGAAGGCGCCGTTACCGAAGAGGGCGCCGTCGCTGAAGGCGACGCGACGACGGACGGTTACGGCGACTACATGAGCGGCCTCGGCGACCCGGTGAAGAACGAGCTCGAACAGAAGCAGGCCGAGCTCGAAACGCTCAAGGCCACCGTGGACAGCGATCCGATCCACAAGCGCCGCTACCTGCTCGGCACCGACGACCTCGGTCGCGATATGGTGTCGCGCATCATTTTCGGCGGGCGCATCTCGATCATGATCGGCATCATCGGCGCGCTCACCGCGGCCTTCATCGGAGTCGTCGTGGGCGCCACGGCCGGCTACCTCGGCGGCTGGGTCGACAACATCATCATGCGTATCGTCGACATCATGTACGGACTTCCCTACATGCTCATCGTCATCATCATCATGGCGATCGTCGGAGAGGTGGCGCGCGGCTCGTTCGTCATGCTGTTCGTGGCAATCGCGCTCGTGTCGTGGCTGACCATGGCGCGCGTCGTCCGCGGCCAGGTGATCAGCCTCAAGAACTCCGAGTACGTGGAGGCCGCGCGCTCGATGGGCGCCAGCACCCCGCGCATCATCTTCAGGCACCTCCTCCCGAACACGCTCGGCGTGATCATCGTCTACTCGACGCTGATGATGCCCAGCTTCATCATGAGCGAGAGCTTCCTCTCGTTCCTCGGCCTCGGCGTCTCGGCGCCCAATGCCTCGTGGGGCACGCTCGTGAGCTTCGGCATCCGCGGCATCGAGCCGTTCCCCTGGCAGCTGCTCGGGCCCGGCCTCACCATGACGCTGTTCCTGTTCAGCATGAACTTCCTCGGCGACGGTCTGCGCGACGCTCTCGATCCGCAGAGCAAGAACCGCACCTAGGAGTTTGTCGGACTTGGCCTTACAAAACGGGAAAAATCGCGGGATCGCGATTTTTCAACCCAGCAAACTCCGAAAGGAGCCTGCTGAATCGGGATTTTCGACGCCAAAGGCGTCAAAAATCCACAAGCCCGATAGGCTCCTGGGCCTCGAAGGAGAATAGATAGCATGACGGACGAAGTCATCCTCGAGGTCAAGGACCTCAGAACCCATTTCCACGTCGACGAGGGCATCGTGAAGGCCGTCGACGGCGTCAACTTCGCGGTCCGCAAGGGCGAAGTGCTCGGCATCGTCGGCGAGTCCGGCTCGGGCAAGTCGGTGACCAACCTCTCGATCATCAACATGATCCCGAACCCGCCGGGAAAGATCGTCGGCGGCCAGGTGATCTTCGACGGCAAGGATCTCGTGAAGATGAACATCGAGCAGCTCCGCGAGATCCGCGGCAACCGCATCTCGATGATCTTCCAGGACCCGATGACGAGCCTGAACCCCTTCCTCCGCATCTCCACGCAGATGGTCGAGACGATCATGCTGCACCAGAAGCTGGACAAGAAGGCGGCGCGCGCGAAGGCCATCGAGATGCTCAAGCTCGCCGGCATTCCCGCGCCGGAGCGCCGCATCGACCAGTACCCGCACCAGTTCTCGGGCGGCATGCGCCAGCGCGTCATGA